>CBCOZL010000003.1:0-187156 GCA_965114645.1 uncultured Lachnospiraceae bacterium | reverse complement strand
CGTTTCTCTGTTGAGAAACTCCAATGCACTCAACAGGGTCTATCCGACCCACAATCAGAAAAGGGAGCGGATCCACACCGCTCCCTAAATATCTGCGTAGAATGCGAGGCATTCTTGAATCGAGCGCAGCTCGCAATCGAGCAAAGCTCGATTTGTTAACGGGTCTCAAAATCCTCCACAAACTGCGTAATCAGTTTCACCGTACCGTCAATGCCCAGAATACTGCTGTTGATAGAAAGATCATAGCTGTCCACGCGTCCCCATTTCTTGGAGGAATAATAGTTGTAATAACTCTGTCTCTGCTTATCTTTCTTGTTCATCATTTCAAGCGCTTTCTGCTCCGTGTTGATATCCTCGAAGCGCTCCATAATCCTTTTTGCCTTGCATTTTTCTTCCCCATGGATGAAAATATGGAGACAGTTCTGATAGTCATGCAGTGCATAGTCCGCACAGCGTCCCACAATCACACAGGGGCCTTCGCTGGCGATCTTCTTGATCGTGTCAAACTGCGCCAGAAATACCTTGTGGCTGATCGGCATATCCACAAAGGACGAGGAATTGTAACCGAAAGAATAGGTATCCATTACCAGATTGTAGAGAAAAGAGT
The DNA here is from genome assembly GCA_965114645.1 of uncultured Lachnospiraceae bacterium. Lineage (GTDB taxonomy): Bacteria > Bacillota > Clostridia > Lachnospirales > Lachnospiraceae > UBA3282. The sequence continues at coordinate 186,549 of CBCOZL010000003.1, read as the reverse complement.
TGGTGGGACGCTCGTCGTGGCTCTGGATCATCTCCTCACAGAAACCGCTCTCCTTCGCCGCTCTCGACAGCAAATCCTTATCGTAAAATTTAATCCCGAAATGCTCCGCCACTTTCTTGCCGATTTCACGGCCCCCAGAGCCAAATTGTCGTCCTATCGTGATAATCGTATTCATACATACATCCCCTTTCTGTCTTTACATCCCCTGCTGTCTGCCGCTCCCCTACCTGTGCCGAAACATGAAATGTGTTTATGATGTATATATTATATATAATTTGCACAATAAAGTCAAGTAAAACACGGTCGGAAACGGTGATTTTGACCAAGCAGGGAAGAGAAACAATAGGCAGGACTCGAAATATGTCGCTGATACACGAAAAGAGAGGACAGAAACTTCTGCCCTCCCGCAAATCTCATCTTTTTCATTTTGAATGATTTTCTGTCTTACGCCGACTTCTTCTGCTTGGATAACGTCTGAATACCCTCGATTACCAGCACAACTGCAAGGACAATCAGAATCACCGCCAGAATCGCCTGTGCGTAAGGACCCCAGTCTGCGCCGCCTGCGGAAATGATACCGATCTGGTTCTTAACGGTTACACACAGGGAACAGATGGTAACGATGATCATAAAGCCCATCGGAAGCAGGAACATCTTGTTGTTCTTGCCTACATTGCCAAGCCAGGTAGCAACTGCCAGCAGACCGATACCTGCAAGGAGCTGGTTTGCCGCGCCGAACAGGCCCCAGATCTTGGAGTAACCCGTCATACCAAGCACAATACCGAGAATCACAGTGATGATGGTTGCCACATAAGGATTCACCAATGTCTTTTTCCAGCCGTCTTTGATATCGTCCACAGTCTGGCCAGGCTCAAGGAAGAACTCCTGGAACATGAAACGCGCCAGACGCGTCGCCGTATCCAAAGAGGTCAGACAGAATGCGGAGTAAGTAAGCACAAGCAGCGTATTCAGAACAGCAACCACGCCTTCTGATGCGATACCGCCGTACATCTGGGAAATACCGCCTGCAAAGATCGCTGTTGCGCCTGCAGTAATGCCGTTCTTGTATGCGAAGTTGATTGCGCACACCGTGATCACTGCCAGCACACACTCTAAGAGCATGCCGCCGTAAGCGATGGGCTTCGCGTCTGTCTCTTTGTCGAGCTGCTTGGAAGTGGTTCCCGAAGATACCAGAGAGTGGAAACCTGAAATCGCACCGCATGCAACCGTCGTAAAGAGTACCGGGAACAGATACTGCATACCGTTGCCATTGTCAACTGCAAAACCGTTGAAAGCGGCAAGGCCGTCTGCACCGCCCATACCTGCATGGGAGATAACTACACCAACCAGAGCCACCGCCAGCATTGCATAAAGCAGGAAAGAACTCAGATAGTCACGGGGCTGTAACAGAATCCATACCGGCGTCACGGATGCGATGGCGATATAGATACCCACGATGATCATCCATGTGTTCGTGGTCAGATAAATCGGATGGAAATTCATGCCGATTACCATGCAGAGTGCGATGGCAACCACGCCAAGAACCGTGGAAACAGCCATAGATGCATTGCGGCGGTACACCATGAAGCCAAAAACAATAGCAATTACGATAAACAGCAGGGATACCATAGCGACAGATGCATTTGTCGCAGAGGCTGCTATATCAATTTCGCCCGCATCGTCCAGCACTGCGCCGAAGGTCGTCGCTACGATGGATGCGAATGCAGCAACCACCAGGATCAGGGTCAGATACGCAAAGATGGTAAACAGCATCTTTGCTCTCTTGCTCATGTTGGAGGAAATGATCTCACCGATGGACTGTCCTTTATGACGGATGGATGCGAAGAGCGCACCAAAATCATGAACGCCGCCGAAGAAGATACCACCGATCAGAATCCAGAGCACAACAGGAACCCAGCCGAACATAGCCGCGCCGATCGGGCCTGTAATCGGGCCTGCACCCGCAATAGATGAGAAGTGATGGCCCATCAGCACAGGCGCCTTAGCGGGAACGTAGTCCACGCCGTCTTCCATCTCGTGCGCAGGGGTCGGTTTCTTGCTGTCGCCCACACCCCACTGCTTGCAGAGCCATCCGCCATAGCCTATGTAGCCTGCCACGAGAATGGCAATGCAGATGATTAACAATAACAATGAATTCATACAAACTCTCCCTTTCTTTTTTTGGAATATAATACTTTTTTCAAAATTTTCGCAGTCGGACGTCCGGCACGGTTACTTTCAATCCGGTCACTATCCCCAATGACCGCCGCCGCATGAAAGTCCATCCAGCCGTGAAGCGAAAATCGAAAACTTTTGTAAATGCGGCACTTCTTCAGAGCCTTAACAGCCTCCTCATCACAAGTGTCACAGACAATAATGGGGGTGATATAGGAATACATATGGCCCGGGCCGATATGCAGGCGGTCCATGCCATCCTCGTAAGCTGTTTTCTTACACTGCTCAAAAACTTCGCAGGTAAGATGCGGCACATCGAAAAGATAGATGAATTCCTCACTGTCTGCCGCCCAGAGCGATACCTTCTTAGAAACCATATACTTTTCGGCGTGTTCATAATACTCGCACAACGCCCGCAGCGGCTCCCGCTCTGTCCCGAAATCCGTTATGTTGTAATAAGCCACATAACTCTTCAATAAAATATCTATGATGTCTCTTCTCTTATCTTTCATAATCCCTCAGATTTTAACAAAATCCATATCTAAAATAGTATCATTTTACGTCTTCTATTTCAAGATATTTTAATTTTTTATTCATAATTTTTTAATAATTTTGCATGTCAAAGAACCGTCAAAAGATGCGAAAAATATGCTGGAAGAGGCGCTTTCACCTCGATATACTCCCTGTTTACAGGATGAATAAATCCAAGGCAATATGCATGCAGCGTCTGTCCTTCCAGACGAAAAGCAGTCTTGCGCGGCCCGTAAATCTCATCTCCCAGAAGTGGATGCCCGATGGAAGTCATATGTACTCTGATCTGGTGCGTGCGTCCTGTTTCCAGCCTGCACTCAATATAAGTAAAATCACGAAAGCGCTGAAGCACCCTGTAGTGTGTGACAGCCTCCTTCCCGTTTTTCTCATTGACGGCCATCCGCTTTCTGTCCTTCTCATCCCTGCCTATGGGCGCGCAGATCGTGCCTTCCTCCTCCTTTACCGTTCCATGCACGATGGCGCGATAACTTCGGTTCAGGGAATGTGCCCCCAGCTGCCCGGCAATTTCCCGATGGGAAAGATCGTTTTTACACACAATCAGCGATCCTGTGGTATCCCGGTCAATCCGATGCACAATCCCCGGCCGCAGCACTCCGTTAATCCCGGAAAGATGCCCCTTACAGTGATATAGAACCGCGTTTACCAGCGTACCGCTGTAATGTCCGGGAGCCGGATGCACCACCATTCCCTTCGGCTTATCCACCACCAGCACATCCTCATCCTCATAGAGAACGGAAAGCGGTATGTTTTCTGCCTCCACGGATGGTTCCACCGCCTCCGGGATCTGAAATGCCACCTCATCATCCACCCGCAGCCGGTAATTCGCTTTGCAGGGAGAATCGTTCACCAGAACCTGCCCTTCTTTGATACACTTCTGAATATAAGACCGGGAAAGGGTCGGAATCGCGCCGCTCAGCCACTTGTCAAGCCGCTCCTCATCCTCCCCTATCCCGATCTGATAGCTGAACTGCTCCATGTTGTACCTCTTGCGCTGTTATTTGAGTTCCCGGTAACGTTTCTGTTTGAAGCTGATAAAGTACAGATCCTTCTCCTTATAGACAAACAGAAGCAGGAAAAGCAGTACCATGGCAGAAACTGTGGCGTAGATGTCCGCCACATTAAAAATGGGAAAATTGATGCGCACAAAATAGATGAAATCCACCACATAATCATAGCGCACCCTGTCAATCATATTGCCGATGGAACCCGCCACGATCAGACTGAATAGAAAGTGCAGGATCGTATACTTCTTCTGGTCAGGCACCTTTATCAGCACATAGCCGATCACGAACAGAATCACAATTGCAACAAAAATAAAAAAGACTTTCTGGTTTGGGAGCATGCCAAAGGCAGCGCCCTGATTTTCCAGGTAATTCAGCTCCAGTATTCCATTAACCAGATTATATGCCGGTTTATCCTTCAAATAAACCTTCGCCCACTGCTTAGTATACTGGTCAAATGCAATCAGCCCGGTAATCATAAGCAGATCCAGAAACAGAAAAAACTTCTTTTTCAGACTCATTCCCGCATATCCTCATCACTAAAATAAATTTCCTTTACCGCCTGCACAATCTCCTCATCGGTAACGGTTCTGTCCACATAAGCCTTACCCACCTTTTTGAGTAGCACAAACTTGATCTGCCCAGCCTCCATCTTTTTATCTGCCTTAGTGAGCGCAAGAATCTCCTCCGGCTCAATTTCATCAATGCTGATAGGCAGATTAAAGGGAACCAGCATATCCCGCACTTCATAGTATTCATCCATGGAAAGGCTCTCATGTTTCCATGAAATATAAGCCGCCGCCACCATGCCGAGCGCAACGCATTCGCCGTGCAGCATCTCAAAATGCTTCGCTTTCTCGATGGCATGGCCGATGGTGTGTCCAAAGTTGAGAAGGGCGCGGTCCCCCTGTTCCTTCGGGTCTTTCTCCACGACAAGCTTCTTAACGCCGCAGCTTCTCATCACCATCTCCTCGCAGACATCCAGATCCCGGTCATGGATCTCATACATATGGTCAAGCAGCCACTCATAAAAGCCGGCGTCCTTAATTAACCCCGCCTTCATTACCTCCGCAAAGCCCGCATAAAACTGCCTGTCGTCCAGACTTTTCAGCGCACCAATGTTCATGTAAACAAGCTTCGGCATGTAAAACGCCCCAACCATGTTCTTATAACCGTCAAAATCAACGCCGGTCTTGCCGCCGATGCTGCTGTCCGACTGGGCAAGCAGTGTGGTGGGAATCTGGATAAAGTCAATGCCTCTCAGATAGGTTGCCGCCGTATAGCCGGTAATATCCCCCACAACGCCGCCGCCAAGCGCCACAAGCAGATCTTTCCTGTCGAATTTCTCCTCAATCAGTCTCCTGTAGATTTCTTTCACCGTGTCCAGCGTTTTATTCGCCTCGCCGGCCGGGAAAGCGTGCAGGATCACCTTTTTACAGCACTTTTCAAGACTGCCTGTAACTTCTTCGCCAAACAGCTTCGCCGTATTGCTGTCACAAATCACGGCAATCTTCCGCTCTGCCACACCAAAATCCGTAAGTTCTTCCGCAAGCAGGCTGAAATCTCTTGCAAAAACAATGTCGTAGCAGGGCTTTTTCTCATAGTTGATTGTCATTCGGTTCGCCATAGTATGTAATCTCCTTATATAGTCTTACTCTGCCGCCTGTCATCAGAAATGAAAGATGTTTATAGGCGAAAAAGAATCGAGTGCAAAATGCACTCGATTTCCTTAAAAACCTTTGTCTATCGGCACATCGAAGGAGCCTGACAGGATATCCTGAAAGTCGCCGGAAATATCTACGCTGGCCGGCGTAATAATGAAAATATAGTGGGATATCTTCTGCAGATTACCCGAAATTGCAAAACAGGAACCCGACGTAAAATCGATAATCCGCTGGGCAATATCCACATCCAGCCCTTCCAGATTTAGGACTACCGTCCGATTCGCCAGAAGCGTCTCCGTAATCTCCCTTGCATCCTCCACTGTAGTCGGCTTGATCACGCAGACCTCCATGCCGGCGCCGACCTTTTTCGTCTGCCTGAGAGGCGTTACCTTCGGTGTAAGCTTTCTGACCTTATCGTCCTCTGCATTGTCCGTATCTTTACTGGAAACAGGTTTTCTCATCGGTTCGGGATCATCGTCATAGAAATCGTCGTCGTAATACCCGTCATCCTCATCCTCGCTCAATTTCATGGCGCTGATAAACTTGTCCATAACACCCATCTGTAAAATCCTCCATCTAGTCGATTAACTTTTCGGCTGCCTATAAGCAGGCTTAAAATGCTCTGCATTTTCCGCGCGTCTTCTGACTCTGCTTATACACATCTTATGTATACTAAATTGTTGCGTATTCTCTTTCTCCAAAGATGCCCGTACCGACTCTGACATAGGTCGCGCCCTCTGTTATCGCGACTTCGTAGTCCCCGGTCATGCCCATGGAAATCTCCTCCATAAAAACATTATCAATGTTTTTATGTATTATGTCAACATAAATTTGTTTTAATTTTGCAAAATACCGTCTGTTTTGTTCCGAATCCTCTACATAGGGCGCTATGGTCATCAATCCTATGACTCTGACGTGGGGCAATCTGGCAATCTGCTCCACGAGAGAAACTGCCTCCTGGGCTGTGGTTCCGAACTTGCTCTCCTCCTCCGCCACATTTACTTCCACAAGAATATTGACGGTTACATTCTTCTTTGCCGCCTCCTTCTCGATCTCCTGCGCAAGACGCAGGGAATCCACACTGTGAATCAGAAAAACTTTATCTACAATATGTTTCACCTTATTGCGCTGCAGATGCCCGATCATATGCCAGCGGATGTCTTTCGGCATGCGCTCGTACTTGTCCACAAGCTCCTGCACCTTGTTTTCCCCGAAATCCCGGCAGCCGTAAGTATACGCTTCCTCAAGCGCAGGAACAGGTTTCGTCTTGCTCACCGCAATCAGCTTTACCTCATCCGCCGCCCTGCCGCACGCCGCGCAGGCGTTCTTCATACACGACTTTACCACATCCAGATTTTCTCTGATTCCCATACCTATCCTGTCCTTTATCGTAAAAATTTCCTATTCATATATAAATTCATTGTCCTTTACCATATCCGCATTTAACACGATATAGTCATATACATTCAATCCATAGTTGGTGTTCGACTTCACGACGGAATACTCTTCGTTTTCATACAAAACACTGATCTGCTTAAAGTCGGCATACCCTTTATTGATATTGTAGACACCTTGCAGGGAGCCGGTCTTACTGACGGCATACTTTTCCCCGGTCTCCGGCATGACAATATAATTTCCCGATCTGAGCGTAGAATTGTCCAGGTAATAGTCTGTCTCCGTCTCCTCGTAAATCTCCGTCTCCACAAACTGCGTGGTGGCCTCGCCTTCCTCATTGTAGGTTTCTAACAGCACGCCGTCACCGCCGTTACTGCCGCCCCTTGTCACATAGGCCTTCGGCACGATGAAAAACTCTTTCTGCACGATAGCAGAATTGGGAATTTTCAGCCCCTTCTCCTCCTCCAGCAGAAGTTCGATATCAATAAAACGTTCTGTACAGAACGTGATCATGGAATTGGTGAAGGTGAGCGACGCGAATGTCTCGCCCGCTTCGTTGGTATAAACTGCCACCTCGCCCCATGCCGTATACTGGTTTTTCAAAAACCGCACTTCCACATACTCTTTTTCCAGAAGCAGATCGGCCAGTTCCTTTTCCACCGGAATCACAATGGACCAGTCCTCCGACGTCGCCAGCTTATAAACCGGCTCTCCCGCAGCAATCAGACCGTTGTTCACCAGATATTTGCGCTCGTAGTTTTCCTCGTCAAACAGCTCCGATGTCATGTCCTCCAGCTTTAAATTTTCATAGCCGTCCGTGGAATAGAGCACGATGCCGCTCTTTGCCGCATAGCGGTAATTGATGAGCACCGTACCCGAGGCATCGTTTAGGGCATCCGCATTTTCCAGAATATTATAGTTCGCCAGCTTGATCGCCATGCTCTCCATATTGTGCCGGAAATTATAGACTTCATCAAATTGTTTCCTGTCAAAACCGTGCATAAAGGCAGTAATATCTGTCTTAAGCTCAGACAAATCACTGTCGGAAAGCGAATTTTCCCCGTTTGCCCCGGCCTTGACATAATCGGACAGCCTTCCTGTCTCATCCACTGTATACACCAGATCGCCCACCGCCGTGCGCTCCCCTTCCCTGGCAAAATAATTCACATAACCGGCATCCTGTCCAGTCACAATCTGTTCTGTCCTGAGAGCGATTCCTTTATATATGCTGTTTGAAGTCAGGGAACCCTCCTGTACGCTGTAGCGGACAATGTGTTCTGTCCGAAAGTACATGAACACACAGATCACTACATAGATAAGGATCACGGCAAAAACCACCATACCGATGTTCAGATTGATGGGTCTCCTGTATTTTGTTATCTTGTTATTCCGATTATCTGCCACTAGACATTCTCCATTCAACAAGCTTCGAGGCTGTTTCGTGTGTCTTCCGGCTCTGCTTATGCGCGGAAATAGCAAAACCCCGGAAGGATCCTCCGAGGTTTTATATCATTTTTCTATTGACTATGTACAAATCAGAGGGAAACAATAACGTTTTTACGCATATTCTCGGGAAGCTCACTCTCATCGCGTGACACGCTGATTACGAAATCTACATGGAACTTCTCGCTGATCTTCTCAATCTTTTCGATTACCTTCTCCAGATCATCAGCCTCCACACAGGCGATCTTTAAGAAGCTGTCAAAATACATCTGCTGCAAATCGTGGTCCTGCGAAATAATGCCGCAGATGAAACCGATAAACTCATCGCTGTCCGTTATCAGATACTCAGGTACGTCAATGAGTCTGATCTTGTTGTTCAGTTCAAACATGTGTTTCGTGCTCTTGTCAAGATACACGACATTGCCCTGTGCATCCTTAATCTCCGTATTCACTTTATCTAATAAATGCTTGGTCTTACCCTTTCCTTCCCTTCCTACAATAAACTGAACCATGTCGATACCCTCCTAGCGTATATTATTATTTATTGCCCTGACAGATCCATACAATAATTGTATGAACTTACTGTCAATTATACAGGAACTCCCCCGAAAAAACAACTACCTTATTTGATGATTCCGAGCAGTTCTCCCATATCTCCGTACAGCCCTTCTCTGGATTCGTCCTTCAGGATAACCGAAATGTATGGCGTCCCGCTGCTGCTTCTGGAAAGCAGAATCAGACAGTGGCCTGCCGCGTTCGTTGTTCCCGTTTTTCCACCAACTACCGTCACATTCGCAGGCGGATCATAGTTTCCCCGAAGAAAGTGATTGGAATTCTCCATCTCCAGCGTCTTTTCGGAACCGTCAGCCGCCGTGTAAACAGTGCTGTAAGAAGACATTTGTATAATCTGGCTAAAAAGTTCGTATTTTAAAGCTTCCTGGAAAATCAGATAAAGATCGTATGCCGTCACATAATGCCCTTCCTGCGTTAATCCGTTTGGATTTAAAAAATGGCAGTTCGTGGCGCCGATCTCCTGGGCCTCCTGGTTCATAAGCTCCACAAACTCCGCCACAGAGCCTGTGCCGCCATTCAGAGATCCAGAAACTCCCTCCGCAATCAATACGGCGACATCGTTTCCAGAAGCGATTAACAGCGCATGCAGCGCCTGATCCAGTGTCATTCTGTCCCCCGGTTTAATGCCGCTCAAAACAGCGCCGGACTCTGTGATTAACACATTCTCCGAGGCTGTATAGATGTCATCCGGGGAACCGTATTTCAAAGCTACCAGAGCCGTCATCACCTTTGTAAGGCTGGCCGGATTCATCTGGTTATGTGCATTTTTCGCATACAGCGTGTTCAGATCCTTCGTGTCAAAAAGCGCCGCCGCCCCCACCTGCTGCAGATCCGGACCTCCCGACGTCACATCACCTGCCACCACACACAGATCTTTGGCAAAAGGCTCTATCGTTTCCCTGTTTGCGATACTGATAAGCTGATAGCTGCTGACACTCCCCTGCTGTTCATAAGGCATGTCATACTTCGCGCTCCCGCACCCCGTAAGGGCGAGAGTTGCCACCGCCAGAAAAGCGCACAACATTCTACATTTTGAAGCCGAGTTTGCCGAAGGCAAATCTCGCAATCGAACGCTGTCAACCTTTTGCTTTTTTATCGAGTTTGCTGAAAGCAAATCTCGCAACCAAACGCTGTCAACCTTTTGCTTTTTTATCGAGTTTGCCGAAGGCAAATCTCGCAATCGAACGAAGTTCGATTTGTTATTTGTACATTTCACGCCACTCCATGTCTCCTCTGTCGAGTGATTTAATCAAAAGCTCCGCCGATGCCAGATTGGTGGCAAGCGGAATATTATGCCTGTCACAGAGCATAACTACATTGTTGACATCCGGCTCGTGGGATTTCGGATAAAGCGGGTCTCTCAGGAAAATCACAAGATCGATCTGGTTGTGCTCGATCTGCGCCCCGATCTGCTGTGCTCCGCCCAGATGCCCGGCCAGATACTTGTGGATGGTCAGATTCGTCACTTCCTCAATCAGCCTTCCCGTTGTCCCCGTGGCATAAAGATCGTTTTTACTCAAAATCCCCCGATACGCGATGCAGAAATTCTGCATCAGTTTTTTCTTTGCATCATGTGCGATCAACGCAATATTCATTTGCTAACACCCCTGTCATTTTTACATTGCAGCCGTATATTCAGCACAAACCCGATTCCGATATAAAGACTCACAACCGAAGTCAGCCCATAACTGACAAACGGAAGCGGGATACCCGTATTCGGACTCGCGCCGGTAGCCACCGCAATGTTCAGCATTCCCTGAAAGCCGACCAACGCCGCAACCCCCGCCGCGATAATCGTACCTGCCAGATCTTTTGCCTTCCTAGCTACCATAATACATTCAAATGAGATGAAAATCAATAACACAATTACCACACAGCCGCCTACGAAACCAAATTCTTCACCGATAACCGCATAAATAAAGTCTGTTTCCACTTCCGCAATAAAATTGCCGTTTTTTACGGAACTGATTTCGTTGGTGTTATACCCCTTGCCGTGGAGCATGCCGGATCCTATGGCCATCATGGAATTGTTCTGCTGATAGGCTTCCGTATCAGAGTATTCATCCGGGTAAAGCCATGCCAGAATACGCCTCTGCTGGAAATCGTTGAGGATCTCCTGCTCCGGCTGCAAAATCAGCGTCAGCGCGATAATAAAGGCCGGCACCGCCACGGAAATCGCAAGAATCACATATTTCCAGCTTACGCCGCCAACAAACATCACCACACAGAACAGAATCACCACCATGATGCTGGTGGACAGATCCGGCTGACTTAAGATTAAAACGATGGATGGAACAAACAGAAGTACGCAGCTCCCGACAATCTTTAATGTCCCCATCTCCTCCTTATGTCTCATGATAAACTGTGCGAAGAATAAAATCAACAGAATCTTAGCCGTCTCCGAGGGCTGGAACTGGATGCCAAAGAGATTCAGCCAGCGCTGGGCGCCGCCCACCGTCACGCCGATCGCCCTCACCAGATACAACAGGACAAGATTTGCCACATACATAATCCAGTAAAACTTAAGAATCACCGAATAGTCAAACAGGGACAAAACAAGCATCAGAAAAAAACCGAAAACGGCTCCGGCAAGCTGTCTGGACTGCAAAGATTCTTTGGCGCTGCCGATGGCAAGAACGCCCACTACCGTAAGCGCCACCACCAAAATGATTAATTTAAAATCATAGTCCCTGATGTGGTAATGTTTCAGCATATATCTTCCTTCATCCTGTTGTATCGAACACTATTGTCTTCTCCTGCCGAGGCTGCTGCAAGCAGTCCTCGCAATCGAGCGAAGCTCGATTTGTTATTGTTTTAAATCAAGTATCGGTATATTCGCATAGAGCGTCGGATTTTTGATCCCATGTCCCTTGCCGCTTGTCTGTGTGATCTGGATCTCCATGCTCTGGGCATCTATCTTCATGTACTTGGATATCACTTTGGCGATATCGTTTTTGATCATCTCCATCATCTCCTGGGAACAGTTGACCCTGTCGGAGATGAGCAGTATTTTCAGCCGGTCTTTGGCTATTTCTCTGGAGCTTTTCCGTTTCAACAGATTTTTAAACACGCTGATCCCCCCTAACCTTTATGGAAAATACCTGTCACCTTTGTCCAGAACGAGACGCTCTTATCAAAGTCCATGAAAGGCACCTCTTCGCCTATGATGCGGTAACAGATATTCTGGTATGCCTTCCCCGCCATCGTATTGCTTCCGACTAACGGTTCTCCCTGATTTGTGGCTATCACCACATTCTCATCATCCGGCACCCTTCCGATCAGGGGCAGCGATAAAATATCCACCACGTCCTCCGAGGACATCATATCGCCCCTTTTTATCATATCCTGTCTGATTCGGTTGATAATCAGATCCATCTTATGTATTTCATTTGCTTCCAGAAGACCGATAATCCTGTCCGCATCCCGGATCGCGGACACCTCCGGCGTGGTCACCACAAGGGCTCTGTCCGCGCCTGCGATGGCGTTCTGAAATCCCTGTTCAATCCCTGCGGGGCAGTCCAGAATGATATAATCAAACTGATCCCGCAGATGGCTGATCATGCGCACCATCTGGGTGGGATTGACTGCACTTTTATCTTTTGTCTGTGCCGACGGCAGAAGAAACAGGGTCGGATAACGCTTGTCCCGTATAATCGCCTGCTTGATGCGGCAGTTTCCCTCCACCACATCCACCAGATTATATACAATCCTGTTTTCCAGTCCCATCACCACATCAAGATTGCGAAGGCCGATATCCGTGTCGATCAGAATGACCTTCTTCCCCATAGCTGCCAGACCTGTTCCAACGTTTGCAGAGGTGGTGGTCTTTCCCACCCCGCCTTTCCCTGACGTGACGACAATCACTTCACTCATAGCAAGTCCTCCATTGATGAATTGTTATCGTCTACTGAACTCTCCGCCCGAGTTTGCGAAGCAAATCTCGTGTAGTTAATGCCGCAGGCATTTACTACGTTTAGAATGGCAGATCATTCAGTAATTCTTTGGTAATTGGCTCCATGAAAACTCTGGCGTCCCTCACAAAAGCAATTTTCGGCTGGATCTTCGGTTTGATCGACCATTTGCTCTGTTTCTCTGATGTTTTATATTTGAAATCGCCAATTTTTAATTTTTCCGGCGACATTTCAAGCGCCACTACAAAATGTCCTTCCTCCCCGTTTCCCCCGGCGTATGCCTGTCCGTAAAGGCCTCCAAGCACCACGATATCCTTACTGGAAATGATGCACGCACCAGGATAGACGTCACCCAGCACGATGATGCTGTTCTCCGTCTCCAGAATCTGGCCGTCCTTTAGCGTTCCCTTATAGAACTGCCCTGCATTCTCCAGCACATCCTGGTGGAAGGAAAGCTGCTGCAGCGCCTTGACGAAATTTTTGTCCGTCTCCTCGTCCTTCCCCATGATGCAGACAATATTCAGTCTGGAGTTTGCCGATATGGTATCCACGATCTGACGTTCCTCCAGATCAGAAAGCAGCCTGCCCTCAAAGGAGACCACCATGCTTGCATCCTTAAAGAAGTTTGCGGACTCGCTGAACTTTAACGCAATTTCCTCCAAAAGCTGTGAAAAGGGAAGCTCACTGTCCAAAAAGATGGAAAGCCCGTTCGGAAAACTCTTGATAATGACCGCATTTTTCATATTCACACCTCAATCTTTGTACCGTCCCGCCGTTAATCGGCGTTGATTGCACCGCCTTCCAGATCTCCTGCCGTACCGGTAATGATTTCTTTTTCATCCTTCAGCCCGTAATAGTATTCGTACACGTCCTTGGCAATCTGGGCCGCATAGTCGGATGTATAGCCGTTTGCCACACGCACCGTCACCGATATTTCCGGGGCCTCATAGGGCGCGTAGCTGATAAACAGCGCGTGGTTGGGACGATTCCTGCTCTCCTGCGCCGTACCCGTCTTACCCGCCACATTCACATCCAGATCCATAAAATACGCCTTATTTTCCACTACCTGGCGCATTCCGGCATGGATTGCATCCCAGTAAGCCGGGTTCATGTCGATCCGGTTCCGTACTACAGCCACATTGTCCCGGATCAGGCCGCCGCTCTGATCCTCAATCTTATCCACCAGAGTTAAATTATAACATGTTCCACTGTTCGCAACGGTTGTAACATATCGCGCAAGCCCTGCCGTGGTATAGTTGTTGGTACCGTGTCCGATGGCGGAACGGACCGCATCCAGATCGGATACACCCGGCGCATACTCCTCAATCTCAATGCCGGAAGTTTCCGAAAGGCCGTACATATCCGCATATTTTGCCAGCTTATTCAGACCAACGCTGTCGTTGTAGGTATCTCCCACAGTCCCCAGACGATAACCGACCTCATAGAAATAGGCGTTACAGGAACGGCGAATGCCACCTGTTAAATCTAAGGAACCGTGCGCACCAGGATAAATATGACATCGGGCAGGCGGGGATATTTTGTCGTAAATACCAGCACATGTGATAACATCTGAAAGACCAATTACCCCCTCCAAAAGCCCCGCCGTGGCGGAAACCGGCTTGAACGTAGATCCCGGCGCCGTCCGCTGCTGGGTCGCATAGTTTAACATCGGACTGGACAGATCATTTCTCAGACTTGCGAAATAAACGGCATCCACACCGTTCGCCATCCGATTATTATCATAGCTCGGGTAAGAGGATATGGCCAGCACATCCCCCTTATTCACATCCGTGACAACGATGGAGCCGGAATAGGGATCCAGCGCAAGCTGTGCCGGCGTCAGATCAAGCTGCTCGATACGGTTTCTCATAAACGCGTAAGGCGTCAACGCTCCGGCTCTGAACTGCGCGATTTCATCCTCCTCTGGTTCCACCACATACTGCTCCATAAGCAGCTCGCAGATCTGCCGCCCGGTAATCTCATCATTCAGAATCATGTAACGATAAATTTTTTTGTCAAACTCCAGATCCCGGTCAAGCACATCAAAAATATATTCCAGAATCTTATTGTAAATCTCCACGGAATCGGAATAGCGCGAGTCAATGTCCAGCTTGGAAACGTTGATCCAGTTCTGTGCGATGGCGTAATTCAGATACTCGTTTAAGCTGATCACTTCATCCGTCGTCCACGCGATATAGGTGGCGTCCTTTTTATCCACCACATCCGTCATCAGAATATCGCGGTCATAAAGCGCGGAGGCCACATAGCTCTCATAAACCTGATACTCCTCCGTCAGCGCATCGTAGGGGGTGCAGCTCTCTGTCAGCTCATCCCGCAAGGTGGCAAAAACACGCGCCTTTTTGTCCAGATATGCTTCCTGCACAGCTTTTTCCGTATCCCCCGCATACTCCGACGTAAAATGGGTGATATCGATCACATTATTGTTGATGCAGGCATAATACACATCGTAGATGGGAATGGGGATGTTGCCGCCACTGCCGCCCTCCGGGGGTGTATATTCCTTGATATTCTCTATTTTCTTCAAAAGAATGCTGGCAAGCTTGGATTCCAGAATATGATAGCACGCCTTCTGAAGCCCGGTATCCAGTGTCAGCACAATATCGTTTCCGGCCGCCGGTTCCACCCGGTCACTGGTTTCCACCACCTTACCCATGTTGTCCACATACACGGTCTCGGAGCCTTTTTTTCCCTGCAGCTCCATCTCCATGGAAGCTTCAATCCCGGATTTCCCTACCGTGTCATTCAAATCGTAGCTCGGCTCCTGCGCCTGCAGCTCTTCCAGCTCCTCCTGCGCCACCCGTCCTGTATAGCCGATCACCTGGGCATAATAGATGCTCTCATTATATTTGCGGATCGTTCCTTCCGCGATAGACACACCGTCCAGACTGTCCGCATTCTCCATAATGACGGCCACTGTCTCCTGCGAGACGTTTTCCGCAACCGTGGTAGCGATATACCGCTGGTAGCTGTTGGCGCTCATGGCATAGCGGATGGTAATGATCTTTAACACTTCCTCCTTGGAAAAGCCAAGCCCTTCCACAAAGCTGTCGGAATCCTCATCGTCCGTATAGTCACCGATTCCGTAACGGCTCGTCCCGCACAGATACTTGACCAGATCCTCCGGCGCCACCGCTTTCTCCCTCTCTTTCAGGTCATCAATGGAAGCGTAGCCATAAATATCCGCCAGAAACCGCAGAAGCTGTGTGCCCTCCACCGTGTAGACGTATTCGCCGCTCTTATTGATCTCTATACGGAAATCGCTGATCACGTGGTCGCCGTTTTCTTCGATCATGGCAATCAGCCTGCGGATGGTATCGTTCAGTTTCGCGTTTTTCCCCCGTCCCGACTCGTACACATCCTCGATGGTGACGGAGTAGGCAAGTTCATTGTAAGCCAAAAGGTTGCCGTCCCGGTCCAGAATGTTACCCCTGGTGGCGGGAAGCGTCCTCTCCTTCTTGATCTTTAGCTGAAAATCGTTGTAATACTGCTCCCCGTTTACAATCTGCAGCTGAAAAATCCAGTAAATGAGATATCCGCCCATACCGGCAATCACAAGCATCAGCACAAGAAGCCGGGAGGTGACCATATTCATAAAATTCTCTTTAAAGTGTTCTAAAAGTTCCTCAAACAAACTTCTTTCCGCTCCTCAGTTCGCTTCGCTCAAGCCCGGTGTTAATCCAGAGAATGAGCGGATATAAAAGCAACGTAACCGCAATGGTATACACAATCTCCGGTAAAATAATGTGCAGGAGGTAGTATGTAAATTCAAAACGTCCCCGCAGAAGAAACAGGATCACATAGCATCCAATCCCGTAGAGAAAGTCACTGCACAGGATCAGCGCCACCGGCAGTTTGATGTCCTGCGGATAAAAAATGGCCGCGAACTTGCCGTTCATATAGCCGATATACATGTAAAGAAGTGCATAAAACCCGATCACGCTGGCAAAGAAGATATCCACCAGCAGCCCGCAGAAAAAGCCGATTAAAAGCCCGGTCTTCTCCCCTCTCATAAAGCCGAAGGAGGCCGTCAGCACAATCAGCAGATTAGGCACAATGCCGCCAAACGCCAATGCGCGGAATACCGTGCACTGCAGCAGGAAACATATGAAAATCAGTACTGCGGTAATGATGCCACGTTTCATCGCAAATTCTCCTCAATCTGGCACATTCTGTTTCAACTGCCGGATTACCAGAACCTCCTCCAGATGCTCAAAATCCACAGCCGGCGTTATGTACCCAGACTTGGTCAGATTGTTCGCATCGGGCGTGATGGTGTTGATATAGCCAATCAGAATGCCCGGCAGATATTTATCGCTGATATCGGAGGTAACCACCTTGTCTCCCTCCACCACCACACCGTCGCTGTCCACGAGCTGCCCAAACTCAATGACGCCGGAAGCGTACAGTTTCAGATTCCCGGAAACGATCATGTGGTCGGCGCTGGAAAGCACCATGGCGCTCACATTGGAGTCGTCCGCAATGATGGACTTCACTTTCGCCCAGTTGGGGCCGACGTCTACCACGCGCCCCACAAGGCCGCTGCCGGCCATCACATTCATGTCCACGGCAATGCCGTCGCTTGCTCCTTTATTGATCACAAAAGAATAAAACCAGTTGCCGGAATCTCTGGCAATAATGCGCGCCCCCGTCATTTCATACTCGTCATACTGGGCGTTCAGACTGTACAGCTCCCGCAGATTGGTCAGCTCATAGCGGTCCTGCTGCAGCCTTGTATTCTCGATGGTCAGCTCATCCACCTTTGCCTTAAGCTGTTCATTCTGGGCGAGAAGCTCCCTGATCTGCACAAGCTCCTCCGACCGGCCGGAAAGCCAGCTTCCCACCACGCTGATCCCTTCCTCGAAAGGAACCACGATATACCCCGCAACGGCGGACAACGGGCCGCTGAACACCTTTGTGTTAAAGGTGAGCAGAACCATAGCCGTGCAGAGGATTGTTAAAATAAAAAGGAGATATTTACCGGGTAACGTAAATTTCTCTCCTTTTTTCTTGACGATTGGACTCATTTACTCATTCCTTCTATCGCGTAAGCTACCGACTTATAATTTTCTTCCTTGATAATCTTTGCAAGGCCGAGAGCCACGCTGGTCACCGGGTTTTCGGAGACGTTCACCTGCAGTCCCGTTCCCTTGCTCATAAGCTGCGCCAGCTTACTCACCTGTGAGGCACCGCCCGTCAGATAAATGCCGTGACGGTAAATATCAGCCGCCAGCTCCGGCGGGGTACGCTCCAGAATCACCTTGATATTGTCTATGATGGAATTAAAATGCTCGATCAGGCACTCGTCCACGAGGGCAGTCGGTATTTCTCTCTCCACGGGCAGTCCCGTCACGATATCCCTGCCGTAGACTACCGCACCCATCCTCTGATCCTCCAGGTCGAGAAGGGATGTCTTTACGACCTCGGCTGTCTTTCCGCCGATGATCAGACTGTACTCACGGCGGATCGCCGCCTTGATGGCCTCGTCAAATTTGCGGCCTCCCACTTTAATCAGACGGCTTAAGACGATGCCTCCCAATGAGAGAATCGAGATTTCCGTTGTATCAAAGCCCACATTGACAACCAGCACGCCCTGCGAATTTTTCACGTCAATGCCGAGTCCGAGCCCGTCTGCAACGGCCTTGTCCACCACCATGACCTTTCTGGCCTTCACATTGGATTCCTTGATCAGATCCTTAAAAGCGCGCTTCTCCACCTCCGTCACATCCCACGGAACGGCAATGTAATAATCGGCGGGACGGATATTGTTCTTCATCATACCGCCCAGAAAATACCTGACAAGCGTCTCCATGTTCTGGATATCCGCAATCACACCGTTACTCAGAGGATAAGTGATGTTGATGTTGCTGGGCGCCTTCTCATACATCTCGAACGCCGCATCGCCGTACGCAAAGAGCGTCTTCTTATTCTCGATGGCGATCATGTTTTTTTCCACAAAAACTTCATCGTCCGCGCGGTTGTAAATTTTGATGTTGCTTGTGCCAAGATCAATTCCAAATGCGTTGTTTGCCAAGGTAAATGTACCCCTTTCTCTTTACATTTCAATCGACATATCTGTCAGTAATTTACTCTCTTTAAAGCTGAAATAATTGTTGTCTCCCAGAATAATGTGGTCGACCAGAGGAATGTCCGTGAGCGCTCCCGTCCGGCCGATCCGCTCCGTAACCAGAAGGTCGTTCTCACTCGGAACAGGATTTCCGCCCGGATGGTTATGCAGAAGCATAATGCCGGCCGCGCCGTTTCGAAAGGCCTTGATATAAACCTCTCTCGGCGAAAGAAGGGAGGCGTTAGCCGTACCTTTTGAGAGGATTTCCTCCCCAATCAGATGGTAACCCGAATCCAGAAACAGAAGCAGGATATGCTCCACACACTCATGGCGGAACCGCTCCATGTAATAATCTGCAACGGAGTACGGATCATGGAAAGAAAGCCCGTTTTTCGCCTTCGCCCGTGCCATCCGCTTTGCCAGTTCCGCGATGGCCTTAAGCTGGACCGCCTTCACCTCTCCGATCCCCTCAATCTTCTGCAGATCCTTCACAGGTATGTGGTACAGCCCGAGAAGCCCGTTCCCGTATCTGGCTGTCCTGGCCAGAACCCACTCCCCAAGCTCCCTGGCGCTCACGCCTTTCGTTCCTGTCCGAAGAAGGATCGCCAGAAGCTCCGAGTCCGTAAGACTCTCACTTCCGAAAGCGGCAAATTTCTCAAATGGAAGATTTTGCTGCCTGTAATACTCATTGTTCTCACACTTTCCTGTTTTCATGCAGTCTCTTTCCCGACAGCTTCTCTCCAAAAGGACAGGTCAGATCATGCGGTATATGATGATTGCCAGAGCAATCCCCAAAATGCTTGCTATCGTGATCTTAATCGACAGTGCAAACGTCACACTCAGGATGCCAAGATCCAGCACCAGGGGCTGTGACAGACCAAAAGACTGTCCATAGTTCAGCCAGGTGGAGGGAAACAGACTCCCGATAAAGCCGCCGATCACGATTCCCGCCAGAATCAGCAGGAAGCAGGCCCAGTTATTTTTGCGCATAAAAAATACAATCTCCTTTCCCCAACGCCCATTTTATCACAATCAGATTTTGATGTACACAAAAAAAGAAATTTTTTCCATCAAATGTGGCATATCCCGCAGTCCACCAGATTCTGCAGGCTCTTCAAGATGCCTAGCTTCGCATGGGGAAAAGTAAGCCCTCCCTGAAAATACACCGCATAGGGCGGCGCAATCGGACCGTCTGCGGAAAGTTCGATGGAGGAGCCTGAAACAAAGGCGCCTGCCGCCATAATCACCTTGGAGTCATAGCCGGGCATATCCCACGGTTCCGGCTTCACGAAACTGTCCACCGGGGCCGCCTCCTGAATGCCCTCACAGAAAGCAATCACACCCTTCGGCGAACCGAAGGTCACGGCCTGAATGATATCGTGGCGGCTCTCCGACCCGTCCGGCACCACGGCAAATCCAAGCTTCTCGTATATATTCGCCGCAAAGATGGCCCCTTTCAAGGCGGAAGCCGTCACCGTCGGCGCCAGGAACAGCCCTTGATAGAAAGCGGGAAGTATGCCAAGGGAAGCTCCCACCTCCTTGGCCAGTCCGGGGGAAGTCAGACGGCAGGCCGCATTCTCCACGCATTCCCGTTTTCCGGCAATATAGCCGCCGATGGGCGCAAGCCCGCCGCCCGGATTTTTGATGAGCGACCCGACCACCATATCCGCCCCCACTTCAGAGGGTTCCGTGGTTTCCACAAACTCCCCGTAACAGTTGTCCACCATCACGAGAACGTCCGGCTTGATCTGCTTCACAAAGGAAATCAGTTCGCCAATGCGGGCCACGGACAAAGTCGGCCTTGTCTGGTAGCCCTTGGAACGCTGGATGGTAACCAGTCTTGTTTTCCCGTTGATGGCGGCGCGGATGCCTTCGTAGTCAAAACCGCCGTCAGGCAGAAGATCCACCTGTCTGTAAGTGATGCCGTACTCCGCGAGGGAGCCTCTGGACGGACGGATACCGATCACCTCCTCCAGCGTGTCGTAGGGCTTCCCTACCGGGGATAACAGCTCGTCCCCCGGCCGCAGATTGCTCATCAGCGCAAGTGCAAGCGCATGAGTGCCGCAGGTAATCTGCGGCCGCACAAGCGCATCCTCCGTCCGAAAGACATCCGCGTACACGGTTTCTAACGTGTCGCGCCCCAGATCGTTGTAGCCATACCCCGTGGTGCCAAGCAGACATGCCTCGCTGACACCTGCCTCCTGCATGGCCCGGATCACCTTGAGCTGGTTGTACTCTGCCGTTTCGTCAATCTGCCGGAACCGTTCCCGGAGGAATGACAGAATCTCCTCCCCAAAACGGGATACCGCTTCCGAAATGCCAAACTGTTTATATATGCCGTCAATCTCCCTCATTTTCCTTGTTCCGCCTTTCCTCTGCCTTTGTATATTTTGTACATCATTTCTGGTTTTCCTTGCATGATCTTTGCCGGATCCCCTGTAAAATCAGCGTTTTTCGTCAACTGATTTCCTGCATCTTCCTGCTTTTTTCTAATCCATCCAGTCCTATTTTAACTATATAACAATCTTTTAGAATATTATTTTGCGTTTAATAGCACCATCTATTCCAAATAACATAGACTATTCAGCCGTAATTTCGTTGTTTTCCTATCCATTCCCCCTAAAAATCCCATAATCCATCAGCATTTGACAAATCCTTACAGGATGATCCCTTTTTCGCGCAGGAAATCCTGCATACACATTAACATTTTTTGACTATCATGGTCATAAACGGTTTTATCCACCCAAATTACCTCTTTTTCGCGCCGAAACCAGGTGAGCTGCCTTTTTGCGAAATGTCTGGTGTCCCTTTTTATCAGATAAACAGCCTCTTCCAGAGAAATTTCCCCTTCCAGACAGGCAAGAAGCTCTTTGTAGCCAAGTCCCTGCATGGACACCATGTCCCGCCTGCATCCCCGGTCACGAAGCGCGCGCACTTCCTCCATCAGCCCATGCGTCATCATCAGGTCTACCCGCTCGTCAATCCTCTGATAGATCTTGTCCCGGCTGTCGGTCAGAACGAAATAGGCGAAATGATAGGGCGAAGCATTCTGCCGCTGCTCCCGGTTGTGGTCGGAAATCTTTTTTCCTGTCTTTTCGTAAAACTCAATGGCCCGGATCACCCGCTTTATGTTGTGGGCGTGAATGCTCTCGCAGGACTCCGGGTCCACCGCGCGAAGCCTTTCATAGAGAACATCCGCTCCTTCTCTGCGGGCCTGCTCCTCAAGCGCCTGCCGCAGCGCAGTGTCCTCGTCGTTTTCTGTGAAATCAATATCGTACACCAACGCCTGAATATAAAACCCGGTGCCGCCTACCACGATGGGGATATGCCCACGGCTGTAAATATCCTCCGCCGCCTGCTTTGCCAGCTTCTGAAATACCACCACATTAAATTCCTCCGCCGGCTCCAGCACATCAATGAGATGATGGGGCACACCCTCCATCTCCTCCGGCATGATTTTGGCCGACCCGATGTCCATATGGCGGTATACCTGCATGGAATCGGCGGAGATGATCTCCCCGCCGATGGCTTTTGCAAGTGCGATGGAAAGAGCCGTCTTCCCCACTGCCGTGGGCCCGGTAAGGATCACCAGAGGCCGCTTAATCGCTTTCACTCTATTTTCCTCCTGTTTACACGTTTATACAATGCGCTTAAATTTCTTCTCTAGCTCCTGCCTGCTCATGGAAATGATCGTCGGTCTGCCGTGCGGGCAGTTATATGGGTTGTCCAAGGTCAGAAGCTCGTCAATCAGCGCCCCCATCTCCTGTCTGCTCATACGCATATTGCCCTTGACTGCCGCCTTGCAGGCCATGGTGGCAATGCGGACGCGGACGCTCTCCGGGGTTCCCGCTGCCGCTTCGGCAGCCAGTTCATCCAGTATCTCATAGAAAAATGTCCCCTCCGTATAACCGTACAGATCCAGCGGAACGCCCCGTATTGCGTAGTCATTCCCGCCAAACTCCTCGATCACAAAGCCAAGCGCCGCAAAATCCTCCATGTGGTTCTGCAGGCATTCCTTCTCCTGGTTGTTTAACGTCACAATCATGGGCGGGTTGATCTGCTGGGAGGCCGCCTCCTTCTCCCGGAAATGCCGCATTAGCCGCTCGTATCTGACCTTCTCGTGGGCGGCATGCTGATCTACGATCAGAAGCTTGTCCTGATAGGATATCAGCCAGTATGTCTCAAAGAGCTGACCGATGATCTCATAATGCTCCTTTGCCTTCTCCGAAAGAATCTTTTCGTCGAACATGGTCATCTGCTCTGTTTCTTCTTTTTCTGTTCCGCTGCCGGCGTGGTAGACTACGGTCTGTCTGAGGACATTCGCCTCCGCCGGACGGTTTTTCTCGTAGATCGCCCGGATCGACGCCGTCTGCTCGGACTCTCCCTCTTTCCCCGGAAACGGCATTTCCGCCCCGTTCTGTCCGCCCGGCTTCTGCTGGGACTGTGCAATCCTTCTCTTCTCAAAGGGCTCCGGCGCTGTCTCCTTTGTCCGGCCGCCGTTTCTTTCCTCTTTCTTCGCCTCTTTCTTTTCCGAATCAGACAAAGTCACCTCGGGAATCATCTCCCGCTCCCGCAGCGCTTCCTCCACCGCCTCTCTCACGGTTTCATAGAAGTCCGGCCCATCTGCAATCCTTACCTCCATCTTGGAAGGGTGGACGTTCACGTCAATCTTCTCCGTATCAATCTGAAAATGCAGGATACAGAAAGGAAATTTGTGCTGCATCAGATATTCCCGGTAGCCCTCCTCCACCGCCTTGCTGATCAGCGTGCTTCGGATATATCTGCCGTTGATGTAGAAGATCTCATAGGAACGGTTCGCCCGGTTGATCACCGGTTTCCCCAAAAGGCCTGTCACCGTCATCCCCTCTTTCTCACACCGAAAATCCGTGAGCGCGCCGGCGATATCCTTGCCGTAAATGCGGAACACAATCTCCCGCAGATCGCCGCTGCCTGTGGTATAGAATTTGTTCTGGCCGTTCAGCAGAAATTTAAAGGAAACCTGCGGATTTGACATGGCCAGATGTTCCATCAGATCCGCCACATAGGAGCCTTCTGTCCTTGGCTGTTTTAAAAACTTTTTTCGGGGCGGCGTGTTGTAAAACAGATTGCGCACAAGCAGTGTCGTGCCGCCCGGCGCGCCGATTTCTTCCCGCTCCTTCTCCACGCCCCCCTCGATCAGATAGCGGATACCCGTCAGATCCTCCGGCGTCTTCGTAATGAGCTCCACCTGCGCCACCGCCGCAATGCTGGCAAGAGCCTCCCCCCGGAATCCCAGACTGACCAGTTTGGTCAAATCATCGGCGGAAGAAATCTTGCTTGTGGCATGACGCAGAAAGGCGTTTTCTACCTGGGATTTCTCGATGCCGCCGCCGTTATCCGTCACCCGGATCAGGGTCGTGCCGCCCTCCTTAATCTCCACCGTAACGGCGTCGGCGCCCGCATCTATGGCATTCTCCACCAGCTCCTTCACCACGCTGGCAGGCCGCTCCACCACCTCCCCGGCGGCGATCTTGTCTATCGTCTGGTTGTCCAAAATATTTATTTTCGCCACGGTTTCCTTTTCCTCACAGTATTCTAAAGCGGTACATGAAATTGCGAAACCTCTCAACACACTGTATTAATTGTGCAAATGGATAATCATAAGCAGACCCTTGAAAAGTGTTTAAATCCTTCGGATTAAAACTGTCAGCGCTTAACGAGGTACTTTCGAGTTTAGCGCTGTTACGGCTGGAACGGAGCGCAAGCGCGTCTGTGTTGATTATTCATTTGTACAATTTCGATACATATAATTAGGTTTCGCCTTTCTTATCCCCACCGATTTTTCAATCGGTTTTGTAATCGGTACAATGTATTCAGCGCATCCACAGGCGTCAGATTGCTCACATCAATCTCTTTCAGTTCCTGAATCACGTCCTCATCCGTCACCGTGTCAAACAGGGAAATCTGCTCCAGATCCACCTCATCATACCTGACGCTCTTTTTCTTCTCGCTCCTGCCTCTGTCAATCTCTATGCTCTGCACCTTCTCGGTGATGTCGTTGTCGCTTAACTGCTCCACAATCTCCTTGGCCCGGTCAATCACCATATCCGGCACCCCGGCCAGCTTCGCCACCTGGATGCCGTAGCTTTTGTC
The DNA here is from genome assembly GCA_965114645.1 of uncultured Lachnospiraceae bacterium. Taxonomy (GTDB): domain Bacteria; phylum Bacillota; class Clostridia; order Lachnospirales; family Lachnospiraceae; genus UBA3282. The sequence goes on along the minus strand of CBCOZL010000003.1, from coordinate 161,618 downwards.
CGCCCCGCCTTTCACGATCTTTCTGAGGAATACGATGTCGTCCCCTTTCTCCTTGACCGCGATACAGTAATTGTTTACATTGTCCATCTTGCCTTCCAGCTCGGTCAACTCGTGGTAATGGGTGGCAAACAGCGTTTTCGCCCCGAGAATCCTGCGGTTGCTGATATGTTCGATCACCGCCCAGGCAATGCTCAAGCCGTCAAAAGTGGATGTGCCCCGCCCGATCTCGTCAAGCACCAGCAGGCTGTTCGGCGTGGCATTTCGCAAAATATTAGCCACCTCGTTCATCTCCACCATGAAAGTGGACTGACCGCTGGCCAGATCATCGGAGGCGCCCACTCTCGTGAATATCCGATCCACAATGCCGATATCCGCTCTTTTAGCGGGCACAAAGGAGCCGATCTGGGTCATCAGCACAATCAGCGCCACCTGCCGCATATAGGTGGATTTTCCCGCCATATTGGGGCCTGTAATCACCGCGATGCAGTGCTTTTTGTCATCCAGACGGGTATCGTTCGCAATGAACATGTCGTTCTGGATCATCTGCTCCACCACAGGGTGCCGCCCCTCCTTAATATCAATCATTCCTTTCTCGTTCAGGGAAGGACGCACATAATGGTTCTGTTCCGCCACAAAGGACAGGGACGTAAACACATCCAGCTTGGCCACCGCCCGGGCCGTTTTCTGGATCCGCTCCACCTCCCCGGCAATGGCCTCCCGGATCTCACAGAACAGGTCATATTCCAAGGTAAAAAGCTTATCCTCCGCATTCAGGATGGAATCCTCCAGCTCCTTTAACCGGGACGTGGTATACCGCTCCGCATTGGCCAGCGTCTGTTTGCGCACATAGTCCTCCGGCACCTGCTCCCGGTAGGAGTTGGTCACCTCAAAATAGTAGCCGAAGACCTTATTGTACTTGATCCGCAGATTTCTGATGCCTGTGCGCTCCCGGTCTTCCTCCTCCAGCGCCGCAAGCCACTTCTTCCCGTCCGTCTTTGCCTTTTTCAGAGAATCAATGGTCTCATTGAATCCCTCCTTGATAATGCCGCCCTCCTTGATGGCAATGGGCGGCTCCTCGGTGACTGCATCGTCGATCAGTTTGTGGATGTCCTGCATCGGATCCATGTTTTCCAGAATTTCCCGGAGAAGGGGCGCCTCAAAATCGGCAAGCACCGTCCGCAGGGAAGGCAGCATCGCCAGAGAATTGCGAAGCGCAATCAGATCCCTGGGATTGGCGGTCTTATAACTCACCTTGCCGAGAAGCCGCTCCAGATCGTAGATGGCATGCAGATATTCCCGAAGCTCCTCTCTGTCTACGCTCCGCCGGCATAGTTCTTCCACTGCGTCCAGCCGTTTTTCGATCCGTTCCCTGTCAATCAGAGGCTGCTCTATGTATTTGCGCAGAAGCCGCCCTCCGAGCGCTGTTTTCGTGCGGTCAAGCACACCGAGAAGAGACCCCTTCTTCTGTTTCTCCCGCAGCGTCTCAATCAATTCCAGGTTTCTCCTCGTAGAGCTGTCCAAAAGCATGTATTTGCTGCTCAGATAAGGATAGATATGGGTAAAATGGGAAAGAGACGTCTTCTGCGTCTCATAGAGGTACAAAAGCAGCGCCCCGGCCGCAGTCATCCCCACCGGAAAGTCCTCAATGCCGAGGCCTTTCAGTGTATTCACCCGGAAATGGCGCATCAGTATCTTTTTGCAGCCCTCCTCATCAAAATAGTGGGGAGACAGCGAATAGACAGACACGTTCAGCCGGTTTTTCAGCTCCTCAATATCGAATCCGCTCACAAAAAACTGCTCGTTGCAGATTACCTCCGAAGGCGCGTATTTGTTGATCTCGTCCTGAAGTTTGCGTATATCCTCCACTTCTGTCAGATAGTAATCCCCGGTGGTCACATCCGCCACCGACAGTCCGATCTTGCCGGGAAAATAAGTGACACAGAGCAGATAATTGTTCTTGTTGTCATCGAGGGCCTGGATATTCAGATTCGTCCCCGGGGTGACCACCCGGATGACCTCCCGCTTTACAATCCCCCTTGCACTTTTCGGATCTTCCACCTGTTCGCAGATCGCCACTTTATAGCCCTTGGAAACAAGCTTATTCAGGTAGCTCTCCACCGCGTGGTAGGGAACGCCGCACATGGGCGCGCGCTCCTCCTGCCCGCAGCTTTTCCCCGTCAGTGTAATCTCCAGTTCCTTGGACGCCGTCAGCGCGTCCTCAAAGAACATCTCGTAAAAATCCCCTAATCTGTAAAATAAGATGCAGTCCTGGTACTCCTTCTTCGTATCCAGGTACTGCTGCATCATAGGTGTCAGTTCAGCCATTGGTTATCGACCATCTTTCCTAATCTCGTATGCTTGGTTTGACCCAGCCAGTCAACCATCCGTCCCGTATAATAAAAGCCATGACAGGTGTCCAGTGACACCATGACGAATTTGCCGACCAGACGTCTGTCCGCCTTAAAGTGCACCAGCATGTTGTTGCCAAGCCGCCCGGTGACAAAGGCCGGGTCCTGCTCGTTCACATCCTCCACAAGAGCCTCCATAACCTTCCCCTGTAAAAGCGCGGCACGCTCCTTCGCCGTCTCCTGCACCACAGCCAGAAGCTTGTCAAAACCCTCGTGTACGGTCTTCTCCGGCACCTGGTTCTCCATAGCCGCCGCCGGTGTGCCCGTCCTTGGAGAGTAGATAAAGGTGAAGGCATTGTCAAACTGTACCTTCCTCACCACGTCAATCGTCTCCTCCACATCCGCAGGCGTCTCCCCCGGAAATCCGACGATCAGATCCGTCGTGATTGCAATGTCGGGAATGGCGTGTTTCAGCCTGTCCACCAAAGCCAGGTACTGCGCCTTCGTGTAACGTCTGTTCATGGCCTGCAAAATGCGGTCAGAGCCTGCCTGCAGCGGCAGATGCAGATGACGGCAGATCTTTGTGGAACGCTGCATCACCTCAATCAGCTCGTCAGACAAGTCTTTTGGATGGGACGTCATAAAGCGGATGCGCCGCAGCCCCTCAATCTTTTCCACCTCTTTTAAAAGCGCAGCAAAGGACATGGGATTTTCCAGATTTTTCCCATAGGAATTGACATTCTGGCCAAGCAGCATGACTTCCGACACGCCGTCCTCGACAAGCGCCTCAATCTCCCGCAGGATTTCCCTCGGCTCCCTGCTTCTCTCCCGCCCCCGCACATAGGGCACGATACAATAGCTGCAAAAATTATTGCAGCCAAACATAATGTTAACGCCGGATTTATAGCTGTACTTGCGTTTTACCGGCAGATTTTCCACGATTTTATCGGTTCCCTCCCAGATGTCCACGATCATGTCCCCGGACGAGAGCATCTCTGAGAGAAGCTCTGCAAACTGAAAAATGTTGTGGGTGCCAAAAATCAGATCCACAAACCGATAACTTTTCTTTATTTTTTCAATCACAGACTGCTCCTGCATCATGCAGCCGCAGAGCGCGATCTTTAAATGCGGTTTCTTCTTTTTCAGGCTGTTTAAGCAGCCCAGCCTCCCGTAAACCCGCTGGTTGGCATTATCCCGCACCGTACAGGTATTGTAAAGGACGAAGTCTGCCTCCTCCTCAGAGTCCGTGAGCGCATACCCCGTCTTTTCCAAAATACCACACAATTTCTCGGAATCCCTGGCGTTCATCTGGCAGCCGAAGGTCACCACGCATGCCTTCGGAAGCCGTCCGTGTTCCGCCTCAAAGGCCGAAACATAAATCTGACACTTTTTTATATATTCTTCCTGCCGTTCTGATTCTATCATATTATCATTAGACAAATCATTTTCTCCATTTCTGCGGTTTAAATCTTCTGGGAACAAGCCAACGCCAGAGAACCGGGACCGATATGGCAGGCAATGCTCAAAGACAGCGGATCCATATGCACGTCAAAGCCCGGAAATACCTCCAGCACCTGCTCCTTAAACTGTTCCGCCGCCTCCCTGTCATAAGTATAAGCGATCTGCAGCCAGATCCGATCCGCCGACACACCGCCGAAACGTTTCTCCATGTCCGCCTTGATCGCGTTCATCATGATCGTTTTTCCCTGCGAGACCGTTCTCGCCTTGGCAAAGGCATCCAGCTTTTCACCCTGGATCGTCAAAACAGGTTTCAAGCGCAAAATGGTACCGAGCGCTGCTGCAGCAGGAGTAATCCTGCCGCCTTTTTTCAGATAGTACAGCGTATCCAGCATAATGTAGATGCTGGAGTTGAACTTATCCTCCTCCAGAAATTCCCTGACAGCCGCCGCGTCCATGCCCCGCCCGATCAGAGTAAGCGCATCCAGCGCCGACTGCCTCTGGGTCACGGAGATTCTCTGGTTGTTGACCACCTGCACCTTGCCGTCATAATTTTCCGAAAGCATCCGCGCGCTCTGGCAGGAACCGCTGAGGCCGCTGGACATCGGGATATGCACGATCTCATCATATGTCTCGAGCAGTTCATCCCAGAGTTTCATCACCGCTTCCGGGCTTGGCTGGCTCGTAATCACATCCGCATTCTCGGAAAGCCGTTTGTAAAACTGCTCCTGCGTCAACGTGATATCTTCAAAAAAAGTCTCCTCATTAATCATAAAAGGCATGGGCAGCACATAAAGCCCCATCTCCTTCGCCTGAGACTGCGTAATGCCGCTGTTACTGTCTGTCACGACTGCGATTCTTTTACTCATAATTAAACCTCATTTTCTGTTTTCACATTCACAAATCCATGCGGAGAATGCTCGTATTTTGGCATTCTCCCGAGTGAGATTTAGTGTTTCTTGGCGTTCCGTCCTATGGCGGAACGTCTTTAGAAACACTTCTCACTCAGTTTACCGTCAGATACTCCTAAAGTCAACCTCATTTGTCCCCTGCAGAGTCAACGATCTCTTAAGTGACGCAAACTCTTCCCCGGCAAGCGCAGCATCCTCGGCAAGCACTCTGTCCGCCCATTCGCTTGCGCTTTTGAGGACTGCCGCGTCCCGGTAAATATCGCCGAGCACAAACTGCAGATCCCCGCTCTGCCTGATCCCGAACAGATCTCCCGGCCCCCGAAGAGCCAGATCCTTCCCGGCAATATAAAAGCCGTCGTTGGATTCATTCAGGATCTTTAACCGCTCCATCGTCTCCGGCCGCTCCGATTTGCTGACAAAAATACAGTAGGACTGTTTGTCGCCTCGGCCCACACGGCCTCTGAGCTGGTGAAGCTGCGCCAGACCGAACCGCTCCGCATTCTCCACCAGCATCACCGTGGCGTTTGGCACGTTAATCCCCACCTCGATCACTGTGGTGGACACCAGCACATCAATATGATGCGCCTCAAAAGCCTCCATAATCCGGGTTTTCTCCGCCGGACGCATTCTGCCGTGAAGCGTCTCCACACGAACGGACGCAGAAAGCGCACTCCTAAGCTTCTTCGCATAGGAAGCCACATCTTCCAGCTCCTGCTCTTCCCCCTCTTCCACCATAGGGCAGATCACATAGACCTGGCTGCCCTGGGCCACTTCCTTTTCTATGAACTTATAGGCGGTATTCCGATAGGATGTGTTCACCACACAGTTTTTGATGGGCAGTCTGTCCGCCGGCAGCTCGTCCAGCACGGAAATATGCAGATCCCCGTACAGGATAATGGCTAACGTCCGGGGAATGGGCGTTGCGCTCATCACAAGCACATGCACGGCCTGTCCCTCCGGGCAGGAACCGTCTTCTGAAGCAGAAGCCGCGCTGCCCTTCTCTGAAAACACGAAACCCTTCTCCGCCAGATTCTCCCGCTGTCTGACCCCGAAACGGTGCTGTTCATCCGTGATGACGAGGGAGAGGCTTTTGTAAACCACTTTCTCCTGAATCAAAGCGTGGGTGCCGATCACGATATCCGCCTCCCCGCTCTCGATCTTCGCATAGATCTCCCGCCTGTTCTTTGCTGTGACTGACCCGGTCAATAATACGGGATGAACCCGCAGGCCGTGCTCCTCGTTCAATTTCACCAGGCTCTCATAGTGCTGTCTGGCCAGAACTTCCGTGGGCGCCATCAGCGCGCCCTGAAAACCGTTGGCCGCGCACATGATAAGGGCCAGAAACGCCAGAATCGTCTTGCCGGAGCCAACATCCCCCTGCACCAGCCTGTTCATGGCGTATTCGGAGGTTAAGTCTGTCTGGATTTCTGCCCAGACCTTCTGCTGGGCCTTCGTAAGCCGGTACGGCAGCGCTTCGATCAGCCGCCTGGTCTGCGCCACCTCAATCATAGGATGAAGGCTCTTCGTCCGCTCATTGTCCTCCCTCATCCTGCGCAGCACCAGTATAAAACGGAAAAACTCGTCAAAGACCAGCCGTCTTCTGGCCGCAAGAAGCGCCTCCCGCCCTGTAGGGAAATGCATCTGCTCCACGGCCTCCCGAAAGGCCGGAAAGCCTTCTGCCTCACGGATTTTTGCCGGGAGCGGATCCTCCGACAGATCCACTAGCCCGATGGCCTGTCTCACCGCCTTTGTGACGGCGTTGTTGGTGAGCCCTTTCGTGGTGGCATAGCGGGGCTGCATGCAGTCCGTCAGCTTCCCGTACTCCTCCGGCTTATAGATTCGTGCCTGCTCCATCACATAGCGGTCTTTCCTGCGGTGCAGACATCCCCGGAATATATAAGTCTGTCCCCGTTTCAGACTGTTTTTCAGATACGGCATATTGAAATAAGTCATATGCAGGAATCCGCCCTCACAGGCCACCTCAAAGGTCGTGATGGAAAGGCCCCGCACATGTCTGGTCGCCACATTGCCCGCAAGACGCCCCTCCACCGCAGTAAGTTCCCCGTTAGGGGCCTGGTCTGGCGGCACAGGGACGGAAAACTGCTCGTAATCCCTGGGATAATAGGATACCAGCTCTTCCGCCGTATATACATGCAATTTTTCAAAGAGGGCGGCGGTTTTTTCACCGACGCCCTTCAGAGTCCTTATATCCATAAATATCTGCTTATTCCGCTGAAATAATGTAGTAGTAAATCGGCTGTCCGCCGTACTGCAGTTCAATGTCACAGTCCGGGTATTTCTCCTCGATCTGGCTTCGCAGTTTCTCAGCGTCCTCCTCCACGATTTCCTCGCCGTAGTAAATGCTGATCAGCTCCTTCTCCTCCGTCATCATGGCTTCCACCATATGGAGCGCCACGGAGGAAATCGCCGTTCCCACAGAGAGAATGCCGTGATCCCCAAGTCCCATGAAATCGCCCTGTCTGATCTCCTGTCCGTCAATGTTCGTATCGCGCACCGCGTAGGTAACCTGCCCCGTGGCCACCGCCTTCATCTCCGAGACCATCGTCTCCTCGTTCTCCTCAGCCGATAAGCCCGGCACATAGTTGATCACCGCCGTGATGCCCTGGGGAACGGTTTTTGTGGGAATCACCACAATTTTCTTGTCCTTCACAAGGGACTGCGCCTGGTTGGCCGCCAGAATAATATTTTTGTTGTTCGGCAGGATAAAGATGGTGTCCGCATTCACCTTGTCGATGGCATTTAACATATCCTCCGTGCTCGGATTCATGGTCTGTCCGCCCTCAATGATATAATCGACGCCTAGACCCTTGAATATCTCCGCAATGCCGCTTCCTACGGAGACGGCGATAAAGCCCACATCCTTCTTCGGGCCGGGCAGGTCATCTTCCTCCTCCACAGGTTTTTCCTCCTGTCTGGACATGCGGAAGAGCTTTTCCTGATGTTCCAGCCGCATATTGTCAATTTTCATGTTGGAGAGTGCACCGTACTTTAACGCCTTCTGGATCGCCAGTCCGGGATCGTTGGTATGTACGTGCACCTTTACCACGTCCTCGTCCGCAACCACCACGATGGAATCTCCGATGGATTCCAGATACGCCTTAAAATCCATCTCCGTCTTGATATTAAACACCTTGTTTAACATGATGATAAACTCGGTGCAGTAGCCGAATTTGATCTCCGCGTTCGCCTGCGCCTCGTAATCTGCCGCTCCCGTGGCTTTGCCGGAAACCGCCGGGATTCCCTTATCCACCGTCAGGTCGATCTCTTTTCCGAGATAAGCGTCATAGGCGCCTTTCAGCACCTGCATTAATCCTTGACCACCAGAGTCAACCACGCCCGCCTGCTTCAATACGGGCAGCATCTCCGGCGTCTGCAAAAGCACCTCGTCCGCATGGGCGATCACCTGTCCCAAAAATTCGGACAAATCCGTAACCCCCGCATCCGCAAGCTCTCTCGCCTTGACCGCGCCTCCCTTGGCCACGGTGAGAATGGTGCCCTCCTTGGGCTTCATAACCGCCTTATATGCTGTCTCCACCGCTTTCTCGAAGGCTGTGGCAAGCACGGGAACCGTAATTTCCTGGCATTCCTTCACGCCCTTCGTAAACCCTCTGAAAAGCTGGGATAAAATGACGCCGGAATTTCCCCTGGCCCCCCGAAGTGACCCGGAGGAAATCGCCTTGCACAGGGAAACCATGTCGATATCTCCCACATCATAGAGAGCAGACACCTCTCTGGCTGCCGCCATAATCGTCATCGTCATATTGGTACCCGTATCGCCGTCCGGCACAGGGAATACATTTAACTCATTGATCCATTCCTTCTTGCTCTCAAGATTTTTCGCTCCGGCCAGGAACATTCTGGCCATCAGGCCGGCATCTATCGTATTTGAATCCACTTCTTTGACCCTCCCTCTAGTCAATCACTCTCACACCTTCTACAAAAATATTGATCTTTTCCACCTCTATCCCGGCAAACTCTTCCACTTTATATTTCACACTGTCGATCAGGTTATCCGACACCGCCAGAATGCTTACACCGTAGGACACAATAATGTGGAAATTGATGGTGAGTTTATTGTTGTTTAAAAAAACCTGTATGCCGCGCGTCATGCTGTCTTTTTTCAAAAGCCTGACCAGCCCGTCCCTGACGCTCATGCTCGCCATGCCGACCACACCGAAACACTCCATCGCCGCGTTTCCCGCAAACTGCGCGATCACTTCCTGATCGATAGAGATATTTCCCATATGGGTATCCATTGAAGAGACTTTCATAGACTACCTCCTGAAATTATATATACTCTCATTTCTTTATTCAGTAGTTATATTATAACCCGATATCTGAAAAAAAGAAACTGAAAAAAATTCTGCAAATTATACTTGCATTCTCTTCCACTTTCTGCTATTATACAAATGTTGCAAAAATCGAGCAGGCTCGATTGTGAGGTTCGCTTCGCGGCCTCGGTATGATAAAAAAATACACTACATTTGTTAGGAGGTGCGAAGATGGCTAAATGTGAAATTTGTGGTAAGGGCGCTCATTTTGGAAAAAACGTCAGCCATTCTCATAGAAGATCAAACAGAATCTGGAATTCCAACATTCAGAATGTGAAATGCAAGGTGAATGGCGCAAGCAAGAAGCTTCATGTCTGCACACGCTGCCTGAGATCCGGCGCTGTGGAACGCGCATAATTCCATTTTTGTAAAACATAACGTATTCAAGAAAGAGCCGGCATATATCCGGCTCTTTTTGTACGCCGCAAAATACACGTTTCCTAAATGATCACAGAACAAAAGCAGGCCAAACCTTACGCCTGCTTAAATGTCTCATACTCTCTTTTCAGCCTCTCGTATTCCCTGTTAATTCTCTGAATGATCTCCGTGTCACCGGCCAGATTGTCGGGATGGTAAATCTTCGTCAGATCCTTATACCGCTTCTTGAGCGTCAACGGATTTTTCACGCCGCTGAAAAAGACACTGATCTCCGGGTACACGTCATAAAGTCCGTGTTCCTCCAGCAGTTCCTTCTCCGCCGCAAGCCTTGCCCACTCTTTGTCAAGCCTCCTGCGGTCCATATCCAGCTTCTGAAACCCGTCCTTTATGATCTCCAGCCGCTCGTCCACAAGCTGGTTATCCTTCCGGATCCGATCCTGCTCCGCTGTCATCCTGCGGTTCAGATTCTTCATCTCTTCTTTAAACTGATCCTTCTCCTGCGCAAACTTCTCCCGCTGCTCCTCCAGCTCGGCAGAGGCGGTCATAATTCTGATATTCTCCTTAAAAAGCCAGAACTTCAACTCCTGCAGGGCGTCCTCGGTCGTTCCTTCATCCCGAAGTATTTCTTCCATATTCTCCATCGTAATCCTCATATCCTTTGACTAACAACAAAAAAAGCTGTACCCGATCAGCAAAAGCAGCACAATCAGCAAAAGCCCCAGAAAACGGTTCACCAGAAAAAGCATGATAATCATGCCTGCTGCGACACAAAATGCCACAAATCCAATCATTTTTTTCATGGGCTACCCCTGTTTATGCTCTTATGATACTATATGCAGCCATTCCCGAAAGGTGCTATTTGTTTTCCTCCGGGAATGCAATGTCGACAGCCGTATCATCGGCCAGCATCTCTTCCTTGGGAGATGTAAATTTCTCCACGATATCGGGAATCATGTCGAGCACCTTGGTGACCGTATCCTGATTCTTGATATTGACAAGCTTGGTGGTGCCATTCTTAATCACGAGCACCGCACTGGGCGTCATCTTCGCAGAAAACCCGCCGGCCCCGCTGCTCTTCTTACCGTCGGTGCCAGTGCCGGCGCCCGCGCCCACGCCGAAACTCACATCCACCAAAGGCAGGATGATGGTATCTCCGACCTGCGTGGCGTCACCTACCACAGTCTTGGTTCCGATCACGGCATTCATGCCCTTCATCAGAGACTCAATCACACCGCTAAAATTATTCTCAGCCATTTATACTGCCTCCTTTTTCAATAGCCCGTACAGTTTTCTGATATCCTTGTTAAAATAAATCCGAACCGCCGCCCGGATAAAAGTGAAAAGCCGGAGCTTTCCCTTCACGAACACCCGTCCCTCGAGACGTTTCTTCTCAAAATCACCCGCCACATTCACTGTCGGGCCGAGAATCGGATACAACATGCCGCATACTGCCAGAATTTCTCCTGTCGATGCGGGATCATCCATGCCGACAACGAGAGCCGCCTCAAATCTCTTTGGTTTCAGGCTCCTGGCAATCTTTTGAAGCTCTCCCTTACACAGGGCAAAGGAGCGCTGAAAGGTCTCCCCCGCGATCACTTCCCTGTAATACCCTATAGTATCCGATACAGACCTTATTTTATCACAGATATTTTGTATTGTGTACTGTATATTTTCAAAGAAACCCTTAATTTTCGCGAAAATACTGCGGATAATCCCTGGAATCGCGCGCAGCTTATCCATCCATGTGGGCTTTTTATCCGGGTCTGCCGGATTTTCGCTATCTGCTGTCTGCGCGTCCTCTGTTTCACCGCGCACCTCGTCACCGGGTATGGTTTCTTTATCTGCCTTTGTTTCTTCTGGTCTTGTTTCTTCTGTCTTTCTTCTTTCTGCCTTTGTTTCCTCTGTTTCTGCCGCTTCTGCCTTTCGGTCTTCTCCGCTCTTCTCCCCCGGTTCACCGCTCTTTGGCTTCTTCTCTTTCTTCCGTCTCTTCTTATTCTTCCTGTTTTCCGTATCATCCCGGCCCGCGCTGCCCCGCTTCTCTCTCTTTGGCAGCCGGAAAACCGTAAACACCATAAGACGTGCCCGCACGGACAGGCTCCCCGAAAAACGTACCAGCACATTCACGAAATGCAAAAGCCAGGTAATCTTCACCGTAATGGCGACCGGCGGCTCTCCCTCCCCCTCTTTCCTCACCGCCTCAATCTGGTAGCGGACGGGCACAAAGAGGGCGCAGGCAGTTCCAAGAATCAGCATACCCAGAATGCACAGAAGCACAATCCCTATGATTTTTAAAACTAACAGCAGTATATGTAGCATTTCGTCTCCAAGTATCCTGTTTCAGACCGTCCGCATCCACGGACTTCTATTTTACGGTGAAAGGCTGCGATTCCGGCCAGGGCTGTGTATTGGCTGCATGGGCGTTCTGAAAATTTTCCGGGTCCATGCCGGAAAGGTACGTCACAAGCTGCGCCTGCCCGGTGGCGGCAACCGCTTCCTTTGCAATCCGTTCAATCACGTCAAAAGCTTCCTCCCTGCCGTTTGCCAGTCCCACAATACAGGCGGGCGGATTTTCCTTATAGTACCACTGGGAAAGCATCTGGCTGTGATAGATCGCAAGCTGTCCCATATCCCCGTCATAGGCAATCACATAAAGCCCCGGCTGTATTTTATGGCGCTTCAGCTTCTTTATGGCCTTCCCGGGCTTTTTTACAGTATCCCCAACATAGAGGTTTTTATAAAATTTCATGTGGATTCCCTATTCAATCGTTCTCTTTTATCGCATGGGGCTTTCAAAAACTTCCTGTTTCACCGCTATCGGAAATAGTTTATCACATTTCCCCTAAATAAGACAGGGAAATTTCCCGCGCTGCCTCACATCTGTTTCCTGACGATCCTGTACTCATCATCCGACTGGTAGAATGAACAGTCAAAACTGCCGCCCCGCAGAAAATGGCTCATATCGTCCTCGTCCAGATCCACCATACACACATAATACTCGTAATCTTCATCATACTGATAGTTGCTGCAAGTATCGCAAATGCTCATATCATCCGCCTTTCCTGACTGTTTCGTACCGCGTATGTCCTTTTTGCGCAATTTTGTACCTTAATTTGTGCAATCTGCGCCGTTTAGCCCATAAAGCGGCAAGAAATGATTGACTTCTCATGTAGAAGTTTTATACTAAATATGTACATTATTCCAAAAAGCTAACAGTTTCACCACTACATATAGGGACGTGCGTCCCGCTTTTGCGCACAGCCCCGCAGAAACGGAGGTATTTTCTATGAAAGATATTGCCCGCATGACACTGGAAGACGGCATGATAATCGGTGAGGATATCTACAGCTACCAGAACGAGCTGATTGTTCCAAAAGACACCGTGGTGAACCAAAAGGTGCTCAAAAAGCTGGAACGCCACTCCATCATCTGCGTCACCGTAAAGGAAGAGATCGACTTTGCCACCACGCACTTTGAAAAGGTGCGCCTGAGCAAAGAATTCCAGACATTCCAGCTCACCTACAATAACTGCATGCCCATCTATGCCAAACTGATGAACCGTTTTGCTGAAACCGGCGTCTGGAAAAGCACCAGCCAGCTTAAGGATATCTATCTGAAGATCGCTGCCTGCGCAAAAACGGGGGAAGCGCTTCTCGATTTTCTTTACAATATGCTGCCGCGTGAAGATGCCATGACCCATGCCCACTGTCTCAACTCCGCGCTGCTTGCCGGCGTGTTCGGCACATGGTGGGAATTGTCGCAGGAGGACATGATGCTCTTGGTCCAGTGCGGCTTCTTCTACGATATCGGAAAACTGAAGCTCCCGCAGGATCTTCTCTGGAAGTCCGAAAAACTGACGGATCTGGAGTACACCAAACTGAAAACCCACACCATGCTCGGTTTCGATCTTCTGAAAGATCAGCCGGAAATCGGCGAACCCATCATCAAGGCCACGCTCCAGCACCATGAACGGTGCGACGGTTCCGGCTATCCCTCAAAACTGCGGGGAGGCAAAATCAATGTCTTCGCCAAATACATAGCTGTCATAGACGCCTATGAGGCCATGACCTCCGCCCGCACCTACAGACAGCCCCTCAATCCTTTCCAGGTCATTGAAAACTTTGAGCGGGAGGGCTATGAGAAATACGAAAAAGCCATTTTGCAGCCCATTCTCTACCACATAGCGGCCACACAGCTCGGCTTTATGGTGCGCTTAAGCAACGATGAGGAAGCGGTGGTTACAACCATCAATAAGGACAATCTGGCAAGGCCGCTCTTAAAACGCGAGAACGGAAGTTTCATCGACCTGTCCTCCAACCCGGAGCTGAAAATAACAGCCATCTTTTAAGAACAAGTCCATAACCGGGCGTTTCGGCGCCCGGTTTATCTATGCATACCAGTCAGATTTTCTCTCCACACCGCACACCCCTCACTGTGCAAAATAAGCGTCCAGAATGCGCTTCGCGATGGGCACGGCATAATCTCCGCCGCTGCCGGCTCCCTCTATGATGATCGTCACGCACACCTGCGGCTCTTCCGCCGGGGCAAAACCCGTAAACCACGCATGGGAATCGGTCTTCACTTTATTGTATTCCGCGGACCCGGTTTTTCCGGCCGCAGTATAGGAGAGTCCCGATAATTTTGTGCCCGTGCCGCTCTTGACCACTTCCTCCATCAGTCCTGTCATAATCTGCGCTTCCTCCTCACTCATAAGCCGCCTGTATGAGCTCGGGGAAAACTGCCTGACCACCGCTTTTTCGCTGGTTTCCACCTGTTCCAGCAGATAAGGTTTCATCAGCATACCGCCGTTGGCGATGGCGCAGGTGATCATGTTTAACTGCAGGGGCGTCATCTGGGTGGTTCCCTGTCCGATCGCCGCCTGCATCACATCCGCGTCAGAAGTATCCGCATCTATGAGAAGTTTACTCTGATTGTAGGAAAAATCTACCTTCAGCTCTCTGTTAAACAGCAGGTCATTGAGCGTATCGCCAAACTTTTCCCGATCCAGAGAAAGCCCGATGTTTGCAAAGGCGCTATTACAGGATTTTGCAAATGCCTTGCTGAAATCTTCGCTCCCGTGGGATGTCCCGTGGTAGCAGTTGATGCGCTCCTCCCCGTGTGTAAATCTGCCATTACACTGGTATCTGAACTGACTGTAAGTATCCGCATTTTCTCTGATATATTCCAGCGCAGTCACAATCTTAAAAGTAGATCCGGGCGGATAAAGCCCCTGCGTCACCCGGTTTAACAGGACACTGCTCTCCTTGTCAGCAATCAGACCGTCCCAGATGGCATCAATTTCGTTCGGATCAAAGTCCGGCTTCGACACCATAGCCAGAATCCGCCCCGTGGAAGGCTCTGACACAATCACTGCCCCGCTGTAAATGCCGAGGGAATCGTATGCGATCTGCTGTAAATCCACGTCCAGTGTGGTAATCACGCTGTCTCCCGGATACTTTTTCCCTGCCACGTCGTTCGCCACCTTCTCCGAGAGCCTGGTGTTGGAATTGATCAGATAATAGTTTGCCTGCGCCTCTATGCCGAACTTGCCGTTGGAGGCATAGCCCACCGCGTGGGAGAACATGTTGGCGTAAGGGTACACACGGACTTCCTCTCCCTCGGCGTCAACCGCCGTCTCCGCCAGAATCTGGCCGCCCGCCGCATAGATCGTCCCCCTGCTGTTCTGGGCAACCAGGATCTCCTGTCTTGTGTTGTAGCTGTTATTCATCAGCGTCTGTCTGTGGGTAACTGCATAGTGGCAGGTATAACCCATCATCACAAAAAACAGGCCCACAAAGAACCAGGTAACCGTCATAATCTGCCGGTTACGCTTCTTCCTCGTCTTCCCCGTCCTGCGGTTCTGCTCCCGCTCTGCGCTCTCTCTTTTTTCTGTTTTTCCGTTTTCTGCTTTTGGCACGTCTGTCTCCTTCGTCCCGTCTGATAATATAGAGTCCTTCTATGATAAAGAACATGACCAATGTAGTCAATACCGAACTGCCGCCGTAACTGATAAAGGGCAGCGTCACGCCTGTCATGGGAATAAACTTGGTTCCCCCTCCAACCGTCAGAAATACCTGAAAAATATAAGTCACACCCAGGCCGAACGCAATCAGCCTGTAAAACCGATCCTGCAGTTTTAAAGCGATATTCATGCACATGATAAAGCTGCTGATGCAGATCAGAATCATGCACATGGAAAAGAGAATGCCCAGTTCTTCCGCCACCGCCGAAAATACAAAGTCCGCCTCAACCAGCGGGATCGAGGTTGGATTTCCCCGGAAAAGCCCCAGGCCGAACCACCCGCCGCTGCTGATGCCAAACAGGGACTGGGTGATCTGGAACCCTGCATCGTCTATGCAGCTAAAGGGATCCCTCCATGCCTGCACCCGCACCTGCACATGGGAAAACAGCCGATAGGCGATGACAGCCGCGCCTGCACCCCCGGAAATACCCAGAAACAGATAGATCCATCTGCCCGTGGCGATAAACGCCATCAGTACATAGACCACAAAGAAAATCAGCGCGCTCCCCAGATCCTTGGAAGCCACCAGAATCAGCACATGGGCGCCCGCCAGCACGGCCGTCACCGCGACCCGCAGGAAATCCCACGACTCGCTGAACGCGCTTGCCACAAAAAAGACAAAGAGGATCTTTACAAACTCCGACGGCTGGAATGTGATTCCTGCCACAGAATAGGATATCTTGGAACCATAAGTGACCGATCCAAGAATCAGCACCACTCCCAGGGCTGCGATGCCAACGCCGGCATACACCCATGTCAGACTCTTTAAAAATTTCAGGTTTCTTATGAAGAAGGGAACCGCCATACCGATGATAATGGACGCCGTCACGATAAAAAACTGCTTGATTGCCCGCTCATAGGAAAGTCTTGTGAGAATGACAAATCCAATGCTTAAAAGCATGCACATATTGTTGATAATCAGGAGATTGCCCTTCGGATAAATCATGCGAAACAGCATGACCGTAGAAAACAGCAGGATCTGCTGCAGCACATAAAAAAGGAGGTACTCAATCTTTCCCGTCTCAAAACAGATCACAAGAAAGCACGAAAAATGCACCAGAAACATCCAGATGTTCTGGCGGAAATACCCGGCTTTCCGCCGCTCCTCCTCCTGAAACCGAAACACCAGAAAGCATTCCAGCGTATAACAGGCAATAAACAGCGTTATAAAATATTTCGAAAGTTCTGTGATATACAGTTCCATACTAACCACCCTGATTCCATGCCGCACAGAGAATCCTGCTTTTCACGCATTCTCCCATGTAAGATTTCGCGCTTCCTACACTACTCAACGCCTCTCTTACAATGTCCTGTGGTATGCTCGGAAAAGGGTAACTCTCCCTCCAAAATCTTCACGCACTGCGTCCCTTCCTCTGTCGTAAAGTCATAGCGCAGAGCATCCGCTGCGATTCTCTCCCGCTCCTTTTTCGCTCCGTGCAGGGAATAGGGCACGCAGTTATATATGACATTATAGCAGTGATCGCAATTTATCTCCACTGGAAATGACCGGCCCATACGGTCTTTCAGCAAAAGCTGGCCCTTTCCTCCCGCTTCCGCGCGGCACCCCTCTGCCGTCTTGTGCAGACAGTTGGCCGTAATCATCATGGGAATCCGGCTGTAGGAGATCAGACTTGTACACATGCCCCGCTCTCTGGCCGCCCGCACAAGATGGGCTGCCTCCCCCGCATTTCCCTCATAAGACAGTGTAATCTCCGCCGAAAAATCCGCAAAAAACCGCAGCGCCTCCGCATTAAAGCAGTAGAGTCCCGCATCCGGCACCATCCTGTAAGGCGTCTGGTTCTTCTCCCGGTCTTCAGAAAGCTTCTCTGCCCAGGCCAGTCCTTCCAGACTGCGGAGCAAAAACCCTTTCACAGAAGCTCCCGCCCGTTCCAGCGCTTCGGAAAGCCGACGCAGATAAACCTTGTCCCTCTCCCGCAGAATATAGGGAAGCGCCACATATATATCCGGCATTTCCCCCGCATCCGGCCGCAGCCTGGACTCTTCCAAAAGCCGTCTGATCTCCTCACCGGCATCCAAAAACAGGCCGCTCTCCATGTAAATCCGCCTGCAGCCGCCCCATGCGAGAACTGCCCGGAACTGATCACAGGTATTCACTGTCACATGGACTGCCTGCGTTGTTCTTTTCAAATCCGGCCTTTTTTCCGCTTCCTGTTCTGCCGCAGCCCATACATGTGCGCAGCCCCTATTAGACTGACTTGGTCGGTCGATTTTCTTCTCCCCATCAGACCCTTTCTCAAGCCCGGAAACTGCCTTCTGGCCCGTGGTCCCATCACTCTCCGCCACGGCCGCCTCAAAAGCTGTCATACGGCTCTCTGCCATCAACGCTTCAAAGGCTGCCACCGCCGACCGCCGCAGTTCATTTAAGGCCCGGACGGGAACAAAGCACGCTCCTTCCAGGGAAATCTCACAGAGTTCCACCGTCAGCAGACTGTCCCCGGTCTTACAGAGGCGCTTTCTGACTTCCTCCTCGGAAAGCGGCGCATTTTTCGCGTGCTGGACAGTCTCCCCTGTCACCTCAACCGCAAGACGCGCTGTCTTTGCCGGACTTTTTCCGGCATCATCAGGAAGGCCCGGCTTCTCCGGCAGACCGCCCGCCGCTTCAACGTGCAGCCGCAGGGGTTCCCCCGCTTTCACCGATGCCTGCAGACGCACCGGCATTTTCTCCGGCTCTCTGATATACGTTTCCCGTATTTCCGAAAGCAGCTTCTCGTCGCCCCCCTCATAACCGGGCTTTTCCAGCGTAATCATCTCTTTTCCGTTATGCCGCTCATAGTAGCCTGTCTGAATTTCGCTGCGGATATAGAGCCGGCGGAGCCTGTCCATGTCTTCCCGCTCCACCCGGCAGCCGGCCGCGCCCTCCCTGTAATAGAGATCGATATACTTGCGGTACACCGCCGTCACGCCCGCCGCGTACTCCGGCCGCTTCATCCGCCCTTCGATCTTAAAGGAGTCGATTCCCGCCTCCAAAAGGGCAGGCAGATATTCCAACGTGCACATATCTTTCAGACTTAACGGATAACCGCTCCCGGAAAGTCTCCTTTTTCCATCGTAAATCTCATAGGGCAGCCGGCATGGCTGGGCGCACCGTCCCCGGTTTCCGCTCCTGCCGCCCAAAATACTGCTGAACAGGCACTGTCCTGAATAGGAATAGCACATGGCGCCGTGGATAAAGCATTCCACTTCCACGCCCGCCTCCTCCCGGATTTTTCTCACTTCTTCCAGGGAAAGCTCTCTGGCCGGAACGATGCGGGCCGCCCCCTGGTTCCTTAAAAGCGATGCGCCTCCCACCCCGGTCACGGTCATCTGGGTGCTCACATGCAGGGGCAGTCCCGGAAAATGGTCTCTGATATGACAAAAAACACCGAAATCCTGCACGATCACACCGTCCAGCCCCGCCTCATAAAAGGGCGACAGATACGCATCCAGGGATGCCATCTCACGCTCCTTCAAAAGTGTGTTTACCGTCAGATAAATCTTTTTTCCATAAAAATGGGCGACGTGAAGCGCACGGACAATCTCCTCTGTCGTGAAATTATCCGCGTAAGCCCGGGCGCCAAACTGTGATCCGCCCAGATATACCGCATCAGCCCCGGCGTTTACCGCGCCAATAAATGCCTCATAGTTTCCCGCCGGAGCAAGCAGCTCCACACGCTCTCCCATACCATCGCCCCGCTTCTTACAAAAGGAGCAGACCCTGGGATCTGCTCCAAACTTTTCTGTGCCTCTTCTGTTATTTCCCTTTGCGTTCCTTGAGTTCCGTCTCCATGCGGACGATCTGTTTCGCATTCTCGTTTGCCTCATGCTGGAGGCTCTTAACGCTTTTCTCTGTATTTTCCAGTTTCATCTGCGCCGCAATCAGATCATGCTTCAGTGCGTAAACCTCATCGTTCTTACTCTTCAGATCTTCCTCCAGAAGATTGATCTGCTTTTTCGCCTTAAAATAATCATCCGCTATGTTGAGCTGCAGCAGCACATTCTGGGTATCCATCGGCTGCCGTCTGAAACTGTCAATCTTGTTATACTCCGCTATTTTATTATTTATGTAGGACGCCACCTTCTGTAGGTACTCCTCACTCTCATAACCGCTCAACGTAAAAACCTTGCCGGCAATGATCACTTCTGTATCTGTTTTTGTTGACATAGAAGCGCCCCTCCATCGCTTTACCTACACTATCATTCCTATTATAGCTGTCCTAAGGCGGAATTTCAAGCCCTACTTTCTCAAACCTGTAACATTTCTGTAACATTTTGGCAGCGCGTGTCCTGCATGACAGACCTATTGTGCCCCTGTAAACAGCATATAAGGACTGCACGCTGCGTCCTTATCATAGGCAAGCGCAAGGGCAAACGGATTGTGAAGCTGCGGAAAATCCCAGTTTTCCCTGCCGTAAAAAATTTCCGGGTCATACTGGGCCTCCTCAATTTTTACATTCGTGTCCGAGGCGGCCGCCAGATAAGGTACCCGGTTCATCACCTCACGGTTACTCAGATCATCCACCGAACTGCCGACATATACACGCAGAGGTTCCACGCCGATAAATTCTACCAGCATATTGTCGCATAGCCGGTAGGCCACGGAGCACAACAGCCGCTCATTCTGCCTGTAAAGCAAAAAGGAATAGCAGTAAAGGTTCTCCCCGTTATCTATATCATACCGTTTAAATGCAAAGCAATGTGCGGCGCCTCCACAGTAAATGGCAGCGCTTTTTTCGATGCTTTCCCTTGCCTCCTCCCATTTGCCGTCAAAAAAGTCTCCCTCCGGGTTGGCATCCACACGGCAAAAGACGTGAATCTTGTCTGCCTGAAAGGCAAACTGCCCCAGATCTTTATGGGTTTTGGGCCATATCACGTCTAACCCGGCGCCGGCGTCAAACTGCATACTGCCGTAATACCAGTCAATGGGCTTTGCGGTTACAAACCGGGTGGGACATTTTTCCCCGGAAGGCATCCTGCAATAGGAAAGGCCGAATCCCTCCTCATCCCGGCGGCGGTAAACGCTGTAATCCTTGTGTGGAATGATAAGTTCTTTTCCCGGAAGCAGCACGTTTTCCTGCAGTTCCGGGTTTTCCTCTATCAGATGTGAGAAACGCCCGCCGTCCCCGTAAAATGTTTTCGCAATGCGCCAGAGACTGTCTCCCGGTTCCACGACATAGGTCACGTCCTCCTTCGGACCAAATCCCAGATGGATCGCATCGTCCGACGCCTCCCCTATGTAAGATTGCGCAAAACAGACGCCATCCCTGTCCTTTCTCTTCTTCTGCCCGGAAAGGTACGCCGGAAAATCCGCCGCATCACTGATAGAAAGCTTATTTACACCGCTCTGCCTGTAGTCCTGGGACACATTTTCTTTCACATAATAACTGTTCTCTATCTTACCTTTGTCGGGATGCACGGTGTTGCAGGCAACGCCGTATATGGGCGGGCAAAAGGTTAAGGATTCCTGATCGATGGTGACAGGTCCCTCATTCAGACAGGTGTCCACTTTTCCTCCGTTGGATGCACAGATGCCCGCACTGACCAGCGTTTCCACATGATCCCGCTCCACCTGATCTATGTGCACTTTTCCACTGTTTAAACATCTGTATATCCTGCCCTGGTTTGCTCCTGCGATACCGCCCGCAAGTTCTACGGAAGTCACATCCCCCGTATTGTGCGAGTCTCCGATACTTCCCTCCCCTGTCACCCGTCCGGCAATGCCGCCGGCGGCAAAATCATGCACATAAAAGGTTTCGGAGATCGCGCCGAGCGTCACTGTCCCCTCGTTGACACAATTTTGGATCTTCCCCTCATTGGTACTGCAAATCCCGCCTGCGAACATAGAGTGCCTGGCAGCTGTATACGCAGACACTTTTGTCTTTTGATCGGTTCCTGCCTCCACAATCCCCGTAAATCTACAGGCGCGCATCTGTCCAAAATTGACCGCCGCGATGCCGCCGGCATCCCACGCGCCCACTACCTTCGCCTGCACCTCACAGTTTTCGATCAAACCATAGTTGGCATAACAGAGCGCGGCAGCGGGAACTACGTCCGTTTTGCCCTTCCCGTCCTCAAATGCACAGTCCTCATATGTGGTTTGAAACAGACTGTTTCGGATGGTGAGATCCGTAACTTTTGCCTCTTCCTCCAGTACCGTAAAAAGAAAACACAGCCAGTCCCCGTTTACGGAATAATATCCCTCCAGGGCATGACCGTTTCCGTCCAGATGTCCACTGTAACTGATAATCGGCGCATAACCGTTTTTCGGAGGCATATCCGCCCAGTTCTCCCATCCGCCTGTATCGTTCAAAACAATGTCTTCCGCCAGGCGGACATTGACGGCCGGATTTTCCTCTATGGCCGTAACATGAAACCAGCGAAAATCCTCCTCCGTGCGCAGCAGATAATAGCCGTCCGCATCCTGCTTTGGCGTCTTTCTCTCCTGCTCTCCCGCTCCTGCGGCATCGGACGTAAGCCCTGCCGTCTCCTCCCTCTCCGACGGCAGCCCTCCTTTCCGCGTCTGATATCCGAAAGCCAGAAAAAGAATCACACACAACAGACTGAAAACGACACCGGCCTGCATTATGCCTTTCCCTAAAAATCGCCTTTTCATGTGGGAAGTTCCAATCCAAAATGCCGGTAGGCAAGATCCGTGACCACTCTTCCCCTTGGCGTGCGGTTCAGAAACCCGTTCTGGATCAGATACGGCTCGTACACGTCCTCGATCGTCCCGGCATCCTCCCCGATGGCCGCCGCCAGCGTATCAAGCCCCACAGGGCCGCCCTTAAACTTCTCCATCATAGTCATCAGTATGTTCCTGTCCACATGATCCAGTCCCATTTTATCCACGTCCATCAGGTCAAGAGCCACCTTCGCCACCTCTTCCGTGATTGTACCGTCATACTTCACCTGTGCGAAATCCCGCACCCGCTTCAGGATGCGGTTGGCAAGACGCGGCGTTCCCCTGCTTCTTCTGGCCAGCTCCACCGCGCCCTTCTCGTCAATCTCCACCCCCAGCTTTTTTGCCGACTGCCTGATAATGACTGTAAGTTCCTTTACGGTGTAAAATTCCAGTCTGTGAATCATGCCGAATCGGTCTCTGAGCGGCGCGGTCAAAAGCCCCGCCCTTGTGGTAGCTCCCACCAGCGTAAAGTGAGGCAGATCCAGACGGATCGAACGGGCCGTCGGGCCTTTCCCGATCATAATGTCAATGGCGTAATCTTCCATTGCGGGATACAGCACTTCCTCCACCTGACGGTTCAGCCTGTGGATCTCATCCACAAAGAGCAGATCCCCCTCCTGTAAATTGTTGAGAATCGCCGCCATCTCCCCCGGCTTCTCGATGGCCGGACCGCTGGTCACCTTCATGTGCACGCCCATCTCATTGGCGATAATACCCGCAAGGGTGGTTTTTCCAAGCCCGGGCGGTCCATAAAACAGCACATGATCCAGCGCGTCTCCCCTCTGCTTCGCCGCCTCAATATAAACCTTGAGGTTGTCCTTTATTTTTTCTTGACCAATATAGTCAACCAGGCTCTGCGGGCGCAGAGAACCTTCTATTTTTATATCTTCCTCTATCAGATTTGTCTCAATCGTTCTGTTTGGCATAATTACCTCCATGTCAAAACAAGGGCTTCCGGCCTGTTTTTCCATCTTCTTTCTATGTTCCCAATCATAGCATTTTCCCTCCCGCTTCGCAAGATACTCCATTTTTTCACCCTTGCCAAGCGTCCCGATTCATTATAAGATAATATCGTGGACAGATTCCTGTGGAAGCCGTCCGCCAATCTAAAAACAACGTGTAAATAAATGGGGTGAATTTTTTGCAGGCAAAAATAATTTTACGCGGTAAACTCATGGAAAAACTGCGCGAGGCATTGGTTGCGGTTCTGCCGATCATTGTCATTGTGCTTCTTTTGTGCTTTTCTGTGGCTCCGATTTCTCCAAGCATTCTCCTGTGCTTTCTGATCGGCGCCGTACTGCTGATTCTGGGCATGATGTTCTTTACGCTTGGGGCGGAGCTCGCCATGTCTCCTATGGGGGAGAAGGTCGGCACCTGCATGACCAAGAGCAAAAAACTCAGCGTCATTGTTTCCCTCTCGTTTCTTCTCGGCTTTATCATCACCGTATCCGAGCCTGACCTGCAGGTGCTTGCCGGACAGGTGCCTTCCATCCCGAATGGTATCCTGATCGGTGCGGTGGCCGGAGGCGTAGCGCTCTTTCTCGTGATTGCCCTGCTTCGTATGCTGTTTCGCATTCCCCTGCCGCCTTTGCTTATCTTCTTTTATATACTGGTCTTTGTGCTGGCTCTTTTTGTGCCGGATGACTTTTTAAGCGTAGCCTTCGATTCCGGCGGTGTGACCACAGGCCCCATGACAGTGCCCTTTATCATGGCGCTTGGTGTAGGCGTGGCCGCCATCCGTAATGACCGCCATGCTGCGGACGACAGCTTCGGTCTTGTGGCCCTGTGCTCCATCGGCCCCATCGTGTCGGTGCTGATCCTCGGTATGATCTATCATCCAGGCGAGAGCAGTTATGTGCCGCCGGTTATTCCCTCCGTGGAAACTTCTGTAGAACTGTGGACGCTGTTCCATCGGGGATTTCCTACTTACATAGCGGAGATCGCGGTCTCCCTTTTTCCGATTGTACTCTTTTTCGGACTGTTTCAGCTCGCAGTACTGAAACTTTCCAGGCGTACCCTCTCCAAAATGGTGATTGGCCTGGCCTACACTTATATCGGACTGGTTCTGTTTATGACCGGCGTAAATGTCGGCTTTATGCCCGCCGGAAACTATCTCGGACAGATATTAGGCTCCTCCTCCAATCCGTGGTTTCTCATTCCCATCGCCATGATTATGGGCTTCTTTATCGTAAAGGCGGAACCTGCTGTCTATGTATTGAACAAACAGGTAGAGGAAATTACCGATGGCGCTATTTCCGCAGGCTCTATGGGAACCTGTCTCTCCGTGGGTGTCGCCATATCTCTCGGCATCGCCATGCTGCGTGTGCTGACAGGTATCTCCGTCATGTGGTTTCTGATTCCCGGTTACGCTTTCGCTCTCGGCATTTCCTTCCTTGTGCCGAAAATTTACACGGCCATCGCCTTCGACTCCGGCGGCGTGGCCTCCGGCCCCATGACTGCGGCCTTTCTGCTTCCTCTGGCGCAGGGCGCCTGCGGTGCGGTCGGCGGCAGTATCGTGACGGACGCTTTCGGCATTGTGGCGATGGTTGCCATGACGCCGCTTATCACCATACAGCTTCTCGGTCTTCTCTCCCAGCGTCAGAAAGCGACAGGGAGAAAGAAACGCCGTCTTGCCGGACAGCTGGCAGGTCTGGTTCCGACAGCCGCAGCCGAGGCGGAAGATGTTATTATCGAACTCTAGTCAAGTATCAAACTTGCTACGCAGCAAACTGCCTGGTATTTGACCCCCACAGCATTCGCCAGGATGCCAAACCCAGCCCCAGCCTTTGGTTTTGTGCAAGCACGGCGCCCGGCTTATTGCCCACGGAAATAAACGGAGGATATCCATGAGTGAACTATATATGATGACAGCCATCATCACCAGAGACCGCACGAAAGAATTTGCGGCATTTTACGACAGATACAATGTCCCGGTCAATTTCATCACGCTTGGAAACGGCACCGCCACCAATGAGCTGATGGACTATTTCGGTCTGGACGGCACGGAAAAGGCCGTCATCTTTTCCATTGTCACCCGCAGGACCTGGAAAAAGTTAAAGACCGGCTTAGAGCGTGAAATGCGCATCGACATTCCCGGCACGGGCGTTGCATTCATCATTCCGTTAGCCAGCATCGGCGGCCTCAGACAGCTCCGCTTTCTGACGGGGGAAGAAACCTTTGAGCATGGGGAGGAAACAGTTTTGAAGGATACGAAATACGAACTTTTAATCATCATCGCCAATCAGGGCTACACCGAAATGATTATGGACGCCGCCAGAAAAATGCAGGCCGGCGGCGGCACAGTCATCCACGCCAAGGGCACCGGCATGGAGAGCGCCGACAAATTCTTAGGCGTCACGCTCGCCTCCGAGAAGGAACTCATCTTCATCGTTGTGAAAAAGGAGCAGAAAAACGCCATCATGCGCGCTGTTATGGAGGAGGCCGGACTTACCACCAAAGCAAAATCCGTGGTCTTCTCTCTCCCTGTAACGGAAACCGCAGGCATGCGCCTGTTGGAGCAATATGCGGAGGAGGCTGCCGAGGAGGAAACCGCCGATCCCGGGCCGAATGGATAAAAGGCTCGTCTGTGTGCGGCATACAGCGTCTGTTCTCTCCATGAACAGGCGTTTTTATTTGTCAGTCCGTACCGCTTTTCTCCCGCGCCATTTCCTCCCGCCTGTACTGCAGGCGGTAAAGCCTGTCATATTTCCCATGCAGCTTAAGAAGCTCCTGGTGCGTCCCCTGTTCCACAATCTTGCCGTGGGAAAGCACAATGATCCTGTCCGCATTCTGAATCGTGGACAATCGGTGGGCCACCATCAACATGGTTCCGATATTCTGCATCTTTTCCAGTGAATTTTGGATTAAGATCTCTGTTTCGGTATCAATATTCGCCGTAGCCTCGTCCAGAATCATCACCGCCGGTTTGTGCACAATGGTTCTGGCAAAGGACAAAAGCTGTCTTTGTCCTGCGGAGAAATTATTGCCTCTCTCCCGCACTTCCTCATCCAGTCCCTTTTCCAGCTTATCTATGAAATGATCCGCGTTCACATAGCGGCATGCTTCTCTGATCTCATCGTCAGAAATATGTGCCGCCCGCAGTGCGATATTGCTGCGGATCGTCCCCGAAAACAGAAACACATCCTGCAGCATCTGCCCAAAATGCCTGCGCAGGGAGGAAATTTTAATTTTGCGGATGTCGATCCCGTCTATGAGAATTTCACCCTTCTGGAACTCATAATTTCTGCAAAGAAGCGACAGGATCGTAGTCTTTCCCGAGCCGGTGGAACCGACGAAAGCCACTGTCTCCTTCGGCATCACATGGAAAGAAACGCCTTTTAGCACCCACTCATCCTCCACATAGGAAAACCACACATCCCGAAACTCGATCTCGCCCCTCACATTCTCAAGTTCCACCGCATCCGGCGCATCCTGAATATGCGGTTCCAGGTCCATAATCGTAAAAACCTTCTCCGCGGAAGCAAGGGCCGACTGCAGCCAGTTAAACTGCTCCGCCAGGCTCTGGATCGGGTTATAGAACTTTGAAATATACATATAGAAAGACACCAGCATGCCGCTTGTGATCACCTGTCCCATAAAAACCTGCTTTTCCAGATATCCTCTGCCACTCAGATACAAAAGGCAGAGAATGGAGCTGACATACAACATATACACCAGCGGCCGGAAAATACCAAACACCAGTATCTGTTCCTGTTTCGCCCGGCCAAGCGCATTGCTCTTTTCTACGAAATCCTTAAGTTTTGCATTTTCGCGGTTAAAAATCTGAGTGATCTTAATGCCGGAAAGATTCTCAGACAGATAAGTGTTGATATCCGTCGTGCAGTCTTTCACCTTTCGGTAGGCACGTCTGGAAAATTTGCGAAAAATCACCGTAAACAACACAATAAAAGGTACAAAGCAGAGGATCATCAGCGTCAGTTCATAGCTTAACACAAGCATGGCCGCAAACACGCCAACGATCACAAATATATTTTTCAAGAAATTGACCAATAGATTGGTGAACATCATGGAAATCGCGTTGGTGTCATTGGTCACACGGGTTACGAGCTTACCCACAGGTATCTCGTTGAGCTGCTCGTGGGAAAGGCTCTCGATCTTCACAAACAGGTCTTCCCTCAGAACGGAAATAATTCTCTGTCCCGTCTTTTGCAGCAGCACCGCCTGTATGTACGCACACACCATAGAAACGATCAGAATGCCCACATAGACCATCATTGCCCGGTAAATCTGCGGCATTCGGAACTCTCCCGCGACCAGCTCCTCAATCCGGCCGATAATAAAGGGGGAAACCACATCGTAAGCAATGGTAAACAGCATGACTATGCCCACCAGCAGAAACTGCGGCAGATACGGTCTGGCATAGTGGAGCAGCCGTCTCATAATTTCCCGGTCATCAATCTGCCTTTCAAATCCCATCGTCTGCTTTTTATCTTTCACCGCCAGATAGGCAGTCAGAAGAACAAGCGCGAACAGACCTACAATCGCTCCCACCACGATCAGCGGATAATACTCATACATCTGCCTCACCCCCTTCTTCCTCCTCCATGCGCTGCAGATCAACCATCCGCCGATAATCCGCACAGCCCTCATAAAGGCTTTCATGGCTGCCCACCGCGCGGGCACGCCCCTCGTCTATAAAGATAATTTTGTCCATACGCTCCACAGTGGAAATACGGTGAGCGATCAGTATGGTAGTCCGCCCCTGCCGCTCCTCCAGCAGATTTTTCAAAATGATCTTTTCCGTCTTCATATCCACCGCCGAAACCGAATCGTCCAGGATCAGAACGGCCGCCTGTTTTAAGAGCGCCCGCGCAATGGAAATTCTCTGTTTCTGCCCGCCGGAGACCGTCACGCCCCGCTCCCCGAGAACGGTCCGATAACCCGCCGTAAAATCCGAAATATCATCGTGCACGTCAGAAAGCCTTGCCGCGCGCTCCACCAACGCGTCATCGGCCTCATCTACCGCAAAAGAAATATTGTTTGCAATGGTATCGGAAAAGAGAAAGTTATCCTGGGGCACATAGGAACATCCCTCCCGCACCGAACGGATAGAAACCGTGTTCACGTCATGCCCGTCGATAAAGAGCGTCCCGTCCGGCACATTGTAGGCGCGCAGAATCAGATCCACCAGAATGGTTTTGCCGGATCCGGTTCTTCCTACCACGCCCACGCTCTCCCCCGCGTGAATGGTAAAGGAGACATCCTTTAGCGCGTCTGTCTCCCCATCGGGATAGCGGAAAGTAAGGTTTCTGAACTCGATCTCACCCTTCATGTCAGTCAGATCGGCCACATCCGCCCTGTCTTTTACCGTGATCTCCGCGTCTAAAAGCTCGCTGATACGATTTAATGACGCCTTTCCTCTGGAAGTTTTCTCAATCAGCATGGACACCGCCATAACCGGCCAGATAATCGAATTAAAGTAAACAATATATTCCACAAGCTGCCCCGCGTCAAACCTTCCGCAGTAAACCAGATAGCCGCCGTAGCCGAGAATCACACAGATCACCGACTCCACAAGCAGGAACGTCAGAATATCAAGCAGCATGGAAATCCGGGTGTAGGCAACATTGATCTCCTCGTTTTCCCGATTCAGTTTCTCAAACTCCTTCAGTTCCAGAATTTCCTTCACGAAAGCCTTGATCACTGCGATTCCAGAAAAATTTTCCTGGGAAAAATCGGACAGTCTGGAAAACGCCTCCTGCCTGACTTCCCATTTCGCCTTCATCGCCTTAAACAAAACCGTCCCGATCAAAAACAGCAGTATCATCGGAATCATAGAAAGCCCTGTCAGTTTCCTGTCCATGTTCCACATTTTAAAGAAAGCGAGCAGCCCTAAAAACAGGGCGTCAGCAAACATAAGCACGCCGTCACCAAAACACTCCTGTATGGTGTCCAGATCGTTGGTAAACAGGCTCATCAGGTTACCCACTTTATTCACCTGGAAATAATCCTGCGACAGATTCTTACAGTGGTCAAACATACGGTTTCTCAGATCAGTTTCCACCTTGATGGCCGATCCGTAAAAGCTGACACGCCACAAAAAACGCCCCACCACCATGACAAGTATGACCACGATGGCCCTCAGACACACCTCGTCTAACAGAACCTCCAGAGTGAAGGGCACAAAAACCCCGTCTATTTCCACAAGGCCGCCGTTCATGCCGTTTACCACGATACGATAGAGTTCCGGCAAAACCAGTTGAAAATAGTCGACAAAAATAAGCGCCGCAATGCCCACCAGCAAAAGCGGCCCATGTTTGATGTAATAGCGGTTAATGTGCTTTCCGAAAATCAATGTGTATTCCTCCGTGTAGTGCCGCTCTGCCGCGCCATTCGCAAAACCGCGCTTTCAGCGCTCTCCGCTGCTTCGCAGCTCTTTTTTGCTCATAAGATGGCGCTCCCTCAGAGCATCATCCGTCTGTCAACCTTGTGCAAGCACAGTTTGCCCGACAGATAATGCTCTGGCTGAGCTGTTAGAACATATGTTTCAGCGCAAGTTTCAGGATCGTCTCCGATGTGGTGTCCTCCGTAACCTCCACTTTCTTCACCGCAGCCGTTGCATCGGAGGCCGCATACCCAAGCGCTACCAGCGCCTCTATGGCCTCCCGCTTCATCAGATTGTCGCCTCCCTGTGCCCCGGAAGCGTTACCCGCTGCGCCTGCAGACTCGCCGAGTCCCTTTAGCGTATCTTCCAGTGAAATCTTATCACGCAGTTCCAGAATCACCCGCTCCGCCGTCTTCGCACCGATCCCAGGCGCCTTCGCGATGGCCTTTGCGTCCCCTGCCATAACGGCAAACCGCAGGGCATCCGCGCTCATCACCGAGAGGACCGCAAGCCCGCCCTTTGGGCCGATCCCGTTTACTGCGATCAGCTTCTTAAAAATTTCCAGATCATCCCTTGTCAGAAAGCCGAAAAGAGCAAACGCGTCCTCCCTGACAAGCGTGTAGGTATATATTTTCACCTCGTTGCCAACGCCCGGCAGAAGCGCCGCCGTGGCGGTGGAAACCTTAATGTTATAGCCGATGCCTCCAGCCTCCACAACGACCGCGTCCTCCGTAATCTCCGCAAGCGTTCCCTTTATGTATGCATACATGGTTCCGTTTCCTTTCTATATATCTCAAATTGATGCGGAGAATGCCGCATTTTAGGCATTCTCCTAAGTGAAACATAGAACTTCTTAACGAGACAGCCTTTGCTGTCGAGCTTTAGAAGTTCTTTTCACTTTACTTTCGGATAAACTGCGCGTCCCGTTCAGGCAACCCCTCCTCGTCATCCCGGTACCGTTCTGCCCTCATGTGCAGATCATATTTCTCCCGCAATGATACGATTTTCTCCATCATGGGAGACGCATGGTGCATGTCGATAGCCGCCTGGTCCCGCCAGCTGTCAATCAGAAGCACCGTTTCCGAATCCTGCATGGGAAAGAAATACTCATACTTCAAATTTCCGTCCTCCCTGCGAATCGCCGCCGCGGTCCCGCTCTCTTCCATCTCTTTCGCAAATTTGCGCGCATTTCCGTCTTTGCCCGTATAATATAAATTTACAGTGATACTCATTTTCCCTGTTCTCCTTCCCTTTCAAGCCGCCGCAGATAAGGCAAAAGCGTCATTCCCACAATCCCAAGAACCGCCCCCGTCACCGTGCCAGCCAAAATTAAAAAGAGCGCATAATAGCCAACCGCAAAAGTCTCCACTACCGCCATCGCCACAAGAAGCTGCCCCACATTGTGGAACACGCCTCCAAGCACACTCACTCCCACCACGGAAAAACGCTTCGACCGCCTGCCGATGATCATGGCAAGGAAACTGAACGCTGCCCCCGCCAGCGCATATAAAATTGCATAGAGATTGCTGAACAGGAAGCCGGACAGGACGATCCGCAGAGCGTTCACCAGAAGCGCCTCCCGCTCCCCACCTGCAGTCTGCTCTTCGTTCCTTCCGCACAGAAGCAGAAGCACGATCAGATTGGGCAGTCCCAGCTTAATCCCTGGTACCCCGAAAGAAAAAGGAATCAAAGATTCCACATAAGATAAAATCAGAGCCAGCGCCAGCAAAAAACCAAGTTCAGCCGTCCGTCTCATAGCTGCGCCTCCCCCCATTGTATACGGTTTTTCCTGCTTTCTCCGCCTTCGCCATGACATCCGGGCGTTTTCCCGCTTTCTCCGCCTTTGCGATGCCATCCAGCGTCCCCTCATCCGCTTCGCCGGCCATTTCCACCACAAGCCTATGCGGCAGACAGATCATGCTCTCCCCGACGCCCGTAAGGGGGATGTGATGTACGCAGATCTGATCCCTGCAGTCTGCAGCCTCCATGAAAACGCCGGCTGCTGAAACAGCCAGCAGATTGTAGCTGCTTCCATCAGGAACTGCCGAATCCAGATCGGGCCTTGTATCATACCACTCGCAGGAGACGCCCTCGTCCGGGAAGCGAATCAGACAGTAACGGACGGCCTCGTCCCCCTCTCCAGTCGTTTTCTGCGGCCGTATCTGTGACAACGGCACATTCATAACCGTCTGGCCGTCATAGGAGATCTGCAGCCTCTGTCCTTCTTTCCGGCTCAAGACAGACCAGCCAAAGATTCCCAAAGCTAAAATTAAGAAGAATGCAATCAGACATATGTCCGCCCTATTGATCCTTCTGCTGTCTTTTCTGTTGGTTTCTTTCCTATTTTCAAACATATTGATATCTTACCACAGACGAACATATGTTTCAAGTCCTTCCTGTGCACGAAAAAGTCAGGAATCTTTTTTCCATAGGCACCAATTCACTCCACCCACATAAGATAAACCATAACTAACATTTGGAGGGCACTAAAAATGAGTGATCTTACAGCAACTCACTGTGGATGCAACAATACCTGCGCTACTAACAACGGATGTGGTTCCTGGATCTGGATTCTGATCCTGTTATCCTGCTGTGGTAACAATGGTGACGGCTGCGGTTGCGGCGGCAACGGCTTTTTCGGCGGCAACAGCCTCTTTGGCGGCGACAACAACTGCTGCTCATGGATCTGGATTCTGATCCTGTTATCCTGCTGCTGCAACAACTAGAAAAAGCAGCGCAATGAACCATCCTCACGCGTAACAGCCCGGCCATAAGGCCGGACTACTGCGACACATCTTTCAAGCACATCCGGGAAATAGGCTCCTGCCAGAGCCGGAGCCTATTTTTCTCTCATGTGTCATATACTGATAGAGAAAGAAGGCATCAGAAAGGCATATCTTATGGCAGATAAAAAGGAAGACGCGTCAAATGTTATGGCATTCGATGCCTTGTACACCAACAATCAGATCCAGAAGCTCAAGGTTCTTCTCCCCTACATAGAGCCTTCTATGCAGAAGCATCTGGCCGTCTACATCAAATATATGGAACTGCAATATACCATAAACCATACAAAAAAGCACACTGTCACACTTTGCGGATGCGGGCTTTCCCAGCCGGAAAAGCCCGATCTGAAAAAGCTCTGCAGAGAGCTTTGCCTCTACTCCACCCCGGAAGAAATCAGACAGCTGGAGCAGATACAAAATATCCTGCAGACTATGGAAACCGTGCAGGAAATGTCGCAGACCATGAGCGCCATGCAGGAAATTTTCCCCGACATGAATATGGATTCCCTGTTTGAAAATCCCCTGTCCGGGATGGGGCATCCCGGGGACGCCGGAGATACAGACGGTTCTGAACCCCCGTCCTCCTCCGGCTCCCCCATGATGGATATGCTGATGAACATGCTGACCCCGGAACAGCGGGAAATGTATGAAATGTTTCAGCCGCATCCATCAACCGACAGCGAAACGTAGACTACACCGTATTCAACCAGAAACGCAACATGATATATCTTGATCTGGTTCACATTGGAGGTTGCTATGAACAATGACTGGATGAACGACCCAGCCCTTGCCGGAATCGACAAGGCAAAGCTGGAATTTTTACAGGCCCTCGTCTTCGAGAGCCGTACACTGAGCAAAGATCAGATGCTGCCCTTTCTGATGGCCGTCGCCAAGAGAGGACAGGCGGATCACATTACTTTCTCCAATGAGGAAATCGAAACCATTGTCTCCATCATCAAAAGAGAGTCCTCCCCGGAGGAAGCCGCCACCATAGATAAAATGATGCGGATGCGGAAAAATAAATGACAATATCTAAACAGCCGGAGCCATCCCAAACAGGACTCCGGCTGTTTCTTTTCCAGCATCATAACGGATGAAAAACAGGCTGCATTTTTTCATAGGTGCAAAAATGCCGAAAACCGATCTCCTTTAACAATCTCTTTGACTCTTCCATATACGTCCCGAGATGCGCCAGCGCATGACTGTCGCTGCCGAGCGTCAGAATGGTTCCGCCCATATCAAAATACATCGTCAGAATTTCCCGTGAGGGAGTCGAATCCGTAAGCCCGTAGCGGTGGGAAGAAGTATTGATCTCGATTCCTTTTCCGTTTCTGATAACCTCCGCAAGAATTTCTTCCACATAATGTCTCACAAAGCGAAACGGATAAACGCCCATTTTATCGTATCTCAAAACCATATCCAGATGTCCCAGCACACTATAATTCTGATAATGCTTTACGAGATACAAAATCTCCTCATAATATCGCTCGTTATATTCTTTCTGCGTCCGTCCCTGCTGAAATTCCTGCGACCAAAAGCCCTTATCCTCCACCTGGTGCACGGACAAAATAATAAAATCAAAGGGATACCGTTGATATAACGACTCGAATTTCGGGATCGTGTGAACCTGCATGCCAAACTCCAACCCCATTTTGATGGCGATCTGATCTGCATAGCGGTTTTTCAGTTCCCGGATCTCCTCCACATAAGCCGGATAGTCCACGTTTACCATCGCGAGTCCCGCACAGTACGGAATCTCCTCTCCGCTGTCCCAATCCACTTTCGCCCCATAGTCCACATGATCCGTAAAGCAGATTTCGTCCATACCCATCTGGATGGCATCTTT
Source organism: uncultured Lachnospiraceae bacterium (assembly GCA_965114645.1). GTDB lineage: Bacteria > Bacillota > Clostridia > Lachnospirales > Lachnospiraceae > UBA3282. Next base: position 127,499 of record CBCOZL010000003.1, on the reverse strand, counting down.
CACCACTTCCTCCATGGGATAGTCCGAATCATCGCTGTAATCTGTATGTACATGATAATCCACAAACATGTTCTTCTCCTTTAGAAAACAGGGACATTCCCGCGTCACGAAAATGCCCCTGCTTTTTATTTCTGCACAATATTTACAAGTCTTCCCGGCACATAAATCTCCTTCACAATGGTGCCCGTCAGCTTCTCGGCAATTATCTCCTTCGCCTTCGCAATGACCTCATCCTTCGGGTCATCCTTGCCGATATTCAGCGTTGCCCGGTTCTTACCGTTGATCTGTACCATGATTTCCACAGTGGACTCCACGGTTTTGGCTTCCTCGTACTCCGGCCAGGAAGTCTGGTAGACCCTGCCCTCAAAGCCGACTGCCTGCCACAGTTCCTCAGTCATATGAGGAGCCACCGGGTTCAACAGCGCAAGCAGCGTCTGGAACTCGCCCTTTGTCACCGCATTTTTCTTGTAAAATTCATTCACGAGAGTCATCATCGCCGCGATTGCCGTATTATATTTCAGATTTTCAAAATCGCTGCTCACCTTCTTGATGGTCTGGTGCATCTTGATCTCCATATCTTTGGAGTAATCCATGCTGTCTGTCAGAATATCCTGCAGCTTCCACACTCTCTCAAGGAATCTGCGGCATCCCTTCACGCCATCCTCACTCCAGCCTGCGCTCAGCTCAAAGGCACCGATAAACATCTCGTATGTCCGCAGGGTATCTGCACCGTACTCTATCACAATATCATCGGGATTCACCACATTGCCAAGGGATTTGGACATCTTGACAACCGGGTGGTCCGCCATCTCTCCGTATTTTTCCTTCAGAGCCTCCTTCGCCGCCTTCTCGCTGCCATGTTCAGCCAGAAGCGCCTCCTGCTCCGCCGCCGGCAGATTGGAGAAACAGTGGGGGTTCAGTCCCAGAATCATGCCGTGGGATGTTCTTTTCGCATAAGGCTCCGGGCATGGCACCGTCTTCTGGTCATAGAGGAACTTATGCCAGAACCGGGAATATAACAGGTGCAGTGTGGTATGCTCCATGCCGCCGTTGTACCAGTCCACAGGCATCCAATAGTCCAGCGCTTCCTTGCTTGCCAGCGCGTTCTCATTCTTCGGATCTGTGTAGCGCAGGAAATACCATGACGATCCCGCCCACTGAGGCATCGTGTCCGTCTCACGCTTCGCAGGGCCGCCGCAGCAGGGACAGGTGGTATTGACCCAATCGGTCATAGCCGCCAGCGGTGATTCTCCGTTATCTGTCGGCATATAGCTCTCCACATCGGGCAGCTCTAAAGGAAGCTCACTCTCATCAAGTGGCACAAAACCGCACTTTTCGCACTGTACAATCGGAATCGGCTCCCCCCAGTAACGCTGTCTGGAGAATACCCAGTCGCGCAGCTTGAAATTGGTTTTTGCACAGCCGACACCCTTCTCCTCCAGAAAAGCGATCATTTTCTCCTTGGCGTCCGCAACGGAGAGTCCGTTCAGGAAGTCCGAGTTCACAAGCGTGCCCTCAGCCACGTCCGTGTAAACTTCCTCCTGTACGTCCTTTCCGCCCGCAACCACCTCAACGATCGGCAGACCGAACTTTTTCGCAAACTCCCAGTCTCTCTCATCATGTGCCGGCACTGCCATGATCGCGCCCGTGCCGTAGCTCATCAGCACATAGTCGGAAATATAAATCGGAATCTCCTTGCCGTTCACCGGGTTCACCGCAGACATACCGTCGATGCGCACGCCGGTTTTCTCCTTTGCAAGCTCCGCCCGCTCGAAATCGGACTTTCTGGCTGCCTGCTCTCTGTACGCGCAGATATCGTCCCAGTTTTTCAGCTCATCCTTATATTTGTCAATGATCGGGTGCTCCGGCGACACCACCATGTAAGTCGCTCCGAACAAAGTGTCACAGCGGGTCGTATAAACGCGCAGCTTATCTTCCTTATTCTTGATGGAAAAGTCCACTTCCGCACCCATGGATTTGCCGATCCAGTTTTTCTGGGACACCTTGACGCGTTCCACATAGTCCACCGTCTCAAGCCCTTCGATCAGCTTGTCGGCGTACTCCGTAATCTTTAACATCCACTGGCTCTTTACCTTGCGGACAACCTCCGCGCCGCAGCGCTCGCACACGCCGTTCACCACTTCCTCGTTGGCAAGCCCGACCTTGCAGGAAGTACACCAGTTAATCGGCATCTCGGACTTGTAGGCAAGTCCCGCCTTGAACAGTTTCAGGAAAATCCACTGTGTCCATTTATAATAGCCGGGATCGGTAGTGTTGACCTCTCTCTCCCAGTCAAAAGAATAGCCGAGGGAATGAAGCTGGCTCTTAAAGCGCGCCACATTGTTCTGTGTCACAATCTTCGGATGAATATGGTTTTTGATCGCATAGTTCTCCGTGGGAAGCCCGAACGCGTCCCAGCCCATAGGATAGAGCACGTTGTACCCCTGCATCCTTCTCTTTCTGGCCACAATGTCAAGCGCCGTGTAAGGGCGCGGATGCCCCACATGAAGCCCCTGTCCCGAAGGATAGGGAAACTCCACAAGCGCGTAGTATTTCGGCTTTGAGTAATCCTCTGATGTCTGGAAAGCTCTTTCATCATCCCAGATCTTCTGCCACTTTGTCTCCACTTCTCTGTGATTGTACACTTCTGCCATGTTACTGCCCATACCTTTCCCGCCGCATACGGCTTTTTTATCGCAAATCTGCGGCAGGAAATGCCCTGTCCGCCACAGTTTTTCCAAGTTTACTCATACTCTACCTATTTTATTATACTGACGGGATTTGTCAACTGTTTTCTTATATTCCAAGGTACAGCGCAGATGCCGCAATGCAGTCAATAACAGGGAAATCCAGGCAACAGGAAATTCCATAACACTTCCGGTCAATTTTATGCTATAATGATACAGCTTGTTTTCCCATCACAGAGAAACACGGAGGGAAAAGAAAGTATCGTTTTTATGAAACAGGAAAAAGAACTGTAGTAGGAGGAAGTTATCATGCAAAACAAAAAAAGATGGCTTGCGTCACTGCTTGTCATAGCAATCGCGCTTGGAGACTGCGGCGGCCTGACGGCACTTGCAACGGAAAATGACGTTGCAGCGAATGAGTCCGTCTCGGAAAATGCGACAGTTTCCGATGAAATATTATCTGACGAGGATTTGATGCCGGAAACGGAAGAACCAGCTTCAGAGGAGGAACCGGCTGTTCTTGCGGATGATGCCGTTGTGACAGAGGAGCCTTTTGAAGATACCACCCCGAAAGAAAAACTGCCCCCATTACAGATCGGACAAATTTCCGAAGACGACACACTTCCTTCTGCAGATGACGATGCTTTCCGTTACAATCAGCCAGTCTCTTTTGAGACGGACAAAAATCTGATCCTGTTTGTCAATTATGATATAGAAAAATCGCCCACATACAAAGAGGCGGGCACACTGGAATGGAGCATTCTCCGCGGTGAAAAGGAACTGGATGCAGGAAGCACAAGTCTGCTCGATGAAGAGGACGACTGGGATGGCTTTGAGACCGTGTCCACATCGCCTTATTTTACTATGGAAGAAATCACGGACGAAGAAAGCGACTACTGTCAAATGATGGCGCTGTCTTTCAAAGAAGACTCCGATGCCGATGCGGAAACATATGATTACTATATCCGGGCAGCCTATTATCTGGAAACTGAAAATGGAAAAGCCCCGGACTTCTATGCGGCAGCCACCATCTCTTTTGTGCCGCTGACGGCTGATATGGAAAAACAAAACCAGAATGATACCGAAGACACGGAACCGCTCCCTGTGGAAGATGCGTCCGTCTCGGAAAACAGCGCTGATGCTGCGGACGGCGCAGTACCTGAGGATGCCCTGGATGACGTCCTTATCGCAGACGAAAACGACGCCGAAGACCCTTCGGCGGATACGAGTGAAAATGCCGAAACAGATCAGACCACAGAAACAATTTCCACACTTTCTGAAAACAACAGCATGACGGACACCCCCAGGTCTCCCGATGAGGAAACGGCACAGACTGCGCCACAAGAGGCGGTCGTTACATCATTGACGTTAAGTGAAGGCCCGACTCTGACTATGCAGACGGAGGGGGAAAACAGTACAAAACAGATAACCGCAACCGTTTCCGTAGAACCGCCGGCCGACGCAGCTCCTCTCCTGTCCTGGGAGAGCAGTGACGAAACCGTCGCCACTGTGACAGCCGGTGATAACGGAACTGCCACGATCACAGCAGGCTCGGAGGGCTATACCGTAATCACTGCATCCTGCGGCGGCATGACTGCCTCTGTCACAGTGGATGTGGTGCTCGATGCTGCGGGAAATAAGCTGACCGACCTGCCGGAAGACCCTGCTGCTCCCCCATCCCCTCAAATACGGGTAGCCGGTTTTCAGGAAAGCAGCGACGACTTTGTCTATACAGGGCAAAAAATCACACAGAATATCCGTGTTTACCACGGCAAGACTCTGTTAAAGGAAAAGACAGATTACACCATAAGCTACAAAAACAACGTCAACGCCGCCGCGTATAATTCCGCCAAGGCACCCAGCCTGACCATCAACCTGAAAGGTCAGTATCAGGGCAGCGTGACTCTGCATTATACAATCAAACCATTAGATCTGAACGCTATTGATGCTTATGCTGCTCCCGGTGAAGACGGCGCTGTCAATGCCAGAACACCTGGCTATGAACAGACGGTTAATTACAATAAAAATCTGAACATCCCCGCTCCTGTTCTGACTTTTGGCAAGAAGAAACTGTCTGGCAAAAAGGATTTTGTCTGTGACTACAGCCTTTTGACTGAAGAATTGGGCGGAAAGGATTATAAAAACGGCGACTCCTATCAGGATGGCCGAGTTTATCATTACACAGTGCATGGAATCGGGAACTACACCGGCTCATTCCAGATGCAGCTTGTTGTACTTGGCGACAAAAAAATGAATTTCAGCACCGCATCTGTAAAACTCGACAAATCCCGATATGAATACAGCGGGGCGCCTTTGTCCAAAACAGATATAAAAATAGAATCGCTCAAAGCAGGCGGTCAGTTATTGGATGAAAAGCTTTATGATTATGAAGTCTGCACAAATGGAATCGAAGGCTCCTATGTGACGGTGTTCCCTTCCGAATCCGGCAGAGCTTCCGGTTACCGCGGCTGCAAAAAGGTCAATCTGAAACTGGTTGGCGACAGAAACATCAAAGACGCTGTCCTCGGTGAAAACTGGCAGGAGACCTTTACTTTCTCCCAGAAAACGGTAGATAAATATGGCGGCATTTTTCAGCCAAAAACAGGTCTGCTGGCATACACAGAAAACGGAAACCCCGTCCCTCTTGTGGAGGGAACTGACTATACCATCAAGTACGGCAATGCCAAAAAAGCAGGAACCGTAACGGTCACTTTTAAAGGGCAGGGAAGATACACTGGTTCTGTCACGAAAAAATATGAGATTAAGGCAAACGCAGACAGCCAGAACCTGACGATTGTCTGGGGAAAAAATGTAACACAGGATGGAAACGCACTTAAAGTTTCCTACCAGAAAAACGGGGCGTCGCCAGACTTCTATCTAAGAGATAAGGATTTTGTCGTTCTAAACAGCAAGACCGATTACAGCGTCAGGCTAAAAGACAATAAAACACCTGGCACCGATATGACCTGTACCATAACAGGTAAAGGCAATTATAAAGGGTTTGAAAAAACCGTAACTCTCACTGTGACAAAGGCCGACATCAGCCAGACTACCATCACGGTTTTGGACAAACCACATGATACAAAGCCGGATAAATGGAAGGCAAACGTCACCGTGACAGACACAAACGGTAAGAAGCTGACTGCAAACACAGACTATACCTGTTCGTATGAAAACCCGGACGGGGCACAGTCTCCCGATATCGGTACAACCGTAACGGTAACTGTAACGGGAACAGGATGTTATGAAGGTGTCCTGCAGAGCACATACCGCATTTATGACAAAGCGAAGGATATCGGTAAACTAAAGGTTAAAATTGACGACCAGACCTATACGGGATCGGAAGTAAAATTAGATGAGAAATACATTCATTTTTACACCACAGCCAATGATATGAAAAAGCAGATCAATGAACTAAAATCCTGCTTTGAAATCGTGGACTACAAAAACAACACCAAAGCAGGCACAGCAAAAGTCACCCTGCGCGGCATCAATGGCTACGGCGGAACAAAAACCTACTCCTTCAAGATTCTGAAGAAAAAGTACCTGATTAACCATGTGAAGGGAATCGCGCTGGATAAAACGAATCTTTCCTTATCCATAGCCGAGTCTGATGTGGAAAAAAGAACGCTGACGGCTACCATCACGGCAGAGACAAACCAGGATATCGCAAATCCGACTGTCATTTGGAGCAGCTCCAATAGCAATATCGTCTCCGTAGAGGAAAAACCGGGCAGCAGCGCAGGGAAAAGACCTGTTACTTCCTCAGCCATACTTATACTCAAAAAAGAAGGCAGCGTAACGATCACAGCGTTTTCACAGGACGGCAACAAAAAGGCGCAGTGTAAGGTTACTGTGACTGACGCCCCGATTTTACTTGAAGCCGGTCAGACAATTACAGAAAATGTTGGCAGCACATACCAGCTCCACATGGAATTTGCGGAAACGCAGGATAAAAATAACCTCAAATGGGAAAGCAGCAATCCCGATAAGATATCCGTGGATCAAAACGGTCTGCTCACCATGAAACAGGCAGGTGCCGCTATTATCAAGGCAGTATATACCTCTGGACAGACCAGTTTCACCCAGCAGTGTTATGCGGTCGCAGTAGAAGAAAATGAGACGCCGCCGGAACCGGAAGCAGGTGCGCTCCTCACATACAGACAACAAAATGGCGTCACCGACGACACCCCCTATATCAACAAAATGCTGCGGGATTATGAATGGGGTGACGATACCCACGAGCGTGAGGTGACACTGTATATCCCTGCAGGGGTATACCATATCGACGCTGCCGCAGACGGCAAAGATTTGTTTGGCAAAGATAAGTTCGGCGGCATCGTCCTAACCACCAATCAAAAACTGGTTATGTCAGACAGCGCACTGTTAGTCGCTCTTCCCAACAGTACGGGCCATTCTCAGGTGATCAACATCACCGGACGCAAAGGTGTCACCGTTTCCGGCGGGCAGATCATCGGTGAACGCAGGGAGCATAAAGGCACCGGCGGCGAGTGGGGACACGGCATTGCTGTATTCGGAGGCACGGACATTACCATTGAAAATGTAGATATTTCACAATGCTGGGGAGACGGCATCTATCTTGGTCTGTACAATGGCTGGGATGACGACGGAAACCCAAAGAAATTTTTCAGCAACAATGTTACCATTACCAACTGCAATCTGCATCATAACCGCAGAAACAATCTCTCCATTACCGATGTATCCAATGTTACGGTCAAAAACTGTGCGTTTAACTATGCGAGCGGCACTGATCCGCAGTATGGCATCGACATTGAACCAAATAAAGACAACACCTGCAGCAACGTGACCATATCCGATTGCACATTCCGTGGAAACGCCAACGGAACCATTCAGATTCTCGGACAGTTAAACGCCCATGTAAAAGGCGTTACGATAGAGAACTGTAAAGGCGATAAGGCGCCCGTTGACTGGTCTGGATTCGGCGGCAGTGTGAGCGGCTTGACTTATAATAATAACAATTGGAATTGGAAATAAAATGAATCTCCATAACGTCTCAAAAGAGGGGCAGGCCAGTCAGTCTGCTCCCTCTCTTTGTCCGTGACACAACAAAAAGCGGATATCCCTCCTAAAAACCACAGGGATATCCGCTTTTTATCTTTCGTTATCTGTTACGCGTCCACATTCGCTTCCGCAACAGCCTTAGCTCTCGCTGCTACTTCTTTCTCCTGCACATCGCTGGGAGCCTGCTCATATCTTGCAAACTCATATTTGTAAGTACCACGGCCGCCGGTCATAGAGCGAAGGTCGGTACAGTAACCGCTTAAGCATGCCACCGGGATATCCGCCTCAACCACGGTCTTGCCATCCCCTGCAGGATTCATGCCGAGCACTCTGCCCCTTCTCTTATTCAGGTCACCCATCACATCACCCGTATAGGAATCGGGTACGGTCACCTGCAAGTTTGCTATCGGCTCAAGGAGAACGGGACCAGCCTCCATAAAGCCTTTCTTAAACGCCTGAATGGTCGCCATCTTGAACGCCATCTCAGAAGAGTCTACCGGGTGATAGGAACCATCGTAGAGAACTGCTTTCACACCGACCACAGGGTAAGCCGCCAGCGGTCCCGCCGTAACGGAATCCTGCAATCCCTTCTCCACTGCAGGGAAGTAGTTCTTCGGCACAGCGCCGCCCACCACTTCCTGTTCAAACACAAAAGGTGTCTCCAGATCGCCGGATGCTTCAAAACGCATCTTCACATGTCCATACTGGCCGTGACCGCCGGACTGCTTTTTATACTTATGCTCCACATCGGATTTCTTGCGGATCGTCTCCCTGTATGCGATCTTAGGTTCTGTGAGCTCAATCTCGACCTTGTATTCGTTGAGAAGGCGGCTGACCACCACATCCAGATGCAGATCGCCCATTCCATAGAGCAGTGACTGTTTATTCTCCGCATCGTTAACTACCTGGAGTGTCTGATCCTCGTGGCGCATCTTCTGCAGCGCCTGGGAAACCTTATCCACATCTCCCTTATTTTTCGCCCGATACCGCTTGTATGTATAAGGTGTGGAAATCTCTGCCTTGCCGTAGCGGATGATTCTTGCCTTGGTGGAGAGCGTATTGCCCGTTCTGGCAGCCGTCAGCTTCGCGATGGCGCCGATATCGCCTGCATGAAGCTCCTTGACCTCAATGGGCTTGCTTCCCTGCATAACGTAGAGCTTGCTGATCTTCTCCTCCACTTCCTTCTCGTCATTGTAAATCATGTCATCACTCTTAAATACGCCGGAGCATACCTTAATCAGCGAATACTTACCGATAAAGGGATCCACGATGGTCTTAAAGATATAAGCCGACTTCGCCTTGGAGAAATCAAAATTCGCCTGGAAAATCTCGTTGGTCTTTAAGTCAATACCCGCATACTCCCTGTTCTCCGGGCTCGGCATATACTTCACGATATCGTCAAGCAGTGTAAAGACACCCTGACAGAGCACGTTGGAACCCATAGACATGGGAACAACGCTGCCGTCCATGACATTTGTGCGAAGCGCCGCACGGATCTCCGCCTCTGAGAAGGTATCCCCGTTGAAATACCGCTCCATGAAATCCTCGCTGGTCTCCGCCACCGCCTCCATCAGCGTATCGCGGCACAGCTGCAAATTCGCCTTGCTGTACTCGGGCATCTCGCACTCCACAACTTCCTTGCCTTCCCAGCGGTACGCCTGCTCAGTAATCACATTGATATAACCCACAAATTTCTCATTTTCACGGATCGGCAGATGGAAAGGCGCAATTTTCTTCCCATACTTATCAGTCATATCTTCCACAACCTGTCGGAAAGAAGCATTGTCAATATCCATGTCCGTCACAAACACAAAACGGGGAAGCTTATATTTATCGCAGATCTCCCACGCTTTCTCTGTACCCACCTCAACACCGGCTTTGCCGGATACCACGATGATCGCTGCATCCGCTGCGCTCACCGCCTCTTCCACTTCACCTACGAAATCAAAAAAGCCGGGGGAGTCCAGTACATTGATCTTCGTACCCTCCCACTCAATCGGAACAACAGACGTGGCGATGGAAATATGGCGCTTCTGTTCCTCCTTACCGAAATCACTCACCGTGTTTCCGTCGTCTATCTTACCCATTCTGGATGTGATGCCGGAAAGGTAAGCCATCGCCTCTACCAGACTGGTCTTGCCGCATCCCCCATGCCCCAGCAAAACCACATTACGAATCTTATCCGTTGTGTAAACATTCATGCCTTGTAACCCTCCAATTCTGTTGTTCTTTATTCACCACCCAAAGCCAAACAAAATCATGGCACTAAGTTGTAAATACATTTTACTAAATTTTCAGAACAATTTCAACAACTATTTATACATTCTGCACAGATTGTGAAAACACGTTTCTATCAGCAGTCATATCTTTTGCATTTTTTTATAATATATATATATGAAATACCATTGAGCGCCAATGCTCCTATCCAGGTTATGGCTTCAGCATATATGGCCGCCGCAAATCCAAATACAGGTAATCCAAAGTAAACAGCCGGTATGCGAATCAACATTTCAACGATGCCGGAACACATAGGTACAGCCGGTTTCCCCAATCCCTGAACACAGCTTCGAAAAACAAACAATGCATTCAGAAGAACCATAAATAATGCTAAAAATCTCAGATATATGGAAGCATAAGCAGCCGCTTCCTGCCCGGTAAGCATGAATTTTACCAGTAAATCGGAGAAGAAAAACAGTACCATTCCAAGTAACAGCGCTGAGAGAACCGCCATTATGCACGCCATTTTTGTACCGCCGCGAATTCTTTCAAACTCCTTACCGCCAAAATTCTGACCTGTAAACGAAGATATGGTAAAGCCGATCGTTATTCCCGGCAGCATAAAAAAATTTAAATATTTATTGCAGACTGCATATGCCGATGTATAAGCAGCGCCATAACCATTTATACAGCCTTGAACAAATATGCAGCCGACTGAAGTCATTGCATGCATAAATGCCATTGGCAAGCCGTTTTTCAACAATTCCATCTCCAGTCTGAAATGGAACACGAAATCACTTCTGGTAATCTTTCGTTCCTTCGTCCTATGTAATCGAAAAAAACAAATGCCTGCAGCAAGTAATTGTGAAAGGACTGTTGCATAAGCCGGTCCAGAAATGCCGGAATGGAATAAATAAAGAAACAATATATCTAATAATATGTTGCATGCGGATGAAACACCGATTGCGAATAAGGGCGTTTTGCTGTCGCCCACTCCCCTTAAAATGGAGGAAAGTAACTGGTATGCCGACATAATGGGCAAACCGCCGAATATGATACAGCCGTACGCCATACAATCGTTTAAAAGTTCCTGGTCTGTCTGCATGATCTGTAACATTGGTTTTAGAAGCAGCAACCCTGTCATTGAAAAGAGAACCGCAAATACTGCAGTTATTTTTATCGAAGATGCAATTATTTTTTTCAGCTTACCAGACTCCTTTTCTCCACAGACTTGAGATATATTGACAGAAAAGCCGTTTGTGATTCCCATAATAAACCCTGTTAAGAAAAAGGAAATGGTTGTAAAGTTACCGACAGCGGCAAGGGAACGGTCTCCCAGGCCCTGCCCGATGATAACCATGTCCGTAAAGGAATATGCCTGTTGTAATATATTAGCCAACAGCATCGGAAAGAAAAACCTGCAAAATGACTTTGTTATGGAACCTCTGGTAAAATCTATTTGATCCATGATGACACCGTCCTCAAACCAATTTTATTTCGTTTTATCATCATTGATATAAAATTTATATCGAAATCCTCGCTTTTTTATTAAAATTATGGTATTATCACAAATACTTAAGATGATGCTGCTTTATGAATGCAGCATTGATTATGAGATAAAGGAGTCTCTTATGAAAATAAGAATAGAACTCAACAGGCAGCTATATCTGCAAAAGGTACATGGATATCAAAAGAAAGCATATTATTTGGAAGATGGTGTATTGGAAGCCATAACGAGCGGCGATACAGAAAAGTTGAACACTTTTATTTCTTCTGGAGAGGTAAAGCTTTCTGCCGTAGGAAGAATTTTATCTGAAAATCAAATACACAATATGAAGTATCATTTTGTGATTATCGCAACTTTCCTTGCGGAATCGGGTTTGGGAAGCGGCCTGGGACATGATGAAGCTTATATGATTGCAGATATCTACAGTCAAAAATCGGACACTGCCTCCACATGTGATGATCTGCAGCTTTTACTTGAGGATATGTGTCTGGATTTTGCGAAACGGATAGGCGAAATAAAAAAGGACGACATCATATCCATTCATGTCAGAAAATGTATCGATCATATCTATGAAGATCTAAACGCAGACTTATCTACGAAAGGATTAGCTGATTTTACAAATCTAAATGCATCCTATCTGTCCAAATTATTTAAGCAGGAAACCGGGCAAACCATCAAAGCTTATGTCACTGCCGCCAAAATGGATACGGCGCAAAATCTGTTAAAATACAGTAATCTGAGTTATTTTGAAATCTCTGCGGCACTTGGATATTCTTCACAAAGCGCTTTTACCTATGCTTTTAGAAAATTTACAGGCAGCACTCCAGGAAAATACCGTGAAAGAAATTATGCCGTTTGATTTCCCTCCCGTTTTGTGATATCTTAAAAACGAAAAACAAACTTACGAGGTACAGACATGATAAACGCTCTCACCTGCGGTTTTATCGGGCTTGGCCTGATCGGCGGCTCCATTGCCAAGGCAATCCGCCTGCGCCTGCCAGACGCCCGCCTTATCGCCTATGATATCCATACAGAATCCCTTCATCTTGCGGTCCGAGAACAGATTGTCGACCAGATCTGTCCTGCCATCGATGATTCTTTTGGAAGCTGTGATTATATCTTTCTATGCGCGCCGGTCTCCCGCAATATGGAAAATCTGCTTGCCCTGAAACCATTTCTCTCACCCGACACCATTCTGACGGATGTGGGGAGCGTCAAGACAGGCATCCACAGACAAATTGAGGAACTGCATCTGCAAAAGCAGTTTATCGGCGGACATCCGATGGCCGGTTCCGAGCGTTTCGGCTATCAGAATGCCAAGGCTTCCCTGTTGGAGAACGCCTACTATATTCTGACTCCCTCTGAGGAAGTTCCCGCCGAAAAAGTGGACGCTTACCGAACGCTGGTGGAAACCATCGGCGCGATTCCTCTGACTTTGTCATACGGGGAGCACGACTATGTGACTGCAGCGATCTCTCATCTGCCCCACGTCATCGCTGCCTCTCTCGTTAACGTGGTCAAGAGCTGTGACTCCAAGGACGGTGTTATGAAAATGATCGCCGCCGGGGGATTTAAGGATATCACAAGAATCGCATCCTCCTCCCCGGAAATGTGGCAGCAGATCTGTCTGACCAATGCGGATAACATTATAAAGCTGCTGCGGATATACATACAATACCTGGAAGCCATTGCAAACGACATTGACGATCATAAAAAGGAGACGCTCTATCACTTTTTTGACACGGCGAGAACCTACCGGGAATCCTTTATCAGCACACCCAGCGGACCCATCAAAGCGGAATATGTGTTAACTGTGGACATTGCAGATAAGCCAGGCGCCATTGCCGCCATCGCCTCTCTCCTTGCCATGCACGATGTGAGTATCAAAAACATCGGCATCAACCACAACAGGGAACTCGCAGAAGGAGCGCTGCGCATCGAATTTTACAGCCGGGATACGCTTTCCCAGGCAATGGATATTCTGACGGAACACGGCTACAAGATCCATACCCGCTGATAACGCGAAAAGGAGGACAGATAGAAATATGATATTTCATAAAGCGAATACACTGAGAGGGGAAGTGATGATCCCCGGAGATAAGTCCATCTCCCACCGCGCGGTGATGTTTGGCTCTTTAGCCGAAGGCACCACAGAAATCACCAACTTTCTGCAGGGGGCGGACTGTCTCTCCACCATAGACGCTTTTCGGAAGATGGGGATAGAGATTGAGAATACCCCGGCGAAAATCGTGATACACGGAAAAGGGCTTCACGGACTCAAAGCGCCCTCCTCTGTTCTGGATATGGGAAACAGCGGCACCACCACGAGACTGATCAGCGGCATTCTTGCCGGACAGACTTTTGAGAGCACTCTCACCGGCGACGCTTCCATCCAGAAACGCCCCATGCGGCGTATCATGGAACCGCTTTCCATGATGGGGGGAAATATCGTCAGCGTAAAAGGAAACGACTGCGCGCCGCTCCACATCACAGGCTCTCCCCTGCACGGCATCCACTACCACTCCAAGGTAGCCTCCGCACAGGTGAAATCCGCCGTTTTGCTGGCCGGTCTCTATGCAGACAGCGAAACCCTTGTGACTGAGCCGACTTTAAGCCGCAACCACACGGAAATCATGCTGCGCTATTTTGGCGCAGATCTGCATGCGGAAGGAAAAACTGCCCGCATTGTTCCCGAGCCGCGCCTGGAAGGCCGGAAAATAGATGTGCCCGGCGACATTTCTTCCGCCGCTTACTTTATCGCTGCAGGACTTATCGTCCCCGGCTCTGAAATCCTCATAAAAAATGTGGGGATCAATCCTACCAGAGACGGCATTTTAAGAGTTGCCCGGGAAATGGGTGGGAATATTACGCTTTTAAATGAGAATTACAACGGAGAACCGACCGCCGATCTGCTTGTAAAACACAGTCAGCTCCACGGCGTCACCATTGAAGGGGATATCATTCCCACGCTGATCGATGAACTTCCCATCATCAATATTATGGCCGCCTGCGCAAACGGCACTACCGTAATACGGGATGCCGCCGAATTAAAGGTCAAGGAATCAAACCGCATCGACGTGATGGTACAGTATTTAAGCGCTATGGGCTGCGATATCACAGGTACCGATGACGGCATGATCATTCATGGCGGACAGCCTCTGCACGGAACAGAGGTGGACTCCCATCTGGATCACCGCATTGCCATGAGCTTTGCCGTGGCTTCCCTTGTTGCCGAAAGCGAGACAAAAATAGAGGGCAGCGATGTGGTCACCATCAGCTACCCTGGGTTTTATGAGGATCTTGCACGCCTGTGCGGGTTTTAACGCGCCCGTGCATTTCCTGCCCCTCCTTTCGGAAGGACGCCTGCTTACCAGGTCTGTTCTTCCGATTTTCTATATCCGGCATTTCTTCCGAAACCGACAGTCTAAGAAAGTTTTACGAGCAGCCTGTTTAAAAAATAGGAAACTACCATACAGAAAATGCCCGCCACACTTCCATACCAGTTGAGCGTCGCGTCGGACTGATGGAAATGTCTGCCCTCCACGAACTGCTTGTAATACTCCGTGTAATAGGCGAGCACATAGCAGACCGCACCCGCTCCGAGCACACCGAGTATTCTGTAATATTTTCTGAAAACCACCATGCTCACGAAAGTGGTCACAAACCCGACCACAAAAAACAAGCCAAGATGAGCACCAAAACGTATCATCCGTGCCGTAGCCGAAACCTGGTCCACTGTGGGCTGCTCAAATATCCGGGCGGCGACATACTCCGCCATACGCATCGTCACATCTATCGAAGCCGCCCCGTTCTGAAAGGACACGACTATCACAAAATATAAAAGCAGTAAAAGCGCCGCAAAGGATATGGCTATCACACCCAGTTCCAGAAAGATCTGATTTTTCTTA
Organism: uncultured Lachnospiraceae bacterium; assembly: GCA_965114645.1. GTDB lineage: Bacteria > Bacillota > Clostridia > Lachnospirales > Lachnospiraceae > UBA3282. The sequence goes on along the minus strand of CBCOZL010000003.1, from coordinate 112,137 downwards.
TTTTTGTTCATGCCTTCTTTTCTTTCTAAGATTCCATTGTCTCGATCGTGCTGTAGGTCTCGATCCTGCTTGCCTCAATCTCAGACATTCCGATAAAAATGGAGCCGTAGGAAAATAGATTCTCCTCCATCTTCTCCACGCGGACAATCTCCAGGAAAACGTGAATCACTTCCTTGGTCCAGATCGTCAAAGACGCTTCATAAACTGCCCCGATCTCCAAAGCCTCACTGCACTCAAAGCCTACGCCGGTCTTCGATACGTCCACCACATCAATGTCCACTTCCCTTGCCTGACTGTCCGTGTCAAGTCTCTTGATCAGCAGTTTTGAGGTAAGCTCCAGACGTTTATTTTTCCTTCGTTCTTCCATGTTTTTCTATCCTTCCCCTTATAGTATCTTTCTACGATTATAATATGACCTGGCTCAAATTACAATCAATTGTCTGTAATCAGCATAGCATCCCCGAAGCTGAAGAACCGATACCGCTCCTCCACCGCTTCCTGATACGCCGCGAGAACCTGTTCCCTGCCTGCAAGCGCAGACACAAGCATTACCAGCGTAGATTCCGGCAGATGGAAATTGGTAATCAGGCAGTCCAATACTTTAAAACGATATCCCGGATAAATGAAAATCTCCGTGTCGCCGCATCCCGGCTGCACTCTTCCATTCTCGTCCGCCGCACTCTCAACGGTCCGGCAGCTTGTGGTGCCTACACAGATCACCCTTCCGCCGCTTTCTTTTGTGCGGTTTATCAGATCCGCTGTCTCCTGTGTCACCTGGTAATGTTCAGAATGCATATGGTGTTCGGAAAGGTTGTCCGCTTTCACAGGCCGGAACGTGCCAAGCCCTACATGAAGGGTCACATAGGCAATATTTACACCCATCTCCCCGATCTGCGAAAGCAATTCCTCCGTAAAGTGCAGTCCCGCCGTAGGCGCCGCCGCAGAGCCCTCATACTTCGCGTACACGGTCTGGTAACGGCTTTTGTCCTGCAACTTATGGGTGATATATGGAGGCAGCGGCATCTCCCCAAGGCGGTCAAGCACCTCCTCAAAAATGCCCTCATAGTCGAAGCGGATCAGACGGTTTCCCTCCTCCACTACGTCCAGTACTTCCGCCCTGAGACACCCGTCACCAAAGCCAATCTTTGCGCCGGGTCTCGCCTTTTTTCCGGGCTTTACAAGAGTTTCCCAGATATCATTTTCCCTTCTCTTTAAAAGAAGCACCTCGATGGCCGCACCTGTGTCCTCCTTCACGCCCAAAAGTCTTGCCGGAATCACCTTGGTGTTATTTAAGACCAGACAGTCGCCCGGTCTCAAATAATCCGTAATTTCCTTAAATGTATGATGTTCTACCGCTCCCGTCTCCCTGTTCAATACAAGGAGTCTGGACGCGGAGCGATCTTCCAAAGGGTCCTGCGCAATCAGCTCCTGCGGCAGATCAAAATAAAAATCGGATTTCTTTAATTCTGTCATTCTGTCCTCTATTCCAAAGTGTTTTACAATCGGAAAAGAGCGCAAAAGCTTTCCCTCTGCCATGCGCTCCTTTCCCTGTCTGTCTATTTATCGACCGACCAAGTCAGTCCCATTTCGTTGGAGTACGAAAATCTCACGGAAAAATCCGTGTATTTTACAGACTTGCATTTTCCAAGAAAGCCACATACCCGCGTTTCGTCTCGTACACGTCTGCCTTGCTGGTTGCCTCCCAGGGCGCGTGCATATTGAGTACCGCCACACCGCTGTCGATCACGTTCATACCGTAGAGCGCAAGAATGTAAGCGATCGTGCCGCCGCCGCCCAGGTCTACCTTGCCAAGCTCCGCCGTCTGGAAGTTCACTTTCTCTTTCTCAAAGATCGCCCGGATATGGCCCAGATACTCCGCATTGGCATCGTTGGAGCCGGATTTTCCGCCTCTGCCTGTAAACTTGTTAAATACCATACCGCCGCCCAGATAAGCCACGTTCTTCTTGTCAAAGCTGGATGCATAGGCCGGATCATATGCGCTGCTCACATCGGAGGAGAGCATGCAGGAACGGGCAAGGCATCTGCGCAGGCCAAGCTCGCTGTATTCGCCGAGAAGGTTCATCAGCTCCGCCACCGCATTTTCAAAGAATTTAGACTGCATGCCGGTTGCGCCAACGCTGCCTACCTCCTCCTTATCCACCAGAATACAGCAGGCGGTCCGCTGCGTCTCCCCAATTTCCAGCATTGCCTTCAGCGAGGAGAATGCACATACACGGTCATCCTGTCCATAGGAAAGAATCATGCTGCGGTCAAACCCAGCCTCCCTGGCTTTTCCGGCAGGCACCACCTCCAGCTCTGCAGAGATGAAGTCCTCCTCCTCAAAATCGTAATCTCTTTTCAGAATTTCAAGGATTCCCTTCTTCACAGCGTCCTTCGGCGCGCTGTTCTCCCCGTCCTTATCTCCTTTATCCTTCTTATCAATGACAAGCGGCTTATTGCCGATGATGATGTCGAGCGCCTCACCCTCAATCACCTTGTCAGCTTTCTTCTCAAGCTGCTCATGCGCAAGGTGGATGAGCAGATCCGACACGAAGAACACCGGATCATCCTCGTTCTCCCCCACGTTAATTTCTACGGTACTGCCGTCCTTCTTCACCACAACGCCGTGGATGGAAAGGGGAATGGTCACCCACTGGTACTTCTTTACACCGCCGTAATAATGGGTGTCCAGATAGGCAAAACCGCCGTCCTCATACATAGGATTCTGCTTCACGTCCAGACGGGGAGAGTCGATGTGCGCCCCAAGAATATTGATGCCGTCCTCCATCTTCTCCTTACCGATCTGAAACATCACAATGGATTTATTCATCCATACGGAATACACCTTATCACCCGTTTTGAGCTCTTTGCCTTCCTTTACCAGTGTCTCCAGTTCCTGATAGCCCGCCGCATCCAGCGTATTTACGATCTGGTCGATGCACTCCCGCTCGGTCTTTCCTTTGTCCAGAAAGTCCATGTATTCCTTTGCGAACGCATCCACTTCCTTAAGCTGTTTCTCATCATACGTTTCCCATGTGTTTTTCTGCTCCATGGTTGTCACTCCTCTCTTTTTCGCTTTTTGGGTCAGCGCCAAACTGACCTGTGCCGCAATCTATTCTTATTCTACCACATTACGGCACATTGTACTTCCAAAATCTGTCTTTTCTGTGACTATTTTGTCCGCAGCGCTGTTCTTCGTCACTCGGTTCGCAAATGCATAAAGACATACACCTGCAATGAAAATAGAGATTCCCATGAAAAGATACATTCGTTCATTCCTACGAATAACAACGTTTCTTTAGCTCCTCAGCTCGATCCCCATACCTTCCAAACCATTGAGTATTTTCTTCATGGCGCCGGTCACATCCGCTTCCTCAAGAGTTCTGTCCTTTGCCCGGAAGGTGATAGAATACGCCATGGACTTAAATCCTTCCTTGATCTGACTACCCTCGTAGATGTCAAAGAGCTGGTAATCTTCCAGAATTTTTCCGCCGCGCTGAGCGATCACTGCCTCGATCTGTCCCGCCATCACTTCCTTTGGCACCACCATGCTGATATCCCTGAGGACTGCCGGATACTTCGCAATGCCCTCGTATTTGCGGTCAAAGGTCGCATGCGGCAGAATAGCCGGAATATCAAGCACCGCCACATAAGCTCTCGTCTTCATGTCATAATTGTCGCAGACCTCCGGGTGCACCTCGCCCAGATAGCCAACCGGCGCATCCTCGTAATAAATATCCGCCTGTCTGCCCGGATGCAGATAATTTCTGCCAGCCTTCGGATCGTAAACCGCCTTTTTATGCATGCCGATGCTCTCGAAAAACTCTTCCACAACACCCTTCATATCGAAGAAATCACAGTCTCCGTACATGCCAAGGGTAAACTGCATCCGCTCCTCGGGCAGTTCCGTGAGAGGCAGGGCCTTGGGCAGATAAATGTTTCCAAGCTCATAGAGACGCACATCCTTGTTACGCCTGTTATAGTTTGTGGCAAGGCTGGTCAGCATCCCATGCAGGGGAACTGTCCGCATGATCGAGAAATCCTCTCCAAGCGGATTGGCGATGGTGATTGCCTGTCTTGCCGGATCATCCGCAGAAAGCAGCAGCTTATCAAACACCTTCGGGCTCTCGAAGGAGTAGCACATCCCCTGTGAAAAACCGCAATACTCTGCAATATCCCTGGCCTTCTGCTCTATCCGCAGCTTGAAGGGAAGCTTACCCGTGGTAGCCTCACCGTTTGGAAGCGTGGTCGGGATCTTGTCGTAGCCGTAGAATCTCGCAACTTCCTCCGCAATATCGCACTGGCGCAGAATATCCTGGCGAAAGGTAGGAACGGTAAGCGTCCCCTTTGCCGCGTCATATTCCACTTCAATCATCTTGAAAATATTAAGCATTTCCTGTTCGGAAACATCCGTACCAAGCAGGCTGTTGTAACGTTTTGGCTCAAAAGGCAGAACTACCTTTTCCTTCATTTCGCTGTGCACATCCACCATGCCGCCGACTACCTCGCCGCAGCCAAGCTCCTCGATGAGCTGGCAGGCCCTGTTGATGGCTGCCTCCGCATTGTAGGGATCCAGACCTTTTTCAAACTTGCCGGACGCGTCTGTGCGCAGTCCCACTCTCTTTGCAGATTTGCGGATATTCGCTCCGTTAAAAGTAGCCGCCTCAAAGAGCACGGTACTCACATGATCGGTAATCATGGAATTTTCACCGCCCATGATACCTGCGATGCCCACCTCTTTCTCCGCATCGCAGATCATCAGTACATCTGCTGAAAGCTTCCGCTCCTGTCCGTCCAAAGTATGGAACACATCGCCGTCCTTCGCCCTGCGGACAATGATCTTATGCCCTGCAATGGTGTCCAGATCATAAGCGTGCATGGGCTGGCCATACTCCTCCATCACATAGTTGGTGATATCCACCAGATTGTTGATTGGCCGGATGCCGCTCGCCGCAAGGCGTCTCTGCATCCACTTCGGAGAAGGCCCGATTTTAATGTTCTTGCAGACTCTCGCGCAGTATCTGGGACAAAGCTCCGTGTCATGCACCTCCACGGAGATATAATCCTCCGCCTTCTCATCATTTCCCTCTGCCGTCACTTCCGGCAGCACAAAAGGCTTTCTGAACGTAGCCGCCGCCTCTCTCGCAATACCGATCACACTGTAACAGTCTACACGGTTTGAGGTCACTTCATACTCGAACACCGTGTCCCGGAGCCCAAGCTCCTCCACCGCGTCCGCGCCCACTTTCACATCGTCCTCAAAAATATAAATGCCCATTTCCGGCGCCTCCGGGTAAAAATTCCTGTCGGAGCCAAGTTCCTCGATGGAACACATCATGCCGTTCGAGGGCACGCCGCGCAGTTTTCCGGCCATAATGGAAATGCCGTCTTCCGGCAGAGGACCGCCATCGTGGCCGCCTGCCACTTTGCCGCCGTCCAGAACGACCGGCACCTTATCTCCCTCTTTCACATTGGGCGCGCCGGTGACAATCTGAATCACCTCATCGCCAATATCCACCTGACAGACGATCAGCTTATCCGCATCGGGATGTTTCTCGATCTTCTGAATCTGTCCCACAACTATTTTCTCCAGATTTTTGTCCAATCTGGTATATCCCTCCACCTTTGTCCCGGAGAGGGTCATCGCGTCCATGTACTCCTGATCGGTACAGTTTAAATCAGGCACATATGCCTTAATCCATGACAATGCTGTATTCATGTTAAATGTTCTCCCTTTCTTCTCTGCAAAATATTAAAAATGCACAAGCTGTCTCAAACCAGTTTTTTCCCGTCTATGCTTTAAAATTGCTTTAAAAACCGAATGTCGTTCTCATACAGCAGTCTCATGTCGTCGATCTCATATTTTAACAGCGCGATGCGCTCAAGCCCCACGCCGAACGCAAATCCCGTGTACTGTTCCGGGTCAATGCCGCTCATCTCCAGCACATGAGGATGTACCATACCGCAGCCAAGAATCTCAATCCAGCCCTCTCCCTTACAGAACCGGCAGCCCTTACCGCCGCACTTAAAGCAGGTCACATCCATCTCCGCACTGGGTTCTGTGAACGGGAAATGATGGGGTCTGAATTTTACCTTTGTGTCCTCTCCGAACAGTTCCTTTGCGAACTCTGCCAGCGTCCCCTTCAGATCTGCAAAGGTGATATGCTTATCAATCACCAGTCCCTCAATTTGATGGAAGGAAGGAGAATGGGTCGCATCTACCTCGTCGGAACGAAACACCCTGCCCGGCGCAATCATGCGGATCGGAAGTTTTCCTTTCTCCATCTCGTGCACCTGTGTGGAGGAAGTCTGTGTGCGCAGCAGAATGTCCCCCGTAATATAAAAGGTGTCCTGCTCATCCTTGGCCGGATGATCCGCCGGAATGTTGAGCGCCTCAAAGTTGTAGTAATCCCTCTCCACATCGGGGCCTTCCACCACCTCGTATCCCATGCCGATAAAGATTCTCTCTACCTCTTCCAGCGCAATGGTATTCGGATGGCGGTGTCCCATCATATTCTTTTTGGAGGGCAGGGTTACGTCGATGATCTCTGTCTTTAATTTCGCTTCCCTAACAGCCCGCTCCATCTTTTTGACGGAGGCCTCCAGAACCTTTTCGATCTCTTCCCTCGTCTCATTGACAAGCTGTCCTACCTTCGGACGATCCTCGGGAGCCACGTCCTTCATGCTCTTTAACACCGCTGTCAGCTCCCCTTTTTTCCCGAGGTAATTGACTTTAATTTCGTTGAGCTTTTCAAGGGCATCGCTGGCCTCGATCTGACGCAGGGCCTCCGCCCTGATCTGTTCCAATTTTTCTTTCATAATTCGTTCTCCTTTTTATATATTTCTTACTGTGAGATTACAACTGACTCTGCATGTAAGCATGTGGCCTGTCTCTTCCGCCTTCTGGCTCTGCTTATTCGCGCAAAAAATCCCATGTGCATTTCTACACATGGGACGAACAGAATCCGCGGTACCACCCAATTTCCCGCTCCCGGTCTCTGCTTCTTTCGCAGCTCCGCAAACGGACGCTTCCTACGGCGTAACGTGCCGGCACGTTCTGCGCTACTTAGGTTTTATCCGTCTACGGACAAACCGATTCACCCAGACAGCTCCGGTGGGAATTTCGGATAATTTCTGAACCGAAGGGAACTTGCAGCCGATGATTCCCTCTCTCTGGCGGAAAAAATTTCCTACTGACACCTTCATCGCTTTTAAGGTTGATGAAATTATAATAAACATGAAATCTATCTGCTATTTTAGTGGCTTTCCTTAGACTTGTCAAGCCACCCGAAGAGAAATTTATAAACTGGCCCAAAATATCTGTTGATGTGTGCCCCGATCATCAGGATATACATCAGCATATAAAACCAGAGCATTAAAATGACCACAGTAGTCAAACTCCCGTAAGTGCCGAAATCATTGTAATGATCCACATAAACAGAAAAAGCAAAGGAGGCGACACTCCACAAAACCGCCGCAAAAGCCGCTCCCGGAATCTGTGCTTTAAACCGCAGCTTACAGCTCGGCACAAAGGCATAGATCATGGCAAAAATAAAGGTCAGAATCACCCACGAAACGAGAAAACGGAATCGCATAATCACATGCACCACCAGATGCAGCGGCGGGATATCCCTGAGAAGGACATCCACAATCACATTGCCAAACACCATCACAAAAAGCGCAACCAGTGTGGCCGCCAGAATGATCACCGTATAAAAGCAGGCGATTGCCCGCAACACAATATAGTTTCGTTTCTCCTCCACATCGTTGACCGCATTTAACCCATAGATCAACGCCAGCATGGCCTTTGCCGCCGACCAGATCGTTACCAGCGCAAAAACCGTGATCGTCCCCGCCGATCTGGCGTAGACGTCCGACACAATGCGTATCACCATACCGTTCACCGCATCCGGCGTAAACTGTGTGATCGCGTTGATCAGATTATCCTCCGTCAATGCCGTGTATGGCAGAATCGCGCACAGTGCCATCAGAAGCGGTATCATGGACAGGAAGAGAAAAAATGCCGTGCTGGCCGCAAAGGCACTGATATTCTTTTTTGTCATCTGCCAGTTAAAATCCCGCAGGATATAATATAATCTGTAAATCGTTCTCATCATACTCCTGGTTGGTTTCGTTATCTACTCTATTGATTCATTTCCTTTTTACTCACATGTATTTACTGCTCACGCAGTTCCTCGGCATCCTTCACCTCACAGCCGGGATAAAACATCGAGAGAATCTGCCCGTAGTCAGCCCCCTGCTCTCCCATCGCCTTCGCCCCGTTCTGGGACATACCGACACCGTGTCCGTAGCCGCCCCCGGTCAACGTATATCCTACCACATTTCCCCCGTCTTTTCCAGTCCCGGCAGCCGTGTCCATCACAAAGAAACCGCTTGGAAGAAGCGTTCCCGGCACCGTTTCGCTTCCATCCTGCTTCCTGGCCGCACTTTTTCCATCACAGAGCACATAGCGGATATTGTATTCGGAAAGCACCTTATACACTGCATTTTCTGTCTCAATATTCAATTCCTGCGCAATCCCTCCCGCGCCTCTTTTTACAATTTCTATCTTCTTTATCTGCCCTGTCTTTCCGACCGGCTCCGACACATAATAATCCCCTTCCGCTTTTGTTAAGATGAAAGCCGGCGCCTTTTCATATCGTTCCTTCAAACGGGCAGACAGCGTTTTCTCATCCAGCTCTTCCACATGGTAACTCCAGCGATACCAGGGTTCCTCCTTCTCAAAGTCCGCTTCATGTACCGTAGTAATAAACTGTCGGAATGTCCCCTCATCGCGCAAAGACTCCGCGTCAAATCCATCATCCGCTTCCGTTTTCTGAGACTGCATCTGTTCTCCTGTTCCCTCTGATTCTTCCGCTCCCAGAACATCGTCCCCTCCTGCCAAAGCATCCGATTGCTCCGCTCCTTCCGCCCTCTCATCGCCATATGCACCGCTCACACGCACGCCCTGCAGATAAGGTACCTCCTCGCTGTTTCCTCCCTGCCAGCTCACCACGTCCGTCCCTGTCCCACAGGAAGTAGAATAATAATAATTTCCCGCCGCCTCCCCGTCATAGGTTAGAAGCACCCCGTCCGTCTCTTTGACCGCCGTGGTGGAGTCCGCATGTTCCTCAATATTATGATACACCTGATAGGCCGTGGTATCGTCCACATGGGCGCCAAGCTCCGGGATGCCCGCCCGCAGAATGTAACGGTACGCATAGGTTCTGGCGCACACCGCCTGCGCTTTCAGCGCTTCCTGCGGATAGGAAGCCGGCATTTCGCTTGGCACCACCGCGTAGAGATATTCCTCCAGCGGAAGCTCGTTGACCAAAACAATCCCCTGCTCTGTCCGCAGACACTCGACAGCGCCCCGGTAGGCGTGATCCGCTCTTGTGCTCCCCTCCATCTCCACCGTAACCTTGTCCGTGAGATTTTCACTGCGATAAATTCTGCGCTCCCCGACAGTCATCTGATCCGCCCGTATTCCTGTCTCTGCCCCATCCACAGTAATTCCCACGCGCTCGTGATAATTGGTGCCAGCCGCTGTATTCTTTAACAATACCCGGATCTGATCCGCCCCTGCTTCCTCCGAAACCAGACAGGCATATACCTTTCCCTTGTCGACAACAAAATCCGTATCCGCACAGCCCACCCGCAGCTGCGCCTGCTCCAGCGTTTTCAGGCTCCCATACAGCTTATAGACCTCCATCTCCTCCGCGATCTGATAAATCCCGTAGTCCTCGATCTCCAGTTCCTGCGCGGAAGCGCGGAGAAGCTTTCCGTGAATTTTCTCCCTGCGTTCCTCCGCTTCCACAACACGCCCTCCGCGAAAAGTCAGATCTGCAATCTGTTCCCGTTCCGGCGGATTCTCGTGGGCATTCCCGGAAAGCGCCGCCCGGAATGCGGTCTGATGATAAAAACAATCCAGTGTACCGTCTTTGTTCTCCATCACCCATACGCTTCCCAGGTAATGATCCTCCGGCATGACCTCCACAATCGTAAGCAGTGTATCTCCTTTGACATAGACCCGCATCTCCTGCAGTTCATTTTCCGCAAAGGCCGTGGAACAATAGCGGCTGGCTCCCTGCATGGCGCCGTTCTCCGTGTAAGCTTCCTGCTTCTCTTCGTCAACCTTAAGTACAAAAACCGTAGTTTCCCAGATGGCAGATTCCGTGTCCAGATACGCCAGAAGAATGCGGAACGCGTCATACCAGTCCTCTTTTAAAAGAGCCTGCTCCGGCGCATACTGCCCGCTGTAATCAGGAAGCCCCCATTCCTCCTCACCGATCTGCCGGCAAAGCTCTCCATACTGTCCATATGTAAAATATGCGGCATCCTCTTCCCCATCCGTTTCCTGTGCGCTCTGTGTCATCCTGTCACTGTCAGATGCCGCCATAGAAAAGGAGACCCCCAGGGCATCCAGCAAAATCTCCACATCCTCCGCAGTGATCCGCTCCCCCTCAGGCGGCGCAGGCGTTTCCTCCTGCTTCTGTCTTCTTCCCAGAAAAAGACAGACAATAAATAAAAGACCGAAAAAAATAAGAGCCAGCTTCGCAAGCTGCTTCCCTTCCAATTTCATGGCACAGCCTTTCCTATTTCCTCCTCTATTTCTATGCGTACAAAAAGCAAAATAGTATCTATGCAGCAAGCAAAAAAGCTCCACGGCTAAAATTTTCATTCACCCGTGAAGCCCTCGCATGCCCGGCAGTTCCTTTTGCAGCCAGAAAAGTTGTTCAACTGTTATTCGTTTTCCCCGGCAGACGGATATTCATTGCACAACAGCCTGTACGGCGTTTCATCCTCCTCAATCTCAGGAAATCTCCCTACCGGCTCATAAAACCGATTATCGGTATTGTCATCGTTGCACTGGGATACCTCACCGATCAGTATACTCCCCGTTCCCGGCATCGCATGAAACTCATGGTACTGGTGCGGCCAGAGCGTCACGCTCTCACCCGGATGCAGTGTGACATAAGAGCCTGCCGGAGCTGTGTAAGTGCGTCCATCGGCATTGATCACCACATCTTCATCGGAAAGTCCGCCCTCCCCGTCATCCTGATAAATCTTTATCTGCAATACACCGCCCCCGCGGTTGATAATATCCTCCGATTTAAACCAGTGGAAATGCATGGGCGCCATCATTGTATCCCGCATGAAAAGCAGTTTCTCCGCGTACACTTTCTTGTACTTCGGGTTGTGCTGATTTCCGTTTCTGAGCGTGACCAATCCAAAACCACAGGCGTTAAAATCACCACGTCCGAAATCCGTGATATCCCATCCGAGCATGTTATCACGGATCTCATCATACTCATGTCCCTTACTTTTCCATTCTTCCGGCGTCCAGTGACAGAATGGAGGCAGATGGAATCCGTTTTTTGCCGCCAGCGCTTCCATTTCCCGTATGATCTGATTGATCTCTGAGCGTTTCATAAGATCCTCCTATTATCAAACACCATTTCTTACAACATGGACGCCCGAAGCTCTGCCCCACTCTTCGCACTCAGATAAGCGGGCGGAATGTCAAACACTGTCTTTGCTCCTGCCTGTCCTTCTTTATTAAGCCGGTAAGCCGCCCTCGCATAAGCAGCAATCACACTGGCGGTAAACTCCGGGTTGGAATCCAGTTTCAGACTGTATTCAATCAGATGGCTGTTCTCCTCCTCCCAGCCAGTTTTTCCGCTTCGCAGCACAAACCCGCCATGCGGAATGCCGCTGTGATCCCTGAGCAGTTCCTCCTCGCTGATAAAATGTACGGTGGTGTCATAGTCCGCGAAATAATTCGGCATGGTTTTAATCTCCTGCTCCACTTTCGCGGCATCCGCCCCTTCCTCCAGAACGACAAAGCACTCTCTGGTATGTTTTTCTCTTGTGGACAGCTCGGGATTTTTTCCCTCTCTCACTGCCTCAAGAGCAGCCTCCACCGGGATTGTATACTGCTTTGCATTTTTCACGCCCTCAATTCTGCGGATGGCATCGGAGTGTCCCTGGCTGACGCCTTTCCCCCAGAAGGTATAATCTTTTCCGTTCGGCAGAATAGCTGAAGCGTACATCCTGTTTAAAGAAAACATTCCCGGGTCCCAGCCCACAGAAATAATGCCTGTCTTCCCAGACTCTTTTGCGGCCGCGTCCACGGAATCAAAATGCTTCGGTATGTTGGCATGGGTGTCAAAACTGTCCACCACGTTAAACAGTTTCGCATACGCCGGCGTCTGCTCCGGCAGATCCGTTGCACTGCCGCCGCAGAGGATCAGCACGTCAATTTTGTCCTTCCATGCCGCCGCCTCCGACACATGACAGACAGATGCCGAGTCTGTGAGAATTGACACCTTCTGAGGTTCCCTGCGTGTAAACACTGCCACAAGCTCCATGTCAGGATTCTGCTTCACGGCACATTCCACACCGCGCCCCAGATTCCCATATCCCAATATTCCTACTTTTATGCTCATTTTGCCCTCCATTCCTCCATACCCGCAAAAGCAGCCGTACAGGACGACTGCTTTTCCATCTTTCGTATATGCCCCAAAATGCCGGATCTTGTATTTTGACTCCTAGCAATGCTAGGTGGGTAACCGCAACCATACTTCTGTCTTCCACTGCTGGGTGCCCAAAGGCTGGAGGCCTGACATCTATATGACAATGTAGGAATCCCGTTTAAAGTATCTGTAGGTTCAAAATAACAAGATTTATCGCACATTTCAGGTTACATCTATTATATCCGAATTAACCGCGAAATACAACAGAATTTTTTGGCAGAACAGCTATTGTTATTGTATCAAAATTACCCTTAAGTATCTGATACCACTCTATGAGTTCATCTCCCACCTGTTCAGAAGAAAGGCAATGATTAACCTGCGCCTATTTTTGTCTTTCGAGCAATATACTCAATTAGAGAACATACATAAAAGAAATCATCAACGTAGTTCCACACAGTATCATCCGCCATAGGCCCTTCCACAATATCGTACTGATGTATTTCTTCCTTTCTGCACTTTACAATGAAATCAAGCCATTCATTGGTTATAGATTCAAACTTCAAAATAGATAACTCAAATCTTTTGTATATCTCGTCTTTCGTATTTCTGGATATTCAACTATTTCTTTACTGGCAGGATAAAGAATCATGTATAATTATCTCCACTCCTACAAACCAGCAACCTCATTATTTTCTGAACTTACAAGGCTCTCAAACATTGCCATAATTGCCGACCAACGTTGTCGCGTTTTGCATCTCTCTGAACTTACAAGGCTCTCAAACTGAACTTTCTGACATACTGGAATATTTTGGGTTTTGCATCTCTCTGAACTTACAAGGCTCTCAAACTTAGCGTATACGTCTATAGCCTCGACCATCGTTTTGCATCTCTCTGAACTTACAAGGCTCTCAAACGAATGGGGGTGCTCGCGGGGGTCCCTATGAGTTTTGCATCTCTCTGAACTTACAAGGCTCTCAAACTCTTTCCATGCCTTTCCTGTCAGTGTCTTGGTTTTGCATCTCTCTGAACTTACAAGGCTCTCAAACCATTTCCTCTACTTGCCCGGAAAGCTCTTGGTTTTGCATCTCTCTGAACTTACAAGGCTCTCAAACAGGCAGACACGTTTCATAAAGAACTGGTGTGTTTTGCATCTCTCTGAACTTACAAGGCTCTCAAACTATCCCCTATCAGCTTGCATATCTCCTGGTGTTTTGCATCTCTCTGAACTTACAAGGCTCTCAAACTCGTGGAGTGGTGATATGGACATATCTGAAGTTTTGCATCTCTCTGAACTTACAAGGCTCTCAAACTTCCATGTACCAAATTTATTGCCCATATGCGTTTTGCATCTCTCTGAACTTACAAGGCTCTCAAACTGAGGAGGGCGTCATGCCTGTAGACGCAAAGTTTTGCATCTCTCTGAACTTACAAGGCTCTCAAACTGTATTTCCGTTTACCCTTGTTTCGGTATGGTTTTGCATCTCTCTGAACTTACAAGGCTCTCAAACCCAAATTTAGAACGAATTGCTATAGTACGCGTTTTGCATCTCTCTGAACTTACAAGGCTCTCAAACCGGGAGTTTGGCTTTTGCTTTATAGAAATAGTTTTGCATCTCTCTGAACTTACAAGGCTCTCAAACCTCAAATTTACAATTAAGGTTTTCACCGAGCTTATGTATTGACATACATTGTAAGTCACTCTACATTAATTATACACATATCCTTATCTAAAATACAAATACTTTCACCCTCCAATTTCCCTTTCTCTGAATGTTCCAATAATATCAAACTTATTTTTTCATAAAACACAAATTTATACAATTCCATCAACTCCGTCTGTGTTAAATATAATTTTAGATTCGCTACAAAGATAACTTTAATTGCGCAGAACTGCTTCAACGCCTTCATATAATTTACTACCTTTTCAACCAGCGAATCTCCTTGATTAACAACCTCAACATGACACATCTTTAACAATCCGAACATACTCCCTTCTACATCAAAATCCAGCAGATATGGAACCTTTTGCAACAATTCTTCCAAATAAGAGATAATCTGCCCTTGCAAGTATACAGTCCGTTCAACCAACGACTCATTCATAATAACAGACAATTCCTGAAATAGTTTTTGCTGGATTCTCTTTTCATTGCAGTCTACCCTAAATGGGTTTATAATTATATCTGCATTTTTACTGATTGTTTTAATCACATCCTGCTCTGATAGTATAAACGTTCCCGGCTTCCCCTCGATTTGACACATCAATTCCTCTATCACACGGGAAAATATATCTGGCGCTTCTACTACTAAAACATTCACCATATTCTCCCTTATTTCCATATCAATACCATATTTAGCGGATACCAATCTCATAAAACAACCAGCCTTTCATCGCTGTCCAAAACCTCTGAAGAGGATTCCCCCACAATAAACTCCATCTTGGCAAACTGTTTCTCTGTCACCTTTAGCATCTGTACTAATCCATCTCCTGGTTTATTCTTTTTGACATTATCAATAATGATCTCCGCTGCTGTTGAATTCTGTGCCAGTTTACAGTACACGGATTCCTGCATCATCATAAAACCGCTTTTAATCAAAAACTTACGAAATTGTCTGTAATCCCGCCGCTCTTTTTCTGTAAGCACCGGCAGATCGAAAAAAACTAGTATTCTCATATATCTATAACTCACTTTTATAAAATTTAATCAACGATACATCGTTATCCAGAAGTGCATCAAATATACTCCTGCAATAAATCTTGATTGCATTGTTGACATACTCCTTTCTCTCTGCAATAATAACTTCCTGCTGCAGAATGCTAAGAACCTCCATTTTTTCTGCATGCTCAAATTGCTGTGGTTCCAACATTTTCACTTTATGATCCACGATCGGGCGGAAAGGTTCCATCAGATCCGATCCCAGATTAAATGGATTAAACATATTATCGTGAAATAATCCTATTTGTGTGATATACCCGTTCGCCGCAATTTCCCTGTTAAATGCAGACAGAATAATGCCGTATCCATAATTTAATGCCGCATTGATACTGTTATCCTCCGTTCTTGTAAAATCCATCCCAAACAGAGCGTTAAAATATACTTTTGCAGCATGTCCTTCCCTGTTTGTCGTATCTCCATACGCAATCTCTTCTATATATTGATACAGCATCTCACTTTCTTTTTTCTTCCACAACGTCAATACCTCCGCCTGTTTTCGAATTTTATCCGTCACAATTTCCGTCCAGACTGTCCTTTTTATTTCACTCCCCCATCCCATCTGATTCCGCACTTTAACGCTTGTATCATGGCTCCCATAATAGGAAATCAATTCGGAGGACGGATTCCTTTTCTCATCACAAAAAATCACTTTAATTTTCTTTTTGGTCAGTTCGCATAGTAATGCCGCCGTCAAAGAGACAGCCGTTGATTCAACGATAAGCATATAAATCTCGCTGATATGTACTCTTACAGTCTCTTCCCTGCGCACCACCAGATATCCCATCTGATAATCAAGCTTGGCGCTGTTTGACACTACTACGGTTCTCCAGCTCATACGGTCAACAGATCAATACGGTTCTCATACATTCCCGTAACCGATTGATTTACCAGAACAAACTCTTTCGCATCCGTAATTTTCTTGCTAATCAACATAACGCCACTTTTCGCCGCCCCGCCAATCAATGCCAGATTTGCCGATGTCACTCCAATCCTTGTCAAATTCAAGATCTCCAGAAGAACTTTCCCCTGTTCCAAGCATGTCAGTTTTTCAAACATCTGTTTCCCTTTCCCTAATTTTTCCCCCACTGGATTCGGCTTTCTTCTAAAAATCCCCTCCATATGCTTACCACACAAAATATCATATAATTCTTCATTTTTCTCTAGCGTTATTTTTTCTGCCTTCTCTCCTTTTTCCAGATTTTTGATATAGTCCAGCCACTTTTGTTCCAGACAGACAGGTATTGCGTTTCTCACATAAATCTGATTCCCTGTTTTTCCTGAAAGATGCATATAATATCCATCTTTTTTAATCAATGACTGCATTTTTATTTTTTTCATGCGAATAGAAGGATCGGTTAATCCCAACTCTTTCTCGCAATATTCCTGCAATAAATTAGGATTTTTTTCTATCCTTTCATTCCATAATACGGGAACGGTCTCCAATGTCCTTATCCGTTTACCTTCTTTCCCATGTTCCACCAGAATATAATAGGCTGTGGAAACGCTGTTAAAACCGCCATACTTTGTCACGTCATGCATCCGTGTATCTTTCTCCTTCAAAGGAATATATCCTACGCCGGAAGCCTTCTTTGCACTATACAGCGTCTGGTCCGCAATGCCGCCATGCCCTTCAAAACTTAATCTTGTAAGCAGCGGCGTATTTTTTTCCATTATTTTTCGGACTGTCACTATGGTTCCGTTCTCCTGCTTGCCGTGCCCGGCAATCCATGCCGTCTCATTTCCCCTGATGACATCCCAGTCAAACATTCTACTCAAATTATAATTGTATTTTTTGCCATCCTTCGCATACTCCCTCTGTATAAAATGCAAAGGATTCTGTGTGAATTTCACATAATATACGTTCCCCACCACAATATTGAGATACGCATCCTGTGCGTGGTGAAAATCATTTACCGCTCTTGTCTTTAGAAATCCTCTGCTCTTCCTAAACTCTGAGACATTAGATGCTTTTGCGTAAACAATCTTTGTATCCGGCAGGACATTTTGCAATATGGCAGTCACCCCTTTTGCTCCCTGACTCGTCTCTACCAGCTGTCTTGCTATAAAACCAGCTTTCTGTTCGTCAGTAAAAGGATTTCTTCCCGTCAGACGTTTCAGCTTTTCATCCGATATTAAATGCTGGCGGTGAAGTTCTTTCCACATGGCAAGCTGTGAAGTGTAAATCTCATGCTCCAAAGGATAATTATCGCTCTTGTGCGCATTTAACTCCTTTTCCACCAACACCAGATTATTAGACAGATTATCATCCTTCACAAAATGCCTCGGATAAATATGATCAATATCATAGAGATTGTCATTGAAAAGATCGTCTAAGTCTATCGGTTTCCCCGTATACATTGAGCGGCCCTTTTGCGTCAGGTACAAAAACATTTTTTTACTTCTTAGCGTCCCCTTTTCATCCGCCTCCGCAATAATACTTTTCCAGTCATGTTCTTCATCCTTTATATTCTTATACAAATCCAAAAATTGCTGCTTTCTTGACGCCTTTCTGCTTTTCACTTTTTCCTCTTCTCTTGTCATCTCTACAAACAGGCGTTCAGGCGCACCGCCCATGATCTTTTCTATCTCTTTGATAATGGAAAGTGTCTGCCATACCATTCTTTTTACAGGCATAGAAAAATACATCTCGTCTAAATCCTCTATTCGGATTTCCGCCAATGTCTTATAAGAACCTTCCTGATATTTTTCCAATTCTTCCTTGTAAGTATAATCATCTTTCGCCAGCAGTTCCATCAGATTGTCATTGGTTTCCCACAACATACTGATCAGCGGAAGAATCTCTCCTGTCCTCTTGCTGCAGCCCTGCATTTCCAAAAATGTTTTCGATAATCTCCCCCAGTCTTTAAACTTTAATCCCACAATCCTTTTAATCTGATCTTTGTTAAGCCTTTCCCCGTACTTTTCTTCCATCTGTTCCCGCAAAAATTTTTTGGCGTCACCATAAACAGTACACCAGAACACAATGTCCTCCACCATATTACGACCGGCATCCGTGTTCAGTTCTTCACCCAATATATTTATAAATTTACCGTACGTTGCCAGATAACTGTTAACCGTACTATCAATTCCTGTAAGCTGCTCAATTTCACCTTCCCCAAGCATTCCTCTTCCCAGAAGATACTGATATATCTGCTTGCGTGTCACCTTTTTTCCGCGCTTAAAAAGATCATTATAAATATCCTGCTTAACCTTTACGGAAATCTTCTCCCCATACACCCGGATATTATTAATCTCATTTAAGACACAGAACTTTTCATACAGCAAAGAGCCTTTTGGCAGCACATATTCTCCATTCATATAGGTACAGCATCTTACCATCTTTGTAATAAACTTTTCCGCCGTTTTTTTGATGTCTACCTTTTCTTCCAAATTCCAGGGCAAGATCTGCCCCTGCTCTCTACGCACCACCCATCCATTGCCGCCGTCAGACTCACTATGCCCGCTTAACGGCCCGAGATAGTACGGTATCTGAAATGAAAACAATCTGATAATTCTCTCGGAAACTGTCAGCCCCGACTCATCTACACTCTTTAAAAAAGGCAAATATCCTTGCGCATTTTCCAAAATCTTCTTCAATTCAGACAAGTGCACTTGATTAGGAATCACACCGTTTGATGCTGTCAGCTGCTTTGGAAGAAAAGTCTCTTTCTCTATCTCCGCTTTGACATACTGCACCATTTCATCCTCAAGAGGCATTTGGTTCACCAGTTTACTAACCGCCTTATACAAGTTTTCCTGTGTTCTTCCCTTCATATCCCGACGTTTACTCGTTCTCACATTTGTAGAATTAACATAAGCGCTATAAGTTCCGTCCTCCGATGATCTGAAGAAATAATCATACGCCTCTTTACTGCAATATTTTTTCATCAACCCTTTCAAGATTTTTAAATCCGAACCATGTTTTTCGTATTGCGCTACTCTCGCTTCCGACAAATAGGCAAACCCTTTCATAATACCTGCCAGAGAACCAGTATCATACATTTTCTTCATAATCAGAATCAGTTCAAACCGCTCATCTCCCAAAATCTCTAAAATTTCCTGCGACTTTTCCTCATAACCTGCGTTTGAAAAACAGACTGTGACTTTTTTATCTGTTTCAATTTCTGCGCTTTCACCATATATCGCCTTCAAATCTACATTCAACCCGCAAATACAATTAATCATCGCCCTTTTCTGTTTCTCTTTGGATGTTACCTGCAGAGTATCAGCTAATTTCTCGGCCTTTCCTTTTCTGGAGCAATCCCGCTCGCTCAAAATATCTTCTATCACACGGCAGTCGTTCGGCAAATAAAAGGATAGATCCAATAAATTCGATGTGAGGTCACAAAATTCTCCATATATCTCAGACATTTTTCTTTCTCCTAACACATCTCCAATGGAAACATTCAAAAAATGTCCTCTGTGTTTAAACATATTCAATATGGCAAGATATACTAGCCGTACATCATGTTCCTGATCAGATTCCAACAGCTCTTTTCTCAGATGAAAAATCGTTGGATATTGAGCAAAATATTCTTTATCTGTATAATCAGGATCATGGAATATTCCGTTTTTATCACGCACCGCTTCTTCCTTATCAGCATAATGATATTTACTGTTTTCCAAACGTTGATAAAAACAGGAATCCACCTGCATAATCGCATCGTGAAAATACTCTTTTATCATACCTATTCTTACTGTCTCACGCTGCCTTCTTCGTCTGGCTATTCTGTGTGTTCTCCTGTCTACCGCAGTCTGTGCTTCATCAAACTCCCGAATCCCCCACAAATCCTTTCCTTTTGCTCTGAGCAAATGATAATTTTCATCAGTTACCGCCCATCCAACCGATGAAGTTCCCATATCTAATCCAAGAAAATACCCTCTGTTTTCCATGTTCGCCAATCGCCCTCCAATTAATTTCTTGACTTTCCCTAAACATAATGATATCTTTAAATAGAACTTACAAGACGAGTGCAAATAAGGTTTATCCGAAATCGTCAAATGACTCTACACGGTGTAGAAAAAAAGAGCTTGCATGCAAGCTCTTTTTTAATGCACAACATTATTATACTACATTTTGTCTACATCAGCAATCTAAAACACATTCATATACCATCTTACTGCTTCCCAATTTTTATCTGCTGCTTTCCTTCTCCCGATACATCATTTCATCGGCTCTATGGAATAAATGATGGAACGTTTCCGTCCCCGTCTGGGAATAAGCCGCTCCCACGCTGGCAGTAATTTTTTGGAAATTTTCATGCTTCGCAAATTCCCGGTCTAACTGATCCTTTATCATTTTCTTCGTCTTTTCTACCTCATCCTCTGTGCATACCCCTATTAACACCACCAGAAACTCATCGCCTCCCATGCGTGCAATCAGGCCTTCCGGCATACTCTCCTGAAGCGTCTTTGCCGTGAGAACCAGCGCCTTATCACCTTCATGGTGTCCATAAATATCATTGACGCTCTTAAAATGATCCAGATCAATACAATACACCGATATGTAGTCGTTCTTTAGCTGGTCTATAAACTCATACACATACCGTCTGTTATACAGACCCGTAAGGAAATCCGTATTCGCATTTTTGATCATCATCTGCTCATAGAGCCGCTCCTGTGTCACATCTATGGCAACGCCTACAGTTCCCATAACGCTTCCGTCCAGATCAAACAGCGGCGCCTTATAGGTTTTCAGCTCACGCATACTCTCCCCGATTTTGACAGTCTCATCGAAAATACAGGTTTCTCCCTTCTCCATCACCTCGTACTCCGACTCCATGCAGATAAATTCGCCTTTCGCATATTCATCCGGGTCGATATCCCAAATATAATAGTGCCCGCGCCCTTCAATCTGCTTCATGGTTTTATTGACAGCATTGCAAAACGCCTCGTTGACTTTCATATGCGCACCCTCTTTATCCTTATACCAGATCAGATGAGGCACACAATTAATCGTTGTATCGAGATAAGTCTGTGTCTGCCAGAAGTCCTTACTCATCTTGTAAGTTTTCTGCCAGCGGGTCAGACGAAACCGGAACTCTGCCTCCGTTACAGGCGTCACCCAGATATCCGTAATCTCCTCCGAATCATCTTTTGTAGTCAAAAGCATCGTCTGCTCCCGATCCGCCAGCACAATCAGCTCCGCCTCTTTCCGCTTATGGGAAAGCAGAAACGCAAGCGTTTGCGCCGCATCCGTCTGCCGCATATCCGCCAGAATCACATCAGCCCTTTCGGTCAGCTCTGCTTCCGCGCGGGCACTCTTCTGATACTCATGTGAAAAACGAAGAAACTGCGGCATCTGTTTCAGGGTTTCAAATAACTCATCCTGTTCCGTTATCATATAAAAACAAACTTCACAATGATACATACCTTTCCTCCATCTCCCAAATATTTTTAATTCCCTGTTTCCTATTTATTTTACACTTATTCTGCGTTTAAAATCTTATCAATTTCCGCAAGCAGTTTATCTTTCACCGGCGGCTTCAACATATACGCTGCCGGCTTTAATTTCAGCACCGCCTCAATGTTTTCCCGGTTGTTGATGGCTGTCAGAAACACCACCGGAATACTCGTCAGATCCTCGTCCGCGCGTATCATTTCAAGGGTCATCCGCCCATCGCAGACAGGCATTTCATAGTCCAGCAAAATCAGATCCGGCCTCTTTTTGCCAATGGAAGTCATCGCCTGTGCCCCCGAAATCGCAAGGGTTACCTCATAGGTATCCTCAAGCATCGCCTTAATTGTCCGAAGCGCCGTTCCATTGTCGTCCACGACGAGAATCCGCTTTTTCCCGCTGCTTCCCCTGCTTTCTTCCTGTGCCTCGCGCTTGACCGTCTCCTGCTCCAGCCCAAGCCTTCTGCACACGGCCTCCATAATCACTGAGTTTTCCACCGGGCGGATCAGATTCTCAAACTGCTCCTCCTCATAGTATTTAAAAAACTTTTCGCTCTCTTCCTTTGTACCGATGGTCAGAACAGGAATCTGCGTATACTGGTCACTCAGCATAAAAAAGATGGACGTGTCAATATCATAGGCGCCAATCAGACTGATGACTACCAGATCCGGGTTCACAATTTTTAACATCCCCTCCAAAACGCCTGCATTCTCCGAACAGAGCTGTACATGAAAATACTGGGACAAAAAGTGGTTCGTCTCATTCACGACTGTGTTAAACTTTCCGATCAATAGTATCTTTTTCATTTCTTCCTCCGATCACAGCTATATGACTCTATTCTACTCTTTGTCCGGCCATTTGTCCACACAGCAGATCGGCAAGACGTTCCGACTCCTCCGCATCGAGATTCGTCACCGCCTCCGCCAGTTTCTGCATATTCTGTCTGATTTCTTCCGGGAAATCAAACTCACGCAGTTGTTTCATACATTCGTCCGCCCGGTCAATGTCCATTTCCTGCATACTGATGCGCACCATCTCCACAAGCGCCTGCATCACGGAATAATCGGTCACTTCCTTTTCCGCTCCGGCTTCTATACCGAAAACCCCCTGTAATTTCTGCAGATAACTGCGCCATTCCTCCAAAAATACATCTGTCATGGACATAATGGTGTCTGTGTTACCGGCTCTCGCCGCAGCTTCCAATACCATCGCCATTCCCGAAAGCGCTATGATGCCGATTGTCGCCGCAAGACTCTTCATCGCATGCACCTGGATGCGGTACTGCTCCAGATTTGCCGCGTCTGCAATGCCGCTGTATGACCGCTCCAGCGCATCCGCCGCCGGTTCAATCTGTTCATAGAACTCCCTCACCGTGTATGCGAGCAGTTCCGGGTCCGGCAGATGCAGCCATGCATAATTCCAGTCAATCCCTTCCACCACAGGCAGATTTTCCAGTTGAAAGTCTGCCGCCAGAGTCGACTCCTGCGGCTTCCGTTCCGCTTTCCCAGCTACCTGCAGCAGCTCATCCGGCAGCATTCTCAGAATCATGCCCTCAAGCTTATCCGGCACAACCGGCTTCGACAAGAAATCGTCAAACCCTTCCTCCAGATACGCTTCCTTGGCCCCCGACACTGCATTCGCCGTCAGCACGACAACCGGCGTTTCCTTATTGGGAAACTCCGACAGCGCTTTCATGTGATGCAGGGTTTCCACACCATCCATCCCGGGCATCATATGATCCAGGAATATGAGGTCATACCGATTTTCCTGCACCAGCTGCAGACATTCCTCTCCGCCTCCGGCTTCTGTCACCTGAACCTTTGTCTCTTTTAACAGATTGCGGAGCACTTTGCGGTTGGTCGCATTGTCATCCACCACCAGTATCTTTGCATCCGGCGCATAAAGGGCCGACTCATAGCAGTAATTTTCTGCCATCTGCCTGACCTTTGACCCGAAATCGCCGATCGGCGTATCATCCATAATCTTTTGTTCCAGTTCAAAGGAAAACTTGGATCCCTTTCCGTATCTGCTCTCCACATGGAGCGCGCTGTCAAGCAGTTTCAACAGGCGGATTGTAATACTCATTCCCAGCCCGGTACCTTCAATGTTTCGGTTTCTGTTTTCCTCAATCCGCTCGAACTCCGCCGACAGCTTTGGCAGATCCTCCTCCTTGATGCCAATGCCTGTATCTTCCACCTCGAAGTGAAGCGAGGCTTTCCCGTTCAAAACACGATTTTTAACCCGCAGCCAGATCGTTCCTTTTTCCGTGTATTTGACTGCATTAGTCAGTATATTGATCAATACCTGCCTGATCCGTACATCATCCCCAAAAAGGCGCGAGGGGATGTCGGGGTCAACCTCCACTTCCAGCCGGAGTCCTTTGTCTATCGCCCGCTGCAATGTCATATTGACGAGATCGTGAATCATGCTGCTGACCTCATAGTTGACAGGCACAATCTCCATTTTCCCGGAATCAATCTTGGAAAAGTCCAGAATATCGTTGATCAGCGACAACAGAGACTGTCCCGCTGTGTGAATATCCATCGCGTACTCTCTGACGTTCGATTCCGTCGATTCCCGCAGAATCATTTCGTCCATGCCAAGAATCACATTGATGGGCGTGCGGATCTCATGGGACATCTGCGCCAGAAACTTTCCCTTGGCCTCGTTCGCCGCAAAGGCTTCCTTCTTTGCCTGCGCAAGCTGCCTGTTCTGCAGCTCCGTCTCCTTCACTTTTTCCTCTGCATCACGCCGGTATTCCCTGGAAATATGTAAAATATGCAGGATCGCCAAAAGCAGGCCAAACAACGCCATACCGTACAATGTCGCCACCCTCGCATAGGCATACATGGAAAAGTAATTCAGAATCATCTCCGCCACTTCCCCTGCCAGCAGGACAAACACTGCTAAAATGGGAAGAAGAATCTGCCTGCCGCGGCTTTTACCGCCTAACTGTATGAGACTCACAATCGCCACCACACAGACCAGGCCCAGCATGGTAGTCGACAAATCCGCCATTGCCAGCAGATCCCGCACGCCAAGCAGCTCCAGTACGATCTGAACCACCGCATTACAGCTTACAATAAAGAGCAATCCCCCGAAGCGGCGGGGAAACATATGCCCCAGATTCTTCTCAAAATAGAGCGCCAGAAACAGCGGCAGCATCAACATCAGATACTCCTGCAGTACATGAATCCCCTGCATGTCAAAAAAGAGATTCATGGTGTCCGTGCCGATAAAACAGTAAACGCCCGCAGTCAGGCCAAACAGGCCCAAAAACAGGCCTCCCTGGCTTGGCTGGTTGGTATACCACCGTATCACGGCGAGCACAAACAGAATGACCGCCGAAATCACAATCAGAAGACAGCAGGCAATATCCGCCAGGTTGTTGCCTACCAATCCGACAACCATGTTATCCCCGGCCCCGATGATGGCTTCCTCGAAGACAGCCTCACTGTCTGCATTCACAGCAGTCAGCTCCATGCACAGTTCTCCCCATGCCTCCGCTTCCTGTCCCGCCCCCGGAATCGTCACATACTGCTCGCTGTCCGCATCGGTATCCGCCGTCTGCCGTTCCAGTTCCTCTCCATCTAAAAACACCCGCACATCCGCATTTTCACAGGAAAACGTCAATGTCATACCAGAAAGCTCCTGCGGGATAGTATTCTGAAACACAATCATATCGGACTCTGTAAGTGTTACCGCATAAGGCAGGTCGATCTCCTCCTGCACCGAACCGTCCGAAAAAGTCAGTGTCCATCCTTCACTCAGACCGTATCCAAAATGCCCCTGCACCGGAGCGTCACCCTCTTCGGAATGGTGCGAAAACACCGAGGCTATCATAAATACTACAACGAAAACAAAAATAATCCCCGTAAATTTTCTTAAATATTTCAAACTGTCCTCCACGCCGCCAGACCGCAGCCGTCGTATATCCTATACCGTTTTACCGTTATTAAAAAATGTATCCGAAAATCAAACGATTCCCGGATACACTTTTATTTTATACACTATACAGATTGCTGAAAATTACAGAGCGTTAACCAGCTTCTCAAGAGCTGCCAGCGCCTCGTCAGGAAGCTTGTCGTAACCTTCCTTCTTCTCAGCAAAGCCCTTAACCGCATTTACACGGGTCTCAAGAGCACTCTTTAACTGAGCCTTGTAATCAGCGTCATTGAAGTCAGGTGTGAAGTCGCCTGTCTTGCCGCTCCAGTCGTTCATGATCTCGATATCCTCGAAAGGACCCCACTGCTCGAATTTCGCCTTGCCCTCAACGATGGTCTCAAGGATGCCAAGTGTGTCTTCCTTCTGGCACTTGTGTCCCATGAAGTCGCCGGTGTTAACGATGTAGCAGTCTACGTTCTTCTCCTCAACCAGCTTCTTGAACTTCTCATAGTCGTTAACCAGAGGATAAGTTCTGAAGGGGTTAGCGTAGGGAACGATACGGATTGCGTTCATATCGGTACCTGCAGCTACACGCTCTGCGGAAGAGGTCTTGGTAGCCAGCGTAGCGCCCATAACGGATGCCAGTGCGGAACCTTTCAGCTTAACGATCGGCGGGATCGTAGGATCCTTCATAATCCAGAAGATCGCGTTAACAGGTGCGTCAATCTTATCTACGCGGTTAGGAGACCACAATTTGGACTTGATCGCACGGCCGTTACCGTTTCTGATATCCTCTGTTACAAGCTGAATCTTGCCTTCGCTGTCCATGGTGCAGGAGCAGTTCTGAGCAGATAACAGGAACTCGTTGTCAGGGCATCCTGTCGGATAATCGGATGTCTTATCAAAATAAGTAGGCTCAAGAGCGATGGATGCACAGGTGTCTGCGTTGATGATGAAAGCGTCATCGTGAAGAACCTTGATACCGCCAAACGCATCGTACTTGCCGTCATGCTTCGCATGGGTCAAGGTGGACTTGCCGGAACCCGACAGACCGTAAACGGAAGCAACGAACTTCTTGCCTCCCTCTAAGGAGTACTCTTTCTGACCGCCGTGGCAGGAAGCGTAGCCGTTTCTGTTTGCAAGCGCCCAAGCCATAGTCAGCGTGCCCTTCTTGTGCTCACCAAAATACTTCATGCCAAGGATCGCTGCACAGTTCTCATTGGTATCGAAGTAGCAAAGTGTCAGAGGATCGCTCAGGCAGCTGTAATCCACATCGGGAGCCTCATGGGGCGCCCACTGGGGATCGGAGAAGATGTAAATATCAGGCTCCTTGCCGTCGCCGACAGGTTTGGAGTTCTTGTACATCTTTACATACTCATCGGACATATACTGGAAGTTGATCATCCAGTTATACAGAAGGTTCTCCTCTCCTTCGGGAATCAGGAGATGTGCCTTCGCCATAAACTCAGGATCAAGGCCTACGAAGCACTCTGCATGGTACATGGTTTTCCAGCGTGTCTCATAGATCGCGTCCATAACCACTTTATCTAACTTCGCCTCATCTACACCGGGTTCACCCTTGATGCGGCGTGCTGCTGCATAACGGCCGGTTACCGCACCGTCATTGAATAAGAGTACCTTTGCGTCTGCCGGAAGGCCAAAGGTCTCGCCATCCTTAATCGGCATATCCGTCACCACGGTACCGGGTGAATTCTTTGCCAGCTCATAAGCCTCTCTCAAGGTGCTAACCTTAACTACGTTGTTTCCGTAAAATGCCGCCTCAATAATGGAACGGGTCTTAGAAAAACCAACCTTGCCGGCGCCAATCTCGGAAATGGGATAATACGCTTTTGTTGCCATTTTACGTTCTCCTCCTTAAAAATTGTATTGGTTCACGGAACATCAGAAAAATGACTTTCCGAAGTCCCGAATGTCCCTTACATGTACCTCTGTCCGTACACCTCTAACATTATCTCAGACCGACTTTAAAAAGTCAATAGAGGAATCATATGGTCGCAGCTTCCCTATGAAAGTCAGAATAACGCCATCGTAGATTTTCTCTTCTCATCCATCTGCCGTCTCAGCATAGCCATCCGATACTGTCCGAATACTTCATCCTGCTTTTTCTTCGAAATCGCCTTCGGAAAATCCAGATCCTCCAGACGGCTTCTGGAAGAAAGCTGGTTGAGCGCTGCGGATTGATTGAAATTGCGCGTATACTGTAAAGCATTCGTGGACGCACCCAGATTGCCCCTGCGTTGGGAAATCATATCCAGCGCATTATCAATGGCATCCAGACTGAAATCCTTCGAAGTGACATCCAGATCAGCGATGCCGAGCGCTTCCAGTGTGGAATTTTCCATCTGGATATGCATGCTGCCGCCGTTTGGCGAAGTTGCAACCGCCATGTCCGCCATACTGCCGTCTAAAAGCTTCTGCTCATTGAAGCTGGTATCCCTTGCGAGTCCTTCGATCCCCTGCTTGAGCTGGTCGATCTCCTTCTGATAAATCTGTTTATCCGCGTCGGAATTGATGCCGTTCATGGATCTCACGGCAAGCTCTCTGATTCTCTGTAAATAATCTGACATGCCGCCCAGAGCGCTCTCTGCCACGTTGGACGCGCCAATCGCCATTCCCGCATTATCCGCGCCAACCTGATACCCGGTTTCCTGCGTCTTCATCCGCTGCGCAAGGGCATACCCTGCCGGGTCATCCTTGGCCGAATTGATCCTCTTTCCGCTGGAAAGGTGGGTGTATGACCAGAAAAGACCTTTTTGAGATGATATCGCACCTACGTTCATATGCACGCTCCTTTCTGTATATAAAATGCTACCTATGTTTAGTATATTATACTGCCTGCCGCTAAAAAAAACAAATAGAAAATAGGAAAAATTTCCCCCTTCGCCTAAAAATTGTACTTCTCAAAAAGAAAAGTACGCATTCTTGTCTGGTACCATCTTGCTATTCCGTGTGTAGATATTGTTAACATAATATTAAAAATTTGTTAAATTACCGTTTTTGCTTGTTTCTCTCCTATTTTTCATGGTATTATAATAAAGTCGGTGCAAGGGTGAACCGTACCCCTGCGCCGTTTTTGTCACAAATACACCCGATGTTATTTTCGGAGAAATGAGTCATTCTCCGGCTCGGGATCGGAACAACCTTGTTTTTGAAAGGAGGTACATAACTATGGAACAGAATAGTTTTTCTGAAATCACCCCCGAAATTGTACGGCTTGCCAACATGAGCCAGCAGGCCGGCATTATCGATACGGATCTTTTTACAAAATTTGATGTAAAGCGTGGCTTGAGAGACTTAAACGGTAAGGGCGTACTGGCCGGATTAACAAACATTTCCGACGTGCGCGCCAACAAGATCGTGGACGGCGTACAGGTGCCCACCCACGGCAAGCTCTTCTACCGCGGGTACAATGTGCAGGATCTGGTAAACGGCCTTTCCACCGACGGCCGTTTCGGCTTCGAGGAAGTCACCTATCTTCTTTTATTTGACAAACTCCCTGATGATAAAGAACTGGCTGATTTTACGAAACTTTTGAACAGCTACCGTTCCCTGCCGACCAGTTTTGTGCGCGACATCATCATGAAAGCGCCCAGCAACGATATGATGAATACGCTGGCCAGATGTGTATTGACACTCTACTCCTACGACGACAGAGCAGACGACACTTCCCTTCCCAATGTACTCAGACAGTGCCTGCAGCTGATCGCACTTTTTCCGATGCTTTCCATCTACGGCTATCAGGCCTACAACCATTACCACAACGGAGAAAGTCTCTATATCCACCAGCCGCAGATGAACCTTTCCAATGCAGAGAACATTTTACATATTCTTCGCCCGGACAATAAATATACGCCTCTGGAGGCCAGAGTTCTGGATATCGCCCTGATCCTGCATATGGAGCACGGCGGCGGTAACAACTCTTCTTTCACCACCCATGTCGTTACCTCCTCCCTGACCGATACCTACTCTGTCATCGCAGCGGCCATCGGTTCATTGAAAGGCCCCCGTCACGGCGGCGCCAACATCAAAGTGGTGAAGATGTTTGAAGAGATGAAGCGGGAAATCTCCGACTGGAGCAATGAAGGACAAGTGGCAGATTATTTGAAAAAACTGCTGCACAAAGAAGCCTTTGACCATGCGGGACTGATCTACGGCGTGGGACATGCGGTATACTCAAAATCCGATCCACGTGCCGTGATATTCAAGTCCTTTGTGGAACGGCTCTCCAATGAGAAGGGATTACACGATGAATTTGCCCTCTATAATCTGGTAGAGCGGCTTTCCCCCGAATTAATTGCGGAGGAGCGTCCGATCTACAAGGGTGTCAACGTCAACGTGGACTTCTATTCTGGTTTCGTGTACAGTATGCTCAATCTGCCGATGGAATTGTATACTCCGATTTTTGCCATCGCCAGAATTGTGGGCTGGAGCGCTCACCGTATGGAGGAGCTGGCAAACAACGGAAAGATTATCCGTCCCGCCTACAAGACGATCTGTGTGGACAGAAACTATCAGAACCTGCTTGAGAGAAACGCCTGACAAAAGAAGGAAGAGCATTGTGCAAAACCAGACAACTGCACAATGCTCTTTTATCATTGATGGATAATATAATCAGATCAAAGCACAAATAACTGCCCCAGACAATGATTCTCCATATTGCATTTTATTCTGACTGCGATGTCCGTCAGGCCGCAGGCCAGATACGCTGACATCTCCTTGTCATTGTCATAATACGCCGCAGTCAGCCATTCCAGTGATTTCAGCAGATACGATTTGATCTGCTCCACTGTCTTATCTGAAAGAATCTCTTCCAGGCTTTCCAGCTCTTCCTGGCTGAAGCCGGTCTCCTGCAGCGGCTTGTCCAGCATCATATGTCCCATCATATTCTGTAAGACCATCCCGCATATATTTTCCAGCAGATACGCATAATCCCTGTGATATTTCCGAAGGATTTTCACAACATACTGATCATCCATCCTTTGCAGAAATTTCTGCTCCAGACAAATGTCCTGCATATAGCAGAGCACCAGACTGACACCCGATAACCCGCCATAATTTCGCAGGATCGGATAATCCAGGGTCAACAGTGTCTCCTGCGGCGCATACTTGAAATCATATCTCTCCAGAAACGCCGGTATTCCCTTTCTGACCGTATCTTTCAGACATACAGATCCATAATCCTTGAAATCCGGGATAAGCTCGTTATACAGCGTCTGTAATTTCATAAGCTTTTCCTTCACGATCTCCCGGCCATGTTCGTACGCTTCCCTTGCCGGAATGTGCTTTGCCGCAAGCGCATTTCCCTCCTGCCGTCCGTCTTCATTGATACAATACATGACTGCCGCCATCAGCATCTGCGCCTTTTCGTAAGTGACAGACGAATGGTCACAGCCGGTATATTTCCATGCGAGTTCGGACACAATCGGCATCATCTCCTCCATCGGATAACTGCATTTCTCTATCGGACCCACCTCCAGTGCATTTTTTCGCGAAACATTTCCACTGCCGATAAAACTCAGAACAAATCCATCAATGCTTCCAGGTACAATCCCCGGTCCCACCGTTTGACGATATCGACCTCTCCAAACACGCCCTGTCCCTCCGTCTCCTGATAATTAGAATAGCCGGCGCGGATGGCCTGTGCAAAGAGATCCAGACAAGTTTCCTCCAGATAGCCAAAGTCGCCGCGGCACACCTCCTCAAACTGTTCCCGCATAAATTCCAGAAGCTCATCGTCCGTGATCTCGTCCATCATTTCATTTTTGTACTGAAAAAAGATTTCCTGCAGACGCGCCATGCTTTCGCAGTAATTGTCCTGATAGATATAGGACGAGTCGCAGAACGCATAAATAATCTTTGGCAGAATACTCTGCCCAAATTCAACCCGTTTCTCCTCTCTCAGCACATCAGCCCTCACCTCCGCAAGAAGCGCTGCCTCTTCCTCCTTCAGGACAAGGCCATATTTCTGCGTATACTGATTCGTTTCCAGAACTTGTGCCGCCAGTGCCTGCTTTGCCATTTCATCCAGCCAGTTTTTCTGTTCCATGCGCCATCTCCTTCCCTGTAAACCCCATCGTTCCCGTATACTGCCTAAGTATATGAGACAGCGGATCGCTTTACAAGTCTTGAAAAAATGGGGATTTTGCTGTATAATAAAAGAGTAAGGGAGGCACTGCAGCATGCAATGTTTCCCTTACTTTTTATTCTTTCGTCTATTCTTCTTTTTTATGTTTCTTATGCCTTCCCCTGCTCGATACCGAGGAATTGTTTCACAACCGCTTTCATCTCCGCCTTGTCACAGACATGATCGTGCAGAACCGGCGCGGTGCGAATCTCCTCAACGGCTTTCGGCACAGCCACATTGCCGATTTTAGACAGCTCATCTACCAGCTCAAAATCGCCCATGTTGTCATATTTCGGATCAATGGCAACCATCACGCTTCTCGTGAACTTAAACGGACTTGCCGTGGAAGCGATCACCGTCTTTGTCCCGTCCTGCGTGTCGGACGTATACTTCTTATAGACCGCGCTCGCAACCGCAGTGTGGGTGTCGAGCACATAGCCCGTATTCTCATACATGGTCTTGATTCTGTCCGCCGTCTCCGTTTCATCTGCGAAATTACCATAGAAATCAGCCAGCTGCCCTCTCATTTCCGGGGTAATCTGATAGCTGCCCTGTTCGGTCAGATTCTTCATCAACTGCGCATTCTTTTCCGGGTCGCCGCCGGCGATACGGTAAATCAGTCTCTCTAAATTGCTGGAAATCAGAATGTCCATAGAAGGGGAACTGGTCAGTTTGAACTCTCTGTTCCTGTCGTAATCTCCCGTCTGGAAGAAATCGTAAAGCACTTTATTTTCATTGGAGGCACAGATCAGTTTATGGATCGGCACACCCATATGTTTCGCGTAAAAAGCTGCCAGAATGTTACCAAAATTACCTGTGGGAACCACCACATTGATCTGTTCTCCATCCTGAATCTTTTCTTCTTTTAAAAGCTGGGCATAAGCATACACATAATAGACCACCTGGGGCACCAGCCGGCCGATATTGATGGAATTGGCTGAGGAAAACTGTAAGCCGTGACCAGCCATCTCTTCTGCCAGCTCCTTATCGTTAAAAAGCATTTTCACGCCTGTCTGGGCATCATCAAAATTACCGTGAATGCCGACCACATAGGTGTTATCCCCCTTCTGCGTCACCATCTGCTTCTCCTGGATCGGACTGACACCGTTCTTCGGGTAAAATACAATGATCTTCGTCCCCGGCACACCTGCAAAGCCCGCCAGAGCTGCCTTTCCCGTGTCGCCGGAAGTAGCTGTCAGAATCACAATCTCGTTTTCCACATGATTCTTCTTCGCGGAAGTAGTCATCAGATGGGGCAGAATCGACAGGGCCATATCCTTAAAAGCGATGGTCGCTCCGTGGAACAATTCCAGATAATAGGCGCCCTCCGCCTCCACAAGCGGCGCAATCACTTCCGTATCAAATTTAGCGTCGTAAGCACGCGCGATACAGGACTTCAGCTCTTCCTCCGTAAAATCCGTCAGAAACAGCTTCATCACCTCATAAGCCGTCTCCTGATAGCTTTTGTCCGCAAGCTCCTTCATGGTGCAGGAAAGCGCCGGGATGTGGTCTGGCACAAACAGTCCCCCGTCCTCCGACAAACCTTTTAAAATCGCCTGGGACGCCGTAATCTTTTCCCTGCCGTCTCTGGTGCTGCTATATAATACTTCCATTTTTTTCCATACCTTTCTTCTGTGTAAAGTGTAGTGCATTGCCAACTTGAATAGTATCACACTTTCAAGGTCTGCGCAACAATCCTTACTGGAAGAATTCATGGTGTCCGTAGGAAAAAAGTCTGGTCAGTTTTCTGTCGAACCATTTGAGTTTGTCGGAATCTGCCTTTTCGCGGGCACAGAAATACAACGCTCCCTGAGAAATATCTTCTCCGTAAAGGGCGCGTTCCACCGCCGCCACCGTGTCTTCACTGACACGGACATTCTGGTATCTGCCGTCCACGGTTGGCGAAAACTGGGCGATCCCCTGCTCCTTCTGCATGACCACCTGAAACACCGTATCCGGGAACAGTTCGCTGTTCACTCTGTTTAAGACCACATTGGCCACCAGAAGCTTGCCGTCCTGATCCTCGCCGCCTGCCTCCGCCTCCACAATCCGAAGAAGCGCATCATAGTCCTTGTCCGACAACTGATACTTCTTCGTCTGTTCCAATACCTCGTAATCCACCACTCTCTGTCCCGAGGATACGCTCTCAAGCATCTCTACAAAGCTTTGCTTATCCTCCTCCATCGATGTGTCCAGATATTCCATACGGAAAGCAGGCTTGGCCGATATCCGGTCAATTTTCAGCTCCCTGACGCAGAGCCATGATGATAGTATGGTCATCCCCGCCAAAAAGAAGCATGTAATATATTTCCTGTACATCTCTTCCTCCATAGTCAAAGCAGTTTGCTGTCTGAAACACTGTGACTCCATTTGGCTGCTATCATATTCTATGCAGAAAACAGGAAAAATATTTCTGAATTTGTTTTTTTTCTCAAAAATGGTACAATTACTTAAAAGGAGGCGCGACCCATGAATCAGCCATTACAGGGCGTATATACGGCAAAAAAGAAGGACGGAAGCCAATACTATCGCGCTTCCTTAACTTATCGCAGTAAGCATATCAGCCTCGGCAGCCACAACGATATGAAAAAAGCGCATGAGATCTACTGCATAGGCTCTGCGCTCTTAAATGATTCTTCCATCCGGCTCGAGGACTATCGCGAAGACTCTCCTCTCGCTTTCTCCAAATGGGTCTGCCTGATTAATTTCCGGGACAACGGGCTTTATTTTTCCTCGCCCATTTACATCCGTCCCCGCTTTTTTTACTACTATTTTTCTCCCACAGAATTTTTTGTTTTCGACAAAGACGATCTGTTCTATTATTCCTCCCGCAGAATTTCCAGACGCGGCGGTCACTATTTCGTGGCTGACTACGGCATGCAGATCAATATTATGAGCCGCTACGGCATCAAAAACTATGCCGTGGAAGGCCGAGACTACCGCTTCATCAACGGCAACCCAAATGACCTGCGCTATGAAAATATTGAAATTTTCAACCGCTTTCACGGCGTAAGCGCCGTACAGGAGAAGGGCCGCACCAGATATCTTGTAAAAATACACGTAAAAGGCTATGTAAAAGTGGGCACCTACGATACGGAAACAGAAGCTGCCATCGCCTACAACAAAGCGATCGACCTGTTAAAAAAAGCCGGCGTAGACAAAGCCTATTCCCCCAATTACATGGAAGGAATTGCTCCCGATGTCTACGCCGACCTGTATCATTCCATTCAGGTTTCTTCCCGTCTTCAGGACTATCGCTCCGAATAGCTGACAAAGCAGATATTCAAGTCCGCACCGCCGTCTATACCGTTTAGCACGCCGTCCGTGTTATATTGCCACATGGCATAACGGTAAGGATAATCCGGAATCTCCTCTTCCTGGGAAAGCCATACGTCATAGTCCTGCAGTTTTGTCAGATCCACCTCTTTGAGCAGCCACTCCTTATCCCCATAAATCATGGGCACATAGCCTGACGCCCTGACTGCGTCCAGAAAGCTTATCGTAACTGTCGTTTTATCCTCACGGCTAAGCCCTTCGATCCTCGACTTGTCATTTGAGACGAAACCCATATTAAAGGCAACCGGGTACTTCACATGGGCTCTGTAAGGCTCCAGATTCTGCACCACAAAATTTGCCTCCTGAACCGCCTCGTCCTGAGAGACAGCCTGCGAGTAAAAGTAGATTCCCACATCGAGCTGGGCCTCAATCGCCCCCTCAATATTCTCTTTAAAATTCTCATCCAGCGTGATCTGCCCGGTAGTATAACCGCGGCTGCCAAGACGGATCATCACATAATCCACCCCGGCCGCTTTCAGACTCGGAAAATAAACCTTCCCCGTATGTTTGGAAATATCTACCCCAACATAGGAGATTTTTCTGCCGTTCTCCATATACTGCTTCAAACCGGCCTTGTCTTCCATCTTTGTAAAATCAAAAGTATTCTTCGTCAGATAAGGACTGATTAAAACCCATTCTTCTGTGCCATCCGGGTTCGTAATCAAAGTATGCTTTCCGTCAGTTGCCGGATCATTTTGCGCTTCCTCTTCCCTCTGCCGCTCTTCTTCCTTTTCACGCTCCGCTTTCTCCGTGTAAGGATTTTTAGACGTCACCGTATCCGCCGCATTCACCGCGTCCCTCTCCGTTTTCGTCTCTTCCTCCTCCGGGTACATATCCCAGAAATCCAGATCCTCCGCCCGAAGCTTGGGCTTCGCTTCCTCCTCCTGCGCCGCCGCAAGCTCCTCCTGTTTTATCTCTTCCTCCTTCTGCTCCTGTACCTTCTGCAGATATTCGCTGCCCCCTCGTTTGCTGTCGTTTCCCTTGAATACGGCAAACAGAACGATCAGAACAAAAGCAGATACACCGATCACCATATAAACCAGAGAATGGCCTACGCCGCGTCCCGCTTCCTCTTCGCCCGGTAATTTCATATATTGATCATTCCTTTCTCAAACATAGAAACACTACTGTATTTTCGTCCGAAGATATGATACCATGTTATCTGGGAAATGGCAACTTTACAGCAAAAATTGGTATACAGGAATTACTGTCCGGAGGTATCTGTCCATGAAAGATTCCATTCGCGAAAGCCTCAGCTATTGGGAGTTATACCTAAAAATGCTCCTGGTCAAAAGAAAGATTATACCGCAGTCTGTCTCCTTCGGAAACGACAGGCAGCAGTATTTTTTATACTATGAACCAGAAAACATAAACAGTGATAAAGTGATTATCTGGGTGCACGGCGGCGGCTGGAATGCCGGCTCTCCGAAGCTCTTTGATTTTGTCGGACAGTGCGCTGCCAAAAACGGATTCCGTTTCGTTTCGCTCGGATACAGACTGTCTCCTAAAAATAAATATCCCAGCCAGATCGAAGATATCTGCCACGGCTATCAGGCAGCGGTATCCTTTCTGAATCGAAAAGGCGCGGACACTACCCAAATCATTATTTCCGGCCCGTCCGCCGGCGCGCATTTATCCGCCATTCTCTGTTACAGTAAAAAAATACAGAAAGCTTTTGACATAGATATATCCCCTGTGATCGGATTTATCGGTGTGGGCGGTCCTTACAGCTTTAGCGAAAAACAGACCCTTGCCGTAAGGCTTCTTCTGAATCAGTTGTTTCCCAAAAATTATGACAGAACACAGGGGGAACCGTGCGCTCTAATGGAAGCGTCTGCGATTCCCATGCTGTTAATCCAAAGCAGACATGACGGACTGATTTCCTATTCCTGTGCGGAGCGTTTTTATGAAAAAGCGCAGGCGTTAGGAACCCCGTGCGAGCTCTACTCAGTAACAGATAGGAGAAATACGCATTCATGGTATACTGCAGGCATGTTTCTGGAAACGCGGGAAACGAATCAAGGTCTCAATAAGTTCTTTTCCTGGATAGAACAGATCGAAAAAGACGTGCATGCATAAAATTTTACGATTGGAAAACGAAACATATGAAACAAATTCATAATATCAAATATTTTTACACAATTATGCATCTAAAGCTCGTCTTTATCATAACTCTTGCCCTGTCTTGTACCGTATGTACCGGCTGTGCACGAAACACAACGCCCATCACACGGACCGATTTCTACTTTGACACAGTCATCCAGATTACCCTGTACGACACGGACGACGAATCGGTTCTGGACGGGTGTTTTTCACTGGCAGAAAAATATGAGAATCTGTTCAGTGCCACGAAAGAAGGCTCGGATGTGTGGAACATCAATCACGCTGGCGGTAAGACCGTCACCGTATCGGAGGAGACGGCTGCTCTTCTTGTAACAGCGGCCGACTACGCTAACACGACGGAGGGCGTTATCGATCCCACCATCCGCCCGTTGAGTGAACTGTGGCACTTCGGTTCTGACGGCGAAGCGCATGTGCCGGAGGACACCGAAATCAAAGAAGCGCTCTCCCATGTCTCCTACGATGCCATCCGTTTCGGTGTCGCCCCCTCGGACGAAACCGGCGAGTCCGTCTACCGCACGGTCACCCTGACTGACAAGAAAGCCGCCGTCGATCTCGGCTTTATCGCCAAGGGCTATATCGCGGACAAAATGAAAGCATATCTGCTCTCACAAGACGTAAAAAGCGCCTGCATCAGTCTGGGCGGCAATGTGCTTGCCATCGGCGAAAAGCCCGACGGTTCCCCCTTCCGCATCGGCATACAGGAGCCATTCGCCGAATCCGGGAAGTCCCTTGGCACGGTAGAGATCCGGGATACCTCTGTAGTGACCTCTGGGATTTATGAGCGATGTTTCTATGAAAACGATGTGCTCTATCATCACGTCCTTGACACCGCCACCGGCTATCCTGTTGAGAACGAGCTGGCCGGAGTGACCATTATATGTCCTTCCTCCGTAAAGGCTGACGCGCTCTCCACCGCCTGTCTCTGTCTCGGACTGGAAAAAGGGCGGCAGTTTCTTGATGGAGAAAAGGACGTGGCCTATCTTTTGGTTACGAGAGACGGCACACAGTACCGCTCGGTAAATTTCCCTTGAACCGGCTGCACTTGCTCTTCGCAGCATACTGCGGCTGAATGCAGGACAAA
The DNA here is from genome assembly GCA_965114645.1 of uncultured Lachnospiraceae bacterium. Taxonomy (GTDB): domain Bacteria; phylum Bacillota; class Clostridia; order Lachnospirales; family Lachnospiraceae; genus UBA3282. The sequence goes on along the minus strand of CBCOZL010000003.1, from coordinate 73,979 downwards.
TGATAGCCAGACATTCATGCCGACCCGTCACCTCCGCATCCGCCTCGACCACCCTCTCACAGCAGGCGGCAGACACAGAACCCCGATCACAAGCGGCACCCAGATCAACAGATAGGGCGACCAGATATACTGTCCAAATATCCGAAATGTATTTGTCCGAAAAATATCTGCGCCGCTTCCCACCAAAGGCAGCAGATCAAATGCCTTTTCCAACAGGAAAGGCACACGGTTTCTGAGAGCCATCGGCACATATACCACCGAAAGACTGAGGAGAAGCGCCAGCACATGATTCTTACAGCGCGCTGAGCACAGCATCGAAACGCCCGCAAAGCCCCATGCACCGAGCAGGGTGAACGCATACTCGTAAATTTCCGCCTGCAGCATATTCATGGGCGCGATTGCGATCATTTTAACCGTCTGTATGGGCATATCCCACCCTTCCGTTCCCAGAAATACAAGCTGTGAACCGATCATCCCCGCAGCTGTTAAGGCAAATAATTCCAACGTAAACGAAAGCCCTGTGAACACCTTTGCACATGCAAGTTTTCGCCATCCGTTTTTTGTCGTCAAAAGGAGCGGACATGTATTGTCATGCCACTCTCCGGCAAACAGGGACGAAAGGACGATTGCCAAAAACAACGCTATCACGCTTCCCAGACCAGATACCGCATTTCCCAGAATATTCGACCACCCTTCCACCCACTTCCATGAAAAAGGCGTCTTCACCTTTTCGTTGATACGCAGTAAATAGTCCCGCTCCGCCCCTGTCTGTCCGCTGATATCGAGAAACGTCTCTATCGCCTGCTCCCTTCTCTCATAAATCCCCGTAAGTTTTTCCGGCTCCACATAGCAGCTCATAATCATAACGGCAGCCATGTCCGATTTCTCCAACTCCGGATAAAGTTTCTTAAGCATACTGTTTACCGTCTCCCATCCCGTGTTCTGGTATTGTTGAACGGTCTCCCTGTTCTCCGCACCCTGCATTCTTCTTTCTTCCTCCAAAACCGCATGAATACGCTGATAATCCCTGACCCATTCCTGCAATGTCTCATCTGTCAGTTCCCCGTATTTATGAAAATAAGTCTGACAGTCCTTTATATTCTCATACCCGTCAAAATCTCTGCTGCCTGTCTCATAATCTTTTCTGCTTCCGAAAGTGATCCACTGATAGACCAGAACGCTCCCGAATATCACGCAGTAGAAAAAACATAACAGGACACAGACCCGGGTGCTGTTTTTCCGCCATAGTTTTTTATGTTCCAGTTTGAATAATTCCATTCTCAATTCCTCCCGGTTTTTCTTTCTATTTCGGATATTCACGCATAGAATACAGGTACAAATCCTCCAGTCCCGCTTCACAAGGCACCGCCCCCTCTGTGGGCTTATCATCCGACAGTATGCGCAGCACCACCTGCTCCCCCTCATGCCGCAGATTGGCGACCGCCGCTTTCTCCTGCCATACTTTTGCTTCCGCCGGGGACAGCGTCAGTTCCCACACCTTCCCTGCCGCTTTTTTCGTCAGTTCCGAAACCGTCCCCTGCGTCAGCACTTTTCCCTTTTTCATCAATAGCACCTCGTCCGCGATGGCTTCGACATCTGACACGATGTGGGTGGAGAGAAGGACGATCCTGTCCCCTGCATAGTCGGAGATCAGATTGCGGAAACGCACTCTTTCTTTTGGGTCTAATCCCGCCGTCGGCTCGTCCAGAATCAACAGTCTGGGATAATTTAGAAGCGCCTGCGCGATCCCCACCCGCTGCTTCATTCCTCCCGACAAAGTTTTCATTTTCTTTCCGGCTACATCACTCAGGCCGACGACCTCCAGAAGCTCCTGTACGCGCTTCTTTGCCACATCCCTTGGAATACCTTTGAGCGCGGCCATATACCGAAGAAATTCCTCCGTCTTATAATTCGGATAATACCCAAGTTCCTGCGGCAGATACCCCAACACATCCCTGTAATCAGCGCCCATAGACGTAATCTCCCTGCCATCCAGAAACACTTCCCCCGAAGTAGATTCTAAAATGGCGCACAGCATACGCATAAGCGTTGTCTTTCCCGCGCCGTTTTCACCAAGCAGACCGTATACACCCGGTTTTAAAACCGTGCTGACACAATCCACCGCTATTTTCCTTCCGTAATGCTTCGTCAGACGGTCAACCGATAATTCCATATAATTTTCCCTCCCTCTTTTTCTCGATAATCAACCTTATTTCCCTCCCAAAAAATCCGGCAAAAGCAATAAACAGGATCATCCACACGCCCACCGCAGATGTCTCATAGACCTGCGGCATCTTAGTTGCCGATATGCCCCAGACCAGACAATAACCTGTCGTCGCCACCGCGCATACTGGCAGCCTCTCTTTCCTCCGCAGTCTGATCAGTCGCAGGATGGTCGTCATACAAACCAGATAAGGCACCAGACCGTACAAAATGATCTGCCCGGTTCCCTCCCCTGATTGCTGTCTGCACATAACCAGGGCTAAAACCACTGTAATTCCTATCAGATTCACCGCGCCCGCAAGAATCAGTTTGGCAAGTATAATCTCCGCGCCGGAAGCCCTTGTCACCGCCTCCATTTCACCCATTTTGTAAAACTGGCTGCGAAGCAGTGTCGGCATAACAGCCAGCGCAAACAGCGGTGTAAATGCTGGAACATAATGCATTACATCCTCTATTGTGCCAAGCTGTATGCAGATCAGAAATAATACCCCCGCCTGCAGACTGAAAGTCAAGACCCCCTCAAACCGAAAAACATCCGACAAAAACTGCCAGAAGCCCGTTCTCTCTTCTTCCCTGCAATCCCCATACCGGCGCATCACTTCCCTACAGCACGCAACGGTTTCCGCCTTTTTTTCAGCTCTAATTTCTTCACCCTGTCTAAAAGAATCTCTCAAATATCTTTCCAATTCCCTGCTATTCATCCCCAAGCTCCCTCCTCATAAGCCGCAGTCCGTTCCTGACCCGGCTCTGCGCCGTACGCATACTGCACCCCATCACTTTCGCAATCTCCGCAAATCCAAGTTCCTGTCCAAAGCGGAGGATAACCGCCTCCCTCTGCTCCGCAGACAAAACGCCAAGTAAACGCCTGATATCCTCCCGATGCTCCGCCTGCGCAATCCCGCTTCGTCCGTCTGCGATATCTTCCACAGCTTCCAACGAATAGAAGGACAATTTTCTGCTCTCATCAATACACAGGCGGTTTGCGATGGTATACAGATAGGATTTAAATTTATTTCTGCCACGGTATTTGGGCAGATTCCGAAACAGTTTCAAAAAGGTTTCCTGCGTCAGATCCTCCGCCTTTTCCGAAGCGGCGCAGTGCCAGCCGCAGTATCGCAAGATAGCGCCGTAATAGCGGTCAATCAGCTCTTTCGCCGCCGCTTCGTCGCCGCATTTGATTTTTTCTACCAGCTCATCGTCGCTCACACTGCCCCGCCTCCCCTCCCGTCAGATTTATCCGTATCTTATTTTGTGGAACTGTAATTCCTGCGATTCAGCCTGCCGAAATCCACATCTGTATATTATAACGGTACAAGTTTATAAAAGGATCAAAAATTCCCAAAAAAGAAAAGGCAAAGAATTTTCCTCTGCCTTTTCTCAAGCTTTGCCATCAAATTGTTTCTATTGCCAGTCAATCCATTCCACATCTTCCCCCTCGTAAGCCGCAATATCCGCCCCGTCCTCTTGCGTAAAACGTCTGGCTTCCACAGGCTGTCCATCTGTCGTATAACTATAAAATGTCTTTTCAAAGCCGTCATAATTCCGAACCTCCCAGACCATCCCATAATCGTACACGCCGAACGCGATATTTTTTGTATGTGTCTCAAATACATCGAAACAGACAAGTTCATTATCACATATCCCCACAATATACATCAGTTCGCTCAGGTTGGAACTTATTTTGAAAATAAGCTCCGGCTTTTCATCGACGTTTACATCCACATAAGCATATTCCTTCCACGCATTTTCAAATTCGCTTTCATACCCTTCATCATCCATAACAGTCAGTTCCATACCTTCCACATATGGGTTTGCCACGCCGATCTCATTCTTTAGAAAAGCTTCATACAGTGGATTTCCGGCATCTGACGCACTCTCTGTCTGACCGCTGTTTTCCCTCTTTTCCGATGCATCGTCTTTCGGGGTTGCCGACTGCACTTCCCCAGCGCTTTCTGCCGGATCCGCAGTTTCCGTTTCCTGCACCTCACCAGCGTCATCAATCCTTTCAATGATAAGGCGCTCCTCACTCTGCTTCTCTTCCGCACTCTCTGTCTGACCGCACGCGGATAGCACAAGGATGACCACGCCTGCCGCCATTGCCATTTGTTGTTTTTTCATAAGTTATTTCTTCCCTTCTTCTAAAACCGCTCTTTCCTTCGCCTCGTTGGAAAGCGGATGGCGAATAAATCAGGTCACAGGAATATCATAGCAAAAAAACCACCCGCAGACAATTATGTCCTCCAAACCTGCTCTTTTGTCCTTCAAATGCGATCGGAAATCTCAAGTAACGGAAAAAGGAGCGTGAATTGTCACACGCTCCTCAATTTCAGGATATACTGTCCGCACCGCCCATCAGCCTCGTCATCTCCTCGATCCGTTCAATCGGAAACGGCGATGACGTAAGCGGTTTCATTGCAATGGACATCAGCTTCATGGGATTATCGTCCGCCGCAATCCGATTGGAACTCATTTCACCGCACTGACGACAGCGGTGTATGATCGCCCACTCCCCGTTTTTTCTGACCCAGACCGCCACAGGCTCCATATAACCGCCGCAGTCTGAGGCACGGTCACCCGGCTCCACATCCACATGCAGACTTGTCAGACAGTTCGGGCAGTGATTTCTGTGTCTGCTTCCCGCGCCGTCCGGCACCACCTGGCGCCCGCATACCTTGCAAACAAAACTTTCATTGCAGGCGTGATTTTTGTAATATCCCTTCTCAAATGTCTTTCTTTTATTTTCCCTATTCAATTGTATTCCCTCCTAATCGAATCCATATTGCTCCATAGGAGGTGTCACTTGCATTTCCCTGAGAATCCTCTGTATGCTCTTTTCTGTCAGATAATACTGATGAGCCAGTTCTTTCGTGGAAATGCCCTTCTGGTGCTGGTCAAAAATCTGTTCGTTTCTGATCCGAAGTTTCTCATTCACACCCGTTGAAGACCCCCACCTTCTTCTGCATTCCTTTTTCTTAGGCACATAAATCGCCTCACCGCTCACATACGTCTGCAGGATCTCAAGAATATTTTCCGGCAGAATCTCATCCGCCCGTTTATAGCTCATAGCTGCCTCCTAATCGTTTACTTTAGGAAACGCAATGGCTATCACAATTTAAATTTGAAATGTCATAGCCATTGCTATGATACCGCAGCCTCCTTCATCAAACACCTCACTCCTTCTCCTGCTTCTATACGGAATATGTCCGTCTTTTAAAACTTCATACAATCTTATTTTACATACTGCCTTAAGAAAATACAACCTCATAAAAACTTCCAAAAATTTTTATTCCATTAGTTCTTTTGCCGCTTGATAAGCCTCCACGGTCGTGCCAATCCCCTCGCATGCTCTCTCCAAATCTACATGAAAACTCTCCATCACATGATTCACATTAGAAACTAAGGTACGGGCAGTCTCCTTTTGTGCCTGCTCCATGCCTTTTCTAATTCCCCGCTCCTCAGCCCAGTTCAACCGCCGATAATAATCGTCACGCGCCTCCGACTGCATCCTCGCTTTTTCATCTGCAGTCAATTCCTTATAAGTAAATACACATTCCTTAATGGATTCATCCCTTTCCGCCAACATCCGCATCTCCTCCCATGTTTCCGCCTTGAATAGCTGCACCCAATTATAGATCTCTGGTCTTATCTGTTCGTCCAATTCCTTTTTCAGTTGATTTAATTGTAGCACACGGATTGACATTTTGTCACTATATTTATGTGCGGTATCTAAGTTATAAAAGTAATATTCCAAATACAGTTTTTCTGGAAAACCCTGCGGCGTAAAGTTAAGAATTCCAATATGTATAGTTTCCTTCACATCCAAATACTTCTCCCCTTTTTCCAACTGATCAAATGCTCTGCACAGATAAGCCAGAGATCTCTCTGACCAGTTTCCCTCATCGACAACCTGCATCTCAATATCCAAAATACGGCTGTCATTCAATTCAAGCTTTAAATCCAGCATCATCTTTTTCTCATCTATCATGCCTCCTATTTCGATGGGATTCTGTATTCTGACAACCACAATCTCCTCCATCCGCATATGCAGCAAAGCGCATAGCAATCCCTTTAGCGCCGTCTGATTTCTTTGCAGCACCGCTTTAAACATAAAATCATTCGTCAGCGGATACCTCAATCTTCCTGCCGGGAGTTCCAATTCATTCCTCTTTTCTGCTACATTGTCGATTTTTCTTTCTTCCTTCAATACCATCCTCACTTTCCAGAGGCAGATATATTCCGGCCACATAGCAGAATTCCTGCGCCGCCCATATATAAACCTCTTCTTCTGTTTACAGCTGCTCTCGGAAATCTAAAGCGAAATGCTCTGTATGATGCCCGCTGGGCAATAGATAAAAAAAGATGTTCCAAGTATGATCAGAATATCACATCCGAAGAAATGGTGCAAGTCCCTTCGTAATCACATATCCTTTGTTCTATATCCCGCTTGTTACAACGGACACTATTCCTCCTCCCAATACACCCAAAACCACTCCCGGTACCCGGAATAAACCGTATACCATGCACCAGACTCCAGATCAATCACCCGGTAATAACAGTATTCCTCATCTGTAGAATACCCCCCATACACGCCGTACTCAATCTCATAGACAAGCAGGTACCTTCCATCCGGCGAAAACGCAAGTCGCTTTCCCTCATACGCGGTTTCATAAGATTCCCAAACCTCACCATCCACACTTCCGAGAAAAATCTTGTTCTCTTTCCTGTCATACCATGCCGCCAGATCGCCGGTTGCCGTGACGTCATACACATCCGTCTCCATCCAGGAATTTTTCGGCTGTTTCTGTGCCGGAATCTCCTCCCGCTTTTCTATGGGACGCAGGCCAAAAGGATATCTTATGTAAACCTTTTCACTCCGGCTGTCCCAAAATCTGAGCTGTTCTATCTCCTCCACCTTACGGTAAGCCTGCGAGAAATCCAGATGCATGCCCAGTTTCAAAAGGGGGATAAAAAGAAAGCCTGCCATCACTGCAGACAGCAATGATGGCAAACCAACCAGCAATATCATTATTATGGTGCGCTTTTTAACTTTCTCTGTCCTCTTCATGGTTCAAAAACATTTCTTATGTTTTCTTCTGTCAACTCATACCATACAGCATCACTTTTTGCGTCCTGACGGCGCACGTCATCATCAAATTCCGCCGCCGAATACGGTTCCCCGTCCGCCAGATACTGTACCTCCAATTTGCGTTCAGAATTGTAATGAGATTCCACACAATATAGTCTATCTGTCAGGCAGGCATCTTCTGAAAAACGCAGTTTTGCAATTCCCCAATGTTTCAGCGCAGACAAAGTCCTCATCCCCTAAAAGCACCGCCTGAAAGCTTTCTTCCAACGTTTTTACGGTTTCTGTCTCATCCGCTATCTTTTCGTGCGGTCCCTGCGCCGATACTTCGGAACCGACAAGAACCGTAAGAAAGCATATCCATATGACTGCTCTGCTCACTTTTGTCATGCCGCTTTTTACACCGTCACCTTCCCCGCCAGCACGTTCTTGTAATCCTCCAGATTCTTCGCCAGAAGTGTGGGCGTATCCAGATTGTAGGGGCATCTGCCCTTACACTGTCCACAGTGCAGGCATGCCTCAATCTTTCCCATTTTCTCCTGCCATACCTCTCCCAGATAATCTGCTGATGGCGCACGGCGTATCATCAAGGACATTCTCGCGCACATACTGATCTCAATTCCTGCCGGGCACGGCATACAGTAACCGCAGCCACGGCAAAATTCGCCTAAAAGCTCCGCCCTGTCCTTGTCAATCAACGCCTTAATCTCCTCTGTCATGGCCGGCGGATTGTCTATGTAAGAGAGAAATTCGTCAAGCTCAGCCTCCCTCTGCACACCCCAGATAGGCAGCACATTGTCATACTGTGCCAGATACGCGTATGCCGCCGCCGAGTTGGTAATCAGACCGCCGGAAAGCGCTTTCATGGCAATAAAGCCCATGTCCGCCGCCTTACACTTCTCCACCAGCTCAATATCCTTGTCCGTTGCCAGATAGCAGAACGGGAACTGCAATGTCTCATAGAGACCACTGTCAATGGCCTCGTGCGCCACGGCCAGGCGATGGTTCGTAATGCCGATATGCCGGATCTTCCCCTGCTCTTTTGCCTGGAGCGCCGCATCATAAAGACCGCTCTCATCCCCCGGCTTCGGGCAGAATGCCGGGTTGTGGAACTGGTAAATATCAATGTAATCCGTTTTCAGATTGGTAAGGCTGGTCTCTAAGTCTTTCCAAAACCCCTCTGCATTCTGCGCCCCCGTTTTGGTAGCGATTATCACTTTCTCCCGCATCCCCTCAAAGGCAAGCCCGACTTTATGCTCGCTGTCCGAATACATTCTGGCCGTGTCAAAGAAGGTCATGCCGTTCTCATACGCCTTCCTCAAAAGCGTGACCGCCGCCTCATCCGAAATCCGCTGGATCGGCAGCGCACCGAACGCGTTCTTATTTGTCTCAATTCCTGTCTTACCAAGTTTAATTGTCTGCATCGCAACCTCCGTTATTTTTGAACGATTCTCTTCTTCCCATCCTACAAATCCCCGCCGGAGCCAAACCCAGAACCGTCATAACTGCCAAGCGTCCCGGACAGCCCGCACCAGTTACATGTAAATTGCGTATCATTTCCGTTATGGCAGTTCAGTTTCCCACAGTTACAGATCACAAAATCTTTCGTCCTGCAGTACGGGCAGCCCGGATATCCGTTGTCTGGAAATATCTGTCCTACAATCTTAGTTTCATCGTAATGCTCCCTCTTTGCGGCCGCCTCTTTTACAGGAAAAGCCCATGTATATTTCCATCCGCCCTCCAGTTTCTCGAAACGGACGCCATATATGTTTTTTCCTTCTTTGCATTTACAAAGGGCAATTCGTGCTTCCATCCCTATAGCCCCGCTCCTTTCCCCAATCCCAAAGCATCCAGACTGCAATGTCTGACTCATTTCCTATCCCGCCAATCAGACGCCTTCCGAAGACCCGGACTGCAAGATTTGCTCCGTCTCATAGGCAAACAGAGCCGTGATATCATCGCCGCACCCCATCTCGCTTGTCTCCTGCAGCCATGCTTTCAGTCTGCCGGACACAGCCTTCACGCCATGTTCCCCAAGAAGAGCGTAGTAATCCATACATGTTTTCTGAAACTCTTCCTCGTTTTTGTAGCTGTTGGACATTCCGTCGGAGGAGAGCATGTACATGACAGGCAGCCGCTCATTTTCTTCCCGTTTCCGCGTCAGCGTGACCGCCTTCTTCCAGGACTCCGCCTTGCTGAGCGAATGCGTTTCCGTCCCGAGAATCTTATCCGCCTCGATTACACTGTATACGCCGCTCTCTGACACCTTCACGATATCCCCGTCTCCAAGCTGGAAAGCAAAGAAAAACTCCTCTGTAATGACCAGCCCAAGCAGCGTGCTCCCATACAATTTATAAACCGCTTCCCTGTCTTTGTTCTGGTTTTCATCAACGGGAATGCTCCTCCTGCATCTGGCATGTAATTTCAAGATCCTGCGCTTCCACTCCGCATCTATCTCCCTCGCAATCCTGGTATCTCCCTCCCTCTTTAAAAAGGTAAAGAGCATTTCCTGCCGGCCTGCATAAGTATCCAGATAGTCGCCCATGATTCTGCAAAATACATTGACAGCCGTCAGGGATCCTGTCTTACTGTAAGGGCAGGCATCACTGCCATGTCCATCCGCCACGGACAGAATCACTGCGCCGGAATCTTTTACCTCCTTTTTCAGACTGTCCTGACACTCCCTGCCGGTTCTTATATGGGATGCGCCCTGTACGGACGCGCCGAATACGCTTCGTATCATATGCCGCACCCTTTCCATCAAGTACAAATTCTCACACGGCTACCAGACATCGCCATCCTGGATATCATCCAGATCGGGAATCCTGCCTCCCATATCAACAATGACCGGGGCATCCCCGTCCTGCCCTGCGGTATCCGCTGCGATACTTGCCGGAGCCGATACAAGCGAAGCTGCAGTGGACGCCCACTTGATCATCTTCGTGAGGGCCGCCGCATTGTTCGCCTGCAGCACCAGTTCCTTGTTCCCTGTAAACTCCTCTAAAACGGCATCGTCCGCATCCTGGCCGATGGAAATGGCAATCTTAACCGCTTTCTTTCCCCAGGGCAGTTTTTTCAACTCTGACAATGCCTTTTTATAATCATCTGTGGGCTGTCCATCCGACAAAAGCACCAGCACAGGCGGAAGCGCCCTGTCTGACATCGGCGGAATTGTGAGCTGTGCCGCCAGAAGTTCAAATGCCTTTCCGAGATCAGTCACGCCAACGGCCTCCAGATCATCCCACGCAAAATCTTCCACATTGACGGGATTGCTCGTCACCCAGGAAGCCCCGGTTGAAAACTTCAAAGTGCGGATCATCAGCTGTGCATTCGGATTATTTTCCGCCGCAGATACCATCTCTGGTATGGTGGACTGGATGGCATGATTCACCGTGCCGATTTTCTCTCCATACATGGAGCCGGAGCAGTCCACAATCCAAAAAAAATGAAGCGGTCTGCTCGCCAGCTCTCCTCCCGGTCTTTTCATCTCTCCCATGATCATTCCTCCTTCACATTACGCCCTCACGCATCTGATCTGCCAGGCCCTGGCATACTGCATGGCATAAGAACCGCTATTGCAGCGGATTGTAAAGTTCTCATGCCGTTCATCGGGTTCCCCAAATGTCTTCAAAAAGCCTGTCCCTTTTCCGCCTCCGATTTCTGTCACAGAATCTGGTAAATAAATGCTTTCCAGACTTTTACAGCCGGCAAAAGCGCCCTCCTCAATGCTCGTCACCCCTTCCGGGAGATCCACACTCTGCAGGGCATCGCAGCCTTCAAAGGCCGATATCCTGACTGTATCAAGTTCCTGCGGGAACACGATCTCCCGCAGGCTTTTACACCAGCGGAATGTATTTTCCTTTATTTCCTTCAACTTACCCGGCAGCGCTGCCCGTCTGAGCTGCCCACAGCCGGCAAAGCTGTTTTCTCCGATAAATTTCACGCTGTCCGGCACTCTGATCTCCTCCAGACCACTGTACTCAAAAGCGCCCTCGTATTTGATCTCGCTCCCCAGGATTTTGGGACATCCTGTGGCATCCGTGCTGCCGATACACCGCAGGGATTCCGGCAGTACCGCCTCCTTTAAACCTCTGCAGTTTAGGAACACTCCGTTTCCCAGCATTTCAATGCCATCGGAAATGACAATCCTCTCAATGCCGACACACCCCTTAAAGGCATAATTGCCGACTGCGATCACCTTTTTTCCCTCGATCATATTGGGAATCACCACAACAGGCTCATCGAAATCAATGTATTTCAGAATCCGCAGTCCCCTTGACGTCTCCTCGTACTCATACAGACTGTCGCTCTCACAGGGAACCCACTCTTTTTTCGTTGACAGACTAAAATCCCCTCCGCCTCCCAAAGGCGTCTCCTCTTCTCTTTGTCCGGCCCCGCCATCAAACAGCAGCCCCAGTGCCTTCGCCCATGCCATAACAGCAGTTTCCGCGCTTTTCGTCCTGACGTCATATCCAAGCTCAATGGATCTGACAAAACGGTGCAGGGTCATTTTATCGATCTGTCCAAGACCCTTCATCTCGCATACAATACCGTCATCATATACAAGCATCAGCAGGTTTCGCTTCCGTCTGTCCTGCGGAAATAAATCCAGGAGAAGAGCCTGCAGTCTTTTTCTGTCAGTAAGCGCATCGGGATAATTCTGTATCAGACCCGCCAAAACCTTATCGTCTTCCATACCCGCTATCATGCTCCTCCATGAAATTCTCCCGTAAGCTGCCCAAAATCGATCTTTGTACCCCTTGCAATCGCTGCGGAACGGCCCTGCGGCACGGGAACCTGCGTTCCATCCGCCTTGATGTACGTCCAGTTATCCCCGGACAGATTTCTGATCCCCCACAGTTTCGGGTTTGCCGGATTCTGCACCACCTCACCGACAACAGTCTCCATATCATAATTCCCTGTAATGTGATGCTGATACAATTTCGTGTTGGACATCAGCAGAACCGTATTTTTACCGATCACAATGCGGGGAGGAACGGTTACTGCTTTCTGGCATCCCCAGCAAGTGTGCGCAACACCGTTTTCTTCCTTCTGCACATCGTAAAATACCTCGCTGCCACAATTCTGACAGTGCATCATGCCAGACATGAGATTCGCGAAAGTCTCCATCCACCTGCCCTCCGTGATCCGGCGGTTAGGCTGCCTGAGCCCTACGGTAAAAGATGTGATAAACAGATCCCTGACCTGCTGTGGATACAGATCCCAGAAAATAAGGGCATTGTCCTGATATCCCGCAAGAGGCCGGTTGTCCTTGTTGTCCGGGTCAAAGATAAACAGCGGATCCGTTCCATACAGCATGTTCATGGCATGAATATCCATGCACTTGATCCGCGCCTCTCTCTTACCCTCCAGAGGGTGGTTTAACATAAACATATAAAATAACAGCACCGCCAGCGAAAAGAGATCCGTGTTCCGGGACGGTTTTTCTTTCCCAGTCACAATTTCAGGCGCCATAAAGCGGGGAGTCCCGTACACGCCGGTTTTCGCCCCGTTGTAAGAAACGTTGTCGTTATCGCAGATCAGCACATCGCCCGTATCGGGATCGAAAAAGACATTGCCAAAAGAAATATCGCGATAACTGTAACCCTTTCCATGCAGCGCATGATACCCTCTGGTCAGATGATACGCCGCCCGGCAAAGACAGTAAAAGGAAGGCTCCGCCTTTCTCTTCATCATATCAACAATGCTTCTGTAATTTTTCGGGCGAAGCGGCATAATATAGCCAAAGGATTCCCCGTATGCCCGAAAGATCATATCCTGCGGCCACAGGAAAGACGCATCCGGCGGGCCGCTCTGAATCAAATTATCCAGAATTTCTTTCTGGTTTTTGGTGGCAGTATTTTTGTAATACCACTTGAGGGCATACAGCTTATTCCCGGTTTCCACAGAATATACTTCCCCCTGTCCGCCGGCGCCAAGCAGTTGTTTTACCGTATATCGGCTTCCGCTCTCGGAAGTGAGAACCGTTCCGCTCTTCAACTGTCCTTCCATGATACCGTTCTCCCTGTTTTTGATTGCACACGGAGAATGCCCGCACTTAGGGCATTCTCTCATGCGAAACTTAGTGCTTCTTGGCGTTTCGTCCTATGACGAAACGTCTTTAGAAGCACTTTTCGCATTTTTATACAATGACTTTCTTCGGACACTTTTCCTTACATGTCCCGCACCCGGTACATTTCTCCTGGTCAATAATTGCATGGAAATCCTCGATCACAATCGCGTCCGCCGGACAGTTCCTCTTACAGAGCTGGCAGGCGATACAGCCCACATCGCAGGCTTTCATGGTCACAGGACCCTTTTCCTTTGAACTGCAGGCCACCACATGTTTGGCATCATAAGGAATCAGCTCGATCAGATGCTTCGGGCAGGCAGCCACACACTTGCCGCACGCCTTACATGCCTCCTTATCCACCACCGCTACGCCGTTTACCACATGAATGGCGTCAAATGGACATGCTTTCACACAGCTTCCGAAACCAAGACAACCGTCATTACAGGATTTCGGTCCGCCGTTGGGCACAAACGCCACCATAGCGCAGTCCTCGATACCTGTGTAATCGTAGTCCACGCGTGTGCGCTCCTTGTCACCGCGGCACTTCACAAATGCCGTCATGCGCACGCTCTCACCGGCCTCCACGCCCATGATCTGCGCCACCTGCGCGCCTACTTTTTCACCGCCAACAGGGCAGGCATTTGCAGGCGCCTCCCCCTTTACAATCGCAGCCGCCAGGCCGGAACATCCCGCATAGCCGCAGCCGCCGCAGTTATTTCCAGGAAGAACACCTAAAATGGCTTCCTCCCGCTCATCCACATCTACCTTAAACTTGATACCTGCCACGCCGAGGAACAGACCCACGAACAGACCTACCGCTCCCACAATTCCCGTAGCCATCAAAATTCCCGCTATGTCCATACCTTCGACCCCCTTAGAGTAATCCCGAAAATCCACAGAACGCAATCGCCATCAATCCCGCCGTCACCAGCACGATCGGCATTCCCTGAAAAGATTCCGGTATATCATTGTATGTCATCTTCTCCCGGATTCCCGCCAGAATAACAATGGAAATGGTAAAGCCCGCCGCTGTCGCAAAGCCATTGACTACCCCAGTCAGTATTCCGCAATTCTTCTGCACGTTGGTCAGCGCCACGCCGAGCACCGCACAGTTGGTTGTAATCAAGGGCAGATACACACCAAGCGATTGATACAGCCCCGGAATAAATTTCTTTAAAAACATCTCAACGAACTGCACCAGCGCCGCAATAACCAGAATAAACACAATGGTCTGCAGATAGGCGATATCAAAGGGAAGCAGGATAAACTGATAGATCGCTCCCGCCACCGCCGAAGCCAGTGTAATGACAAAGATAACCGCCACTCCCATGCCCGTTGCTGTCTCTGTCTTCTTGGACACGCCAAGGAAGGGACAAAGCCCCAGAAACTGACTTAAAACCACATTATTTACCAGGGAGGACGCAATCAGGATCACCAATAATTCTTTAATCATTCTTCTTCTCCTCCTCTCCCGCTTTCTCCTTGCTTTCGTCAATCAGACGCTTTGCACAGCCCGTATCCGCACAGTTCATGCAGTCGCTTCCACAGCCGGACTGGATCTTTGACATATCTTTTCCTTTCCGCTCTCCGGCGATCTTCACCTTATTCTGAACCGCCGTCAAGAGCGCCAGCACGAAAAATGCACCCGGCGCCATGATAAAGATGCTCACCGGCACAAAACTTTCCGGCATCACATGCATACCGAAGATCTCTCCTGCGCCCAGAAGTTCTCTCACCGCGCCGATACAAGTCAGCGCCACGGAGAATCCGAGCCCCATGCCGATACCGTCAAACAGTGATGGAATCACAGGATTTTTGTAAGCATACGCCTCCGCGCGCCCAAGGATAATACAGTTTACCACGATCAGCGGAATGTAAATACCGAGCGCGTCATAGAGGAAGGGAATAAAGCCCTGCAAAAGCAGCTCCACCATCGTCACAAAAGAGGCAATAATAACGATAAACGCCGGAATCCGCACCTTATCAGGTATGATATTCCGAAGCAGGGAAATGAAGACGTTACTAAGCGCAAGCACCACCATTGTCGTAAGTCCCATACCCAGACCATTGACCGCCGAAGTTGTCACCGCAAGCGTGGGACACATACCCAGCATCAGGACAAAGGTCGGATTCTCCTTTACAATACCGTTTACAAGACGTTCCTTTGCACTATTCATTTGCACTACCTCCTCCCAATACCGTCTGGAAATAGTATAATCCAGCGTTGACTCCATTGGTCACCGCATTTGTTGTTATGGTCGCACCGGAAATGGCGTCAATCTCATTGTCCGCCGCCGCGCCGCTCTTGCTGTAAGCAAATTTCTCCACATTTTTGCCGGCAAACTGCGGCTTCAAAACCGCCTCAGCCTGCATGCCCAGCCCCGCTGTCTCAGATATGGCAAGCAAGGAAATGCCGTTCACGGTGCCGTCCGTGCGGACACCCATCGTAAACTGGATATCTCCGCCGTAGCCTTCCTTCGTGGTCACCGTGATCACATAGCCAAGCGTACTTCCCCCACTGTCAAGGGCTGCCATCACTTCGTCCACACTCTCCTGTCCGTAGCCCTCACTGCTCCATGTGCCCTCATCCACAGCTGTAAGCTCCACCGCCTCAAAGGAAGCCGCATCTGCAAACACTTCCTGGCACGCCTCCTGCTTCGCTTTCGCTTCCTGCTCGGCAATAGGCTCTTTTGTGACCTGATAAACCAGTCCGAGAAGGAGACCTGCAATCAGCGTGATCGCCAGCAGAATCCCTGTATTTTTTATCATTTCTTTCATGCCTTCTCTCCTCCTTTACCAAATGCTTTCGGAAGAGTGACTTTCTCAATCAGCGGCACCAGGAGGTTGCCGATAATGATCGCATAAGACACTCCCTCCGCGGAGGGGCCGAAAATACGGAAAATTCCTGTCAGAACGCCCAGCAAAAAACCAAACACATACTGTCCCCGTTTCGTGATCGGTCTGGTCACATAGTCCGTCGCCATAAAGAACGCGCCAAGCATCAGACCGCCGCCGGAAAGATGGGCGGATATGTACGGCCAGTTAAAGCCCCGGCCTCCGAAAAGGCTCACAAAAACTGCAAGCGTCACAATGTAAGTGCCCGGAATCCGCAGATCAATGATTCCGAACAGAATCAGAATACACGCCCCGATCACAATGGCGATCATGGACGTCTCACCGATGGTACCCGCCGTGCGCCCGATCACCATATCCAGAATATTAACGGATTCCCCGCTCTTCAATGCGGCGAGGGGCGTTGCCCCCGTGTACGCATCACAGTCAAAATTCGTCATGATGGACGTAAAGGAAATCAACAGGAAACACCTCGCGCCGAGCGCCGGGTTCATAAAGTTCTGCCCAAGACCGCCAAACAGCATTTTGACTACCAGAATGGCGAACACACCGCCCACTGCGCCGATCCACCACGGCGCGGACACCGGCAGGTTTAACGCCAGAAGCAGCCCTGTCACCACCGCAGAGTAATCTCCTATTGTCACTTTTTTCTTACAGATCTTTTCAAACAAAAATTCCGTCGCCACCGTGGAAGCCACTGTCACAAGAATCAGCAGCAGTGCCTTAGGCCCGAAATTGTAAATGCCAAATCCAGCCGCCGGAAGAAGGGCGATCACCACGGTCAGCATAATACTGCTTGTGGTGGACTTCGATCTGACATGAGGGTTGGATGACACTTTCATTAATTCACTCATCTCTTCAGTCTATGCTCCTTTCTTCGGAACTTTTCTGTTCCGAAAAAGATTCTATTTCAGTCTTACATCACTTTCTTATTTTCACTATTTCTTCTTCTTTGCAAGCTGCATCTTGCGCATGGACTTGATGGTCTGCGTAAGCGGTCTCTTCGCCGGACACACAAAACTGCAGCAGCCGCACTCACAGCACTCCATGCCTTCATGGGAAAGAAACGCTTCCTCATCATAGTGCTCCGCATAATCTGCCAGAAGCCTTGGAACCACGCGCCCAGGACATACCTCCACGCATCGGCCGCAGTTGATGCAGGCGGAAGGCTCCATGCGGGACACCTCATCCTCCGTGAGACACAAAAGGGCAGAAGCCGTCTTGGTCGTCGGCACATCCAGTCCAAAGAGGGCAAATCCCATCATCGGGCCGCCGGATACGATTTTAACAGGCTCCTGCTTAAAGCCGCCCGCTTCCTCCACCAGTTCATGGTAATTTGTGCCGATCCGCACAATAAAGTTACGCGGGTCTGCGATGGCGTCCCCGGTCACTGTGACAATACGGTTCATCAGAGGTTTTCCCTCGATCACCGCATGGTAAATTGCAACCACTGTATCCACATTGTTCACCACACAGCCTGCATCTGCAGGAAGCATGGAAGAATTGATGGCTCTTCCTGTGGCCGCATAGATAATCTGCCGCTCCGCGCCCTGCGGATATTTGGTCTTAAGCGCCTTTACGCTGATGCGCGGCTCGTCCTTTGTGAGATTTTTCAAAAGTTCTATACAGTCCGGCTTGTTGTCCTCCACCGCCAGAATACCCCTGGCATTCTCAAACAGCTTCAGGGAAACTTTTAACCCTCCCACCAGCTTCTCCGGCTCCTCCAGCATCCTGCGGTAATCGGATGTCAGATAAGGCTCACACTCCGCACAGTTTGCAATCACTATGTCAATCTTCTCCGGCTCCTTGGGAGAAAGCTTGATAAAAGTAGGAAAGCCCGCACCGCCCATGCCGACGATACCTGCCTCCTTCACGCACTCGATAATCTCCTCTCTTGTCATCTCCTCGAGAGGTTTCCGTTTCGGATACTCCACTTCCTCGTAAAGTCCGTCATTTTCGATGATGATGCTCATCACGCTGTCGCCCGTGACCACACGTCTCGGCTCAATCGCTTTCACCGTACCCGATACCGTGGCATAAATAGGCGCGGAAACAAAGCCGCCCGCCTCCGCAATCTTCTGCCCCGTCAAAACCCTGTCACCCTTCTCCACAATAGGTTTTGCAGGCGCGCCGATATGCTGGGACAACGGGTAAACCAGATCTCCCTTTGGCAGCACCGCCTTGATGGGCTTATCCTTTGACAGATCCTTTCCGTCGTAGGGATGTATGCCGCCGTTAAATGTTAATTTAGCCATACCTGTAACCCTGCTCCTTTCACATTCAGTCCACACCTTAGATCCGATGGAACCGCTATTATAAATATACTATTTTTCGACGAAAAAAACTACTGCTAATTCAAAAAATATGTTAAGATGTATAGGGCGAAGCCCGCGAACAAAGAAAGCCGAAGGTTTTTCGAGTGTGCACTGCGAATACCTACTTGGAGGAAATTTATGCAAATCGTAAATCAAACACTGGAATCTTTCAAAATCGGTTATCCTTTGGAGCGCACCGCTCCTCTGGATCAATTTCTGTTTATAGATATTGAAACCACAGGTTTCACCGCAAAAAGCTCCTCCCTCTATCTGATCGGGGCCGCTTTCCTTGCGGACGGGAACTGGCAGATCCGGCAGTGGTTCTGTGAAAATCCCATAGAGGAAGCTGCCCTGCTGGACGCTTTTTTCGACTTTGCGTCCTCCTTCACACATCTGGTTCATTTCAACGGCAATAATTTTGACCTGCCGTACCTGATGCAGAAATGCGAGCAGCATAAACTTCCTCACAATTTCGACAGCTTTGACGGGATTGATCTGTATAGACGCATTTCTCCCTACAAGGCGTTTCTGCACGTTCCCAACTGTAAGCAGAAAACGCTGGAAACGCTTCTTGGCATTTCCCGGGAAGACCGCTTTCACGGCGGGGAACTGATTGAAGTGTACAAAACGTATGTGGAGACGCTTTCCACTGACGCCCGCACGCTGCTGCTTCTCCATAACAGCTCCGATATCCAGGGGATGCTGCAGCTTCTCCCCCTTCTGGCATTTTATGATCTTTTCAACGGGAATATCCGCGCAAAAAAAGTGCAGGCAAACAGCTATATTGACTATCACGGTCAAGAGAGACAGGAGCTGCTGATGAAACTGGCGCTGCCCTCCCCCCTTCCTTTTTCTCTCTCCGATCTGGCAAACGGCTGTTATTTCAGCGGCGAAAAGGACGAGGGGATTCTGAAAGTACCTCTTTACGAGGAAGAAATGAAGTATTTCTACGCCAGCTATAAAGACTACTATTATCTGCCGGAGGAAGACATCGCCCTCCACAAATCCGTGTCCTCCTTTGTGGATCCGGCGCACCGCACCCAGGCCACAGCCGCCACATGCTACACACGGAAATACGGGCTCTTTCTCCCGCAATGGGATATTGTGGCAGAGCCTTTCTTCAAACGGGATTATAAGAGCCACGATCTCTTCTTTGAACTCACCGATGAGCGCAAAACAGACCGAACGCTTTTCTCCCGTTACGCACAGCATCTGCTTGAAAAGATGGCCAAGACATACTGAATCTCAGACTTGCTAATAAAAATCTGGACATAACGAAGGGCAGCGACGAATCGCTGCCCACTTCAATTTATAAACTCACATTGGTCTCTGATAGAAAAACGAGTTCTTCCGCTCAAATCCCACATCTCTGTGGTTGATGATCTGCTCGGTACTGCCTATGAACAGATAACCGCCAGGCCTGAGACTCTTCTGGAACTTGCGGAACACCTCATCCTTCGCTTCCTCGGTAAAGTAGATCAGCACATTCCTGCACACAATCAAATGGTAATCCGACGGATAATTATCCTTTAACAGATTATGTTCCTTAAATTCCACCCTGCTCTTGACTTCTTCCGAAATCTGATAGGAGGGACCGACCTTTGTAAAAAATTTCTTTTTCAGATCCGCCGGCACACCCGCTATGCTCTTCTCCGCATAGAGTCCCATCTTCGCCTTCTCTATCACCTGTTTATCCAGATCCGTCGCATAAATCTTGATCTGGTTGAGCGGCAGATGTCTGGACAATGCCATCACCAGAGAATACGGCTCATCGCCCGTCGAACATGCCGCGCTCCATATCTTTAGATTCTTACCGTAACGCTGAATCAGCTCCGGGAAAATATCTTTGTCCAAAAGCTGCCACTGATCCACGTTTCTGTAAAACTCAGACACATTGATTGTCAGGTAATTGACAAACTCCTCAAACCTGGCATTGTCGCTCTTGAGCACGGAGATGTAATTGTCATATCCGACTACCTTATTCTTAGAAATCAGTGTATCGATCCGGCGCTTCATCTGCTTTTCTTTGTAAGCATTCAAATCAATCTTGGTAAGGTCATAAACCGCTTTCTTAAAGTATTCATAGTCATATGCCATGGATTCCCACCGCCCTTATTTGTTATGATACAGAAGCCTTTAAAAATGCAATCTCTTCTAAAATATGTCTACTCTGCGTCCTCGTTACCTTCCGCGATCACCGCGTCGATATCTACGGATACAACGTCCGCATCTTCCACTTTCTCAGCCTTAGGCTCCGATGCAAACATCGCCTTAATGCTCAGGCTGATCTTCTTGTCCGCCTCGTTGAAATCAACGACCTTAGCGGTCACTTCCTCACCGCTCTTAAGTACATCGGAGGGCTTGTCAATATGTTCCTTGGAGATCTGGGACACATGAAGCAGTGCATCAATACCAGGCTCCAGCTCGATAAATGCGCCGAAATCTGTCATGCGCGCCACTCTGCCGGTCACCTCAGTGCCTGCCGCATACTTGCTTGCCGCATCCCTCCAGGGGTTCTGATCCTCAAACTTAAGGCTCAAGGCAATCTTTGTGCCGGAGATATCCTTGATCAGTACCTTCACCACATCGCCAACCTTAAATACCTTCTTGGGATTCTCCACTCTGCCCCAGGACATTTCGGAGATATGGAGCAGACCGTCACAGCCGCCCAGATCAATGAACGCACCAAAATCTGTCACGTTCTTAACTGTGCCTTCCACGGTATCACCGATCTTGATCGTCTCGAAGAGCTTCTTCTGCATCTCTGCCTTCTCCTCAAGAATCAGCTGCTTTCTGTCGCCAATGTATCTTCTTCTCTTAGGATTGTATTCGCTGATCACGAACTGGATCTCCTGACCCGCATACTTGTTCAGATCTTTCTCATAAGTATCGGACACAAGACTTGCCGGGATAAAGATTCTCACTTCCTCCACTACAACGCTCAGACCGCCGTCCAGCACCTGCGCAACCTTGGCCGTAAGCACTTCTCTGTTCTCGTAAGCTTCCTCGATGCGCTTGTTGCCCCTGTCAGCCGCAAGACGCTTGTAGGTGAGGAGAACCTGTCCCTCGCCGTCGTTTACCTTGAGCACCTTCACCTCCATGGTGTCTCCGGGCTTCGCAATGGTTGTCAAATCTACATTAGGTTCGTTTGTATATTCATTTCTAGTCAAAACGCCATCTGACTTGTATCCGATGTTGAGAATGATCTCTTCCGGCTTTACATCGATAACGGTACCTTCAACAACCTCTCCTGTGTGTATTGTCTTTAATGACTCCTCTAACATTTGTTCAAAAGTTAATTCTGACATAATTTTGAACCTCCTCGATAATATTGTTTGGGGTCGATGCCCCTGCTGTAATACCCACCAGTCGGACAGATTCAGGTAACCTCAAATGCAAGTCGTCGAGTGTCTGTATATAGTAGGTCATTTCGCACTCCTGCCTGCAGATCTCATAGAGTTTCCTTGTATTAGAGCTATGATTCCCACCTATAACAATCATTACATCAACCCGTGCCGCGAGTTCTCTGGCCTCGGCCTGTCGCACTTCCGTAGCGTTACATACAGTATTCACAACACTACCATTGTAACCTCTTTCCGCAAAAATTTCAACCACATCTTGAAATTTCTTGTAGTTAAATGTCGTTTGGGAAACAATGCACAGTTCTTCCCCGGGCCTGCAGACAAGATTCCGGGCCTCTTCCACCGACCCCACAATGTATGTGGCGGACTCTGACCAGCCCCTGATTCCCTCCACTTCCGGGTGGCCCTCATTACCGACAATCACGATGCTTCTGCCCTCTGCACTCTCCTTCTCCACGATATTGTGGATCCGCTTCACAAAAGGACAGGTGGCGTCCACCACCTCAAACCCCAGTTCCTTCAGACTTTCGCAGACACTTTTTTCCACCCCGTGGGAGCGGATGATCACCGTTCCCCTCTCCTGCGCCGGAACCTGTTTCGCGTCCGCAAGGGAATCCAGCACACGCACGCCGCGCCTCTGCAGATCCCCGACTACTTCCTCATTATGTATAATCGGCCCGAAGGTATAAATCGGCAGCCCGTCCTTCCCCCTGCTCTCAATCTGTTCATAGACAGTATCTACGGCCCGCTGTACCCCGAAACAAAACCCTGCGTGTTCCGCAAGAATGACTTCCATGAATAACCTCCTTCATGCAAAAATGCCGTTATCCCGCATTCTCCCGCACAAAAACTTCTGGCATCCCGCCCCGCATCAGTCGACTTTTATCACAGCTTCTCACGCTGGCACAATGCGATGATGGCATCCGCCACCTCCGCCACCGTCATGTGGGAGGAATCGACCAGTACCGCGTCCTCCGCCTGCTTTAAGGGGGAAATTTCTCTGGTCATATCCTGCCTGTCGCGCTCGATAATATCCTTCTCGATCGTTTCAAGGTCGCAGCTTTCACCCTTAGCTGTAAGCTCCTTATAGCGGCGCAGCGCTCTCTCGTGGCTGTCCGCAGTCAGATACACCTTCACCTGGGCATCCGGCAGCACACAGGTCCCGATGTCCCGCCCGTCCATCACCACATCCGCATCCGCCGCCAGCTTCTGCTGCAGCTGTGTCAGCTTTTTTCTCACCCGGGGATTCGGGCTGCTGACAGATGCCATCCGGCCAACCTCCTCCGTGCGGATATAGGCGTTTACGTTTTCACCGTTTAAGTACACCACCTGCTCGCCGTTCTCATAGGCGATGGTGATATCAGCCCCCTGACATTTCTCATCGATCTGCTCCGGCGATGCGTTCTCTCTGATCAGATACAGCGCCATCGCCCGGTACATCGCGCCCGTATCCACATAAATAAATCCCTTCTTCGCCGCTATCATCTTTGCGATTGTACTCTTGCCCGCTCCTGCGGGTCCGTCGATTGCAATATTAAATCCCATCGCTCCCCCTACCTTTCTGATTTTTTACGCTGCTCCCGGCCAGATATCCCGTGGACCAGGCAATCTGTAAATTAAATCCTCCTGTCAGACCGTCCAGATCCAGTACCTCTCCCGCAAAGTAGAGCCCCCGCACCAGCCTGGATTCCATCGTGGAGGGATTAACCTCCTTCACCGACACGCCGCCCTGGGTGATGACCGCCTCCTCAAAGCCCCGCTTCCCGCGCACCTGCAGGGTAAAGGCCTTTGTCAGCTCTGTCAGCCGCCGTCGTTCCTGTTTCGTCACCTCATGTACCTTTTTCTCCGGGTCGATACCCGACCTCTCTATCATAACAGAAATCAGCTTCGCCGGATAGAGCCCGCCCAGCGCGTTTTTGAACTGCCGGTTCCTGTTTTCCTCAAAGTCCCTCAAAATTCTTTTATCAAGCTGTTCCTCTGACAGCGCGGGCTTCAGATCAATTATCAGAACCGCCGCATCCGCACCTTTCTTCTTTCCAAAATAACTGCTGGCAGACAGAACTAACGGCCCGCTCACCCCGTAGTGGGTAAAAAGCATCTCGCCAAATCCCTGATACAGCTTCTTTTTCCCGCAGCTCATGGTAAGGGACACATTTTTAAGAGATAACCCCTGTAATTTTTTACACCAGTCTCCTTCTGTTTCCAGAGATACAAGCGCCGGCACGCAGTCAGTCACCTTGTGCCCCAGAGCCTGTGCCATGCGGTGTCCGTCCCCGGTAGATCCCGTACTCTGATAGGACAGACCGCCCGTCGCCACAATCACGCATCCAGCGGGAACTGTGCTGCCATCCGAAAGCAATACACCTGTTATTTTATCGCCGTCCGTCTCAATTTTCTTCACCTCACTTCGCAGCCGCACCTGCACTCCGTTTTTCTTGAGAAACCGCTCGAAGGCCGCCGTCACGTCCGACGCGTGATCCGAAACAGGAAACACCCTTTCACCGCGCTCTTCCTTTAAATGACATCCGTTTTCTTCCAAAAACATTTCCAACCGCTTGTTATCAAACATATGGAAAGCACTGTAAAGAAACTTCGGATTGCT
Organism: uncultured Lachnospiraceae bacterium; assembly: GCA_965114645.1. GTDB lineage: Bacteria > Bacillota > Clostridia > Lachnospirales > Lachnospiraceae > UBA3282. The sequence goes on along the minus strand of CBCOZL010000003.1, from coordinate 49,468 downwards.
CACAATATTTTCAAAAAACTTGTCCCGCTCACAGGCATTGGTTACATTGCAGCGTCCTTTGCCTGTAATATAAATCTTTTTGCCGAGCTTTTCATTCTTCTCTAATAAAATAACACGGCGTCCGTTTTCCGCCGCTGCGGCTGCGGCCATCATTCCCGCCGCGCCGCCGCCGATCACGACCGCCTGATCTTTGTCTATATGCATCATTTTCCCCATTCTATGTCGTACTTCACAGAGAATGCCCGTATTCTGACATTCTCTCCCGCGAAACTCAGTGCTTCTTGATGTTCCATCCTATGGCGGAGCATCTTTAGAAGTGCTTTTCGCGTTCTTTTTTCCGAAGCGGATAATTTAACATCGGCTCCTCATCTATAAAGTTAATCTCATCATTCAGATAAACCTGATAATTGTTCCAGGCCTCTTCCAGGTTCTTCAGATTCTCTTTCACTTCCTCCGGCTGCTTTAAGCACATCGCCACCACAAGCGCGTTGATCATGCTAAGGGGCGCCACCAGGGAATCCACAATCGAAACCATATCGCTTCTGGCGAAGAGATTGCAGGCAGAATAGAGATTCATCGGGGAATGCACCGAATCTGTCACCGCGATCACCTTGGCATTCCTGTCGTTTGCAAACTCCATCGCCTTTAAAGTTCTCATAGAATATCTCGGAAAACTGATTCCCACAAATGCATCCTGTTCATCGATACGGATCATCTGCTCAAAAGTTTCCGAAACACTTGTGGTCCGGAGGAGCACCACATTCCCCCGGATCATATTCAGATAAAACTGCAGGAAATCTGCCAGCGGCTCACAGCTCCTGACACCCATAATATAGACCGTCTTCGCTTCCAGAATGATATCCACCGCTGTCTCAAAGGCTGTCGGGTCCAGATTGTGTATCGTGTCCTGAATTTTCTCAATATCTGACTGTAACACAGAGTTGAGAATCTCCGACTGGCTGCTTTTGCCATACTTGGCGCCGATCTTCTGTACAGAATTGATCTTATTCTGCACCCAGTATTCCAGATCCCTCTGAAACTCCGGATAACCGTTGTACCCGATGAACATGGCGTAGCGTACCACGGTGGATTCGCTCACCCCCACCGTATCTCCCAGTTTCGCTGCGGTCATAAACACCGCCTGATCGTAGTGGTCGTAAATAAAAGCCGAGATCGCCTTCTGACCCTTGCTCATCTTACCGTAATATTCATTGATTCTGGTTATGATATCATACCGATTCTCAATCGCCATAGCCAAGCCCTTCTATCAGAAGTTCAGATTCATACAGAGAATGCTGCTTCTTACACATTTTGAAAAGCATTGTAGGACTCCTCCAAGAGTTTGATGGTGTCCTCCTCCTGAAGATCATAGTCCCCTGTCAGGGTCATGCATGCCGCGCCGTGAATAAAAATCCACATCTTCATGAACATACCGCTTGGATCCTTACAGCCGAAAATTTTCGCGCTGTTGATTTCACGCACCACCGCACCATTTTTACCGTTCAGCATATCATAGAGACTCTTTCCGTGACGGTTCTCCGATAAAAATAACAGACGGAATAAATTCTGCTCCTCCTGAGAAAAACGGATGTAGGCAAGTCCCAGATTGACAAAAGGCGTATTGTTTAACTTCGGAAACTCCTCATAGTAAGTGCTGAAATATTCCATCGATTTCACAAACAAGTCGTCCCCCAGCTCCTCCATGTTCTTATAAACACGGAAAATCGGCTGTGTCGAACATCCCGCCTTCGCCGCCAGCGTTCGTGCACTCACCTGGCCAAACCCCTCCGTCCGTGCCATCTCGAATGCCGCGTTCAGTATGTCGTTTTTTGTGATCGTCTCTTTTCTTGCCATAAGAATGTCCCTCTCTCACTCTTTTGCAGCTTTTTAACAGCTTCTTTTGGTAACATATGTTATTATAATCTATTATGTAACCTCCGTCAACCCCTTTTTACAGAAAATGTCAAAACTTCATCCTCACATTACACTCTGATTTTCCCTGATAACACATGTTAACGCCGAACCGTCACCTTAATCTTTGTATTCACATCCTTGGCGATCCCATCCCTGCCCTCCAGTGTTATGATGACAGGAACTGTGTAAGTTTTTCCTTTCATGCCGCCCACTGTAAGCGCACCGTCCCTGTCTGTCAGCACAAGCTCTGCCAGCGCATAATGATCTTTGGAGCCGCTCTTTTTCCAGCGCACGGTGATATCTTCCTTCCCGTCCCTGTTGCAGTCTATGCCGCCGGAGAGTTCCTTGATTCGGTATCCCATGCCATCCGGCAGTTCAAAACTGCAGCTTCTGGTAAAACTGTCATTTCCCGCAAACAATATCTGTCCATTGCCGTGCACTGTCACCTTGGGCACGGACTGTTTTGGCCGGACCGTAAAGGTTGGTGTCTGTACCCGGACGGTGTCCCCGTTCTCCCGCTTAACCGTGCAGCGGATTGCCAGCCGGTAGCGCTGTCCTGCCTTCAGCTTGCTCTCGCTTCCCTCTTTCACTCTTATACGGTACAGACCGGGCTGGGAGGGCAGATAGAAGAGATTAAAATATTTACTGTACTCCCCTGTCAATGAAATACCTTTCTGATTGTCGTAGCTGTAATGGTCACCCATGTTCTTCACAGTAATTCCGACTTCCACACAATTTTCATAGACCTTCGGACTCTTTGCCAGATCCAGACCGCCCGACAGCTTCGCCTTCGCAGTGGCTGCCTTGTCTGTCGTTTGAACCTTTAAAGTGAGCGCTTTTCCCTCGACACGGTTTCCTGAGGCATCCCGGAAGCAGGGGATCACCTTAAAGCTGTAGGTTCCGTTTTTGACTGCATCCTGCCTCATGGTCTGCGCCCGGTTTACCCTCACAACAATACGGTTGCTCCCTGCACGCTCCTGCTCCATCTCCAGAACATCGTTATCTAATAACGACTGTGATTTCTCGTTTTTCCCCTCGATGATAATGTCCTCGCAGGAAAGTGCCGCCGTATAGGCGCCTTTCAGCTCGATATCGGTGTAATCCGTACCCACATACCGCGTATTCACCACCAGCTTCGTCTTCGTCAGACAGGGCGTGGGGGCCGCAAGTTTAATCGTATGTACCGCAGTTAAGGGCTCCCGCCAGTAATCGGAAACAACGGTCATTTGCAGTTTTTCACTGCCCTGTGTCTTGCCGCCTATATAAGTATAATTCCTGTCCCCGGTCTTTTTCACATCCTTGTTCAGGAAAGTCAGCTCCGAGTAGCAGATCCTCGGGTCGTCTGTCCCGGCAGAACCGCTGTTTTTATAGACAAGCCTCTTATTCTCTGGATGATACAGCAAAAAGCTGCCCTGCGTATGCCCCTCCAGAGACGGAATCAGGGTGGCCTGTGCCTCCTTCACGGTAATCACAGGCTTTTTATAGTTCCATTTGAGAGAGACAGGCGTCTCAACCGGCTCCGCAAAGCCCTTGTATTTTATTTTCATCTGCCCGGAGACAATCCCCGGATCTGCCAGTTTTTTCCCCTCCGTAAGCTGAACATTCTCCTGGGAAAAGTACAGACGCTGCACGTTCTTTCCCTTCTTCGACGTGTCAAACCCATAGTCCGACGAAACGGCCGCAAAACCATTGCCTTCTCCTGAAGCGGTATCTGTCCACCTGACGGATTCGATTTCGACTCCTTTCTGCCCTATCCCGATATCCACGGAAGCGGGATCTGTGCGGTAGAACAGATTTGCCGGTCTCACCGACTTCACTGTCACCTTCGGCTGTTTCGTCTGCACCGTCACTTTGAGCGGATAAAATTGGGATCCCACCAGGATACCCGGTGCAGTCACACCCAGATAACAGTCATAGACTTTCTCTTCCACAGAGTCAGTCGGACATACAAGATAGCAGTATTTTCCGCCTTCTTCATATTCGACAAGTTCCAGATCAGTCTCCAGCGTCTTTTTATCGCTCTTCCAGAGTCTGATATGATTCATTTTTGAAATCCCATAGACAGAAACGACTTCCACCGCCCCGTTATTTTCACAGGCAAGCCGCTTTCCCTCTTCACTGTCAAAATCATAGGCCGGATTCACCGTTACCTTGGAAACATTCACTCTGGGCGCAAGGTTTCGGATCTCAATCTGCGCTGTGGAGGTATGACCCGCCTTATCTTTCGCCTTCGCTGTCAGGATCGTATGTCCCTCTCCGACAATCTTGATCTCCGCCGTGCGGGTATCCCTGGATGGCTTCACCGTTGCCACTTTTTTGTCCGAAACGCTCCAGCCAAGCTTCACATTCTCAAAAGCAGCCTCCTCGTTGTTTCTGTCAAAAAGCGCAGCCTGGACACGAAACGTCTTAACATTTCCGTTGTAGCTTATCAGAATTCGCCCATTTTCCGTAGAGATACCTGTCATCTTCTCCGGCGTAATCGTGAGATATGCCTGCTTTTCCTCCACGGCCTTAATCTTAAAGCTGGTCTTCGCCAGAATCTTCTCCCGTTTTGTCCTGGGATCCATCATCTTAAGAACCGGTTTCAGGGTATAATTCCCCTTCTTCACCGCCGTCACCGTATAATGCCGCCTGTGGTCATCATACGGTTCCTCCTCTTCTTTCAGAACAATTCCGGCAGGCGCATCTATCTCCATCCATGTATAATCCCGGGTCGTATCGCACTTGATGTTTCCGCCAAAAAGGATCTCCACGCACATCGTCAGGGAATCAGATCCTTCCGACGGATTTCCCTCCTTGTCCACACTCCCTACCTCGAGCACATGATTGTGGTTTTCTCCTTCCGCCTCATAGGCCGAAAGGCCAGTCACTCTGCCGATCTTAACATAAATGCTTTTTTCCTCCGGGTAATACTGTTCTCCGTCATAAAAGACATCAAAGCGATACCCCTCCGTATTCTCCCCGTTAATCAAAATGGGCGTATCCGGGTATTGCCATTTCCATCCTTCCCAGCCATCTGGCAATTTCACATCACCCAGCTTTTTATGCGTATTTTCCAGCACATATGGCATTCCTTGACCAGCGGCTGGCAGCTCCTTGAAGTGCAGCATCACTTCACAGGACTGCATCTGATACAGCACCGTGCCATCCGTATTCTTCGGCTCCACACGAAGCAGGGCGCTCCCTGCCTTGTGTGGTATAATTTTTCCCGTCTCGTCCACTGTCGCCACTTCCGGATCATCGATGCTCCAGTTGAAATCTTCTCTGTCAAAGCTTTGTCTGGAAGGCATAATCTCCCCCAGCGCTGTGTATGTAATGATGCCCTCTGGATAAGCCAGCGTATACTGCACGCGTCCCGCCTCATCCTTCGTCTCCTCCTTAACTGCCGGATAAGCAGATATGCTCGGGCTGAATCCCGTGATTGCAAATCCCTTGCCCGTAGAAGGCTGCACGGAGACAGTCAGGAAGGCATTCACCTGATCCGCCTCTGACGTAAATACCAGTCTGGTCTCACCTGCGCGCTTTGTCACGATCACGCCGTCCGTCCACTGCGCAATGGATTCATTGCCGGAACGAACCTTTGCGGAGACTTCCACAGGATTCCTGTCCACTGCGCTGCACAGAACATATCCCTCACAGGAAACACCCCTTGCCACAGTCAGTTTCGCACCTTCCACAAGAGAGACACTGCCGTCCGCAGCCTTCCTGCCGATCTGATAATCTCCCACTGTCACTTCGCAGGAAGCAGAAACCTCCGGCGCATAGACGGATGTGGCTGTAATCGTGGCTGTGCCTGACGCCAGTGCGGATACCTTACCATCCTTCGTCACTGTGGCAACTGTCTCGTCGCTGCTCTTCCATTCCAGATCAACAGCCGCCTCAGCCGGCTCCCACTGTACCTTCAGATTTTCATAGCCAAAACGTCTTTCCTCTTTATATAGCGCGTTTGCATTCAGATACAGCCGCTCCTGCGACATTTTCAAAAGCGTAGGCCTGACTGCCGCCTGAGTGGTAAAGCTCCCGAAAGCTTTGTATGCATCCCTTGTCACATCCTCGGGTTTCTCACATTCCCCATCATTACTCAGCACTGCCGCAAACTCATACTCTGTCCCCTTTAACAGCCCTGTCAGCGTCGCAGAGACAGACTCATTCTCCACACCACTCACATTTACCCTGCGCTCAATCCTCTCATACGCGTTATCTCCCTTGACGCGATAGAAAAATTGAATAAAGGAACTACGGTTCTCCGCATTCCCGGAGAATTTCACCCGCAGGATCACATTCGTTTCTCCCACTTCGGCCTGTGCATCAGACAGACTGCGACTGTCCGCCGTGGTCGCAAAGGTAATTGATTTTGGGTGCTTCAAACTGTCTCTTGCCGCATCATCAGATTCACCAAAGCCCATCGTGAGTTCGTAAGAAGTCTCCTCCTCCAGCTCTCCGATCACAAAGGCGTCTTCCGCATCCTTATGTCCTGTCCTGGCCGAATACACCTTTTCCCACGACGCTTCTTCCGTCTCTGAAGCCTTTCTGAAATACCCGAGAAGATATCCATCATCTGCGCCTTCCATATGGCTTAAGGTATAATATATACCCGCAGAAAAGGTTTTCGGCTCCACGGTTATTTCCACATTCCGCAAATCCGCTGCTGTCCTGAATTCCCCCTCCGCGACATGCTTCAGCTCCGCCGGATCTGGATCCTTCTTCGTTTTAAACCCGACCCGATACTCATAGACTGTATTTTCCTTCAATCCTTCCAGCCGGATTGTTTCGACTTCCTCGTTTGTATAATAACCCTTATCTTTTAAGATCTCCCACTGCTCCTGTCCCTTCTCTCTGAAAAAGTACGCAACATGATTGTAACTCGCCACTTCCATATCGAACATGCGGCAGATTAACTGCGCCGACGTCATAGAGGCTGTCACATCCACTTCCAGGCGCCGCGTATCGGTTATGGTCGTCACGGTACCCCTCACCGTATGCGTAAGAAATGGAACATCGTCACTCAGTTCCCTGGCAAAACCGATCAAATACTCATAGTCTGTAGCTTCCTTAAGCACTGACAAAAGAAAACTGCCATCCTGTGTTGCAGGTCTGGAGCTGATCTCCTTCCATGTTCCGTTAAAACCTGCCAGCCTGTAATAGCACTTCACATAATCCCTCGTATATCGGTCACACCCGGTCAAAGCATAGTACAGCTCCACATCTTCCGCATGACTCTCTGTCCTTGTAACCGCCACAGATCTGCTATCCTTCTGCGTCCGAAAGACATCCGTCACATAAGACTTATTTCCGCTTCCGCTGCCCACGAAAAACTCGTACTCCGTATCCTCCCTAAGCAGTTCAAAGAACAGCGTATCGCTGTAATTGTTGCTGGGTCCCAGCTCATAATCCAAGCTGCTTTTCGTGTAAGTCTGCTCACCCTTTTTCCGAATATAGCGATACAGGGTAACCCCATAGTCATACTCTTTTAAGACAGCTACATCCGCTTCCCCGAGTGTGATCTTGTGTCCCTGGGAATTGCAGGAGCCGCCCACTCTCTCCAGCGTTATGTGCGGTTTCCCGGTAAGAAGGCTCTCATAGGACACCGCCAGCAGATCCTTGCTGTTAGTGTCCACATCCGCAGATTTGCCTACGAGCCACCGCAGACGGTAATTGCTGTCGGGATACGGCACCCAGCCGGCGGCCGCTGTGGAAAATGCCGTCTGATAGCCGTTTGTCCCATTTAGTTCCACCGGCTCCCCTACATTTTTATACCCCCATTTGTCGGTTTGCAGGAGGGAATAGGCCTGTAATTGCAGATAATAGCTGTCTGTCAGCTTCCCATCCCCCGTAAGCCGATAGGTGTGCACAAAATGAAACGGCCCCACTTCGTCCGATGCCGCCTGCACCCGCTCCAAGTGTACGCCTAGCTCATTTTCGATACTGCAGGTAACTCTTTTCTCCGCTCCGCCTGCAGTCAGAACAAACTCATAATCCGTTCCCATACTCGCCATAGGCAGCCCGAGAACCTGTTCGCCTTTCCCATCTTTCAGCTCTATAACGCAGTGTCCATATTCCCTCAAGCCATTTACTGGGCGATAAAAAACAGCCACCTTCCTGCTTCCTGTAAATCCCTGAACCGCCGCGGTCAGCTTCACCTGCGGATTGCCATTTTCATCCGATGCCTCCTGTTCCACTTGAAAAGCGATATCTGTCTCTTCCAGATAAGCCATCTTCGGTGACCTGACATCATCGATCTGCATTCGCACCGTGCTCACATTATCCTGATGGAACGTCATACCGATCTCTGCCGCATAACTGACCGCCGGTTTCAAAAAGAGCCCCGTTTCGGCCGTGTCAAAATTCACCGTAAAATAGCTCCCTGGTTTTCTGTCACTGACTTGAAGCGCCTTGCTGAACGTACATTCCCGCCTCTCAGTATCTATCATACGGCAGGACAGGTAGGCGATCCCTTCCGTCCCATCATAGCGCGGATTGGCTTTCACCGTCAGCGTGGAAAAGTCTTCCGAAATCTCCGCCACGGCATCCACAAAGTCCACTCTTGTATCTTGCGTGGAATAGATCAGCGTCTTTAAAACCTCGTTAGTCGCCCCGTCCAGAATCTCAAATCGATATTGCTTCCCCTCATTCAGACCGTTAAAGACAAACTTCTTCCAGCCTTCCACTTGTATCGTCTGCGCCTTTGCAGAACCGTCTGCAGGCTGATACTGGCATACCAGGTAATTACTGTTCTTCACCAGAAATTCCATATCAAGCGTAATCGAATTTTTCTCACAGACAGCTTCGTGCACATACACGATGTCCTCGCTATCTGCCCCCTTAATGGCAATGGGGTCCATACCCGTAAGAAGCGCGACAAACCCTTCTTTCGCTGCGTTGCGGCTAATCACAAACGCTGTCTCATAGCTTCCCTCAGAAAGTATGCCGGTGCACGTCGTCTTGCCCGGTGTGCTTGCATCTATTCCGCTGTCTCTCGGTACAAAGCTATCCCCCTCCGAATGGTCTGCCGGACAGACGCAGGCCTGCAGAACATGCGAGCTGTTGAATGCCTCTGCCACCTCCACCTGAATGCGGCTTTTTCCCGCTCTCGCCTTCAAAGTCACTGCATCCCCGTCCGGCAGCTTTGCCGTGTAACTTCCGTCACCGTTCTTCGTTAATGCTGTCTGGTAGGCAGCCCACATAGTATATGTCAGGCTGCCGTCCTCTTTATAAGTATAAGATCCGAAATAGACCGTTTCTCCCTTTTCCATATAATTGGTAGTGACGGTGAGCGCTTGCGGTGAACTGGAAGATGTGACCCTTATCGCTGCGTCTTTGTCCGGCGCTCCATAAACACCGATGCTGACAGCTCTGGAAAAGCCCTCCTTCGTATAAAAGGCATATCTTCCTGCCTTTGGCGCTGTAAAAGAATACCAGACATAGTTGTTCTGATTTGTATAGGGTGGTAATGTAACCTGCACACCTTCTTTTGACGCAGCCTCGAAATCGATGGGCGTCACCTCAGAAGTGCGCGCAGAAAAGGCCGCTGCAGACAGCGTATTCTCCGACAGGCTGTTCCCGGAAACGGTATTCTCCGCTTCTTCCGACTGGTCATCCCCAGGCTCGTCCGGGATATCCCCTTCTGTATCAGGAATTTCCGGTCCCTGCGGATTCTCCTCCTCTGTATCGGGGCTTTCCGGCTCCTGCGGATTTTCCTCCTCTGTATCGGAGGTTTCCGGCTCCTGCTGGTTCTCCTCCTCTGTATCAGAGCTTTCCGGCTCCTGCGGATTCTCCTCCTCTGTATCGGGGCTTTCCGGCTCCTGCGGATTCTCCTCCTCTGTGCCGGGGACATCCGGCTCCCGTCCGTCTTCTCCCTTTCCCGGGTCTTGCGCCTGCTCTTCTGCCGATGAGCCGGCAGTCCCCTCGTCAGACATATCGCCATTATCTTCAGACTCTCCGGCTCCGGGGTCCGTCTCACTGGCACCCGCAACGGCCAAAACAGGATCTGTCTGTGCAGCGTAAGCCGTCATTGGGCTTTCCAATGCTAAAACGGCGATTAAAGTAACTGTCAAAATGCGATGAAACATTATGTATTCCTTTCTGTGTCAAAACCGGGATAAAAAGTGACAAAAGAAGTGCTGTTTTTATTATAGTACACGGCGCAAGCCGCCACAAGCCTCAGAAACCGAGAAAAAAAGAAGTGTTTTAGCTTAATTTAGCATATATATACACAAAAATACAGCTTCCATAAAAGTAACTTTACAGAAGCTGCATTCTGATTTACTTATTTTATCTGATCATTAAACGGGGTAAACTCCGTTCTTCGTATCAGCCTGGGTCATATCTACCTTCTCCTGCTGTGCCTGACGGTACTTGAAGAAGTCGATCGCCACCTGCGGGAACAGAGCGTAGGACAGTACATCCTCATCCTGCTGTTTCCACTCTTTCATTTCTGCTTCCAGACCTGCAAGCTCCGGCTCCACATGCCCGGTTGCCTCAGCGGAGCGGGCGGTAGAACGCTTCTCGCCGGGAATAACCTTGTCGATCACTTCCTGGCTCATAGGCTTAACCGTCTGTCCGTAGTTACCGCGGAGCAGATCCTTGAACTCACCGGTTGCCATCTTATATCTCTCGCCCATCAGCACATTAAACACTGCCTGTGTGCCGACAATCTGGGAGGAAGGCGTAACCAGAGGCGGCTCACCGCAGTCCTTACGAACTCTGGGGATCTCTTCCAGCACATCCTGGTATTTATCTTCTGCCTTCTGCTCTTTCAGCTGGCTTACCATGTTGGACAGCATACCGCCGGGAACCTGATAACGCAGCGTATTGATGTTAACACCAAGTACCTTGGTGCTCATCAGGCCGGATGCGATGCATTCCTCACGGTAAGGACGGAAGTAGTCCGCGATCTCCGCCAGAATTTCCTGATCATATCCTGTATCGTACTCGGTACCCTTAAAGGTCTCCACCATAACCTCTGTCGCAGGCTGGGAAGTACCCAGAGCGAAAGGAGAAATGGCACAGTCAATGACATCCACGCCCGCCTCAACTGCTTTCAGATACGTCATGGAAGCCACGCCGGATGTGTAGTGCGTATGCAGCTGGATCGGGAGCTTTGTGCTCTCCTTTAACGTCTTTACAAGCTCTGCTGCGCGGTAAGGAACAAGCAGACCAGCCATATCCTTGATACAGATGGAATCTGCTCCCATCTCCTCAATCTTCTTCGCCATATCTGCCCAATACTCTAAGGTATAGGCATCTCCGAGTGTATAGGAAAGCGCAATCTGGGACTGGCCTCTGCCTTCCTGTTTCTTGATCTTGTTGGTTGCATCTACCGCAGCCTGAAGGTTGCGGATATCGTTCAGACAGTCAAAAATTCTGATGACATCGATACCGTTTGCAATGGATTTCTCAACAAACGCGTACACCACATCATCCGCATAAGGTCTGTAACCCAGAATATTCTGACCTCTGAATAACATCTGAAGCTTGGTATTCTTAAAGCCATCCCTTAACTTTCTCAGTCTCTCCCAGGGATCTTCCTTCAGGAAACGAAGAGAAGCATCAAAGGTTGCGCCGCCCCAGCACTCTACTGCGGCATAGCCGACTTTATCCATCTTATCTACGATTGGAAGCATCTTCTCGGTAGGCATTCTGGTCGCAATCAGAGACTGATGTGCGTCACGAAGAACGGTTTCCATGATTCCAACCGGCTTTTTAATCTGTTCTGCCATTTTTTTCATTCCTTTCTACATTGATCTAATCTCAGCCTGCCGAGGCTGCGAAAGCAGCCCCGCAATCGGACATAGTCCGATTTGTGTTTAGAATACGCCGAACACTGCCATAAAGGTACCAGCCGCTACAGCGGTACCGATAACGCCTGCCACGTTGGGGCCCATCGCATGCATCAGCAGGAAGTTTGTCGGATCAGCCTCCGCACCAACCTTCTGTGACACTCTGGCTGCCATAGGCACTGCGGAAACGCCTGCGGAACCGATCAGCGGATTTACCTTGCCCTTGGTAACAACACACATCAGTTTGCCGAAGAGCACACCTGCCGCCGTACCAAATGCAAATGCAATCAGACCTAAAATTACGATTTTGATCGTATCCCAGTTCAGGAATGCCTCTGCGCTTGTGGTCGCACCTACAGAAGTTCCGAGGATGATAACCACGATGTACATAAGGGCATTGGAAGCCGTATCTGTCAACTGTCTTACTACGCCGCACTCTCTGAACAGGTTACCAAGCATCAGCATACCTACGAGGGGCGCCGTGGTGGGAAGAATCAGGGATACCACAACCGTAACAACGATCGGGAACAGGATCTTCTCCAGTTTGCTGACAGGACGAAGCTGTCCCATCTTAATCTTTCTCTCCTTCTCCGTTGTGAAAAGCTTCATAATCGGCGGCTGGATAATCGGTACCAGCGCCATATAGGAGTAAGCCGCCACCGCGATCGGACCCATCAGAGTAGTCTGTCCAAGCTTACCAGCAAGGAAGATCGATGTCGGGCCGTCCGCGCCGCCGATGATAGAGATTGCTGCCGCCGCTTTGTCGTTAAATCCTAAGAAGATCGCGCCAAAGTACGCCGCAAAAATACCAAACTGTGCCGCCGCACCCAGAAGAAAGCTCTTCGGGTTGGCAATGAGCGGACCAAAGTCCGTCATGGCACCGACACCCATAAAAATCAGTGACGGCAGGATCGCCCACTCATCCAGCTTGTAGAAATAGTACAACAGACCGCCGCCTGCGCCGCCTTCCCCGTACTCTGCCATGATATCGGGATAGATATTCACGAGCAGCATACCGAAAGCGATCGGCACTAACAGAAGCGGCTCAAAGCCTTTGCCGATAGCCAGATATAGAAATACAAGTGCTACGACAATCATAATATAGTTTCCGACTTCCAGATTGAAGAAAGCGGTCTGATGTATCAGATTGTCAAGCGTCTCAACTATATACATTTTCTTAACCTCCTGTAGTTTTAGTTTCAGCAGCCTGTCCGTGCGGACAAGCGCTGACAATTAGTTCAATGTTGCAAGGAGCGCGCCGGCCTCTACCGCATCGCCTACCGCTACATTAATACTTGCTACAGTACCGTCCTGAGGAGCCACTACAGGGATTTCCATCTTCATTGCCTCAACGATCACGACAGCGTCACCTTTCTTCACTGCCTGCCCTACGTTTGCTTCAATCTTGAACACCTTGCCTGCTGCGCCGGCTTCAATCTTCACGCTGCCTGCCGCACCGCCTGCTGCGGGCGCCGCTGCGGGTGCCGGAGCTGCCTTGGGAACCGCTCTGGGAGCTGCAGGAGCTGCCGCTGCGGGTGCGCCGCTTGTTGCGCCCTCTTCCACCACTACATCATATACGCTGCCATTTACGGTAATTGTATAATTCTTCATTTTCATATCCTCCTATACTCTTAGGCATTCTGCCATTTGCTCTTATTAGATTTTCTGATGGATCTCACAACGAATCCATCCGTGGACGCAGCGCCTTCATAGGCTGCGATTGCCGCTGCGATAACCGCTACAAGCTCCGTATCGTCGGAGAGTTCCTCCTTGGCCGCGATCTGCTCCACCACCGGGGCAGCAGCGGCAGCCGCTGCAGGCTCTTCCTTCTTCTGTTTCGCTTCAAACTTGGATACAAGCGTAAAGCAGGAAATAATCAGACTGATCAGGATCAGAACCACAAACACGGTTCCCATACCGATTACGGTATTCATACCAGCCTTCGCCATGATCTCTCCCGTAGAGTAATGAACGTTAGTGGTGATCCCGATGTAGGTCGCAAGCGCATCGTCAAGAACGATCTCAACAGCCGCATTATGTGAAGAACCGAGCACTTCCACAGTAATGGTCACTTCCTCATCCTCAAAGGACACGGAACCGCTGCTCACTCCCTCATATACGCCGATATCATCCAGCGCGCTCTTCCAGCCGAGAAAACCGTTGTAGAGAGCGGGCTGATCTACATACTGCTCGATAGCGCCCTGGCTCACGATCGTATTCATCTGATCGACGATGGTCGTACCGATCTGTATCGCCTGCTCATCGCTGATGGGTCCGCTCTGCGCTTCCTCCGCACCACACGCTGCAAGACAGGCCATACAGGTAATCATCCCTAATATTACCAATAGTTTTTTCATACTTACACACATGCCTTTCCGTAACCCGCGCACAAAAGCCGCAGGCACAATATTTGCAAAACGAATATGCCCGTAGGATCGTTTTCCTAAACGGTGCCGTGCTTTTTCTCGGGACGTCCCTCTGACTTGGAGGAGAGCATCTCAAATGCGCCGATCACATATTTTCTCGTATCCGCCGGCTCCACGATCTGATCCACATAACCTCTCTTTGCCGCACTGGTCACATTATTCTGCAAAGCCTCATACTCCTTCGCACATGCATCGATGGCATCCGCGCCCTGGCCGTCACAGATAATCTTCGCCGCCAGCTTCGCGTCCATCATGCCGATCTGTGCATCCGGCCACGCGATCGTAATATCCGCGCCGACTGCCTTGGAGTTCATAGCCACATACGCGCTTCCGTATGCCTTGCCGATAATCACGTTCACCTTGGGAACGGTAGCGTTGGCAAAGGCATATGTAAGCCTGCCGGCTGCTTTCGCCATCCGCTTCTCGGAACAGGTGGTTGCCGAAAAGCCCGTCACATTGGTAAGGGTCAGTACAGGAATATCAAAAGCATCACAGAAGTTCACAAACTCCGCTGCCTTCTCCGCCCCTCTGGGAGAGATCGCTGCGTCAAACTTCTCAACTACCTCGCCGTTCTCATCGCAGACCTCAGTGCGGTTTGCCACCGCGCCGATGGTAGCGCCGTTTAAGCGGATAAAACCTGCCACCATATCTTTCGCATAGTCCTGCTTTACTTCTACAAAGAGACCATCATCCGCAATCTGGGACAGGGCAATCGCCGTATCGCCCACACAGTTTGCAATCTGTGCACATGCACGGTTTAAATCATCAGCGCAGTCCGTCCACGCAAGGTCGGAATTGTTCGCAGGCAGAATGGAAACCAGCTGTCTGATCTGTCCAAAGATTGCAGCTTCGTCCGCCACCATATCCACAAGGCCTGTCTCCTCGCTCTGGAACGCTGCAGCGGATGTGTCACAGCGGGAAATCTCATTTCCAGAAAGCGCATTCGGTGCATTGACAAACAGCTTCGCCTTCTTCTCCTCCATGAATGCGAAATCAGTCATGGCAGGAATCAGGGCAAGTCCACCGCCGCAGGAACCGAACACGGCCGTAATCTGCGGAATCACGCCGGACGCCATCGCCTGGCATCTGTAAATCTCGCCGAAACCGTTCAGCGCATCTGTCGCCTCCTGCAGACGCAGGCCTGCGGAGTCGATGAGCCCGATCACAGGCGCACCCATTTTCATAGCCATCTCATAGATGTTCACAATCTTTTTCGCATGCATCTCGCCCACGGATCCGTTCAGCACGGAAGCGTCCTGGCTGTACACATACACGAGACTGCCGTCGATCACTCCGTACCCGGTCACAACACCGTCAGACGGAGTCTCTGTCTGTTTCAGATTGAAATCTGTAGCTCTCGCTGTCACGAGACCGCCAATCTCAACGAAACTGTTTTCATCGAGTAAAGCATTGATTCTTTGACTCGCTTGAGAAGTAGTACTCATTTTTCAGCCCTCCATTTATATAATTGTAAATAATGAATAATGAAACCATACTGCTATCTGACATAGCGCACGACTGTAGTATAACACAGAATGTAAATCTCGACCAGCAGAAATTACAAAAAAATTGCAAGTTTTATAATATATTCCAGAATCCATAAAAAGCTGCGTTCTTCCACCGCCGTGTCCGTGCACACTGCGTATCTTTTTATCAGTTCCCCGTTCAAAAAGTAGGACACGGAACCAACCTCTTCTCCCGCCGCAACCGGGGCATCCAGAACCGTCTCCACCCGGGTTTTTACCTCCACCTGATCCTCCTCGCACAACAGACAGGAAAGGCTTTCTTCCTGGGCCTTTAATGTGACGGAGACACTGGCCTGCTCGAAGGGCGTCCCATGCTCTCCCGCAATGCCGTTTCGGACCAGAATATCCGCAAAATCCTGCGGCTCATAGATATCCCGGTACTGATACCGCTCCATCCCGTAAGCCGTAAGCTTTTTCATGTCGCTCCATTTGTAGCTTCGGTTGTTGGGCCAGCCGCATGCCAGAAGCGCCACCGTAAAAATCCGCCCCTCGCTCTCCACCGCCCCCACATAACAGTAGCCAGCGTTATTGGTAAACCCCGTCTTCCCGGAGAGCGCCTCCTGCATCATTCCCAGGAATGCATTGTGATTGTTGCAGTGAAAGCTCCTCTTCCCTTCCACATCCGTAAAATCATATCCCTGGGTCCGTGTAATCTCCAGAAACCGTTCCTTCTCCGGCGAATCCGTCACGCAGTAAGCCATAATCCTGGCCAGATCCGCCGCCGTTGTGGAGTGCACTTTTCCGTTTTCATTCACCTTCGCATCCAGACCGTTCGGGGTGATAAAATAACTGTCAAAACAGCCGATGTCACGGGCCTTCTGGTTCATCATGGCCGCAAACTTCTCCACGCTGCCGCCCACAGCCTCAGCGATCACCACCGCCGAATCGTTGTGGGATTCCAGCATCAGGGAATACAGCAGATCCCCCAGCCTGTATTTCTCCCCCGCCTTCACAAAAAGCTTCACTTTCGGCATACTTGCCGCATAGGAAGAAGCCTCCACAATTTGATCCAGGTCACCGTACTCCAACGCGAGAATGCAGGTCATAATCTTCGTGGTGCTGGCCATAGGCAGCTTTTCCTCCGCGTTCTTTCCGTAGAGAACCCTGCCGGAATCCGCATCCATGAGAACAGCCGCCTGGGCGTAGAGCTGCAGTTCCTCCTTCCCGGCCTGTTTCTCCCCGCTCTCAGACGCCGCCTGGGCATCCAGAACCAATCCGCCCTCCTGCCCCGCCGCACAAAGCGTCTCACGGGAAGCCGCATAGCTCCCTGCATATCCCCGCACACAAAGCAGGGCAGCTGCCATTCCTATGACAGCCACCCTGTAGTATATCCGTTTTCCATACTTATTTGTCAAATTTTTTTTGCTGCGCATACACACGTCCCGACATTTCCGTTCGTTAATATATATGCACAACCCGCGTTCCTATGACACGGTTTGCCTGTCGGCATCCACGCACCTAATCCCAGTTTCCGATTTCTGTCACCTCAAGCCTCCTGCTGCTGCAGGCCGGACACGCCGTCTTTTGACTCCACTCCTCCAGGTTGTCCTCTGCGGCCGGCTCCTTTGTCCGCTCCCCGCACAGGGGACAGAGTCCCACATAAGGCTCATCTGTTTCCGAAAGAGCGAGTGTCGGAACACCCACCACATTATGGCAGTTACTGCAGGCCGCAAGCCGGTACTTAAAATCATAGGCCGGGATCTCGCTCATGGTCATCAGCGCGGTCACTTTTTCCCACTCCTTCTCCTGAAAGGCAGCCACAATCTTTTCTCTGTATGCGTACGCCAGACCGCTGCCCGTCATACACCGCCATATTTTTTTACAGACGCCGCAGCTCACATGCACGACCTCTCCCATACTGCCACTCCCTTCCTCAGCACGATATGCTAACCAAGCAGACTTAAGATCAGCTGGGAACTCTGATTCGCCTGTGTCAGCATGGATGTTCCCGCCTGCATCAGAATCTGGCTGTTGGAATACCCGACCATCTCCTCCGCAATATCCGCGTCCCTGATCTGGGACTCTGCCGCCGTGGTGTTTTCCGTGATATTTTCCAGATTAGATATGGTATGCTCCAGCCGGTTCTGTATCGCGCCGTACTGACTCCTCACATTGCCCACATAGTGGATCGCCCGCTTAATTCCTTCAATCGCAAGATCTGCCTCATCCGTAGTCCTGACATTCAGGTCTTCCAGACCGAGCGCCTGTGAATCCATCTTATAGAGCTCAAATTCAATATGGGTACCCGCCTCTGCGCCCACCTGCAGGGCAATCATGGCAGGCCCGCCGAAATCCAGGCTGACCTGAAAAGGATCTATCCTGAAGGGCTGGTCCAGAGCTCCCGTTCCCAGAACCGAGGAAGGGCCAACGCCCAGACCGCCTGCTGCAATCACCGATCCGGCCCCGGTCTTCGACTCATAGGCCAGCTTTCTGACAAATTCCGTCAGCTCCGCATTTCCGTTCCGAAACCGCCTGTTCAGTTCGTCGACGGTAAGCCCCGTATGCTTCTGGATCGTCGACGACAACGAATTCCCTGCAAGGAGATCCGCAAAAATCTTATCCATGCCGGCTGCAATGTTCGTGCCCGTCACGGCTCCTTTACCGTTCGCCAGCCATCCAAGATAGGCTGTGCCCAAGTATCCATGGCCATAAGGCCTTCCGCCCATCGTAAATTTCGCCAGATAATTGCTGATATTTGCATCCTGACTCGTATCATCCGCATCCGTCAGGAAATTGGCGTAATAAGAAAGCGTGTCGTTCCATCCGTTGGCAAAGCCGCCCCCTGCAAGCTGGGCCGTCCCCTCCACAAACCAGGTGGGATACTTTTCTCCCCTGCGCCCGCTCATACCGTCCGTCAAAGTATACTGCATGACTGAGTGCATCAGCTCATGTGCCATCACCGATTTCAAGGCTTCCGCATTGCTTCCCGTGCCCTGTGCATCCGCGTCTTTAAAGTCCGCCGCGTCCACACGGATTCCCATGGAAGTGGGTTTCCCGCCGCCAAAGCTGTATGTAAAATAGGCGTATGCCATGGTATTGTTTTTTCCGTCAATATAAGACACCTGCAAAGCCATATCAATGGTATCGCTGCCCACCGCATTCTTTAACGACTGGAAGGAATCGAGAATCTGCGAAACCGCATTTGGCACAATCTCGTTGGCTATGGTGTCCGCAAGGACACTGCCGCTGGAGACATTGACAGCTGCCCTGCCTGCCGCTCCCGGTCCTGCCTGCGCGTCGTTAATCTGAAACGTGCCATTTTTCAGGTCAAGCTTAATATCAAATGCCTTCGACTCCATATAGCTGGTAGCCAGGGGCGAATGCCCGTTTTCTGGAAAAATGGAAATCTCATTAAACGTAGTATTTCGCGCCGTGCTGTCAATCTCAGCCTTCAGCTGCTGAATCTCCGCATCAATCATCATGCGGTCGCTGTCCTGCAAAGTACCTGTAGCTGCCTTGATCGCCAGCTCGTTAGCTCTCTGCAGCATATCGTGCACTTCATTCAGGGCGCCCTCTCCAATCTGAACAAAGGAGATGCCGTCCTGTGCATTTTCCGCAGCCTGTGTCAGACCGCGCATCTGTCTTCTCATTTTTTCGGAAATAGAAAGACCTGCCGCATCATCAGCTGCCCTGTTGATACGGTATCCAGAAGATAATTTTTCTGTGCGCTTCGCTTTATCCTTCGTGGTTATGCCAAGCTGCCGGCTTGCATTTGCCGCAAGCATATTGTTCTGTATTGAGAGCATTCTACCCCCCCCCCGACGAAATCCGCCTCCATGCAGTCATTCGTTAAACAGGTCCATACAGATTCCTAACTGTCCAGGGAAATGTGATGTTATGATTTACAATGAATTGCTAAAATATATATCTACATTTTGTATATCGGCACAAACCTCTGATCCCTTTAGCTCTTTTTTATATTTCTAACTGCATTTCTACCTCTGATTCCGCCTGCTGCTTAAATTCCTCAATCTGTACTGCGGAAAGTTCCGGCAGATCTTCAATGGATTTTACCCCGAAGCTCCTTAAAAACTGCTCTGTCGTGCCGAACAGAAGCGGCCGTCCCGGCGCATCCATCCTGCCCACCTCAGCGATCAGGTCAAATTCCAGCAGACGGTTCACCGCATGGTCACAGCTGACGCCCCTCACTTTCTCAATCTCCAGTCTGGTGATGGGCTGTTTGTAAGCTATGATGGAGAGCGTCTCCAGCAGGGTATCGGTCAGTACAAACTTCTTCGGCGTCTTCGCAATTTTGATCAAGTACTCGTACAGCTCGCTCTTCGTGCACATCTGCACCGCATTGTCAAAGGTGGTAAGGCCTATCCCTCTGTCTCCCTTCTGATAATCCGCCGCCATCTCCTCCAGAAGCTGTCTGGTTGTTTCTTTATCCTCTTCAATCACCGCCGCCAGCCTGTCAATCTCCACCGAATCTCCCATAGTGAATAGAATTGCCTCCAGAACTGCCTTTGCCTTCTTTTTTTCCATGCCTGTCCCCTCTTAAATCAATGTATCCCTCAGCTGACGCTTGTAAGCTGCAGCGGCTCGCTGCCCGCATTTTCCCGCGCCGTAATGATGATGTCCGAAAAGGTATCTTCCTGCTCAATCCCGATGCGTCCCGTCTTAATCATCTCCAGAATCACCAGAAACGTCACGATGATTTCCATTTTGCTGGTCTGTTTTTCCAAAAGCCTGCGGAAACTGAACGTCCTGTGGCTGCGCACATAGGTTTCCACATAGGCAGTCTTCAAATCCAGGTCAATCTCGTCCTTCTCGATCTTTCCAAAGGTGCTTCTGACAGGGTCGATCTTGTCCACCTGACGCTTCATCATCTGCTTGAATATCTCGTGGAGCTTATTCAGTGTCATGTCCCCGATCAGTTCCTCATAGTCTACCGGCTGACGATACTGTGCCACCTCATCCGGCAGGGTAGGTTTCTTGTAGAGGTTTCTCTCCGCATCCACCATGCGGTCCCGAAGCTCGTAGGACATGTACTTGCACATCTTATATGCCAGCAGTTTCTCCACCAGTTCTGTCCGGGGGTCTTCCACCTCCCCCTCCTCGTTCACTTCTTTTGGCAGAAGCATCCGGCACTTGATGTCGATCAGAGTGGCCGCCATGACGAGAAATTCGCTCATCACGTTCATATCCTCCGTCTCCATCTGCTTAATATAGTCCAGATACTGTTCCGTGATCTCCACAATGGGGATATCATAAATATCTACTTTATTTTTATCAATCAGGTGCAGCAAAAGATCCAGCGGACCCTCAAACACCTCCAGCTTCACAGGAATTGCCATAGCCTGTCCTCTCTCACTATTCAATATCATTTTTCCGGCTTTAAATCAATCACAATCAGTTCGCCCGGATTAAAGACTCTGACCGGGGGCGTATGGCTGCTCAATCCCCTGCTCAGAATCATCCTGCTTTTCTCTTCTGTAAACATGCCGCCGTCATATTTGGGAAACAGCGTGAGGTTCGGTGATAACACCCCGCCAAGAACCGGCAGTCGCATAATCCCCCCGTGCACATGCCCGGAAACCACCAGATCCGCCCCCCATTCTGCATAAGCGTCAAAATACACCGGATTGTGGGCAATCAGCAGTTGAAATGCCTCCCGATCCGGCGTTCCCAGAAGCCTTGGCAGATAAGACGGCTCCATCGGTTTCCGTCTGAAATGCTTAAAATACGCCCTGTCGATCTGTGCGCCGCAGACAGCAATATTGCACTCCGGCAGGTAAACCGTTTCGTTGATCAGCGGATCAATGCCCGCCCGTTTCAAGCCGGACATATAGCCCTCATACATCCCCGGGAAATCTTCGGGATAAAGGCCCAGACGGTACTCATGGTTTCCCATGCCGTAATAAATTCTGTATCTGGCGGCAAGCTTCTCCATCAGTGAGAGCGCATGGCTAAAATCCGCACCCCCCAGAGCTGTCAGCATGTCCCCCGCTGCCAAAATGCCATCCGGCGCGATCCCGTCAATCGCGGCAAGCAGCTTTTTGTTTCCCTCTCCGAAAGACTTATTGTGTAAGTCTGCCAGAAGTACAAGCCTGCACGGCTTCGTGATCTTCTCCGACTTTATCTCATAGACGACCTCTACAAACCGGTTGCTGTCCCATAGTGCCACAGCAAGACATATACAAATAACCGCGGCCACGGCCGCAACAAAAACTTCTGTCATATTCCTCCCCGTCCGTCGGAAACCTTCCAGAGCATGATTCCTGCTCTGAAAGGCTTCCTTCTCTGATCATGCACCCATATAGTGTATCATACCCCCTGTTTCGCCGCAATCTGTGAACTCCTGTTCTGTTTTTTCATCAGATACAGGCCCCACACCTTCTTGTAGTAATCCTTGTACTGCGCCTTTTCCACCCCTTTTGCCGCCAGAATGGAGACACTTCCGATCCGCGTGCCGTTGAGTTTATATACCGCCTCACCGACGGCGTCTCCCTCCGCTATGGGAGCAGTCACGCTGCCCGGCAGGCTGATCTCCTTTTCAATCTCATTGATGTTATTGCCCGCCGTATCCAGATAGGAAAACGGCGCCTCGTAAACCAGATTCACCATATCTTCGATACCGCCCTCCACCTTCTGCGCCGGAAGGGGATCTTTGTTTTCATCCGTATACATCTGGCTCACACTGTAACCGTAGCTCAAAAGCGACATGGCATCCTGAAATCTGGTTTTGGGATCCGGGGCCGCCATCACCACGGCAATCAGTTCCATGTCATCCTTGTTGGCCGTAGCGGACAGGCAGTAAAGCGCTTTGGAAGTGGAACCCGTCTTTAATCCTGTCGTCCACTCGTACTGCTTCAACAGCTTATTGGTGCTGGAGAGCGTGAAAGTAGTCGTTCCCTGCGCGGTCTTATGCTCGATATCCTCCATCCAGATCGTCGTATAGTCAAACACCTCGGGATATTTCGTAATCAGTTCCCTGGACATAATCGCCACGTCCTTTGCCGAGGAATAGTGGCTGTCGGAATCCGTCAGACCACAGCAGTCCTCAAAATGGGTGTTCTGCATCCCCAGACGCTCCGCCTTCTCGTTCATCAGCTTCACAAACTCCGATTCGCTCCCCGCTATGTACTCCGCCACCGCTACACTGGCGTCATTGCCGCTGGCCACCGCGATGCATTTAATCATGGTCTGAAGCGTCTGTGTCTCGCCTTCCTCCAGAAACACCTGCGATCCACCCATGGATTTCGCGTAGGCGCTGGTTGTCACCTGATCTTCCAGATGAATCCTGCCGCTCTTTAGATGTTCAAAGATAATCAGCAGCGTCATAATCTTTGTGATGCTGGCCGGACTTCTTCTCGTATCGGCATCCTGCTCACAGATCACCTGTCCCGTGGAGGCCTCCATCACAATGTAGGACGGCGTTTTCACCTCCGGCGCGGCATGGACCGGTATTGTCATCGCCCCGAATAAAGTCTCCGCCAAAAGCAGGCCCATCAAAAGCCATACCATGATCCGCTTTCCTTTTTTCTGCAAATTAAGTCACCCCTACCATTCCTTCTGTACTATACATATTGGCGTGGGACAACGGATATACCGATAGAAATAATATAATTTTAAGAAACAGATGCGGACTCTTGTGCTATACTATTACACGGCAGCCAGCCGGAAGAAAGGATGTGCAGCGAAAATGAGTAAAACTTTATTGGCAGGTTATTTCATATGGGGTGTTTTCTTCCTCGTCCTGTTCTGTTTAAGACCAGGCTCCGTCCTGCACACCATAACCATAGAAACAAAAAGCAGAAACGCCAGACGGCTGTCCTTTTTCACACTGGCAATGACCGTCCTTCTGTGCGTTCTTCCCATGAGCCTTTCCCCGTCTTACAACGGAGAAAAGCCGGATTATATGAATCAGTATGAACTTCTGGCTGAATCCTTTCTGGAGGGACATCTCTATATTGACTATGACGAGATCGACCCAAAGCTGATTGCTCTGGATAACCCTTATGACCCTGACGCGAGGGAAGCCGCTGACGTATCTTTTCACTGGGATCACGCCTTTTATAACGGGCACTATTACATGTACTTCGGTGTTGTCCCTGTGTTTCTTTTGTTTCTGCCATACCGGCTGCTCACGGGCATGAGTCTGACGACTTACCACGCCACGCAGATTTTCACAGCTCTGTTTATAGCAGGCGTTTTTTCTCTGTTTTATATGCTTGGAAAAACTTTTTTTAAAAAGCTCTCTCTCGGTCTGTACCTCACCTTATCGACGGCTTTCTCCGTGATCAGTGTCTGGTACGCCGTTTCCGCCCCTGCCCTGTACTGTACCGCCATCTCCGCAGCCATATGCATGGAAATCTGGAGTTTCTTCTTTTTCATCCGCGCTGTGTTCGTATGCGAGACAGACAGGGTAAGCATCCGCTATGCCTTTTTCGGCAGTCTGACCGGCGCTCTCGCTTTTGGCTGCCGTCCTCCCATCGCCCTCGCCAATCTGTTCGTCCTGCCGCTTCTTGCAGTCTATCTGAAAAACCGAAAATTCACATTCCGCCTGGGAAAACAGTTACTTTTTGCCGCCTCCCCCTATATCGTAGTGGGTGTCCTTCTCATGCTGTACAATTATGCCCGCTTTGACAATCCTTTTGAATTTGGACAGGCCTACCAGCTCACGATCGCCGACCAGAGCCATTACGGCAGTTTCTTTTCCAGGTTTCAGCCTCTGAAAACCTTTGACAGCATCTGCAAATTTTTTGTAGGTTACACGCCGATGTCAGACCAGTTTCCCTTTGTCTCCTTCAATGGCATCCTGCTCAACTTCCCCATTCTGGCTCTCCCCTTCTTCGGCATTGCCTCCGAGGGTGTCCGCGAGGAAATGCGGGAACACAGGCTGACACACTGCATCACAACCCTATTCTGCATTCCTCTGCTGATCGCTTTCACAGATGTCATGTGGGCGCCTACCGTGCTGGAACGATACCGTATGGACGTCTACTGGATCATCTGCCTGCTGTGCTTTCTCATCGCAGGACTCTGCTACCAGAATCTGGCTCCAAAAACAGCCGGAAGATTCAGCTGCCTTCTGTCCATCTGGGCTTTTCTGAGCATCTGTAAGTGTGTTCTGCTCTTCCTTGTTCCCTATGACTATAATTTTACATTCTATTATGTGCAGGCGCTGGAAAAGATCAGAAAGATCCTCATGCTTGGCCGCGGCGTCGGCCTGTACTGACATGCGTAACGTAAAAACAGACCCGGAGCAGTTTCCGGGTCTGTTTCTCTGTTTAGTTATATTTGCGTTTTCTTGCCGCTTCGGACTTTTTCTTGCGTCTTACGCTGGGCTTCTCGTAATGCTCGCGCTTACGAATCTCCTGCTGGATACCAGCTTTTGCACAGCTTCTTTTAAAGCGACGCAATGCGCTGTCCAAAGTCTCGTTTTCTTTTACGATTACGTTTGACATTTCCGCACCTGACCTCCCTTCAGTCCCAGAGTATTTCGACTGATTGGGTTATTTGCGTGTTCTCACACAATACAAATTATATCACATTTTAGTTCCGCGTCAACCGAAAATTGTAAATTTATTCTATTTTGTGTTTCTTTTTAAGAAAATCCGCACGGCACACGAAACATCCTATAAGAGCCGCCAGCGATAAGAGTTCTGCCGCCCTCCAGTACAGGGGCTCTCTAAATTCTACCCGGATACCGCCCGCAAATCCAGACGGAACGGAAAGGGAAACACGATAGGAGGTTCCGGGAATCATCTGCACCGGTTCCCCGCTGTCTGTCACTGCCTGGTAACCTTTATAGTACAGGACAGGCACCTCCACCTGCTGTGTCTGATCTGTCCTGTTTTCAAGACGAACCGCTACTGCCCCCGCCTCGCGCCCCCACGCTTCCAGACTGATATTCGTCTCGTCATATGTGGGCTGCTCCACATAGGCCGCCACATAATCAGACAGGGTGAAGGCCTCGCCCCGGTTGACAGGCAGATATTCCCCGCCCATAACACTCTCCTGCTCCTCGGAGGACGCGCTCTGTGCTTTCATGGTTGACATGTTTCCGGCCTGATATACACGGTACGGCTGAGCATCCTGCAGGCACTGTCCCATATAAAAGATCCCCTGCCACAGAGCCAGACCAGCCAGTACGCCCGCCACCGCCCTGCGCATATCGGAAGACACCTTTTCTTTCTTTAAAAACAGGCAAAACAGCCAGGAAAGTAACAGGGCCGCAACGGAGAAAAACCGCCACAAATACTGAATGCTCACAATGGGCATCTGGAAAAGCGGCACCCTTTCCGCAATCCATGTATAAGGAAACAGGCAGGTGGCCATCCAGATACTTAAGAAAGAAAGCATTCCTGCCAGAAGCCCCGCAGTCTTGTCTTCCGCCCTTTCCTCTTTCCCATATATGCTGGAAAGAAACCAGACCGCCGGAACCGCCAGAAGCGCGAGACCCACCGTCATGGGCATCTCCGATGCCATTCCTTCCGCTGTATCAAGAGAATGGCCAAACGGTTCAAAGCTCCCCATAAAGAGCTGCGCCACAAACGCGCCTGTCTGCTCAATCCGATAGGAACCATATTTCCCGGCATCGTTGATGACATAGGAACCGCCTGCCATATAATCCAGAAAGGGAACCAGAAACCAGGCATTTAAAAGCACTGTGGCCAAAACCGCCTTCCCTATGACGAGCAGCGTCCTTTTCCGAAACACCCTTTTCCACAGAATCACTGCCGATACAACGATAAAGAACGCTGTCATTTCCGTGGAAATCATGTGGGAGAGAAAGATTCCCGTGCAGCCGGCCGCAATGGTGATCCAGCTGTCCCTGTGCCGTTTCGTATCTTCCGGCACTGTGTAAAGCTTCCACAGCCCATACAGCACAAGCGGCATAAAAGTCATGGCCGTATACTCTCCCACCGCCGCCCGCGTGTAAATACAGGTAAGACGGTATATGTTCAAAGAATAGAGTATGGTACAGGCCATCCCGATTTTGGGCCGGCTCATTTTGGAGAAGGAGTAGTAGGAAATACCTACGGTAAGTATGTGGATCATTACCACATAGCATTTGTATGCCGCCTGGACAGACACGCCGCAATATCTGAGCAGGGCCGGAAAATACAGAAAGAAATCCCCGTAAAACACGGAGGCTGCATACCCGTGGCCGTTCAGCCATCCCGGCTGGATCCGCACCGGGAACATACCGTTTTCCAGTCCTTCCTGGATGCCCTCAATCCGCATCAGATGAAAATACAGGTCGTGAGAATTTAAAAACAGATAGTCCGCCGCAAGAGGAATGCTGCAGACTCCCACCAAAAGAATAAGCCCACGGTAAGACATCCCTTCCGCGCCGGCAGGAAAAATCCGCCCTCCCCGCCTGCGTACCCGGATCCCATAAAGGATGCCGTCAAAGGCCAACAAAAAAACCGCGATCCGAAACAGAAAATTTCTCACGGCACAGTCAGCATAGCCAATATATATGTTTCTAAGCAGAAGATAGTCTCCCTCCTGCATATCCTCCGAAAACAGTCCTCTCACCTGCAGGGGCCTGTCCCCGTAAGCCACCCTGAAGTCGCAGGAAACCGTGCCGCTCCCGGACAGGGGAATATCGCCGCTGACCTCGCTGCGGTAACGGCTCCCCGGATGTACCACTCTTAAGTTTGCATCCCCGGCCGTCTCTGCCTGCGCCGTCAGCGTATACATGCCCTTCGGGAGTGTAAATTCGGGCGTAGCCAGATAGCGCAACCCAGAGGAGCGGTCCATATAAAATGCCGCCTCCCCGGAATCGTCAACCAGCTCTTCCTGCATGTAGGTTAACTCCACGGCCTCCCGCCCCTTATAAAAAATACCGGCGATGACTAAGAGAGCCGTTTCCACTAAGATAATGATAAACCAAATCTTTTTTTCAAAACTGCCCTCTTTCATCATACCCGGTATTCTAAACCTTTCTTCTCTTTCACGCGTCAAACCGCTTCTGTCGTTTTAAGGTCTGATTTTTTTGGATGACTGACGCTGTTCAATCTGCTCTTCCAGCGCTTTCACGCAGGCATTCACAGCCTTGCCCATGCCTGCCGGGTTCTTTCCTCCCGCCTGCGCCATATTGGGACGGCCGCCGCCGCCTCCTCCCACGAAGACCGCAATTTCTTTGATCAGATTGCCCGCGTGAGCACCCTTCGCTATCGCGCCGTCGGTTGCCATAGCGATCAGATTCACCTTCCCCTCCTTCTCGGAAACCAGCACAACTACGCCCTCGCCCAGTTTCTCCTTGAGCTGGTCGCCAAGTTCGCGCAGACCGTTCATATCCACGCCCGACACCTTGGACGCCAGAAGCTGTATGCCGTTCACATCCTGCACCTGATCCATCACATCGCCCAGAGCGTCCTTGGCCGCCTTGCTCTTCAACGCTTCGTTCTCACTCTGCAGCGCCTTCATCTCCGCCATCAGATGCTCACACCGCTCCACCAGATTGGCGGGATTGGTCTTTAACGTCTTCGCTGCCGCGTTCAGCTCCTCTTCCAGTTTCTCGTAATAGGCCGTCACATTGCTGCCCGTCACCGCTTCGATACGGCGAACGCCCGCCGCCACGCCGGACTCCGACAGGATCTTAAAGGAACCGATGGTTCCTGTGGATTTCACATGGGTACCGCCGCACAGCTCTTTGGAGAAATCACCCATCTCCACAACACGCACCGTCTCCCCGTACTTTTCACCGAAAAGCGCCATCGCGCCGGACTGTTTGGCCTCCTCTATGGTCATAACTTTCGTCTCTACTGCAATATTTTCCGCAATCTTTTCATTGACGATCCGTTCTACCTTCTTCAGCTCCTCCGCCGTCATCGCCGCAGAATGGGAGAAATCGAAACGGGTTCTCTCCCCGTCCTGGTAAGAGCCGGCCTGCTCCACATGACTGCCAAGCACTTCCCGCAGGGCTTTCTGCAGAAGGTGGGTTGCACTGTGGTTCTTACAGGTACTGCCTCTTCTCACAGGATCCACCGACAAAATGACGGTATCGCCTGTCTGTATCCTGCCCTGGATCACTCTGCCGATATGTCCCACCTTGCCGCCCAGCAGCTTGATGGTGTTCTCCACCTGAAATTCCCCGTCTCCTGTGGAAATCATACCGATATCGCCCTCCTGGCCGCCCATAGTGGCATAGAAAGGGGTCTGCTCCACGATCACCGTGCCGACGTCGCCGTCCGCCAGTTCCTCCACCAGCTCCGTCTCGGTCGTAAGCACCGTGATTCTGGAATCATATGTCAGCTTGTCATATCCTACAAACTCGGTGGTAATGGAAGGGTCAATGGACTCATACACGGTCACGTCCGCACCCATGTAGTTGGTCACCTTGCGGGCCTTGCGGGCCTTTTCCTTCTGCTCCTGCATACATGCCGCAAAGCCTTCCTCGTCCACCGTAAAGCCTTTTTCTTCCAAAATTTCTCTGGTCAGATCCAGCGGGAAGCCGAAGGTATCATAGAGCTTAAAGGCATCCGCGCCGCCAAGCTGCTTTTTGTCCTCCTTCTCCACCGCCTCTGTCATCTCGTTTAAAATGCTTAAGCCCTGGTCGATGGTCTTGTTAAACTTGCTCTCCTCCTGCTTGAGCACGTTGAAGATAAAGTCTTTCTTCTCCTCAAGCTCCGGGTACCCGTCCTTGGAACCCTCAATCACCGTTCCTGCCAGATCTGCCAGGAACATGTCTTTGATGCCAAGTTTCCTGCCCTGGCGGGCTGCACGGCGGATGATCCGGCGGAGCACATACCCGCGTCCCTCGTTGGAGGGCATAATGCCGTCCGAGATCATAAAAGTCGCGGAACGGATATGGTCTGTGATAATACGGATGGATACATCCGTGTCATAATCTTTCTTATATTCCACGCCCGCAATTTCACATACGGTTGTGCGCAGTGCAAACACCGTGTCCACATCGAAAATGGAATCCACATCCTGCACCACGGAGGCCAGTCTCTCCAGACCCATGCCGGTGTCGATGTTCTTCTGCTCAAGCTCCGTGTAATTGCCCTTGCCGTCGTTATCGAACTGGGTGAACACGTTGTTCCAGATTTCCATGTAGCGGTCGCAGTCGCAGCCCACCGTACAGCCGGGCTTGCCACAACCGTACCTTTCGCCCCTGTCGTAATAAATTTCAGAACAGGGACCACAGGGCCCGGAACCATGCTCCCAGAAATTGTCCGCCTTACCAAAACGGAAAATCCGCTCCGGGGCAATGCCCATCTCCCGGCTCCAGATATCAAAAGCTTCATCGTCGTTCTCATAGACAGAAGGATACAGCCGGTCCGCAGGCAGCCCGACTACCCTCGTCAGAAACTCCCAGCTCCAGGCGATGGCCTCCCTCTTAAAATAATCCCCGAAAGAGAAATTGCCGAGCATCTCAAAAAAAGTGCCGTGTCTTGCCGTCTTTCCCACATTCTCCAGATCCCCGGTACGGATGCACTTCTGGCAGGTCGTGACACGCCTTTTGGGCGGAATTTCCTGTCCCGTAAAATAGGGCTTGAGCGGCGCCATGCCGGAATTAATCAGAAGCAGGCTGTTGTCATTGTGGGGCACCAGCGAAAAACTTTTCATCTTCAAATGCCCCTTGCTCTCAAAAAAGTCAAGAAACATCCTGCGCAGTTCATTTACACCATATGCTTTCATCGTTCTCTTATCCTCCTATGTGGTTTTGAAAGCTGATTGCTCCGTGCTACGCACTCCCGCAATCACCGCCGTATTCGCAATCCGAGCTACCGCTCTACTTGCTCATACCGGCTTGCCCGTCCAATGTCTAAGCGTCTGTGCAAGTAAACTTGCCCATCCGCTCAGCCGCTGTCCTGGACTTTCAAAAGGTAAATTTATCCGCAAAGTAAGCGTCCAGCTCCGCGATGGCAATGCGCTCCTGTTCCATTGAATCACGGAAACGCACGGTCACACAGCCATCCGTCTCGGAGTCAAAATCGTATGTAACGCAAAACGGCGTACCGATCTCGTCCTGTCTGCGGTATCTCTTACCGATATTTCCCCTGTCGTCAAACTCACAGTTGTACTTTTTGGATAACTGGGCAAAAATCTTTTCCGCACCCTCGTTCAGCTTCTTGGAAAGAGGCAGCACACCGATCTTCACAGGCGCCAGCGCCGGGTGGAAGTGCAGTACGGTACGCACATCGCCCTCACCGATCTCCTCCTCGTCATACGCGCCGCACAGCACTGCAAGGAAGAGTCTCTCCACACCAAGGGAAGGCTCTATCACATAAGGAATATATTTCTCGTTCTTCGTATCGTCAAAGTAAGTCAGATCCTGGCCGGATGTATTCTGATGCTGGGTCAGGTCATAGTCCGTCCTGTCTGCAATGCCCCACAGCTCGCCCCAGCCGAAGGGGAACAGGAACTCGATATCCGTAGTTGCCTTGGAGTAGAAGGAAAGCTCCTCCGGGTCATGATCGCGGACTCTCATCTCCTCCTCTTTCATGCCAAGGCTCTTTAAGAAGTCAATACAGTACTTTTTCCAGTAAGCAAACCACTCAAGGTCTGTATCCGGCTCACAGAAAAACTCCATCTCCATCTGCTCAAACTCACGCACACGGAAGATAAAGTTGCCGGGCGTAATCTCATTGCGGAAGGACTTGCCCACCTGACAGATGCCGAAGGGAATCTTCTTGCGGGAAGTTCTCTGTACATTCTTGAAGTTGACAAAGATACCCTGCGCTGTCTCGGGACGCAGGTAAACCGTATTCTTGGCATCCTCGGTAACGCCCTGGAACGTCTTGAACATCAGGTTAAACTGTCTGATATCGGTAAAATTATGTTTGCCGCAAGTGGGGCAGGGAATGTTATGTTCCTCGATAAAGTCCTTCATCTCCTGCTGGCTCCAGCCGTCCACAGAGGAGTCCAGTGTCATGCCGTTCTCCGCCACATAATCCTCAATGATCTTATCCGCGCGGAATCTCTCATGACACTCCTTACAGTCCATAAGAGGGTCGGAAAAGCTGCCCAGATGACCGCTGGCTACCCATGTCTGGGGATTCATCAGAATCGCACAGTCCACGCCCACGTTGTAGGGACTCTCCATGACAAACTTCTGCCACCACGCCTTCTTTATGTTATTTTTCAGCTCCACGCCCAGATTGCCGAAATCCCATGTATTCGCCAATCCGCCGTAAATCTCAGAACCGGGATACACAAATCCTCTCGCCTTCGATAACGCTACAATTTTTTCCATTGTTTTTTCCATCCTGCCTGTTTCCTCCATTCTGATTTCTCATCCTTGAACGGAGAATGCCGTTTTTCAGACATTCTCCCGTGTGAGACTTAGCGCTTCCTGGCGTCCTGTCCTATGGCAGGACGTCTTTAGTAGCACTTCTCACGCTGTTATTCGTAAATGATATAGGAGAGCGAAGTGGTTCCCTCCGCCTCCTGATTACTGATCTTTACGCTCTTTTTCCCCACAAGGGTCAGTTCCTGCCCGCTGTGCGCGCTCTGGTTTACATAAAGTGTTTTTCCTGGCAGATTGACAAGCATCTCTTCTCCGCTCTTCGTCTCCAGAATAAACATCTGCTTTTTATCCCAGTCTTCAATATACCCGACTTCCGAAGCCTTTCCGTCCATCGAGACCAAAGGCACGGCTTCCAGTTCATATCCTGCTTCCGCCGCACTGGCAAGTGTCCCCACATACAGCACTCTATGGTTGAATCCGCTGTAATCCTCCGGCGAAGCATATTTGAAATCCATCACAATGCTACCGCCCTTTTCATCCACAGCCTCCAGAGCCACTTTCATTTCGCCGTTCTCCGCACAGTATTCCTCCACACGTGAAGCGGCAAACTCCTCAAGAGCCGCCGACTCGATCTGATAGTAATCCTGATCCGTCTTCCCGACAATCCTGTGCATGATCTCTCCGTCTTTGCTGAAAGACAAGGTATTTAATTCCGGCTTCTGCCCCTCTCCGCATCCGGCAAGACACAGAAGCAGTATTGTCAGTCCAAGTATTCCTGCTACCCTTCGCATATTTTTCCCTCTATGTCTGTTCCTACTCCGCCGTGCACATTCGCAATCCGCTGCTTCGCTGCTACTTGCTCATGTCGGGCTTTCGCCCTATAAATTTCAGCCGTCACATGCATCCGAAAGCAAGCTTGCGTCTGTCAGTGCCAGCAGAAATTCGCACGGCTCAATCATAAATCATCATACAAGATATTCTCCACAATTTCAAGACTTTTAAACGGGCGGTCAATATATCGGCAGCGGTAATCATCGGCGATTTCTTTCAGCTGCGCAAGAACCGGCGGCGTCACGGTGAAGGTGTAAAGTTTCTCCACCGGGCTTTCTGCGATGTAATTGACCGCGTAGCATGTAGATTCCTCCCACACGCCCTCTCTGGGCATACCGGGAAACTCCCCGCTTAACACCATAGCCTTCATCTCAAATATGTACCGAACCAGCGCATTGGAAAGTCCCTCGTGCATAAGTGCACGCAGGGACTGGTAAAGGAGCTTCAGCATCTCCTTCTCATCATTGTTCTCTCTCGTGTAATAGTCCATGACTTCAAGAAAGTACATACCGTAAAAGGCGCCCTCATAATCTCCCCGAAGTCCTTCAAAATAATTCGTAACCTCAGCCTCCATCACATTGTAGGAGGTTCTTCCCTCATATAGCTTAAATGTGCCAAAGCAGAACGGGTTGGTTGCCGCCAGAAGCTTGCTGTTCTGTTTTCTGGCTCCCCTGGCGAAGGCTGAGATCTTTCCCCTCTCCTTTGTCAAAAGTACAACCCTTCTGTCAAAATCGTTCATCGGTTCAGCCTTTAAAACCATCCCCGTAATCTCTGTAATCCCCTGCATGAGAACGCTCCTCTGACTGCTCGGTCCCTTCCCGCTCCTCTTGTCTTGCCGCATCTTTATAGGCCAGAAAATCCTCGATTTTCCCTGTCGCCATAAACTGCTCCCAGTAATTCGATCCCTTCATCTTACGCCCCCTGATACTTTATCACTCACAACACATAGGGTTCGCAGATTTGTATGATTCTATTCTGTATCGCCGGGATTATAACCAAAATTTTTGAGCAGATAGTCGCTGTCCCGCCAGTCCTTTTTCACCCGCACCCAGAGCTTTAAATTCACCTGGTTTTCCACCAGCTCCTCGATATCCCTGCGCGCCAGGGAACCGATCTTTTTCAGCATCGCTCCCTGTTTCCCGATGATAATTCCCTTGTGGGAATCTTTCTCGCAGACAATGGTGGCCTCTATGTCCACAAGCTTCTTTTTAAATTTCATCTGCTCGATGGTGACGGCGATGCCGTGGGGAATCTCCTCCTCCAGACACCGCAGCGCTTTCTCACGGATCAGTTCCGCCACAATCTGCCGCACCGGCTGGTCCGTCACCGTGTCCTCATCATAAAACGGTTCCCCGTAAGGCAGATACTTCATAATGCAGTCGATCAGTATCTGCATCCCATCCTTTTTCAGCGCGGATACCGGCACAATCTCCGCGAAATCAAGTTCTTTTCTGTAAGCGTCGATGTAGGTGAGAAGCATCTCCTTCTTCACCGTATCAATCTTGTTAATCACAAGAATAACAGGCGTTTTTGTTTTCTTCAGCTCCTCGATGATATGTTTCTCTCCCGCCCCTATGTAGTCTGACGGCTCCACCAGCCAGAGAATCACATCCACTTCGGACAACGTCCGCTCTGCCGCATCCACCATGTAATCACCCAGCTTATTCTTTGCCTTATGGATGCCCGGCGTATCCAGAAACACGATCTGTCCTTCCTCACAGGTGTATACGGTCCTGATCCTGTTTCTGGTCGTCTGCGGTTTTTTTGATGTAATGGCGATCTTCTGCCCGATCAACGCGTTCATCAGCGTGGATTTTCCCACATTCGGCCTGCCGATCAGTGTGACAAAGCCGGATTTCAGCTTCTGATTGTCCTGTCCGCTGCTCTGCATTCCCTCTTCCATATCCGTCTTCTGTTCCTTTTCCCTGTTATTATCAATATCACTCGTCATTTTATTCATCCTGTTCTCTCTGCTCTCCGTCTGCATCCTGTTCTGCATCAGTTTTCCGCTCTATGCCTGCCTGCTGATTCTTTTCGGACGCTTTTTCCTCCCTGTGTCTGCTCCAGACTTCCCGGACCATCTTTGCCAGTCTGCTGTGTCTCTCCCGCATTCTGCCCGCATAACGGCTTCTGATAAACCGTTTGATCATAGAGCGCAGAATAAGTATGATGACCACAATCGAAACCAGTCCCACAACAATATAGGGAATGTCGATCACCAGACCGATGGCAAAGTTCTGGATACCGATGCCGATATCCGCCAGGCTTTTCTTAAAGCCGCTCTCAATCCGCTGCCATACCGTAGCTGTCTCCGGCGCCGAATAACTCCTGACCTCCTCGATGGTAAGGTATAACGTACTATAGTCAATCTGATTGTCATAGGTGCGCAGCTGGGATTCCATACTCTCCAGCTGATAGCGAACCTCGGAAAGCCGTCCCTCTATGGCGATGATGTCCTCCACGCTCTCCGCCTTCTCCATCAGCGCAAGCAGCCTCTCCTGCTCCGTGCGAAGCACCTTTTTGTGGCTCTCCAGATCCACATATTGTAAGGTGACATCCTCCACGTTCTCGGACCGGCTGGTCACATTGGTCTGCTCTCCCACCTGGGCAAGAAAACCATCCAGCTTTTCCTTGGGCACGCGGGCTGTCAGACTGGCGCAGCGCTGTTTTACCCTCTGTTCTTCCACATAATAGCTGTTCACATCATAGACCGAAATACTCTCTATGTAACCGCCAAGATCCTCTACCTGCTTTTGCAGGGCAGGCACAAGCGTGTCAAAGTCCTCCGACTCTGCACGGATATTGACAGTTTTTATCAACTTGCGTGAGGTCTCCGGCATAGCCACTGCGCCCTGTCCCCCGCCTTCCTGCACATATGCCTCCTCCGCCGCCGCGGCCTCATCCGCCATCTCATAAGAAGCAGACTTGGCGCCGTTACTTAAAACCACACCGCCGTCATAAGCCGCACTATCGTAAGCATATTCTTCCGCTGCGGCAGCCGGCGCAATCTCCGCTATTTCTTCATATGGGGAGACAGATCCGCCGCACGCAGAAATAACATATGCTATCATTAAAAGCACCGGCACAAACCGCAGTCTGACTCTCCTGTTCCTGTTTGCAAAGTTCCCGCTCATCCCACTTTTTCTACTCATCATTTTTTCCTCCCTTTCCCGCTAAGCATTTCTTACCGATCAACGGTCTCTACATAACATACCTTTCCAGGAAAGAAAAAGTTGCATCTTTTTAAAATATCATGCGTTTTTTAATGTGTCAGATATTCCACGGAGCCGAAGATGTCCTTCTGTTCCTTGATCTTCTCCTCATTTCCCACTACGCACAGACAGTCATCCTCCATGAAAGCACGGATATGCGCCGCCAGTTTTCTGATCGTCCCTGCGTCAGTGGAGAGTAGTTCATCGCGCTCCTGCTGGGCTCTCTCAAAGGTAAAGCCCGTCATATAACCGGCCAGGGAATAATTTCCCCTCGCCGCCGGCGTGAGCGGCATATCCATTGCACTGACCGCCCCTATGATATACTGTGTCATGGTGCGCTCGTCAGCCTCAAAGGCTTCCACGAAATCCGCCGCCTTCTCATAGGTTTCAATTGTCTTCTCCAGATTGGGATCACGATAGGAGACAAAATAGCTTTCCCCGGTCTTCCCAAACTGACACATGCAGCCGTAGGCGCCGCCCTTGACGCGCACCTGCATCCACAGATACTCATAACTCATCAAAACCTTGAGAACCCGGAGCGCTCCCGTGTAGGAAAATCCCTTGTTCGCGTAGTTGCCTGCCCGGCAGACATACTGAATCTGGGCGGAGCTCATCAGTCCCTCGTTCTTCTTCACGGGCTGCGGCACATACGGTTTCCCTTCCACCGGCCCCCTGTGAAGCTTCGACTTTAACGCTTCGATCAGCGGCTCAATCCCCGCAAGCCCTTCCCGCTGTGCCGTGTAATCCACCATCAGATTCTCCGGCCGGAAAATATAGTGCACCAGCCGCTCCATGTTGGCGGAAAGTTCCTCCTTTTTCCCTTCAAAGTCTTTCTCAAGCCCTTCCAGCAGACGGTAGAACGAAAGACCGTTCACCTGATCCATCAGATGAGCCTGTTTCGACAGATAAGATAACGCCTGTCCTGCCGCAAGGGAATGCCCTGCGGACATCATCTGCGCCTGTTTGTCGGAGCGGTTCTCGGCCACCAGCTCAAAAAGCCGTTTCGCGTCTGTATAGACCGATTCAGTCAATATCTCTGCCGCCAGCTCAAATGCTTTCGGAAGGTTCTCATACAGCGTCTTTACCTTCAGATCAAAGGTCAGCTTATAATCAGACAGGTCATCCGCATTTGTGTAGACGTTTACCGCCGGCGCAATCCCGCCGGTCTGCAGATGAATCTCATGGTACAGTTCACTGTAGGAACGCTTTTCGGTGTCCACCAGACCGAGCATCACCTGCAAAAGGCCCACATAGGGGAACAATTCCTCCGGCACCTGCCTCAGATCAAAGAGAAAGCGCAGATAACCGATGCCATTCGTATAGATCTCGTGGTACAGAAGCGTCGTATCGTTCACCCGAAGCTCCTCATTACAGTAAGGTCTTGCCTTTTTCCCGATATCCTCCCTGGCAAGAAGCGGGATCTTTTTCAGATCCTCCTCCCTGTCCGGCTCCTCCTGATAGTCGGCAAGCGCCTTCGTCTCCGCCACAATTCCGGCAATCTCCTCCTGCGTCATCGCCGCCTTCTTCGCCGCAAGGCGGGCCGCCAGCGCCTTATCCCGTTTTCCTGTAAGCCCTTTCACAGGACGCACCACCACAACGCTCTTGTGGGTGTTTTCCAGCAGAAGATCCCTCAGCATCTCCTCATAGTAAGCCGTCGAAACCTCCCCCTTCAGGGCTTTGTAAGTCTCGTCCAGCTCCAGATAGTCAAAAGGCTTCCTATCATCATAAAGCCAGGTCTCAAACATCTGCAGGCCGTACATCAGCCCCTTCGGGTAGGAACCGTAATCCGCCTCCCGGTATCTGAACTCATCGTGGTTTAAAGCCGCTCTCAGCGCCTTCTTCTCCACGCCGTCCTCAAAAAGACTCTGAAGGGTCTGTTCAATCAGCTTGACGAAGGCTTCCCTCTGGTCTCCCTCCGCATTTTTCGCCACAATGGAAAAATAGGGCTGTTTCACGTCCGCCTCGTAAAAACTGCTGATATCCGTACCGATTCCGGCATCCAGAAGCGCCTTTCTGACAGGCGCGCCGGGTGCGCCTACCACCGCGTCCGCAAGCGCCTGAAATCCCACGCTCACCTTTCGATCCAGATTTTCTCCGAGAGAGACATTGTAGGAAAGATAGGTGTTCCC
This sequence comes from uncultured Lachnospiraceae bacterium, assembly GCA_965114645.1. Classification (GTDB taxonomy): domain Bacteria; phylum Bacillota; class Clostridia; order Lachnospirales; family Lachnospiraceae; genus UBA3282. The sequence continues at coordinate 11,495 of CBCOZL010000003.1, read as the reverse complement.
TTCCTCAGGCTCGCTCTCCATGATCGGGTATTCCTTCTCCACAAGCGCCATCTCCTGGAACGGCGGCTCTGCGGCCGGAGCGGAATCCACCGAAAGCGCCTCGTATCTGGACAGATACTCCCTGTCAAGATAGGCAAGCCGCTCCTCCATATCCATATCCCCATAGAGATAGATATAACTGTTGGAGGGATGATAATATTTCTGATGAAAAGCCAGAAAATCCTCGTAAGTGAGCTCCGGGATCACGTCCGGGTCTCCCCCCGACTCCACCGCATAGGAGGTATGGGGATAAAGGGAGTTCATAATCTCCCGGTACAGCACATCATCCGGGGAGGAAAAAGCCCCCTTCATTTCATTGTAGACCACGCCGTTGATCGTCAGCTCATCGTCCGCGCTCTCCAATTCGTAGTGCCACCCCTCCTGCCTGAAAATTTTCTCCTCGTGATAAATATTCGGATGAAGCGCTGCGTCCAGATACACGTCCATCAGATTCTTAAAATCCTTGTTGTTACAGCTCGCCACAGGATAAACCGTCTTATCGGGATAAGTCATGGCATTTAAGAACGTGTTTAAAGACCCTTTGGCAAGCTCGATGAAAGGGTCTTTGACCGGGTATTTCTCAGATCCGCACAACACCGTGTGCTCGATGATATGCGCCACCCCCGTGCTGTCCTTTGGCGGCGTGCGGAACCCGATATAGAACACCTTGTTTTCATCATCATTGGAAAGAAGCGCCACCCGCGCCCCTGTTTTATTATGTTTCAAAAGATAGCCGTCCGACTTAAGCTCCTCAATTCGCTGTTTTGAAATAACGGTATACGCCTGTAAGTTTTCTAAATTCATTTATGCTCCTCTCTCTACCTCATGTAAAATTAATATTCATTATACTCTATTTCTATATTTTTATCTATAGTTTCCCGAAAACACCGACCTCCACGCGTTCCTTCCCTTTCCTGCTCACGCCTGTCTGGCCGTAGAAAATAAATTTCCCGAATCCGCGCACGGTGACAGCGTCCTCCGCTTTCAACTGACAGGAAAGGTTCTGCGTCTGTATGCCGTTTATAAAAATACGACCGTTATTAAATAAATCCCTGCTCTCTTCCCTGGATAAATTGTACACCTTGGAAATCACGCCGTCGGCCCTTGGGGATGCCACCGTCACCGAAACCCGTTCCAGCTCTGCCTGTTCCAGCGCGGTTTCCCCTTCCGCCCGCTTGCAGACGACATTCGTATGCCTCACCCTGTCCAGATTTTCCGCAATATAATCCGCGATGTTTTCATGGCAGAAAAGCAAGGCGCCCTTCTCTCTCACGAAAAAATCACCCACCACATCCCGCTCAATTCCCAGATTCATCACCGCGCCGAGAAAATCCCGGTGGGTCAGATTCTCCGCAAACTTAGGAGTCCTTGGCAGAATCTCCATGCGCACAATGGGAAACGCTTCCTCGTAGCCCGGATCACCGAAGCGGATGATCTTTCTCTCGCACAGCGGCGCACCGCCCTCCATCCTGACCCCCGCGTAGGAAACCTCCCGCTCCACCGCGTAGTATGCCTGCTGTTCTGCCAGCCCCAGAAAGGGCGTGTACGTGTATATATTGCGACTGTACGCCTTATCCGCCAGCTCAATCAGCCTCTTTTTTAACTGCTGTATGTCCTTTTCGTCCGTGACCGCCATATTTTCTCCTCCAAAATGAATCCATATTTTTGATCTGTTCCAGCCAATGCACCTTTTAGTCACATGTAAATACCGTTACGACCCGCTCGACTGGTAATGACTGACACCGAATCGCCACAGCGCATAGGACGGCAGCAAAAACCAGACCGCCAGCAGCGGGACAAAGATCAAAAACAGGCTGCTGTCCCTGTCCAGAATATATAAAAGCGGATAATATTGTATCAGCGCATAGGGGATGAGAAAGGTTGTCACAAGCAGCGTCTTCTTCCCGTAGATGCTGACCGGGTATTTCCCGTACTCCCTCGCCCCGTCCGTGAGGATGTTCATAAACTCCAGTCCCTCCAGTGTAAAAAAGCACAGCGCGGCACGAATCAGAAACAGCCCTGAGAAAACGGCGCATCCCCCAATCAGCATAAAAATAACTGCTGTAATCTTAAGAAAATTCCACTCCACGCCGCATCGGGACACCCCGTAACAGAACATGACCACCGCCTGCAGCATCCTGCCGATTCTCGTCAGCTCAAACTTGCTTCCCAGCACCTGCAATATCTCATTCCTGGGGCGTACCAGCACCTGATCAAAACTGCCAATGCGCACCATTTCCGGGAAAAGATCGAACCCTCTGGCAAGCATCTCCGCCAGGGAAAATTCCAGAAGCACCACGGAAAAACAGAGCAGCACCTCGCTGTAGGTGAACCCGCCCACCGACTGAAACCGCCGGAACATAAAATAAATCCCGAGAAACACGTTAAAGGACACCAGAAACTGCCCCAGGGCCGTCAGAAAAAAGGAAGTCTTATACTGCATCGCGCTTCTTACATTGATCGACAAATAATGCCCGTACAGCCTGACGGCGCCTTTCCGTTTTAACAGCATCGCCTTATCCTCCCTGTATCGTCGCTTTCTTTTCCGCCGCCCGGCACAGACCACTCCCCAGCAGGACCAGCACAGCCAGCCAGATTATCTGCAAAACAACCGCCCGCTCCGTCTCCGCACCTGTCATGCTGCCGCTGTAAATCCGCAGAGGCACATTCTGCATGGATGCAAACGGCAAAAGCTCCAAAACCCTCTGCCACTTTGGCGGAAAAAACGGCAGGGGAATGATTGCGCCCGCAAAAAAATCGGCCATTGAGGTAAATACAATCCGCACCCCCTGCGGCGAGAGTGTAAAAAAAGTGGACACATACACAAACATGGAAAAGGCCACCGTCACCAGCAGTCCCAGTATCAATGTAATCAGAAATAATCCGAAATGCCATGCCGACGCCGGTTTTGTTATCCCGTAAGGCTTCGGAAGGAAGGCTGCTACAATCAAGATGGGGAAACACCGCAGCACCGCGCGGGAAACCCTGGCCGCCGCGCTCTGGGAAAACCACATATTATAAATTCTAATCGGCCTGCACAGCGAATAGGAAATATTACCCCTTGCTATTGCATCAAAGATATCATGATCCATCATCCATGTGGCGAACAATGCAAGAAACGCCTGCTGCATCCAAATGTAGGAAGCCGTCGCGGAAATGGTCATGGGAAATGCCTCGGCTTGCGCCTGAAAAAATGCCTGAAATACCATAATCTCCAGGAATCCCCACGCAAACTGCGTCACCATTCCGGCCAGTGCGGCGGTGCGGTACTGTAAGCCCTGCATAAAGCTCAACCGAAAAAAGGATAAATATTTGTGCATCATCATCTCCATTCATTTCTCACGCTACTCTATGTCATAGGCCTGGTAAAGCCTGGCCACCGTCTCGTCAATGCCCGCATCGCCCCTCTTAATATCCTCCAGCGTCCCGTCCAGCAAAATCTTTCCTTTTCCGATCAGAATGATTCGCTGAGACAGCGCCTCTATATCCTGCATATCGTGCGTCGTCAGAATCACCGTCGTTTTATGCAGTTCGTTCTGTTTTTTTATAAATTCCCGGACGGCGATTTTGGAAACCGCATCCAGTCCGATGGTAGGCTCATCCAAAAATAAAATGCGCGGGCTGTGAAGCAGGGAAGCCGCAATCTCACACCGCATCCTCTGCCCCAAAGACAGCTGCCTTACGGGGGAGCGCAGCAGCTCCGTCAGATTCAGCAGCTCCGTCAGTTCTTCCAGATTGTTACGGTAAGCTGCTTTTGGAATCGAATAAATATCTTTTAACAACTCAAAGGAATCGATCACAGGGACATCCCACCAGAGCTGCGACCGCTGCCCGAACACAACGCCGATTCCCTTCACATGTTCCATTCGGTTTTTGTGCGGGATTCTGCCATCCACCATCACAGTGCCGCTATCCGGCGTCAGAATACCGCTCAAAATTTTGATGGTGGAGCTTTTTCCCGCGCCGTTTGGCCCGATATAGCCCACCATCTCCCCGTCGCGGATCTGAAAGGAAACGTCGGAAAGCGCATGGATCACCTCATACTCCCGGCGAAACAGCGCCTTAAAAGCCTCGCCGAATCCCGCGTTTCTCTTTGCAATTTTATAGGATTTGCATACATGCTCCACAGTAATCATTGGGTTTTCCTCCGAATATCCATATTACCACACAGCAAAAAACCCGGCAAGGAAATTACTTTCCTGCGGTTCCGCAGCTTTATCCACAAAACGGCGGTTCTACGAATATCCGCATAAACAACTTTCAAAGACATGTGCATAAAAAATCGAGCGTCGGCACGCTCGATTCAGAGAATGCTTCGCATTCTCCTTGAATGTTTTACACTATCGCAACTTCCTATTATATAAAAAAAGGGGCATAAGCCATCTGTCACAGACTTACGCCCCCGGTTACCATTTGATTATTCCTTACTCTTATCTGATTCGGCCGTCTCTTTTTTCCGTTTCAGAACCACAATCACCACAAATGCCGCAATCACTGCCGCTGCAAGCAGAATCAGCCAGACAAAATAACAGACGCCAAGGAAAGTCGGGCAGAGATGGCAGAGCGCGCATTTTGACGCTTGATCTGATCCTGCCTGTTCCTCTATAACCCCGCCGGATATTTCAATCGTTCCGTCATCTGCGGACGAAAGTTCTGCCCGCTCTTCATCCTGCCCCGGCTGTTCTTTCTCTGCTTCGGACAGGTTTCCTGTCGTCTGCGGCGCTGTTGCGTTTCCCTGTCCGTTCTCATCCTCCTGCCGGCTGTCCGGCGTGTCCGTCCGCTGGGTCGGCTGTGACTCTTTGGAAAGGTTTATCCGCGCTGCATCTGTGGGCGGCGCGGCTGCCGCCGATGGCGGTGTGACTGCCGGTCTGCCGGGATTTTTTCTGTTCCCCGGTATCGCTCCGCCGCTGCCGCCTTCGCTTCCGCCACTGCTGCCGTTGCTGCCTTCCCCACTGTTTTCATCGCCGCCGTCATTATCGCCGCCGTCATTATCGCTGCCGTTATTATCGCTGCCGTTATTGTTTCCGCCGCTGGACGAAGGTTTCCTATCCTCAAACCGAATCACAATGCTGGCAGCGTCCTGTCCCGTTGCCCATGCGGGCAGTTCCACGGTTCCGTCCACCGTTTTTTCACCAGGCACACCGCCAAAATTCTCTCCCACAGAGCTTGTGTCCCATGTGACCGCCCGCGTTTCCGTCCTCGTCGTATAGTCTGTCCCTGTGTAGGTCACTGTGACCTGTGCGGGAAGCCATCCACCCACTTCCTGCGCCGTGTAGCCGCCGCTCTTTCGTTTTTTCGTGAGGGTGTCCGGGTTCTGTACGGATGCGGTCAACGGCTGTACCGTCAGGGCGGCTGTACATGTCCTTCCCCCGGCGGAAACCGTATAATGATATGTCGCGCCCTTTTGTACAAAACTGTCTGCGGTGACAAAGGACACCGCCTCCTGCACGATTTCCTTTGTCTGGTTGTCATAGACTGTCTGTACGTTACAGTGGTCTTTCAAGTATGCGGTAAGCGCTTCCATACTCCCGTTTGCAGCATCATCCGCATAGATTGCCAGGCCGTCCGGCGCTGCCGCAATCCCGGTAACGGCACGCTTCCTGAACTCCACGGTAATCTGTACATTTGATGCGCCGCCCGGTATCTCATAAATATACTCCCACTCTCCACTGTTCCCATCCCATATCATTTCCGAACCGGGCGTACCCTCTCCGGGTACAATCTCTTTTCCGTCCACTTTGATGACTGGGGTATATTCTTCCCCGTAAGTTCCCGTAAAAGTCACTGTGCCGCCATCCTCGTCGGGTGCATCCGGCGTAAGCGCGGTATTCCCGGTCTGCCCTGCGCCTTCGCCTGTAACATTCGATTCTTCTATTGTCACGTAAGTCCGCACTTCCGTCTTTGCCGACTCGGAGGCAAAATGATCCTTCGTCGCTTTCTTCCTTACATGCAGCTCATACTCCTTATTGGGGTCAAGTCCCGTAAATACCCCTGTCTCATTTACCTTGTCCGCGTTGTCCCAGTCGGGGTCTGCACCTTCCGGCAGGCTCCCTTTTTCCACAAGGATATATTCTTCCCCTGCTGCCGGATCCGTCACCGTCACGGTCGTGTCGGTCATTGCTGTCTTTTTGGGCGCGGGCGCGGCGGGTCTGCCCGGAATGTCAATTTTTGCACCGCCGCTTGCCGGGGTTGTCTCCCCGTTCTCCGTCTTTTCGGGATAGCGTATATAAACAGGCGTGCCCGGTTCCACCGGCAGGGAACCGTCCGCTTCCGGCTGTATCATACTTCCCTCCGGGTCGTCTGGATTTGTGTAAACCTCTGCATCCCCGAAACTGTCTGGCAGTTTTATGGTTTCTTTCTCATAATCTATGTCAAGGTCACGAAGCGTAATCTCCGGCGCTTTCTGCAGGGTGGTAAACGTCACTTCCTTTACCACGGACAGGTTGCCTGCGGCATCTTCCAGCACCACATAGACCGTATGCTTCTCCCCGGGAGTAAGCCCTGTGACGGTAAAGGTATCCGGCGTACTGCCCGTAACGTCTCTGACACCGCCTTTTTCTGCGCCGCCCTGTGCGCCCGCCACGACTTCCTGCGCATCCGGCGCTGTGCCGGTATCAGACACGATCCAGTATGCCTTTCCGCCCTCGGACGGAGTAAAGGTAATATCCGCTCCTTCCTGCGTGCGGTTTGTGACGCTTACGTCTCCGCTAAACTCCGGGCTGCCTGTGTCAAGTCGGACTGTAACCGTCTGCCACCCGCTCTCATTTCCCGCATTGTCTGTCGCCTGCACATAGTATGTATGGGTACCGTCCGTGTCTACAGGTATCGTAAATGGTTTGCTGTATACCGGCACGGTTCCGGGCAGTCCCGCTATCGTCTGCTCCGGGCCGCTTTCCCCGTCCTTCCACCTGATTGCGGCAATGCCGCCGGAAGTGATATGATTTCCGCTGTCCTGATCATCCGTCACGGTCACAGCGATGTCAAAGGCCTCACTGTACCAGCCATCCGCATTCGGCTGCGGGGTATCCGGCAATGTAATGTTAACGATCGGCGCATAGTCCTCCGCTATGACCTTTCCGCCGGCCGCCGTCAGGCTGACCTGCGTGGTATTGCCCGCCTTGTCCTTGGCAGCCAATCGGATCGTCCCGTTAAATTCCGCATTTAGGGCAATCTCATAATACCCGCCTTTTACAAGGAGCGTTCCGCTCTGTCCCGTGCCGCTGTCAGGCGCCGTCTCGTAAGTCACTTCCTCTATGCCGGAAGGCGCGTCGGTAATGTCCCCTGCCGGTATTTTGATACGCATGCTCTTTTTTCCGATGATCCAGTTCCACAAATCCTTTGTGCCGTTTTCCACAGTCATCTGAGAAAGGTCTATGACCGGCTGCGTTTTATCCATCTTATAGGGAAACTCTGTCTGATAAATATTCCCTGCGCTGTCCTTGATATAGATGGTCTTTCTTTCGCCGTCCTCCCCTGTCTCCTCTGAAATGACAACACGGTCTCCTATACTTGCGGGCGTCTCTCCCACGCTGCCGCCATCCTTCGGCGTCAGCGTAATGTCTGATGAATACCAGCCGTCCGCATTCGGAGACGGGGAAATATCGACATAATCCGTTAGGTCTTTGCCGGATGGAAGCTCCCTGCATTCTATCGTAAAAGTCTGATTGACAGTTCCTGTATAATTGCCCTTTCCCGTAACCTCAACCCTGGCAGTCCCCGGATTCACGTTATCCGCATAGCTGACTGTATAGTCCGTGCCGTCTGTCAATACCCTGCTGCCGTCCGCAACCGTTATGACAGGCGTAACCGCATTTCCCGTGTAATCGTGCGGGCCGGGAGCTATGGTTACCATATCGTCAGTCAGGGTTTTTGACCAAATAGTAAAGTCAAGGATTGCCTTTTCCCCCGAAATGGTCAGCTCTGCCTTGGCGGATCCTGAATCTGTGTTATCACGATACTGGATATTCGTATCATTCGGCTTATTCGCGCCGGTTCCCACCCAACCGCTGCTATAGGTAATGGTGGCTGGCTTGATTGCACTCCCGGTGTACGTCAGGTCTACATCTCCCCGCAGGGAAAGCGTTGCCGTTTCCTCATGTCCGCAGGTGCAGCTCTCGGTAATGACCGCGCCTTCTGCGGTATAAGTATAGCTGTGGATGTGGTTGTCCAAGTATAGTCCGCCGTCTTTGTACGAATACCACCATTCGCTGTCGGTCAATGTAAATTTATCTTTGTTCCCCTCGCCTGTCTTGATGGCATAGGAACCGGCTTCGCCGGGTAGATGACTTGCAGTACTATAGTAATATTCCTTTACCGTCAGCGTACCGCCGGTATAGCCGATTGCGTCCACTTTGACATTGTCCAGTGTGGCACCGCTGCTGGTGCGAAGATACAAAGCCGCCGTTTTACCAGAGACTGCCGGGCTGCCGGACAGGTTTAAGGTGGAGTCAGTATTATACATATAGATGCCGTACCTATCCCCGTTAACCTCACCGCCCGTGATATTTACAGAAGCGAGATTCTCTATGCCACTGCCATCCGCTTTTGTGCTGGTAATAGTTCCGTCCTCCAGATTGACCGTGCCTGCGTTGTCCACACCGACTCCTACGCTGGAAGAAAGGCTCGCGTTGTCCTTCATAGTCAGAACAGCATCCGCGCTTTCGTTCTTAACCACACATTGGAAGTAACCCATTCCACCGCTCACCACAGTGTCACCGCTAATGATGACTGTTCCGTAGTTGCTAATTGTATGATTATTCCCGCCTTCAACTTTACCGCCGTATAGATTGCATGTACCTGCCCCCCATGAAATTACACAGGTAGAACTGCCTGTAATCTTACCACTATAGAGATTGAAAATCGGCGGATTCGCTTTCGCTGCAGCAGCAATAGCAGCATTATTCTTTTTCCCATCGGCTCTGTCACCGCTCAATACCCCGACGTCTTGGCAATCATAGACGTTCAGCGTACCGTACAAAGAAAGAGCCGGGAAGTACCCCGGACCGTGAAGCGTATGTCCGTTAAGGCAGAGGTTTACTTCCGCATCGGATAAGATTTTGATATAGCTGTCTGTATTGCCGCCGCTTGCCAAATCAAAATCCCCATCCAGATAATAGTTTCCGCTCACCAGTGGCACACTGCCTGCATTTTCAGGCAGCGGGGTATCGAAAGAAATGCCGTCATGGGAATGAGGTGCCGCCGCCATGACCTGCGCGCTTTCTCCCGCTATCTCTGCAATCTCCGTCCATGCCGTCAGCTTCGCCAATGCTTCCTCAGAAATGAACGCCTGCTGTTCTTCGGTCAGCGTCTCGTATTCCTCCATGATGGAAAGGGCTTCCTCCGCACATTCATACAGCTTTTCTTCCCATGCGGCGCAGGCATCCTCATCTTCCACATCCGGCTCTGCGGCCAGGTATTCCTCCGCGTCCGGCAGGGCGTCGATCCGCGTAAGCAAATCCCGCACCAAAGCGTCTGCAACGTTTTCCTCTTGCCAGGCGTCTGCCGTTTCTTCGTCCTCCCCTTCGGGGGACGTACTTTCCCCTGCGCCGCCTTCCTCCCCGGTGCCGTCTACATCTTTGTCCGGCACAGTTGTTTCGTCTGTCTCCTGCGATTCTTCGCTTTCTTCCTCCTCTTTGGGGGACGTGCCTTCCCCTGCGCCGCCTTCCTCCACTGTGCCGTCTACATCTTTGTCCGGCACAGTTGTTTCATCTGTCTCCTGCGATTCTTCGCTTTCTTCCCGCTCTTTAGAAGGTGTCGCTTCGACGTTATCGTTTACCCCCCCCCCCGGTATTTTTCCATCATCCGGCGAGATATCCGTCTCTTCTGACGCCGCAAAGACAGTGAGCGTCGCCGAAGGAGACGGGAGCGCCGTTAGCAGCACACAAAAGCTGAGTATTGCCGCCCATATGCGCAAATATCTTCTTCTCCCTACTGCTCTTAGCCCTGCACGCTTCTGATCCATACTTAATCCCTCCCGCAACTTAACTTTTGTATTGCTTTATGCCACAGTAGAAATATAACTGCAGCTCTGCGTGAGTGTATTGTACTTAAAAAGTCTTTTTGGTGGTATAGGGTTGGTATGGATTGCTCGGTTTGTGGTATACTTTGTCTATTTAGTTTACATAACTTTTCCTGCGCATATAAAAAATCCCGGTAAGGAAATGACTCCTGCCGGGATGGTAATTTGTCTTTTTTAAATTATACCCTAATCAAAATCTATTTCAACAAATAAGCAAAAACCGGCAGCCCCACCGACGTCAGCACATCATAGAAACCATGAGCAATCACCAGAGGCACAATCGTCCCTTCCTTTTTGCGGTAAAGATAGATGCATAAAATCACCACATTCGTCGCAAGATTGTAAAATTCTCCAAAGGTATGCTGCATGGTAAACCAGTGAATCAGATAAAAAAGAAGGATATTTATCGCCACACAAATCCATCTTTGAGAGAAAATATCCTGCGTCTTTTTCAGCAAAAAACCGCGGAATATGAGTTCTTCCGCGAATCCCACGCACACAAAGCAGTACAGCAGCATCACCACCATATACACGGGATCCGGCGCCATCGCGTAGACCGAATAATCCATTTTCATAAGCAAAAGCGGTATCTGCTGTACGATAAACATACAGATTCCCAGCCCAATCCCTTCCCAGATATGCCTCGCACAAACAAATTTCAGTCCCAAGTAAGATAACGACTGTTTTTCTACTTTAAGGACATAAAAGAGCAGTACCGCACAGGGAATCCAATAAGCCAGTACACCAGCCAAAAGTCCGTATCCGGCGCCAAATACAGCCATCAAAATAGTAAGCGCCGCCATCACCCCAACGCATACGGCCAGCTCTGTCACCGCCCTTTTCTTTTCCACTTTCCTGTTTTCCATTGTCACACCTCCCATTTATTTTCCCACATGTATCTTACAACATCTGCATATACTTTCTCTTAACGCAACCTTTCTGTTACCTTAAACCGGTTTCCACCACTTTCCTTTTTCTGCGTCTCGCTTTTCCGCGAATTGAAAATGATAAAAAAATATTTGACAATCTGTCACAAAAGTATTATTGTGTAATAAATTAATTGCAAAAGCACATATCTGAAACCTTTGAGAAAGAGTAGTAAGTATGGGTTACCCATTACAGAGAGCCGTCGGCTGGTGAAAGACGGCATGGCACTTATACCGAATGGACTTTCGAGGCCGGGTGGAAATGTCAGTACATACCGACAAAGTAATCCCCGGCGGGAACCGCGCCCGTTACCAAGGCGGCATATATGATTGTATATGGAAAAAGCGGATCGGGGAGTCATACTTCCTGTATCAATTTGAGTGGTACCGCGATAATAACCTATGTTTATTACCGTCTCAAGCATCTATTGCTTGAGGCGGTTTTTTTGCGCGATTAAGCAGAGTCAGAAGGCTTCCGAAGGAAGCGCCATGCTGGCATGAGCGCAGACTTC
>CBCOZL010000002.1:50038-188249 GCA_965114645.1 uncultured Lachnospiraceae bacterium | reverse complement strand
TGGAATATCTATGTTTCGGAGAAATGGCTTAATCCAAAAGTTGTAAAGTGGTGTTTATATATTTCCATTTTTTAATTATAGCAAATAATATTGTATGCAAAAAGTATAATTTCAAGTCCATCCAACAGAACATTGCATCTGATCTCCTTTACTTCATCATTCCTGCAAAACCTCCCATCCGGGAACATCCTGCCAATTTCCCCGACAATGGATGCCGCGCTCCGCGAGCATCCTTATGTCAACAGCTCCCAAAAATGAAATCATACCACTTTTGGGGAATTGGGGATTGCTTTTTGGGGAAATCAAAAAGCCAAATATCCAGCATTTACAAGGCTTCCAAACCTGTATCATTTTCCCAAAAACATCATAAACAAATATCACCATGTCGTAGGGCACGGAAATTTTTTCTATAAAGGGCATAAAAAGGCAATTTGTTTTATCCTGTCGGGCTTTCGCCCTGGCTGCCCCTACTCCATGGTGATCCTGTGCAGAACGTTCCTACAAACCCAGTGTTTATGCAAGGGAAAGGATAAGTCCGCAAACAACGGATGTCCGGCTTCGCCAGTCATCCTTATGTTGACAAAAATAAGACCCCGCATCTTTCGATGCAAGGTCTTATTTTTCTATGTCGTAGCCAATTTAGTTTGCCTCTTTTTAGAATAAATTTCCGTGCCCTACGACAAAAAACATAAATTACTTCTTCTCCGAAATTGCCGCCTGCGCAGCTGCGAGCCGGGCAATCGGCACACGGAACGGGGAGCAGGAAACATAGGTCAGTCCCACCTTATGGCAGAACTCCACGGAGGACGGATCGCCGCCGTGCTCGCCGCAGATACCCAGCTTGATTTCCGGCCTGGTTGTGCGTCCCTTCTCCGCTGCCATCTGTACGAGCTGTCCCACGCCGCTCTGATCCAGTCTCGCGAAGGGATCGGACTCATAAATCTTATTCTTATAGTAATCACCCAAGAACTTGCCAGCATCATCGCGGGAGAAGCCGAAGGTCATCTGGGTCAGATCGTTGGTACCGAAGGAGAAGAACTCCGCCTCCTCAGCGATCTCGTTTGCCAGAAGAGCCGCACGGGGAATCTCGATCATGGTGCCAATGTGGTACTGGATGTCGGAATTTTTCTCTTTCTTCACGGCCTCAGCCACTTCCACAACCACATCCTTGACAAACTTAAGCTCTCTCTTCTCGCCTACTAAGGGAATCATAATCTCGGGTACGACATCATATCCCTTCTCATTCTTCACCTCAATCGCAGCCTCCATCACGGCTCTGGTCTGCATTCTTGCGATTTCGGGATAGGTAACCGCCAGACGGCAGCCTCTATGTCCCATCATGGGGTTAAACTCGTGGAGGGAATCGCAGATCTCCTGCACCTCTTCCGCCGTCATCATCATCTCAACCGCCAGATCGTCGATGTCCGCCTGCTCTGTAGGCACGAACTCATGTAACGGGGGATCCAGGAAACGGATGGTCACAGGTCTGCCTTCCATCACCTCGTACAGCGCCTTAAAGTCACCCTTCTGGAACGGGATCAGAGCATTGAGCGCTTTCTCCCTCTGCTCCTGGGTTCTCGCCAGAATCATCTGTCTGATCTTCGGAATCCTGTCGGGATCGAAGAACATATGCTCGGTACGGCAGAGGCCGATGCCTTCCGCACCGTACTTCACGGCATTTGCCGCATCAGCCGGGGTGTCCGCGTTGGTGCGCACCTGAAGTCTGCGGTACTTATCCGCCCACTCCATAATGCGGCCGAAGTTTCCGCTGACGGAAGCTTCCACAGTCTTAATGTCGCCTTTATAAATCTTACCGGTGGAGCCGTCCAGGGAAATATAATCGCCCTCATGGAACACCTCGCCGCCAAGTTCAAATACTTTGTCCTCCTCGTTGATGGCAATTTCTCCACAGCCCGATACGCAGGCTGTTCCCATACCGCGGGCCACAACAGCCGCGTGGGAGGTCATGCCGCCGCGCACGGTCAGAATGCCTTCTGCCGCATGCATACCCTCGATATCCTCAGGAGAGGTCTCCAGGCGTACCAGTACCACTCTCTCGCCCTTCTCATGGGCTTCTTTCGCCTCATTCGCGGTAAAGTATACCTTACCTGCCGCAGCGCCGGGAGACGCGGGAAGCGCCTGTCCGATTACCTGGCCTGCCTTCAAAGCATCGGGATCAAAGGTCGGATGTAAGAGCTGATCCAGAGATTTCGCTTCGATGCGCAGCACTGCCTCCTCGGGCGTGATCTTGCCCTCGTCCACCAGATCGCAGGCAATCTGCAGAGCTGCGGGCGCGGTACGCTTGCCGTTTCTTGTCTGTAAGAAGAACAGCTTGCCCTCCTCAATGGTAAACTCCATATCCTGCATGTCGCGGTAATGCTCCTCAAGGCGGTTCGCAATCTCCATAAACTGCTTATAGCACTCGGGCAGATCCTGTTCCAGTCTGGTGATGGGCTGCGGCGTGCGGATGCCTGCCACCACGTCCTCACCCTGGGCATTGATCAGATACTCACCGTAAATGCCCTTGGCGCCCGTGGAGGGATTTCTGGTAAAGGCAACGCCTGTGCCTGAAGTGTCACCCATATTACCGAATACCATCGCCTGCACGTTCACCGCCGTGCCCCAGTCGCCAGGAATATCGTTCATACGTCTGTATACAATCGCTCTCTCGTTATCCCAGGAGCGGAACACCGCCTTTACGGCCTCCATAAGCTGTACCTTGGGATCCTGCGGGAACTCTTCGCCTTTGTTCTCTTTATAAATATTCTTGAAACGGACGATGATCTCTTTCATGTCCTCGGCGGTCAGATCCGTGTCAAACTTAACGCCCTTGGACTCTTTGATTTCGTCTAAGATTCTCTCAAAATAAGATTTGGGTATCTCCATAACAACATCGGAGAACATCTGGATAAATCTGCGGTAGGAATCATAGGCAAACCTGGGGTTCCCGGTTTTTGCCGCAAAACCTTCCACTGCTACATCCGTCAGGCCAAGATTCAGAATGGTATCCATCATACCAGGCATAGATGCCCTCGCACCCGAACGCACCGACACAAGAAGGGGATTCTCGGTATCGCCAAACTTCTTCCCCTGTTTCTCCTCCAATCCTGCAAGCGCGGTAAAGATCTGCTCCGTGATCTCATCCGATATCTGTCTGCCATTATTATAGTAGTCTGTACAAGCCTCCGTCGTCACGGTAAAGCCCTGCGGAATCGGCAGCCCCAGATTCGTCATCTCTGCAAGATTGGCTCCTTTGCCACCCAGAAGATTACGCATGTCCGCGTTTCCTTCTTCAAATAAATATACCCATTTCGCCATTTTATTTGCTATCCTCCATTCCATTAAAATTAAAGCCTCTCGGCTAGCATCTATTTTACCATATATTTGCAATTTTAACACTGGTTTTTTGAAAAATTTCACAAAAAGAAAGACAAATATTACAAAATATTTGTCAGATTAGCGTGCGAAAGCGCCGCCGTATTTTCGAACAGATCCAAAAAGTTATAAGCGGCTGGCTCTGTTCGGAAGAAAGCTGTCAAAAATAAACACATCATACTCCCCCTGAAGCGCCTCCAGATCCTGTTCGCTGCGGACCGTCCATGCCGCCGCGGGGTGTCTGTAGAGATGCCTGCATATCCTTCTTCCCGGCTCCTCGCTGAATTTATGGTTGTAGGCAATAAAATCCGGCTTGGTCAGAAAATTGAACAGAAGGTGCGTCATGGCAAAATAGAGAATATTCCAGTATTCTCCCTCCCTGCGGAAATTTGAGGAGAGCTGTCCCCGCACCACGTCCCTGCGGTTCAGGCGGAACCACCAGAGCACCATAGGATTAAAAGATTCGATACAGTACGGCCCATGATAAGCGCGCAGCAGCCGGTCTATGGCCCTGCAGCAGGATACATCCGCCGTCTCCGCCTTGATCTCCACGATCAGGGGCACCCGGCCGTCCACCATCTCAAGCAGATCGGACAGTCTGGGAATACGCTCGTCAGACTGACAGAGGGTATAAGCCTGCAGCTGGTCATAAGTGTAATTCACGACCTTGCCCGATGCGCCGCAGATTCTCTCCAGATTAAAGTCATGGAAAATAACCGGCACGCCATCGCTGCTCACCTGCACATCGAGCTCCATGCCAAATCCGGCCTCCACCGCCCTCCTGAAAGCCGCCAGAGAATTTTCCGGCGCATCCCCCGTATTGTCGTGAAGTCCCCTGTGGGCAAAATACACCTTTTTAAAAAGCGAGGTATCCGGCCTTTTTATCATGCGCGGCATAATCGCCAGAAAATATAAAACGGCAAGCGCCCCAATACTGCTCAGTGTGATTTTGATAGCCGCCAGAATCATCGGATTGTCCGTCCTTTTTTGCAAAGTTTCTAATATCCGAAACCATTCTACAACCATGCCCGCCACTTTTCAATATCTTTTGTCTATAATTTTCCCCTGCTTTCATCGCTTCCCAGCTTATCCCGCATCACCCGTCCGACAGTCTTACCACATCCCCCTTCTTAATCTCCTTCGTGGAGGATTCTATGATCCGGCTCTCGTCGTTCACCGCTCCCTCTATTGCCGCAAACTTGTCGTTCTTGTCAACGACGCTGACGGTGATCTCCTCCACATAATATTCCGTGCCGAGAATCCCCTCCCGCTCGTTCACCACATACACAAAATTCCTGTCGTGCTCCGCATGCAGCGCCAAAAGGGAAACACAGACGGGATACTTATCGCCCACCTTGGAACAGGTCATCTTCCCGGAAAGACCGGGCATTCCTGTCTCCTCAGGCAGCCTCAAAAGAGCCGTATAGCTGCCCGGCATATTCTCGTTTTCCTCGATATAATCCACCGTGGCATCCATCCTTTTGCTCCCGTCCAGCTGCAGTTTCACATCGTCGTTTAAGTTTACATAACTTTTCTGTTCCTTGGTGAGAGGCACACGGAACTGACAGGGCACCTCGTCGTCTGCAAGGAGAAAAGAGGCGGTATCCGGCACCCGGCCGCCTGTCTGCACATAGACGTCCGTCACCATCCCGCTCATGGAGCTTTCGATTTTCCCTTCCTGCTCCTGAATGGCCTTGTATGATGCAAGCTTTTCCTGTATCGCCGCCAGCTCCGTCCGATAGACTGCCAGGGTGGCATCGACGTTGTCCTCCTGCAGAATGTCCTCCACCTTGCGGCCCGCATCCTTTATGGTATTGTCCCGGTTCCACTTGGCGTCCGCCTCCGCGTAGGCGGCGGCCTGCAGCTCCTGCTTCAGCCGCTCCTCCTCCTGTTCCCTGGCCTGCTGTTCCGCCTCCATCTCCTCCTCGGTCTTCGACTCTCCATTTTCCTTTTTCCAGTCGCCCTCATGCTCTCTGTTCTGGGCCTGCAGTTCTTCCAGCGCATCCTCGGCCTGGGCCACACCCTCGGCCGCCCTGCCCACCAGCGTATCCTGATACCTTGCAAGGGCGTCATAATCCTCCCTGGCCCTGGCTTCCTCCAGTTCCCTCTGGCTTTGCGCCAGCTCTTTATTGTGGGCGATGGCATCAATCTCAAGCTGTACTTTTGCCGCTGCCAGCTCCTGTTCCTCCATGATCTGCTCCATATCTTCCAGATCCACCGTAAACAGCAGATCTCCCTCTTCCACTTTATCCCCGGCATGCACCGCAAGTTCCTTCACCCGCAGTCCGCTCAGCGCCGTCACCGGCAGTTTGGCCCCTGCCTCAACGATGCCCTCCGCCTCCACGATATGCTCAATATATTTGGAGTCCGTCCGTGTTGTCGAAACCATTGGCAGCTTTGAAGTATATATGCTTTTTGACACCAGCGTACACAGCCACATAAAAGCCATAAAAACCGCCAGCCCCGCTACAATTCTCTTCCTCCGCTTATCCATGATTCCATCCTCCTCACATTCCCTCTATCTTTAAAACGCGCGGAGAATGCCGTATTTCAGGCATTCTCCTGCGTGAAAGTGATTTGCGAAGCACTTTTCACGCTATTCTTTTAAACCCGAATACACAATTCCCTGCTCCAGATAATCCTGTCCCAGAACAAACACAAAGGCCGCCGGAATCAAAGTGACAAAGGAGGCGCAGAGCGCAAATCCAGCCTGCAGCCATGAAATCTCCGGCAGATATAAGGACAGCGGCCACAGCGCTTTCTCTTCCAGAAAGGCCAGCGGCTGTTCCATCAGATTCCAATATTCCAAAAACCCTAACACTATGGCAGACAATATCCCGCTTTTCCCCAAAGGAATCCCCATTGTCAGAAATATCCGCAGTTCCCCTGCCCCGTCGATTCTGGCCGCCTCAAACAGCTGCGGCGGAATTGCCCGGAAGCCGCCATAAGACAGAAAGATCGGCAGAGTGGAAAACACCGCCGGCAGAATGATCGCCGCATGGGTATTCATCAAGGTCAGCCGGTCAAGCACCAGATAGCTGGACAGCATGGTCACCTGAAAGGGCAGAAGCATCAACACCACATAGAGGGCAAACAGCGGCCTGCTCCCCCGCACGGAGTAGGCCGCAAAAGCCCATGCCGCAGGAACGCCCACCAGGAGCTGTCCCGCCAGAATGCAGAGCACCAGTTTCACGGAATTCCAGAACAGGACGAAGAAGGAAGGCGTCATAAACAGAAGCCGCCCGTAGTGCTCGAAAGTGGGATAATCCGGCATCACTTTCCAGCGGATATAGCCCTCCCCGTCCCCGAACACAGGCGCCAGATACGCTTTCATTTCCAGGCCATCCATGACTGATCCAGTCAATATCAAAAATACGGGAAAGCAGATCAGAACGGCCGGCACAAGCAGTGCGCCTGCCGCCAGATATTTGCTGACCGCCCCGCCAATTTTTCTCTTCACTTGCAACATATTTTATCCCCGTTTTAACAGACAACACTCTATTTTCACCGCACTGCCAATGCCCGAAGCCGCTTCCGCCCCGTTCACTCCGCACGGTCCCAGATCCGCTGCAGCGCCATAATCGCCACAAAAAGCACCGCTCCCACGCAGACTGCCGCAGCCGCCATCTTGTCAAACTCCAGATTGACGAACCAGTTGTTGAACAGATGCTGCAGCAGGTAAATATCCTCCTGCGGATAAGACCCTGCCACCAGATAAGCCTCCCTGTAAATCTTGAAGGAATTGAGGAAGGACAAAATCACAATCGTGTAAAAGCTGCCTTTCAGATTCGGCAGGATGATATAGCGGATGCACTTCCATCTTCCCGCCCCGTCCACCCTGGCCGCCTCGATAAACTCATTGGGTATGGACAAAATTCCCGCCAGCCAGAGCACCACCGTGTAGCCTGTGTTTTTCCACAGATAACTGGCCACCAGCACCCAGAAGGAAGCGCCCGTCCCCAGATAATCCATCGTCACATTCTCCCACAGACCTGTAAACTCCCCGATCTTTGTGAGAAACAGGTTCAGGAACCCCTGTCTGTAAAAGACCATTTTCCAGACGAGAACGATGGTCGCCGTCGGCATGGCCAACGGAAACAGATACACCGACTTGATCAGCGAGGCATTTTGAAACCGGCTCAGTGTAAACGCCACCAAAAGGCCTGCCAGCACCAGAAGAGGGATACAGACCACCGTAAAACGCGCGGTATTTTTCACCGCCAGCATAAAGGCCTGGTTCTGAAAGATGACGCCGTAATTTTTTACGCCGGTAAACTCTCCCGTAACCGCTGTCTGGAACGACCGTTTCACCACATCTAAAAAAGGCAGCAGAACAAAGAGCGTCACCCCGGCAAGGCTTGGCAGGAGAAAGAGAAAGAAAGCCATTCTCCTTCTCCATCCCCGTTTTCCTCCGCCTGCTGTTTGCGGCGTTCTTTCTTTATGTAAACCAGTTATTCCTCTTTTTATTCCATACACGCCGTCCAAACTCTCCCATTATAGTATAGTATTTGACATTATTCTATTATTTTCCACTTCATTATACTATTCCGACATATAAATGGCAATTTTCTCCTGCACAAGCTGCACCGCCTCCTCCAGGCTGCATTTGTCCTCCAAATACCATTTTCCCACTTCCCGCACCACGTCCTCCACCACCGCATCGGACAGATAAGGCGTGCTGACAGAGGAAAGCATGTCATACAACTCCTTCGTTTCCTGCTTTGTGGGCACATAGATTCCCAGAGAAATCATCGTGCCGTCATCTTCCGAAAGCGCATAGCCGCTGAAAGGCTCTCCCGGATTTGCCTCATTCCCGGTGAGCATCCCTCCCAGGCTGTCCAGATAGGTCTGCAAACCGGCCTCATTGATCGGAAAGCCTATGGGATAGATCAGACTCTGTGTCTTTTCGGAGAGCACTTCCTGCAAAAGCCCGGCCGCCTGCTCTGTCTGGGAAGAAGCCGCATTGATTCCCATCAGCGCCATCGGCTTATAGGCATCCTTCACGCTTCCGGGCAGCGGCGCCAGCTGACAGTTCGTGCCGTTTTCCCCGTTTTGCGGCTGTTTCACCGACTGTACAAAGGCATAATTGTAAGCGTTCTTCAGTTCGCCCAGCGTCACCTTTTCATGGCCTGCCACAATCTGTGTCGCGCCGCCCTGCAGGTCATTGTAAGCGCTGAACTCGTGGCTGCTGTAAACCCATTTCTGACTTCTCTCCAGATATTTACGCAAAATATCCTCCGGCAGTCCTTCCATGCAGGCGCTGTAAATCCTTTTCGTCTGCTCCAGATAGTTGGACATCTCTGCCTCATTGAGCTGCCCCTTCTCCGTAAACCACAGCGGCGCGGACACCGGCATCAGCGCATCCAGCAGCATCTCCTCGCTGTAAGTCTCCATAATCCCCTCTCCCGGATGTTCACTTCTGAGCTTTTCTATCATATCCGCCAGCGTGGAAAGGTCTGACACCCCTGTCATATTTTCCTTATCCGTCATGTACAGGGACAGCGTCACCGCCGCCGGGATCATACGGATTTTTCCGTCCTCGGTAAAGCTCTCCTTAATGTTTGCGAGGAGTTTTTCGTTCTCCTCAATCTTTGCAAGGTACGGCGTCAGATCAGCCAGCACGCCTTTCTCCACATAGGAATTTGCCGGAAGGCCGTCCAGAAGCAGGAAATCCGGCCCTTTGCCCGCCATAATTTCCGTATTCAGCTTCTTTACCGCATCCTCTCTGGTGGCGCCGCTTTCCTCGTCCATGCCAATCTTGTATTCCACATAGACATCCGGGTGATTTCCCTGATAGCGGATGATCGCCTGCCGCAAAATATCGTTTTCCGTCAGGCTGTAGGCCGTGAGCGTCTGCAGCGGCACCGTGCTGATATTCGGATCATATACAAAGGATGATATTTTTCCCTCGGAAAAAGCCGCCAGGAACCCTTCCTCCGCCGTTCTTATCATCTTCGCCACATGCTTCGTGGGATCGCTGAAACTGGTCAAGCCGCCATTGATCACCTGTTCCATGACGGTGCCGCCAATTACATGACGATATACCCCCTTGCCGCACACAAGATAGATGCCCGCCTCCTCAGCCGGAAAAATGCTGTAAGTAGACTGCGCAACAAGCTGGTTCATCGTACAGTTTTCCTTCACAAAATCCGTAATAACATCGTCCTCGATCTGCTCCCCCGTGTCCAGATGATACAGGGCAACGCCCTCCTGCTCATTCTTGAGCGCCATATAATTTTCCCAGACACAGATTACATCCGGCGTGAAATCCGCCGTCAGAAACAGTTTTGCCCTCCCTGCTTCCATGTCGATCTCGTAAATCTTCTGATCCATCGTCGCCACAAAAAGCCTGCTGCCATCCTCCGAAAAGCTCAGACACTTCGCCACGTCAAACTCCCCAGTCGGCACATCAACCCACTTTCCGCTGCCCTGCGGGGGAACAATGCAGACGCAGACCCCGTTTCCCTTTACTTCCGGCTCTTCGGTCTCTGCCGCTTCCTCATCACTCTCCGACGACTCATCCTCTACTTCCGGCTCCTCGCCCTCTTCGCTCTCCGACGGCTCTTCCTCCGCTTCCGGCTCCTCGCCTTCTTCGCTCTCCGCCGGCTCTTCCTCCTCCCCGATTTCATCTTCTGCTATCATCACACCATAATTTTTGCAGAGAATAGCCATACTTCCATCGGAGGACGCCTTCATGTCGAATATATAATAATCCATCACAAACTCGTTCCATTCCGGCACCATATCCGGCTGCCATGTGGCGCCGCCATCCTCAGACGTCCAGCGTCCTTCCGCACCGTTTTCCAAAAGGACAAGCTTCCCATCCGTAAGCTCTTTCAGATCCAGAATTTCCCCGGTATCTACATCCATCATGGTCTCCACATACCGGCCCATTGCCACGCTGTCTTCAGCCGGCTTCCCTGTGCCTGAAGTCCCGTCTTTCCCGTCCCCGGCCGGGCCGCCGCATCCCGCGAGGGACAAAGCCATCACCCCCGCCAGCCACAAAGCCGCCGCCCGCCTCCTGCCATTTTGCTGTCTCATCCCGTTCACCTGCATCTGAATTGCCCTCCATACTCTCCATCTCACGCTATTATTCCGCCATATACAATTCCACCCGCGACTTAATCTTCTGCACCGCCTCGTCTACAGACAGCACACCCTGCAGATACTGCGCGCCGATCTCTATCACCGCATTTTCCACCACGGCATCTGCCACATAAGGCGTCTTCACCTGACTGCAAAGCGTATAAAGATTCTGAAACTCCTCCTGCGTCGGCATATAGATATCCATATGGAACTCCCTGCCATCGGCATAACTGCCTCCTACGGAACTGCTCGGTTCCCCATATGCCTTATCTGTGCCGCCGTTCTTAAAAATCTTCCACTGATTGCTGAGCTGTTCTTTCAGTGCGGTCTGGTTCACCATGAAACCGTCATAGAGAAGGCTCTGCACTTGTGTACCCATAATGATGTCAAAGAACCGCTCCGCGTCCTCCTGATGCTCGGAGACGGATGAGAGACCAACCAGAACCGACGGCTCAAAGACGCCCTCGCTCATACCGTCAAAAAATTTCATGTCCACGTCCTCAAAACCCTCACAATATTTCATGGATAATCCGCTCTGATAGCTATAAACATTTTTAAGCATGCCAAAGCTGAGTTCCATGCCCTGGAGCAGAAAATCATCACAATCCAGTCCCACGCTGTTAAAATTCTCATAAGCGTATTTCTCCTGCTTATAGTAATCCCTCTGCCATCCATAGGACTCCTTCACATCATCCGGGACTCCTTCCAGAGATGTTGTATAAATCTGTTTCATCACAGACAGATATTCCGAGAGCGCTTCGCCGTCAATGCTGCCCGACTCCTCGATGAAGGCCGTTGCCGCCACGGGAAGAAGCCAGCGCACCGTCGCCTCCTCGGAAAAGAATCGGCAGATTTCCGCCTCCGGCTTCTCTGCTTTAATCTTCTCCACGGTGTCTGCCATAGACTGCAAGTCCGTAATGTCCGCGATCTCATCCTGCCTGCCGATCATCATGGGGATCTGGAAAGTAACCGGCATCATGTACACACTTCCCTCGCTGTCAAACGCCTCCACGATATTGGGAAGCAGCACCGCATCCCCCGACAGGCTGTCAATGTGGGGCTTCAGATCTTTCAGAATCCCCTTCTCCTCATAGGATTCCACAGGAAGTCCGTCCAGAATGATCACGTCCGGCCCTTTGCCCGTCATCAGTTCCGTATTTAACTTCTTGATCGCATCCTCCGCCGCTTTTGCATCCACACCACTGACACCCACTTCATACCTCACAAAAGTGTCCGGGTTTTCTGTCTGGAACTGGGCGATCGCCTGCCGCACAGTGTCCTGCTCCTCCAGTGAGTAGACCGAAACCATATTTTCCGGCACTGTGGGTACATTGGGGTCGTACTTGTAAAGTGCCGCTTTTCCGCCGGAAAACAGTACCGCAAACTCATTCTCCCCGTATGTAGTGACACCGATCATATTCATGGATGGATTGCTGAAACTGGTGAGGGCGCCGTCTATAATCTGTTCCATCACGCTGCCGCCGATCGCATGACGGTACAGTCCGCCCGTGCCCGCCAAGTACATCACACCGTCTTCCCCCGGCAGCATATACACGGAGTAGCTGTCATTGGCATAATATTCATCCTTATAGTTTTCCTCCATGAAGCTGGCAAGGACGCTGTCTTCCACCCACTTTTCTTCCTCTCTGTCATAGATGGAAATGCCGTCTCTGGAAGTGAGGAAAAACATATCATCTCCCTGACATTTGACCAGATCCGGGCGCCACTCCACCGTCACCTCTTTCGTCAGCGCCCCGCTCTCCACGTCCACCCGGTAAATCGTGCCCCCGCCGGTCACCGTGCCAAAAAGTTCCCCCTCCGGGGAATAAAAAATCTGATAGACATAATTGTCGTCCGGCCCCACAGGCAGCGAATCGAGCGTCTTCACCGTGCCATCCGGCCTGGCCACATGGAGCGAGGGATCAAATGTCCCTGTCTCTTCATACTCCCCAGTCTTTACAGAAAGCACCGCTACCGTGCCGTCCGGGGCGGCATCCATACTGAAAATATAGTTCTCCTCCGTAAATTTTTTCATATTATCAATCCCCGGAATCGGAACTTCCTCCCAACTTGCGCCATCATCAGAGGAAACAAGCTGTCCCGCTCCCTCATCAAGAATCAGCAGTCTCCCGTCCGAGAGCGCCGTGATGCTGTAGGATCTGGACACACTCTCTGGAAGATCCGTCACGGTCTCCACATAGCGCCCCATAGCCGTCGGTTCCTTCCCGGATTCTTCTGCGTCTGTCCCGGACGATCCCTGCTGCACATCGTCCTTTCCTGTTTCGTCCGCTTTTGACGCTCCCGTCTCGTCCGTGGAAGCCGCTGGGGTTCCGCCGCCACAGCCGTCAAGCACCCCCGCTGTCATGGCAAGCATAAGCAGAACCGCTGACACGCTCCTCATGCTTCTGTATTTTCTTTTTTGCTTTCTATGACTGCCGTTATCTAAAAATTTTCTCATCATACGAACTAATCCTCCATCTCAGAGCCATTTACTGTGCTACATAAACGTCATCATCACGATGCTTTCCGCAAGGAAGCTCCCGTCTTCCTGCCAGCTTCCTTCCATATGAATGGCCATTCCCTCCTTCAGCTCATCAGCCAGACCCTCTCTGGATGAAATGTCTTCGGGGTTAACGCCGCCGTTTTTAACCGTCTTATACTGCCAGCCGCAGTTCTGGCTCACATGTACCGTGATCAGATCCTCTTCCTCCTCGTACCCGGGCGCCGGAGCCGCTGCCAAATCAGCGCCTCCCTCGGACCATTCTTCCGTCCTGCTGACCACGAAGCTGTCCTGGCTCACGCTATGGACATTCCCTTCCAGCTCTGCGCTTCCGGCAGACTGCGCACTCACCTTCTCTGCGGCGTTATCTTCCGAATCGTCCCCCTCGTTTTCATCCGCTTTGCCCTCCGAAGCAGATGCATTCTCCTCGTCCGCAGCCTCTCCCGGTTGATTTTCGGTGTCCGCTGCCTGCTGTCCGTTATTGGCATCCGCCGCTCCCTCTGCATCGGCGCCGCCGTCTTCCTCATACGGCTCCTCCATATCCCCCGAAGATAACTGTACAGGCACCGGCTCCTCCACCTGCCCGCATGCTGCCGTCAGAACTGCCAGCAGGAGACAGGCTGCAGCCGCCATCCCCCTGCTTCTTTTTCCAATCCTTGCTTCTTTCTTCCACATGTCTGTCATTTTATTATCCTCCTATTCTATCAGTTTTTTCTCTAAAGAATCTCTAAGAATCTTTAAGTATTTCTGAATCTGTCTTCATAAAGTATTCACTATTTATTTTGCCGTTTTTGATGCCGGAGCGAAAACTACACATATTCTTCCATGATCACCCTTGTCGCCACAAAGGTATCGCCGTCGTAATATCCTTCCAGCTCCACGCCCATACCTTCCTCCAGATCCGAAACATCGGCATCCCGCATGTCAATCCCTGCGCCGCCTCCCGAAATGATCCAGTGCTCCACCTTTGTATCGGCCGTAAACCTGACGGGAATTTTTTCCGCATCCTTCTCATCCAGCATGGTAACCGTATTATCTTCATTCATCAGTGTGGTCTGGGCCAGCGTCATGCCGTCTGTCTGCGGACTCTGTACCTTGCCGCCAAGATATTGCGTCCCTTCCGCAGCGAGAACCGCCTGCCCTGCTTCCTCCGGCTCCTCCGATTCCCCGGCGTCCTTTTCTGCATGTTCTGTCTCCGGCTCCTTCGCGGAAACCAGTTCCTCTCTCTTCCACTCACCCGCCTGCGTCTCAGTCGTATCCGTGCCGTCATTCCCTTCCTTCACGTCCTTCGATTCCCCGTCCGCCTCCGTCTCTGTTCCAGTCTCTGCCGAAACATCCTCATATACTCCCGCTGATACTTCCTCTGTACCTGCGCATCCCGTCAGCCCCAGAATAACCGCCAGCCCAAGCGCCACTCCAATTCCTTTTTCGTTTCTCATACTGCACACATCCTTTCCGCGGGCTGTCGTTCTCTTCGTTATGTAACCCGCCATTTTTCATTTCCCAATCTTAGCAGGCCTTCCTCTAAAGTATCTCTAAAATTTCTTAAGGTTTTCTTGCGCCTGGCGGATTTCCAAAATTTCTACCAACACAAAAACTCTCCCTGTACGGGAGAGTTTTTTAATCTTTTCATATTTTACATTGTTTTCACTGCCGGCTCAGATGTTTGCTCAGAACCTCAATAAACAGCTCAATGTCAAGAGGCTTGGCGATATGATCGTTCATGCCGCTCTTTAATGCCGCCGCCTTATCCTCCTCCAGCGCATTCGCTGTCATGGCAATGATCGGCAGCGTCCTCACATCCTTTCGCGGCAGGGATCGGATTGTCCTGGTCGCCTCATAACCGTTCATAATCGGCATCTGCACATCCATCAGCACCACGTCATAGTAGTTTTCTTCCGACCGCTTCACCATATCCACTGCGTCGGTTCCGTCAGGCGCAGATTCCACTTCAAATCCGCTCTCTGTCAATATCACTTCCGCAATCTCGCGGTTCATCTCGATATCCTCCACAAGAAGGACGCGCTTGCCGCTGAAGTCAATCTGCTGCCATGCCGCCCCCACAGCCTCATCCTTGACGTCCATACTGTTTGCCGAAAGAAGCGCAGACTTCAAGTCAGACATGAACAGCGGTTTTGCACAGAAGGCCGTAACGCCCGCCGTCTTCGCCTCCTCCTCAATATCCGTCCAGTCATAGGCTGTCAGGATGATGATCGGCGACTCCTCACCGACCGCGCTCCGAATCTTTCTCGCGGTCTCGATACCGCTTGTCTCGGGCATCTGCCAGTCAATAATATAAGTATGATAGGAATCCCCGTCATCCCGCGCGACTTTGGCACGGTACACTGCCTCACGGCCGGATGTCGTCCATTCTGCACGCAGGCCAATCGTTTTCAGCATCTTGCTTACGCTGTCGCAGACGTTTAAGTCATCATCCACCACAAGTGCACGCAGGCCTTCCAGCTCTTTGATCTGCTCCGCATTCTTTTCCACATCCTGCAGTTTCAGGGTAAGATTTACAGTAAAGGTACTGCCTTTACCCACCTCGCTCTCAACCGTCACCGTACCGTTCATCATCTCCACAATATTCTTGGTGATGGCCATGCCAAGTCCTGTGCCCTGGATACCGCTTCTTGTGGTCGTTGTCTCTCTCTCAAAAGGCTCGAACACATGCTTCACAAATTCTTCCGACATGCCGATACCGTTATCCTTGATGATGAAAACATAATCGCCGTACCCGTGCTTGAACGTGGTGTGCTGCATGATTCGGAAGGAAATCATGCCTCCGGCCGGCGTGTACTTCACTGCATTGCTCATCAGATTGATGAAAATCTGGTTCAGCTTGAGCGGATCGGTAATCACATCCTCGTTTACCACCTCGAAGGTATCTATGAAAAGCTCCAGCTGCTTCGCTTTCACCTGCGGCTGTATGATATTGACCAGATTGTGCATCAGTTCGGAAATGTTGCACTCCTGCTCATGGATCTGCATCTTACCGCTCTCGATGCGGCTCATGTCAAGAATATCGTTAATCAGGCTGAGCAGATGGTTACTGGAAGAGAGTACCTTCTGCAGGCATTCTCTCACCTGATCCTTATTGTCAATACGGCTCGCCGCGATCGTCGCAAAACCGATAATGGCGTTCATGGGTGTGCGGATGTCATGGCTCATATTCGAGAGGAACGTAGTCTTCGCCTCATTGGCCTGTCTTGCATGCATCAGGGCATCCTGCAGCGCCTCCGTCTGTTCCTTCTGTTTGATTACCTGATCTGTAATATCCTTGGAGACAACCATCGCAATCAGGTCATTGGTCATATCGTCCCTTGTCATAATAAAGGACTGGCGTACACACATCCTGTCTTTCTCGTCATCCACCTTGCTCCAGTAGTCCACCTCGACTTCCGCCTCTCCCTGTTCGAAGCAGCTCTTCAGGTAATCCACATCCACTGTATTGGTATAGTCCTCCATAGATTCTTTGAGAACGAACTGTTTCCATTTTTCAAAATATTCCGATGCGCTGCACGGCGCCTGCAGCCCGACCTTCGCGAGAAGAGAAACGGTCTCATCATCCTCCACACACGTCACATCCTGCTCAATCAGATTCTGGGTCAGATTCAGTTCGAAGGTGCTGAATGCGTTGGAGGTGATCGCGATTCTGTACTGCCGCTCCTTGCGGTTCATCACGTTCATCTCCTCTTCCCCTCTCAGCTCCCGCATCTTCATCTCCGTAATATTCTGACGGACATAAAGAATTTTGCTCGCTTTTTCTTCGTGCCGTTCCAGGCAGACGGTAATCAACTGCTCCCACTCCTCCTTGCCGTCCCGCATCACATGACATTCATAAGTAAAGGTATCCTGCCCGGTCAGATTGTCTATGATGGAATCCACTTTGAGGGTCTGCCGGAATTCCTCCTGCGCTTCCTCCCCGATAATCTCCTTGCTGTGGTTTTCCAGCACATTGGCATAATCTCCCTCTCTCACCATCTGATTATCCTGCAGATTTACGTCTGCAGTATAGGCATAGACCCCTGTCTCTAAATCTACCGTCAGATATCTGGAAGCAAACAATGTGTTTAATCCCTGCAGCACATAATTGATCTGGCTGTTTTCCACCTCCAGCTTTTTCCTCTGCTTAGCCGCCTGTACAATTGCGAGCGTGAAGTAAATAACAAATAAAATGAGCAGCGCCATCTCAAGACGGACGCCCGCCGCGTTCGCACCCTTTATCATTTTCTGGGTCACGCTTGGCGGAAAGAGCTGCACCATAACGTAATCACTGTCCGTAATATAAGTCACGCACAGATTGTCCGCCTTACTGTTCTCCCCGCAGATAAAAGCGCCTTCCCCGCCGTTTTCAAAAACAGCCTTTGCCGCCTCCGCCGTATTCTGGTCGATCTCGCCCGTGCTTACCAGAATATCGATCAGATTTTCCTCGCCGTAATCCTGATCGTCAGAGCTGGCTATCACCCTGCCGTCCGGCATACACAGCCAGGTAGTCGATGGCTCTCCGAAATAGGTGGTTCGGAGAATCTCCTTCATATACTGCTCCGCCAGATAGGATCCCCGGACAATGCCGACAATCTTTCCGTTCATCCGCACCGGTGCAAAAAAGACAAGTCGCGTCTCCTCATCGGTCAGACGCTCGTCAAAGAGAACAGAGATGCCGCTCTCTCCCTGCATCCCACGCGTGTAATAATCCCGATCCGCCGAATTGACCGTTCTGCCGTCAGAAAAATGGGTTATTCCTTCCGCATCCGTAAACCGTATGGTATCAAACACAGAATTTCTCTCTATTTCCGCAAGCGTCTGCGTCGGAATAGAATCGTCTGTCAGAGAATCGTTGAAGAAATAGGCATAGGCGTTTATAATACGCACCCCGTTTTCCAGTTCGCCAACCACCTGCTTGGCTTTCTGGCGCATCGCATCCTCCGCGTAATTTTTATTCTGTTCCGCAATTCTTTCTTTATTCTGTACCGTGTAGGAATTGAATAGAAGAAACACAATCAAAACCAGCGGAACGGAAACTGCAAACAACTGTAATACTTTCTTTCCACGCATATTTATATATTCCCTCCAAAGCATATCGGGCTGCCTCTGCCCTCTTATTTATACTCTTTCTCTTTTAGAATCCTGTCAATCAGTTCCTGCAATGAATCAATGTCAAAAGGCTTTGACATATGTTCGTCCATTCCCGCCCTCAGGGATTTCCGTCGGTCCTCCTCCATGGCATCTGAGGAGAGCGCTATAATCGGTATGCTGGAAACCGCCGTCTGTTCCAGTCTCCGAATGGCCCGGGCCGTCTCATACCCGTCCATACCGGGCATCTGTATATCCATCAGTACCAGCGCATATTGCCCCGGTTTGGCACTTTTCAGCATCTC
Source organism: uncultured Lachnospiraceae bacterium (assembly GCA_965114645.1). Taxonomy (GTDB): domain Bacteria; phylum Bacillota; class Clostridia; order Lachnospirales; family Lachnospiraceae; genus UBA3282. The sequence goes on along the minus strand of CBCOZL010000002.1, from coordinate 169,907 downwards.
ATAGGCGCTCACGCCGTCACATGCCGTCTCTACCCGGTAACCCATATTTTTGAGAAGCTCTTCCTCGATTTCCCTGTTGATGCCGTTGTCTTCCACCAGAAGAATGCGGTTTTTCTTTCCCGCCGCCTCCTGGCTGTCAGCTGCCGCGCTTTCATGTTCCATAAAAGATGCCGTCACAGGATATTTGATGGGAAGACTCAATGTAAAAACACTGCCCTCTCCCACCCGGCTCTCCACACGGATATCACCGCCCATCGTCTCGGCATAGCTTCTCACTACCGCAAGTCCTGCTCCAGGCATACCATTATAGACTGCACTTTTTTCCTGTCTGGCAGGATAAAAGATCTCCTCAAGCCGATCCTCCGGAATCCCGCAGCCGTTGTCTTTGATTATGAAGCGGTACATTCCCCGCCCTTTGATGTCACTCGCACTTTCCATTGCCGTCAGGCTCACCGTTCCCCTGGCCTGTGTATATTTAATGGCATTGTCCAAAAGCTGGTTTAAGATTTCCCGCAGCCTTATGTAGTCAACCTCCACTGTCAAGTGGGTGATTTGCGACTTATCTATTAAAAAATTAATATTTTTCGCCTTGATCGGCCTCTCCGCACTTTTCTCCACTTCCCTAAGCAGCTCTCCCAGATGGTATTCCCTCTCCGTAAGCTCTGCCCTTGCCGGCTCATTCAGGTTATCTTTCAAAAACTCGTCAAAGACTGCCAATAACTCCTCCCCTGATAGATGGATTTTCTCTATGCATTCACCCACTTTTCCCGGATCGCCGACACAGCCTTTTAAAAGTTCCGCGTACCCGATAATGGCGTTCAGCGGGGTTCTGATATCATGGGACATGTTTGCAAAAAAGGTATTTCTGGCAAGACGCTCGATCTCCGCCTGCCGCAGCGCAGATTTTAAAAGTGACTGCCGCTCGATCTGTTCCGTTATGTCCCTGGATACGGAGAGCGCAATCACATCCCCCGTATGTTCGTTTTTCTCCAGAAAAAACAGATAATGGCTCAGCCGCTTCCTGCCGTACATATCCGTCACCCAGCTGTCATAAATCTGCTCCCGCTCCCCGTTCTCATAGCAGCGGATCAGCCTTTCGATATCGAAAAAACTTCGATACTCCTCCAGTTCCCTTGTCTCCGTAAAATCTGCCCAGAACCGGGTAAAATCAGAATATTTTTCAAAGGGAGTGATTCCCATATATGTGAAGAGGTTCTGTACCTGCCCTTCCTCATTCAATACGGAGGCTGAAATAAACTCATCCCTTGTAAGGTTAATCTCCACAAAAGAAACCGCATTGTAGAGAATCGCCTTCTTAAAATAATCCTCCCGCAGATGCGCCGTATAAAGCGCCTCGTTCACCCGCTCAATTTCTGCCATCCGCCTGTTCATCCGCTCTGTGGCATCCTCTATGAATACATAGAAGAGATCCCCGTAAGTATCGGTATGCACCACATGTCCGTAATCCTCCACCCAGCGCACCGTGCCGTCCTTACGGATAATCCGATACTCCACATAATCCAGATCCTCCCTGCTGTCCGCGATCTGGGACCGGATGCTTGCCTCAACCTTGTCGATGTCCTCCGGGTGTACAATTCCTCTGAAGGTGTAACCGGTCAGTTCCCGAAACTCCTCCCTGGTATCACAGCCAAAAATCCGCAGCATGGCGTCATTTATATAGATCAGTTCCTCATCCCCGTCCGCATGGTAAATAAAAAAGCCGCCGGGCATGCCCTCTGAGATCTGCTCTATAACGGGCAGCGTATGCTCATTAAAGCTAATTGTAAATTTCGACTTATCCGTGTATGCTTTCACTGCCTCTCCTCCCAGAATGATTATACAATTTAATTGTTAAAAAGAAAAGAGCTTAGAGATTTTTTAAAGAATTATGTGATAGAATACTGGTAGAAGGTGGGACAAATCATGCGTATATTGCTTGCAGAAGATGATGAAAAACTGAATGAGACACTTGTTTACGGGCTGACACAGGCAGGATTTATCGTGGACGCCTGTTTTGACGGGGAGGACGCCCTCTTCTACGGGGAACAAAATATTTATGACGTCATTCTTTTAGACCGCATGCTGCCCTGTATGGAAGGCACGGATGTGCTTGCCTCCCTGCGCAAAAAGAGCATCTCCACGCCTGTGATCCTGATTACCGCTCTGGGAACTCTCTCCGACAAGGTGGAAGGACTGGATCTTGGCGCGGACGATTATCTGGTCAAACCCTTTGCCATAGAGGAACTTTTAGCCAGAATCCGCTGTGTGGCCAGAAGACCACACCGCATTGTTGCTGAGGAGACGCTCACCCTTTCAGACATCTCCTGGCTGCCCGCAGAAAACCGGCTCGACGGTCCTTCCGGGCACTGTACACTATCAAAGCGGGAGGCCTCGCTTCTGGAAGCTTTTATGAAAAGCGGCGGCTCCACCCTGTCCAGAAATCATCTGCTGCTAAAAGTCTGGGGACCCGACAGCGATGTGGAAGAGGGCAATCTGGACAACTATATCCATTTCCTTCGCAGACGCCTGAAAGCGGTCGGCAGCCGCCTGTGTCTGAAAACCGTCCGCGGCGTGGGCTACGCCATAGCGGAATCACAGTAAAGTAACATAGAAATGGGGACCAGACATGTTTCGAAAAGTACACCTGTATCTCACGGCGCTCTGCGCCGGCATTACCACCGCGATCCTGATCGTGATGTCCCTGCTCTATCTGTACCTCTCCGAAAAGGAACTGTACGAAAACCAGTTCCGCTCTTTCCAGAATGATATCAGTACCATTTCCACCAGCTTAGAGCAGCAGTCCGTGATCTCTATGGAATGGCTTTCCAAAATGGAAGCCCGGGGCGGCTATACTTTTTATGCCCTGGACAACGGCATCCCCTTTCTCTACAACAGGCTCACCAATTTATCAGACTCCTCAGAAATCCGCAATCTCCTCGATGCCTGCCTGGAATACTATGCGTCCCACTATGAATCCGGCTCTTTGGAGGAAGGCGGCGACAGTCCCTACAATACCTGGCATGTGGAATTTTCTTTTCAACCCGCCGGAACAGAACAGGAATTTTATATCAGTGTCATTGAACTGAAGCGGGGCACGTCCTCCCTGCAGCTTCTGGTTCTCTCCCCTCAGGATTTTCTCCGGGAGCAGATCACCAAACAGAGAGTGCGCTTCTTTCTGATTGATATCGCCGCCATTATACTCTTATCCCTTTTTTCCTTTTTCTTTACCGGGAAACTGCTTCAGCCTGTGATTGAAAGCCGCAGGAAGCAGACGGAGTTTGTGGCTGCCGCCTCCCACGAGCTGCGCACCCCTCTTGCCGTAATTCTCTCCGCCGCTGAATGCTGCCGGGACGCAGATACGGAAAAGCAGTCCCGCTTTCTCGACACCATAAAACAGGAAGGTGATATTTTAACTTCTTTAGTCAACGACATGCTCACTTTGAGCGCCTCCGACTCCCAGCGCTTCTCCTTCCGCCCGGCTCCCGTGGAGCTGGACACGCTGGTCATCAACACTTACGAAGCCTTTGAACCGTTAGCCGCCGAAAAAAAGCTGTCCCTCACCGTTACCCTGCCGGAAGACTCTCTGCCCCTTTGTACGGCGGACGCGGAACGTATCATACAGCTTCTCTCCATCCTGCTTCACAACGCGGTCAGCTACACCCCGGAAGGCGGACGTATTGACCTGTCCCTCCTCCACAAAAAGAGCCGCTTTTATCTGACCGTCTCCGATACCGGCATCGGGATTCCTCCCAAGGACAGGAAAAAGATTTTCGACCGCTTTTACCGGGCAGAAAAATCCCGAAGCGCCAAAGGGCACTTCGGGCTTGGTCTGTCTATCGCCTCTGAAATCGTGAAACTCCACCACGGTACGCTGAATGTCACCGGCCGCCCCGGCGGCGGAAGCGTGTTCACGGTCATGCTGCCATCGTGTGAGAAGCGTGAAAAGAACTTCTAAAGCGCAGCAGCAAAGGCTACTTCGCAAACCGCTTTCTCCACACCTGCGCGAATCACTTCCCCGCTTTCGGCCTGGGGTTGGTCAGCGCGCTCGGTATCTTGAAAAACACATAATTCTGTGCAAGCTCCGTGGCCGCTTCCGACAGCACATCGGGGTTCACGCCAAGCTCCACTTTCTCGCCTGTGACGCGCTCTATCGCCTGCTGCCGCAGCAGTGCGCTGCTCACTTCTTTCCTGCCAAGAGCAATCTTCTGCTGGTATTCCCGCTCGTTCTCCCGTTTATAGTATGCCTTCGTAGCCAGATCCATGTACATTTTATGCCGCTCGGCCCGCTTCTCCCAGAAGCTTTTCTGCTTCTTTTTCTTCGCAGAATCCGTATGCTTTCCGCCGTTTCTAAATCCCATCTGGAAACTTTCTCCCCGGTACTCCTCCCTCGTCGCCCCGAAAAAGTGTACCCGGTAACTGCCTCCCGCATAGGCGCTCCACGGATTGGTAAAGGCAAAATCCTGCCGCAGCGTATCGAGCACCCACTTCTCATAAGCCGGATCGGCCTTCATGGCCGCAAACCCCTCCTCAGAAATCTGGACGGACACGGCGTCCCACTTCTGGGTTGCGCTGGTGGGCAGTGCCGATATCTTCTGATAGATATACATCTTATACTGATCCATGGACATAGCCTGCACCGCCTGCTCATCACGGTATCCCGCCTGCGGTATGCTGCCCGCCGCATATGAGCCGGAGAAGTTCCCCGCCTCCTGCTCTTTTCTGGCAAGCTGATCCAGCACGGTTCCCGCAAAGCTGCCGGACATTCCGTTCGTATCTGCTGCCCCGTTTGTTCCCGCTGCGTCTGCCGGTCTGTCCGCCGCACTTCCCGCCGTCTTACCGCCCGCATGTTTCATATATGCCAGAGCCTCCGCATAAAACCGCGTCATCGGCGTAAATAGAAATCCGCTCATAGAATCCGCTCCTCCCCATCGTGCTGTATGTTCCCGTTTCTTCTATATTAATAATACGAATCAGAGAAGCGAAAAGTTTCAAAAAGTCATAGAACTGGATAAAATGTGCGTATTCCCCGATTTTCATTGCAAAAACCTGCTCTTTGTGTATAATGATATGAGTAACCGAAACAAGTAAAATTAAGAAAAATGAGGATTCCACATGATACAGGCAAACAACGTAACCTTACGCGTAGGAAAAAAGGCCCTCTTTGAGGACGTGAACATCAAATTCACCGAAGGCAACTGCTACGGACTGATCGGCGCAAACGGCGCGGGCAAGTCCACCTTTTTAAAGATTCTCTCAGGTGTGCTGGAGACCACGAACGGCGATGTTTCCATCACTCCCGGCCAGCGTCTCTCCGTTCTGGAGCAGGATCACTTTAAATACGACGCTTACTCCGTTATGGATACGGTCATCATGGGCAATGAGCGTCTCTATCAGATCATGAAGGAGAAGGACGCCATCTACGCCAAGGAGGATTTCTCCGATGAGGACGGTATCCGTGCAAGCGAACTGGAAGCGGAATTTGCAGAGATGGACGGCTGGGACGCAGAGTCCAATGCCGCCATGCTTCTAAACGGTCTTGGTGTCGGAACGGAGCTGCACTACAGCCAGATGGCAAATTTAAACGGTAATGAAAAAGTCAAAGTACTTCTGGCAAAGGCGCTTTTTGGCAACCCGGATATCCTTCTCCTGGACGAGCCTACCAACCATCTGGATCTGGACGCCATCGCATGGCTGGAGGAATTTCTGATTAACTTTGAAAACACCGTGATCGTGGTTTCCCACGACCGTTACTTCCTCAATAAAGTCTGCACCCACACGGCTGATATCGACTATGGAAAAATCCAGCTCTATGCAGGCAACTACGATTTCTGGTACGAGTCCAGCCAGTTGATCGTCAAGCAGCGCAAGGAAGCCAACAAAAAGAAAGAGGAACAGATCAAGGAGCTGCAGGAATTTATCTCCCGCTTCTCCGCCAACGCAAGTAAATCCAAGCAGGCGACATCCAGGAAGCGCGCCCTTGAAAAGATTGAGCTGGACGACATCCGTCCTTCCAGCCGTAAATATCCTTACATTGATTTCCGGCCCGAGCGTGAGATCGGCAACGAAGTGCTCACCGTGGAGGGCTTAAGCAAAACCATAAACGGCGAAAAGGTACTGGACAATCTCTCCTTTATCGTGGGCCATGACGACAAAATCGCCCTTGTGGGCGGCAACGAGCTGGCAAAGACCACCCTGCTCCAGATTCTGACCGGGGAGATGGAGCCGGACGAAGGCACTTACAAGTGGGGCGTCACCACCTCCCAGGCCTATTTCCCGAAGGATAACACGGCAGAATTCGACAACGATTACACCATCACCGACTGGCTCATGGGCTACTCTTCCGTGAAGGACGTGACCTATGTGCGCGGCTTCCTTGGACGTATGCTCTTTGCGGGCGAGGACGGCGTAAAGAAGGTGAAGGTGCTCTCCGGCGGAGAGAAGGTGCGGTGTCTCCTCTCCAAAATGATGATCAGCGGCGCCAACTGCCTGCTCTTTGATGAGCCGACGAACCACCTTGACATGGAGGCGATCACCGCACTGAACGAAGGCATGAAGAAGTTCAAAGGTGTGGAGATTTTTTCCTGCCACGATCACCAGGTTGTTCAGACCACAGCCAACCGCATCATGGAAATCCTGCCGGACGGCACTCTGATTGACAAGATCACCACCTACGACGAGTATCTGGAAAGCGATGAGATGGCGAGAAAACGTACCGTCTACACAAGCACCGCCAGTCAGGAAGAGGACGACTAGGAGGAAAAAGATGAGAGCTATCGACCTGCACACCCACACCTGCAAATCGGATGGCAGCTACACGCCTACGGAACTGGTGGACTATGCCATAGAGAAAAATCTGGCTGCCGTGGCTATCACAGATCATGACAGCATAGAGGGCCTGGACGAGGCGCTGGCCCATGCCTCTGATCTGAAAAAGCGTGGTCTTCCTTCCGTGGAAGTAGTGCCGGGAATTGAGTTTTCCACAAAATACCACAAACAGGATGTGCACATTGTAGGGCTTTATATCTCCTATGGGGAAAAGGCGTTTCAGGATGCGCTCTGCGGTTTCGTGGACTCCCGCGTCAGCCGCAATATGAAAATGTGTGAAAATCTGCAGGGCGCAGGCATCGATATCACGTATGATAAGCTGCTTCACATGTATCCCGAAGCGGTCATCACCAGAGCGCATTACGCCTCCTACCTGTTGGCCCACGGGTATGTGAAAAGCCGGCAGGACGCCTTCGCCAGATACCTCGGCGACCACACGAAATACTTTGTTCCCAGGGAAAAGGTAACGCCCTCCCAGGCAGTGGAACTGATCTTAAAGGCGGGCGGCGTTCCCATTCTGGCTCACCCGCCCCTTTATCATATGGGAAATGACAGGCTGGAAGCCCTGGTCTCCTCCCTGAAGGCAGACGGCCTTATGGGGATCGAAGTCTTCTACAGCACCTACACCAATCAGGATGTGCGGGACATGCAGAGACTGGCAAATCAATACGGCCTGCTGGTAAGCGGCGGCTCCGATTTTCACGGTGCGAACAAACCCGGGCTGGACTTGGGCTGCGGCTACGGAAAACTGTATGTGCCCGAGGAAGCGCTCTTAAAAATCAAGGAGGCACTATGAAAATACTGTTCACGGATTTAGACGATACCCTCTTAAACAACCAGAGCCAGGTTTCTGCCGAAACCAAAGCTTTTCTGGATGAATTTCTGGCGGCCGGCAACCGGCTTGTCCTCTCCTCCGGCCGGCCCCTTATGAGCGTGATGGAAGTGAAAGAACTGGCAGGTCTGACCCAGCCCGGTATCTTTTTGAGCGCCTCCAACGGCACCCGCGTTTACGACTGCGACCGCCAGCAGACGATCCGAAAATTCTGTCTGCCTTTCTCTTACGTCTCCTATCTGCAGGACCAGGCAAGAGCGCTCTCCCTCCACATCCAGACTTACCGGGACAGCGATGCGGATGACGCCGTCGTTTCCCCGGCAGACGATGAGGAGGTGCGGTTTTACAGGAGAAAAGTACATCTGCCGCTCGTGGTTTCTGAAACTCTCTGCGATGCCCTCACGGAAGAGCCATGCAAAATGCTGGCCATTAGTTTACATAACTCCGAAAAGCTGGAGACTTTCCGCAGAAACATTGCTGACTGGGCGGAAGGCAAAGTCCGCACCATCTATTCCAGCAACAAATATATGGAGCTCTTCGACTGGAATGCGGGCAAAGGCAGTTCTCTGCTCTTTCTGTGCGATTATCTGGGCATCCCCGTCTCCGATTCCTACGCTGCCGGGGACGCGGACAACGATATTTCCATGCTGGACGCTGCGGGCTGCGGCATCGCCATGAAAAACGCCACGGACAAAGTGAAAGCCCACGCCGATGTTGTCACGGATCTTGACAACGACCAGAATGGGCTTGCCGATATGATGCGGAAGCTGCTAAATTAACCCTCTACAATTAAATATCTCCCGTCCCCAATTTCAAACACTTCATCGGCTTCCAGGATCTCCTCCTCGCCGGCGCCTTCCATGTCCACGCCTTCCTCCTCGAAGAACTCCCACACTTCCCTGACGGAGTCCACCACAACAGCCATGCACTCCTCCAGGAAGTTCTCCGCCTCCTCGTAAGTTTCCGCTACCTTCTCCGGGTAGAGCTGCAGCTGGTTCTCCAAAAAACACTGTACTGTTTTCTCATCAAACACGGATCTTTCCTCCCTATCTCTTATCTTATGGTTTTATCATACAATCATTCATTCCCGCAGGGATAAGAACTTTAGAGCAGTCCCCGTCTCTTAAGTTCCTGGCAGAGCCGTCCGACAGGCAGCCCGACCACATTGTTATAATCCCCGCAGATTCCCTGAATATGCGCCGCGCACAGCCCCTGAATCGCGTACGCACCCGCCTTGTCCATCGGTTCCCCGCTGTCCACGTATCTCTGGATCTCCTCGTCCGTCATGGCATACATGGTCACATCCGTACACTCGGAAAAAGTCGCGAACATCGGCTGCATATCCTTATACTTCCACGCCAGGGTAACGCCTGTGTAAACCTGGTGGCTGCCGCCCTGCAGATCTTTTAACATGCGCGATGCGTCCTCTTTATCGGCAGGTTTTCCGAGAATTTTTCCCCAGGCGCTCACCACCGTGTCCGCGCCGATCACGACAAAATCTTCTTTCCCTTCCCCCGCAAGCTTTCCGCAGACATCCACCGCCTTCTGATAGGACAGCTCCTCCACCACTTCATCCGGCTTCTCCTTTGTGATCTTCTCCTCCACCGTGCTCGGCACGACCTTGAAGGAGATCCCCACCTGCTTCAGAAGTTCTTTCCGTCTCGGCGATGCCGAGGCAAGATAAATTTTCATATTTTCCCATTCCTTTCAAACCCTTCAATCGTGGTGCATCTTCGGGATAAAGACCCGTTTATGTACGTTTCCGGCCTTCTCCTTAGCGGCCGCTTTCGCCGTCTGGCAGAAGGCAAGCTGGGCATTAAACACCTCTTTCCCGCGCTTATCCACCTTCACATAAGTGCCGTCTGACTGCAGAACCGAAGCTTTCACCGTATCCTTAAGCTGGCAGTCCAGAATGGTATGCAGTTTCTCCTGCAGGACAGGCTTTTCAATGGGGAATAGGATTTCCACCCTGCGCTCCAAGTTTCTCGGCATCCAGTCCGCGCTGGCACAGTAGTATTCCGGCTTGCCGTCATTTTCAAAATAAAAGATCCGGGCATGCTCCAGGAAGTTTCCGACGATGGAGCGGACCGTTATGTTTTCGCTGACGCCCTCGATGCCCACGCGCAGACAGCAGATGCCCCGGATAATCAGATCAATCTTTACCCCCGCCGTACTGGCATCGTAAAGCGCATCAATCACATCCTTATCACAGAGGGCGTTCATTTTGGCAATAATTCTGGCCGGTCTCCCCGCCTCTGCATGGGACTTCTCCCTGGCAATCAGATGAATAAACCGGTCTTTCAGCCAATGCGGCGCCAGGGACAGCCTGTTCCAGCTTCTCGGCTCCGAATAACCCGAAAGCATGTTAAACACTGCCGTGGCGTCCTCCCCGATCATCTCCGAGCAGGTAAAAAAGCCGATATCCGTGTACAGCTTCGCCGTGGAATCATTGTAATTGCCGGTTCCCAGATGGACATACCGGCGGATACCGTTCTCCTCTCTTCTGACAACAAGTGTTATTTTACTGTGGGTTTTAAGCCCCACCAGACCGTAAATCACATGACAGCCCGCTTTCTCCAGCTTTCTCGCCCAGACAATATTGTTTTCCTCGTCAAATCTGGCTTTCAGCTCCACCAGAACGGAAACCTGTTTTCCGTTCTCCGCCGCCTGCTCCAGCGCCGCAATGATGGGCGAATTGCCGCTGACCCGGTAAAGGGTCTGCTTGATGGCCAGCACCTCCGGATCCCTGGCCGCCTGTCTGATAAACCGTACCACCGGCTCGAAGCTCTGGTACGGATGATGCATCAGGATATCCCCCTCCCGGATCTTCGCAAACACATCCGCGTCCTCCGGCAGCTCCGGCACAACCTGGGGCGGCAGATAACTGTGCTCCTTCAGATGGTCAAAACCTTCCACACCGTAGAGTTTCATCAGAAAAGTCAGATCCAGCGGTCCGCCGATGGCATAGATATCCTCCTTCGGAATTGCCAGTTCCTCCCTGATCAGTCTCAGGAGACGGCTGTCAATGCCCTCCTCCACCTCCAGACGGATCACCTGTCCCCACTGTCTCTTTTTGAGCTGCTTCTCGATCTCCTGCAGGAGGTCCTCCGCCTCCTCCTCCTCAATCGTCAGATCCGCATTCCGCATGATGCGGAAAGGATAAGTGCAGACAATATCGTAGTTCAGGAAAAGCTTATGAATGTTGCGCTCGATCACTTCCTCCAGAAGGATCAGCTTCCGGCCCTCCTCCGAAGGAATTTCCACCAGACGGGAAAGGACGCTTGGCACCTGCACCGTAGCAAACTCCAGCTCCCCGTCGCCGTTTTTCTTCGTCATCAGAGCCCCCAGATTTAAGGACTTATTGCGGATCAGCGGAAACGGGCGGGAAGAATCCACCGCCATAGGCGTGAGCACCGGGTAGACATTATCCGTAAAATAGCTGTCCACATAAGCCGCCTCCCCCTTCGTCAGATCCTCATGATGGGCAATGATGCGAAGCCCATTCGCCGCAAGCTGCGGCAGGAGGGATCGGTTGTACGTGTTGTACTGCTGGTTTACAAGCTGATGGGTTTTCTCATTTACCCGCACAAGCTGTTCCGTCGCCGTCATTCCTGCAATATCCCGCTTCTTATAACCCGCGTTCACCATATCCTTGAGGGACGCCACACGCACCATGAAAAACTCGTCCAGATTCGATGCGGTGATGCTTAAAAATTTCAGCCGTTCAAACAGCGGCAGATGCTTATCCCTCGCCTCCGCCAGCACCCTCTCATTGAAAAGAAGCCAGCTCAGCTCTCTGTTCGTGTAGTAAGATTCATCTGCAAAAATTTTCCCTTGCGCCATATCCATGGCCTCCTTCTTCCATCAAATATATATTTTGCGATGCAGCCTCCGCTGCTGCGCTTTAGAAGCGCTTTTCACGCTGCTATCCGCGCTGGCGGATCACCGGCCGGACGCTGTAAACCTCCTCGAAGAAATCGGAGCGTCTCGTAAACAGTCCTTTCTCCAGCGTAATGTCCACCGACTCCTCCACGGTAATGACAAGCTCCCGCTCCTTTAAGACCGCTTTTACATCCTTAAATTTCTGCTTATGGCTTCGGTCAAGCCCGTTGGCAACCTTTAATATCGCTGTCAGCTTTGCAATGGTCAGATAAGCCTCCCTGTCAATGGTGCTGTTTCCCCCCATCACCTGCCAGTAATCAAAATCCATGTGATTGTACTTCACCACATTGGCCACGATCTCCCGCTCCATATGGGAAAGGCCGATGATCTCTGTGGAGATAATAATATTGTAGGAACATTCACCGAGATTCACCAGGCTGATGTACTTGCCGCAGTCATGTAAAAGCGTGGCAATCCGCAAAAGCAGCCGCTCCCGCTTCCCGAGACCGTGCACCTTCTTCATACTGTCAAAGATGGTCAGAGCAATCTTCTCAAGCGTCTCGCCCCGGCGCTTACTGCCCATATACCGTTTGCTGATATTCTGCGCACAGGCAATGATGTCCTGCTCGAAATCATGTTCTTCCCTGATGATCTTATGCTTTTGCGCGTATTCGTATGCCATGCCGTCGCAGAGTGTCACACCCGGCGCCCAGATCAGATTTGCGCCCATCATCTTGGCAATCCGATTAATCAGAATACCCGAAATATAGAGAAGCGGTATGTTCTCCTCCGGCATATCCAGCGCCTTTGCCGCCTGCTGGTTCGATTTGGCGCGAATCTGTTCCAGAAACTTTTCCACGGCGGGCGCTTCCACACTGCTCTCCTCCAGACCCAGAACATTTTTCCCTACAATGGCGGAAATGTAATCGTCCACCACAATAATGTTTTCGATCTGCCCGTCCTTCAGATACAGCTTTTTAAACAGCTGAATCTGGGAATTCACCATCTCGTCCAGAATCACCTCGTACTGTCTGGGGCTGATATTCAGCCGCCCAAGCTGATCCTGCAGCCGCAGCACACCAAGACGCATATTCTGGGTCGTGACGAGCGTATCCTTGTCAAAAAGGGAAATCTGGATGCTGCCGCCGCCGATATCCACAATCGCGGTTCCCTTCTCCACGATCTTATTGAACCGTCCCCTGGATGCAATCGCCTTGTAATTCAGGAAACGCTGCTCCGAATTGCTGAGCACCTCAATGCGGATGCCCGTGCGCTGGGCGATCTGATCCAGAACGATCATGGTGTTTTCCGTCTCCCGGATCGCGCTGGTACCGTAAGCAGTGTAATCGTCCACCTTATAACTTTTCATAATATCGTTGTAATCCCGCAGCACCCGGGAAAGCTCGTCCACACGGTCATAACTGATCTTTCCCGTGGCAAACGTGTCCGTCCCCAGGTCAATCCGGTGTCTGATATGATCCACCGCCCGCAGACCGTTTTTCGAAGAAATTTCAAATATTTTCATGCCAAGCTCATACGAGCCCACATCTATCGCCGCAAATGTTTTCATTTTCCCCTCCCGCAACTCCTTCTTCTGCATTCTCTCAAGCGAGACTTAGAACATCCAGGTCAGCTTGCTGACTTTGCGATACAGCCTTTGCTGTGAGCGATTAACTGTTCTTCCCGCTTGTGCCCAGCAGGAAATCAATGAACTGCTGCGCCGTCCTGCCGGAAAGACCGCCGTGGGAAAGCTCCCATTTGTTCGCCAGAAGGAATAAATCCTCATCCGGCACCTTCAGTCCGTTCCGCACCGCCAGCGTTTTCACAATCTCCTGGAACTGCTTTTTATCCGGCGACCCGAAAAAGATGGTCACACCGAAACGGTAAACAAGCGACAGTTTCTCCTGCACGGTGTCTCCCGCATGCATATCCTCGTCCCGCCTGTCCGCCTTGTCGCTGTAGTTCTCCCGGATCAGGTGACGCCTGTTGGAAGTCGCGTAAATCAGCACGTTGGCCGGCTTTTTCTCAAGGCCGCCCTCAATCAGCGCCTTCAGGTATTTGTATTCCACCTCGAAATCCTCGAAGCTCAGATCATCCATATAAATGATAAACTTGTAATTTCGGTTTTTGAGCTGGGCGATCACCGCGTTCAGATCCTGAAACTGATGCTTGTACAGTTCAATAATACGCAGGCCTTTCTCGTAATATTCGTTGGCGATAGCCTTCACGCAGGAGGATTTGCCCGTCCCCGCGTCCCCGAACAGCAGACAGTTGTTGGCGCGTCTCCCGGCCACAAAAGCCTCCGTATTCTCACAAAGCTTCTGCTTGGGAATCTCATATCCCACCAGATCGTCCAGATACACATGGGCAATGTTGCGGATCGGCACGATCCGCGCTCCCTCCTCCGTATGCTCCACACGGAAGGCTTTGTGCAGTCCCAGATCTCCCACACCGTACTCTCTGTAAAACTGGGTGAGCGTCGTTTTCATGGCCGCAGCGTTCTCATTCTCCACAAAATGCTGCGCCAGCGTACAGATCCTGTCGCGGATACGCCTGTTATAGATCTTACTGTCCGCCGAAGCGCCTCTGTAAGCCAGCACCACGGCAAACTCCGGCGCTTTTAAGACCTCCATCATCTCCGTGAAATCATAATCAAAAAATTCCTTGAAGATCGCGATATCATGCAGCACCAGCTCATTGATACTGCCTTCTACCTCGCCCCGCATCTCGCAGGCGCAGCTATAGCTGTTTTCGTTGTTTACCAGCAGGTTCGTCAGATAACAGTGCCAGAGATTCCCGTAAAAGCCGTGATCCGCCGCCTGCTCGGAGAGCCTGTGCATACACCTGTAAAAGAGCGGCCTCGCCCTGCCGTCCCCGGAGCGGTAGTGCTCCATCAGCCACACCACATCCCGCAGGATATCCCCGTCCGCAAATTCCTTATATATGATCAATTCCTCTTCTCTCATCCTCTTCTATCCTCCGCCAGTCTTTTCAGAGAACGCCGCATTTCAGGCATTCTCTGGTGCGAAACATAGAAGTTCTTTGCGAAGCAGCCTTTGCTGCAAGCATTAGAACTTCTTTTCGCACGTTTCACGCTTTAGTAGTTGCCCAGTATTCTCAAATTGCGCGCCTCATCCCGCAGTCCCCGCAGGGCGTTTTTCACCGCGCCGTCCGCAAAATTCCCCTCAAAGTCGATAAAGAAGCGGTATTCCCAGTTTCGGTCCTCGATGGGACGGCTCTCAATCTTTGTCATGTTGAGATTATTATAGATAAAGTGAGACAGCATATGGTAGAGTGAGCCGCTCTCATGGGGCACCTCCAGACAAATGCTGATCTTTCCCGCATCCTTTCTGAATATCTTCTGGTTGGTGACGATGATAAACCGGGTGGAATTGGTATCCGACTGGTTCACGCCCTGCGCCAGAATATCCAGACCGTAGATCTTAGCTGCCTGTTCGCTGGCGATGGCCGCCTGGGTTTTGTCCCCCTCCTCGCTCACCTTGCGGGCAGCGAAGGCGTTATTTTTCAGGCTCACCTGTCTCCATTCCTCGTGTTCATTTAAGTACCGTGCGCTCTGCATCAGCGACTGCGGATGGGAGTACACCGTCCTGATCTGCGAAAGCGCCGTCCCCGGCAGCCCCATCAGACAGTGCTCGATTTCGATAATCTGCTCTCCCACGATATAATTCTCAAACTCCACAAGCAGATCGTAAATCTCACTGACAATTCCCGCCGTGGAATTTTCGATGGGCAGCACCGCAAAGTCCGCGCTTCCCTCCTCTATGGACATCATCGCTTCCCTAAAGGTTTCCACATGGAAGCTCTTCACCTGTTCCCCGAAATAGCGCAGCATCGCCATCTGGGAATAAGCTCCCTCCGCCCCCTGAAAAACAACCCTGGCACGCTCAGTCTCCAGCCTGTCCACCCCGATAAAAGGAAGCCGCCCAAGAGACCCGGCCTCCACCAGCTTCTGATACTGGAGTTTTCTGCTCATGGACATAATCTGCTCAAACAGCTCCTGCACACCATGGGCATTAAAAGGGTCATGGGTGAGGGAGCGCACCTTCCTGAGCTTCTCCTCCTCCCTGACCTTGTCAAATACTTTCTTCCCCGTCTCAATCTTGTAATCAGCCACTTGAGAGGAAATTGCCATGCGCTCCTCGTAGAGCGCCACAATTTTCTCGTCAATCACGTCAAGCCGGCCCCGCAATTCCAGTAAATCCATTTTCCCTGTCCTTTCAATCATTACGTTCAGCCCGCGCCATTCGCAAAATCGCGCCTTTGGCGCTCTCCGCTGCTTCGCGGCTATTTTTGCTCATAAGAAGGCGCTCCCTCAGAACTGTATCCATCTGTCAAATTCGTGCAAGCACAATTTGCCCGACGGATGCAGCTCTGGCTGAACTGATAAGTAAAGTTTACCGCAATTTGTTCTTGATAGCAAGCGGCTTTCCAGATATAATAGTAATGTTACGAAGGCGCTTTCCGGGGAGGGAAATCTCATGACAACCAAGCAAAAAAATATCCTCATCCTTTCTATAGCAGGAGTTATTTTAATAGTTCTGCTGCTGTTTGTGTTACTGAGCAGCCGCATTCCCATGAATGATGAATATACGACTGGGAACACCCCTGGAAACCTGAACAACGGCGGGTATTTCTGCGAGATGGACGGACGGGTTTATTTCGCCAACGCATACGACAATTTCGCCCTCTACTCCATGAATCCGGACGAGACGGATCTGGTCAAATTTAACGAGGGCGCCGTCTCTTCCATCAATGCCGCAGGAAACTATCTCTATTACGCCCAGATCAGCGGCGGCACCGAGGCTGGCGGCATCGGCAGCGCCGTGCGGATGGCCGGTATCTATCGGAGCAACCTGAAAGGAAAATCTGTGGTCGGATTGGATCGCTGCGACATCGTCAGTATGCAGCTTTGCGGCAACTATCTATACTACGAAAAGTACGATAAACAGATCGGCACTTCCCTTGACAAAGTGCGCATTGACAAAAAAGACAGACAGACTGTTGCGGAAGCGATTATCAATCCCAACTGCTATGTAAACGGCAAAATCTACTACAACGGCACAGCGGAGGATCATTACCTTCACGCCCTCGACGTGGCCACGGACAGAGATTCCGTCGTCTGGCAGGGAAACATCTGGAATCCCATCGTGCAGGACGGGTACGTCTATTACATGGATGTGGCGGAAAACTACCGCCTGTGCCGCTACAGTTTATCCAACAATGTGGTGGAGGTTCTGACCAACGACCGCATTGATATGTTCAATGTCTACGGCAACTACATATACTATCAGGTAAGCTCGGCTGACTCCCCTGCCCTCAAGCGCATGATGACTGACGGCAGTTCGCAGGAGATCGTGCGGGAAGGCGTGTACCAGAACATCAACATCACCTCCGAGTATGTGTACTTTAACTCCTTCAACGAATCCACGCCGGTATACAAGACCTACACCTATGGCCCGATCAACGTGACCACCTTCGATGCCGCAAGGGAAGCAGCCATGGCAAACTTAAAGTGACTTAAAGCAGCACAAAAGGGACTGTCTTTGCAGTCCCTTTCCTTTGTCCGGCTATTCTGATTCTGTATGCGGTTCAATCTAATAACACATGTTTTTCTCCGTCCCGCTCCACATCCGAAAGAAGCTCCAGCACTGATTTATTGTAAACGGGATGCCTCTCGTAGGGGGCAATCTGCGCAAGCGGCTTCAGCACAAAATCACGGTTGTGCATATCCCGATGGGGAATCGTCAGCTTCTTCGTATCCATCACCCTTCCCTCATAGAAAAGAATATCCAGATCCAGCGTTCTCGGTCCCCAGCGTTCCTTCCGTTCTCTGGCCTCCGCCCTCTCAATCCCCTGCAGCGCCTCCAGAAGCTCTTCCGGCGTGTACAGCGTCTCAACAGACATTGCACCGTTCAGATAATCCGCCTGCTCCACACCGCCGTAGGGCGTCGTCTCCACCCAGTCCGAAACGCGCAGCACCCTGCATTTCTTATCGCCGAGCAGGGCATCCACCGCCGCACTCAGATGCGCCCTTTTGTCTCCGATATTGGAGCCGCAGGCGATATAGGCCAGCCGCCAGCCTCTCGTGATCTTCACGGAAACCGAACCGAAAGGCACTGTAATCGGCGCTTCCGGCTTTTTCACCTCCATGGTAACCTGTCTGACATAGGGAAACTGCAAAAGCAGCGCCTCCGCAGCCTTTTCCGCCACAGTCTCAATCAGTTTGTAGGTATGTTCCGTGAGAAAGGTGTGCAGAAAACGGCATACTACGCCGTAATTCGTGGACAACGCCAGATCGTCCACCATGCCTGCCGCCCGGGTATCCGTATCCAGAACCACACTCACATAAAAATTCTGCCCTTTCTCATTTTCCTGCTGATATACGCCGTGATAGGCGTATACCTGCAGATCCTCCACTATAATCTGATCCGCCACCACCGGCTCCCTTCCCGCCCGGATAAAGAGCGTTATGTATCATCTGTTATTCATCTTTGTCCCGCACTAGTTCCTGTAGCCGTAACGAATCGCCTCCGTCATCTTGACAGCGCGGGCATTCTCCTTCACATCATGTACCCGCACAAACATAACGCCCCGCTGGACGCCGTAAACCGTAGTTACCAGCGTTCCTTCCATGCGGTCATTGACCGGAAGATCCAGTCCCATACCCACTACAGATTTGCGGCTTGCGCCGAGAAGCAGCGGATAGCCGAGGGAATGGAACTTCTGCAGGTTATCAATGATTTCCAGGTTGTTCTCGTAGCTCTTGCCGTAACCGATACCGGGGTCAAGGATGATCTTGTCATATGCGATCCCCTTACTGCTTGCAAGCTCCAGGGAAGCCTCCAGATCCCAGAGCATCTCCTCAATCAGATTCTTATATTTCATTTCCTTGCGGTTATGTGACAGACAGCAGGGCAGCCCCGACTCCGCAATCACCTGCGCCATGTTATCATCATACTTTAACCCCCAGATGTCGTTGATCATGTCCACGCCCGCCGCAATGCCTGCCTTCGCCACCTCGGACTTATAGGTGTCCAGAGAAATCGGAACATTAAATCTGGATTTAATCGCTTCGATTACAGGAGCCACCCGCTCAATCTCCTCCTGCACGGAAATCTGTGTGTAACCCGGTCTTGTGGACTCCCCGCCCACATCCACAATATCCATACCATCTGTTATCATTTTTTCTACGTGATATAATGCCTGATCCAGATCGTTATACTTTCCTCCGTCAGAAAAAGAATCGGGTGTTACGTTGAGTATTCCCATCACATAAGCATGCCCTTTTGTTCTGAAATCTCTCTGTCCTATCCTCATTTTCCTATCCTCCGTATTCTTTGTTATATGGTTACTTATCCACAGGATCTCATTTTGCTAAATCCTGATTATACACTTTGTTCTCTCCGATCATACGGAAAAACAGTTCCTGCCATTTCGGATCTGCCTGAAAACAGCCTCTGGACGCCAGTGTCATTGTCCTGCTCCCCGGTTTCTCCACCCCCCGCATGGTCATACACAGATGCTCCGCCTCCACCATGACAATCGCACCCTGCGGCCTTAAGTGTTCCATAACGGCATCCACGATCTGAATGGTCATCTGTTCCTGGATCTGCGGCCTTCTGGCGTATACTTCCACCGTCCTGGCCAGCTTGCTCAAACCGACCACCTTTCCGTCCGGGAGATAGGCGATATGCGCCTTCCCGTAAAACGGCATCAGATGGTGCTCACAAATAGAATAAAAGGTGATATCTTTTACCAGAACGATCTCGTTGCTCGCAACGGCAAATGTCTTCGCCAGATGCTCCCCGGCATCCTCATCCATTCCCGAAAAAATTTCCCCGTACATGCGGGCAATCCTGTCCGGCGTTTCCCGCAGCCCCTCTCTGTTCACATCCTCGCCAATGCCCTCTAAGAGCAGCCTGACCGCCTCTTCAATTTTTGTCTGATCTACCATGGGTATCTCTCCTGATCGTATCTCTGTGCGCGACTGTATCCATCAGTTCTCCCAGATAGGAGAGAGAGCCGAAGGCGACAATAACGGCATCTTTATCTTTTCCCGTCAGCAGATACGCGATTTCCACCGCCTCCTGCACACTGTCCGCCGCCGTCACGGCCCTGTGGTACTCCCTGGCCGCCTCCGCCAGCTCCAGCGCTGACAGCGCGCGCTCCTTTATGGGCGGCGTAACGGTAATGATATGGGATGCCAGTTCAAAGGTATGCCGAATCACCTTGTCATATTCTTTGTCCCGTAACATTCCCATTATATAAATAATTTTCCTGTTTGTAAAATAGAAACGGATACTTTCCGCCATTTTTTTGGCCGCATCCTCATTGTGCGCGCCATCCGCGATAAAGAGCGGTCTCTTCGCGATCACATCAAAACGCCCGGGCCATCTCGTCTGCAAAAGCCCCTGTCTAAGCTTCTCCTCCGGCACCTTAAAGCCGCATCTGACAAGCGCAAGAACCGTCTCCACGGCTAAAACCGCATTCTCAATCTGGAACTGTCCCAACATGGAGATCTCCAGATCCTTATACTTATCGTAATCAAACTTCTGCTTCGTCACGCCGTATCTGATCCGCTTCGCGCGCGCTATGTCCGCCGTGAGAAATTTTCCCTTTTTGATCAGAGCGGACTGCCGCAGAATCTTCATCACTTCCGGGTCCTGTTTCATCGATATCACATAACACTTGCTTTTTATAATGCCTGCTTTGGTCAGTGCGATCTCTTCCAGACTCTCCCCCAGAATGTCCATATGATCCATGCTGATGGAGGCAAAAACCGCCGCCAGCGTTGTATTCACCACGTTTGTCGCATCCAGCGCGCCGCCAAGCCCTGTCTCCAGCACCACCAGGTCACATTCCTTGTCCAGAAAATACAAAAAGGCAACCGCTGTTTCGATCTCAAAAAGAGTGGGATGCGCCAGTCCCTGTGCCGCCATCTGCTCCGCCGCCGCCTTTACCGGCTCCAGATACTTGCACAGTCCCGACTGCGTAATTTCCCGGCCATTGATCTGAAACCGCTCCCTGTAACCCTTCACGGTGGGAGAAAGATATCTGCCGACCCGGTATCCCGCCTCCTGCATGACTGTGGAAATATAGGCGAGCGTGGAACCCTTTCCGTTGGTGCCGGCGATATGTACAAATTTCAGCTGATCCTGCGGATCACCGAGCGCGGCACACAGACGGCGCATGGATTCCAGCCCCATAACACTGCCAAGAGGCCGCATTTCTTCTATATACTGCATGGCTTCCCGATAGTTCATGGCTCTCCTCTTCCCTCCCGAATTTATCTCAATAAAAAAATGGCATCTCAATTCCCAGATCCCTGACAATCAGCCCTCGCCGTGTATAAATGTGCCGAAACCCGGCAACACTGTCAACATGAGAAAATTTTTGCACAACTTCATTCACTGCGGCCTGCTTGGGTGGTTTCTGGAAATCACCTTCACGGCCTTCCACGCTTTCCGCAGGCGCGACTGTAAACTGCCCGGCACAACTTCCGTCTGGATGTTTCCCATCTACGGACTGGCGGCGTTTCTTTCCCCCGTCTGCCGCCTGCTTCGGAACCGCTCCGTGCTTTTCCGGGGGCTGACCTACATGAGTCTGATTTTTGCCGGGGAATTTGTCACGGGCATGTGGCTGAACCGGCGCGAACTGTGCCCGTGGAACTACGAACGCTGCCGCTGGAACCTGGCCAGGGTAATCCGCCTGGACTTCGCCCCGTGCTGGTTTGTCACCGGGCTCCTCTTCGAGCGTCTTCTGCGGGAAAACGATCCCTCCCTGCGCCCGGACTAAGCCGGCATCCCGGACACACCGGTCTGCCGGCGCCTTCATGGTCTGCAGTCAGTCTGCGTCCATATCAATATCGTCAGCGTCA
Organism: uncultured Lachnospiraceae bacterium; assembly: GCA_965114645.1. Taxonomy (GTDB): domain Bacteria; phylum Bacillota; class Clostridia; order Lachnospirales; family Lachnospiraceae; genus UBA3282. The sequence goes on along the minus strand of CBCOZL010000002.1, from coordinate 148,470 downwards.
ATATTTAAGGTGTTCAGCGTACGCCGTTTTCTTCTGGCCACCTCAGAAGCGTGCAGGATGTAATCCTTGACTTCCTTCGCGTGTCTGATATGCTCCAGATAAAGCTGGGGATGCGTATTGTCCCCCGTATAGCAGGCAACCGTGCCCAGCCCGAATATGCGCTCCGTCAGACTGGTCTTTAGCTCCACATCCTGCACTTTATATAAATAACAGTCGTTTTCAGTCGTGCTGAGCAGACCCGCGTTAATCGTAATCACGCGCTCATTCACCGTATACTTCGTAAAGGTAAAGGGCAGGCCGAAAAACACCCACCGCTTGCGCTCCACATACTCCCGTATGTCTTCCCGCTCCTCCCTTTCCTCCATGTTCTTCGTTTCGTCCCTGTATTCTTCCATACTTACCTCCATGCCGGAGTTTTTTTGTGAAGACGATTTTACAGTCCTTTTCACTTCTCCGCCCGTTTCGCAATGTCTACGCTAAGTGTATCACATTCACCCCTATTTCACAATCTTCACTCTTCACATTTGGTCTCGTCCTTTTATCCCACTTGCGTCCCCCCATCCTTTATGCTATGATATACAAAATATAGTAAGCAGGCAGTAATCACACCACATCATAAGGAGGACTCCATATGACCGCTAAAGACTGTATCGTAGGGCGCAGAAGCATCCGCAAGTTTAAAGCTGACGCTGTTTCCCACGAGCTGTTGTCTGAGATCGTTGAAACCGCTTCCTACGCACCGAGCTGGAAGCATACACAGATCACCCGCTACATAGCCGTGGAGGGCGCATTGAAAGATAAGATTGCAAGGGAGTGCACTTCCATGTATCCCCCCAACGGCGATATCATTGCGGCAGCTCCTGTCCTGATGGCTGTTACCATCATCAAAAACAGAAGCGGTTATGAGCGCGACGGATCTTTCAGCACACCCCGCGGTGACGGCTGGCAGATGTACGATGCCGGTATCGCATCCCAGAGCCTCTGCCTTGCGGCATATGAACAGGGGCTTGGTTCCGTGATCCTTGGTCTTTTTGACCAGAGCGCGGTAGAAACGCTGTTACAGCTTCCTGAAGACAGAGAGCTGGCAGCTCTCATTCCGATTGGCTATCCCGATGAGACACCTGCTGCACCCAGAAGAAAATCTGTGGAAGAACTGTTATCTTATTTGTCATAAACCTGAAAATAGAAGAGAAAACTCTCTTCTATTTTTTTCGACCAACTTGCAAAGGAGTGATGCTTTTCTATGAGACACTTAATGAATCCGCTTGATTTTTCCGTGGAGGAGCTGGACAAGCTCTTTGACCTGGCTAATCGGATGGAGGCCGATCCGGCCAGATACGCCCACGCCTGCGAAGGGAAAAAACTGGCCACCTGCTTTTACGAGCCGAGCACGCGCACACGATTAAGCTTTGAAGCCGCCATGCTGAATCTTGGCGGACAGGTTCTTGGCTTTTCGGACGCTGCCTCCTCCTCCGCCTCAAAGGGCGAGAGCGTATCCGACACCATCCGCGTGATCTCCTGTTACGCAGATATCTGCGCCATGCGCCATCCCAAGGAGGGCGCCCCGATGGTAGCGGCCGAACGTTCCGGCATTCCTGTCATCAACGCCGGGGACGGCGGGCACCAGCATCCCACCCAGACACTCACGGATCTGCTCACCATCCGCTCCCTGAAAGGGCGGCTCGGCGGCTTTACGATCGGCCTGTGCGGCGACCTGAAATTCGGGCGCACCGTGCATTCCCTGATCAACGCGCTGATCCGCTATTCCGATATCCGTTTCATCTTCATCTCGCCGCCGGAGCTTAAGGTGCCCGACTATATCACAGACATGCTGACCGAGAAAAACATTTCCTACGAGGAAGTCATCCGGCTGGAAGACTATATGCCGGACTTAGATCTCCTCTATATGACCAGAGTCCAGCGGGAGCGCTTCTTCAATGAGGAAGACTATGTAAGGCTGAAAGACTTCTATATTCTGGACAAGGCAAAGCTCTCGGCCGCCAAAGCAGACATGCTGGTTCTCCATCCCCTGCCCCGTGTCAACGAAATTTCCGTGGAGGTGGATGACGACCCCCGGGCTGTCTATTTCAAACAGGCCAAATACGGCGTCTATGTCCGCATGGCGCTGATTCATACCCTGCTCGGCATCGAAGAATAAGACCAGTACGCAGGTATCACTGAAACGCTTAAAAAGGAGGTTTTCCGATATGCTGAACGTAGGAAAAATTGAGGAGGGCTTCGTGCTCGACCATATAGAAGCGGGCAAAAGCCTGGACATCTATCATCACCTGAAGCTGGATAAGCTGGACTGTACGGTGGCGATCATCAAAAACGCCCGCAGCAACAAAATGGGAAAAAAGGATATTTTGAAGGTAGAGTGTGATATCAACACGCTGGATCTGGATATCCTCGCTTTCATCGACCACAATATCACCGTCAATGTCATTAAGGATGGGGAGATCGTAGATAAGAAGATTCTGGTGCTCCCCCGCGAAATCCATAACGTGATCAAATGCCGGAATCCGCGCTGTATCACTTCCATCGAACAGGGTCTGCCGCACATCTTCGTGCTGGCGGATGAGGAAAAGGAAATCTACCGCTGTAAATACTGTGAAGAGAAGGCCGGCAACTCCTCTGCCTGGTAAACAGCCCGATGTTTTACCGGCCCTGGCAGGCTTACATTCACGCATGTATCCTGTCATCGCCGTCTTCTGACTCTGCTTATGCGCGTAAAAGAAGACGCCCCGTTCAACAACAGCGGGACGTCTTTTTATATCCGTTTTTTATTTATACCTGAGCCACATCCTTCATGGAGAAGCTGATTCTGCCCATCTTGTCCTTGCCGAGGCATACCACCGTCACCTTGTCTCCAAGGGTGAGTACATCCTCCACGCGGTTGATTCTCTCCTTCGCGATCTTGGAGATGTGAACCATGCCCTCCTTGCCCGGTGCAAACTCGATGAATGCGCCGAACTCTTTGATGCTTACCACAGTTCCCTGGAAGATCTGGCCTTCCTCAAAATCCGTTGTAATCATCTTAATCATATCTACGGCCTTGTCCATCATCTCATTTTCGGTGCCGCAGACGGAAACCTGTCCTTCATCGTTGATGTCAATCTTCACGCCCGTGCGCGCGATGATCTCATTGATGGTCTTGCCGCGCTGTCCAACCACATCACCGATCTTATCAGGATCAATCTGGATGGAAATGATCTTAGGCGCATAGGGCCCGACCTCCTTGCGGGGTGCGGAAATCGCAGGACTCATGCAGTCAGCCATGATAAACTCTCTCGCCTCACGGCATCTGCTGATCGCGCCTTCCACGATGGGCTTCGTCAGACCATGGATCTTGATATCCATCTGAATGGCTGTGATACCGTCATGGGTACCTGTCACCTTAAAGTCCATATCGCCGAAGAAGTCCTCAAGACCCTGGATATCTGTCAAAAGTACAAATTCATCATCCGTGTCGCCCGTTACGAGACCACAGGAGATACCTGCCACCATCTTCTTGATCGGCACGCCCGCCGCCATCAGGGACATGCAGGACGCACAGGTGGAAGCCATAGAGGTGGAGCCGTTGGACTCAAAGGTCTCCGACACGGTACGGATTGCATAGGGGAATTCCTCCTCAGAGGGAAGCACCGGCAAAAGCGCTCTCTCCGCAAGCGCGCCGTGGCCGATCTCTCTTCTGCCCGGGCCTCTGCTCACCTTTGTCTCGCCTACAGAGTAGGACGGGAAATTATAGTGGTGCATATATCTCTTGCCTGTGATGTTCGGGTCTAAGCCGTCCACCTTCTGTAATTCCGAAAGAGGCGCCAGCGTACACACGTTGCAGATCTGTGTCTGTCCTCTCGTAAACATGGCGGAACCGTGCACTCTCGGAATGATATCCACCTCTGCCGCCAGGGGACGGATCTGGTCTAACGCCCTGCCGTCGGGACGCTTGTGATCCTTTAAGATCATCTTGCGCACCGTCTTTTTCTGATACTGGTATACTGCCTCGCCGAGCACTGCCAGATAGTCTTCGTTCTCCGCGAAAGCCTCCTCCAGTCTCGCCGTGATATTTCTGATATTCTCCTCGCGCACCTGCTTCTCGTCGGTGAAGACAGCCGTCTCCATCTCCTCGGGCGTCACGATTTTCTTCATGTCCTCAAACATCTGCTCGGGAACCGCACAGCTCTCGTAAGTGTGCTTGGGCTTGCCCACCTCGGCAACGATCTGGTTGATGAAGGTAATCAGTGTCTGGTTTATCTCATGGGCTTTGTAGATCGCCTCCAGCACCTTTGCCTCAGGCACCTCGTTGGCGCCAGCCTCAATCATCATCACCTTCTCTGCGGTGGAAGCCACCGTCATCTTCAGATCACCCTTGTCCCACTGCTCCTGGGAGGGATTGACGATCAGCTCGCCGTCCACCATACCCATCTGCGTCATCGCGCAGGGACCTGCAAAAGGAATATCCGAAATGCATGTGGCAATAGCCGTACCGATCATGGCTACCAGCTCGGGGCGGCATGCCGGATCCACGCTCATGACCAGATTGTTTAAGGTCACGTCATTGCGGTAGTCCTTCGGGAATAAGGGTCTCATGGGACGGTCGATCACACGGCTTGTGAGAATCGCATTCTCGGAGGGCTTACCCTCTCTCTTGTTAAAGCCGCCGGGGATCTTACCAACCGAGTAAAACTTCTCCTCATACTCTACGCTGCAGGGGAAGAAATCAATGCCGTCCCTGGGTTTATCGGAGGCCGTCGCCGTAGATAACACGGTGGTCTCGCCATACTGCATGAAAGCGCAGCCGTTTGCCTGTTTGCCGACTCTGCCGATGTCTACCCGGAGGGTACGCCCGGCAAGTTCTAAGGTGTAACTCTTGTACATAATCTTCTCTCTCCTTCTTCTCTCTTCTTTTCTCACAGTCCATTCACATGAATTGATTGAGCAATGCGCAATCGGTTCATCATGCGCCGTACGGTCTGGATGAACTGTTTCATTAACATTAGAAGAGCGGATTTAGGGTCGGACCTGCCAACCCTATCTCCGCTCATCATCTCACAATTATTTACGAAGTCCAAGTCTCTCGATCAGTGCACGATATCTCTCGATATCTTTCTCCTTCAGATAGCCGAGCAGGCCGCGTCTCTGACCTACCATTTTCAGAAGGCCTCTTCTGGAGTGGTGATCCTTCGGATTCTCTTTCAGATGCTCTGTCAGCTCCTGGATTCTCGCTGTCAGAACCGCTACCTGTACCTCGGGTGAACCTGTGTCGCTCTCAGATCTGGCATACTCTTTGATAATCGCTGTCTTCTTTTCCTTAGAAATCATAGTTTCTCCTTTCCTTCAGGGGGTTACCCTGACAACCGCCTGACACCAAGAAGGGGTCGGAGTGTCCCGCCTCTGCGTGCCGGCTAAAATCCATACCGTCATATTCTACCACAACGCCGTTATCTTGTAAAGCCTGTTTTCCAATCACGCGGGAATTTGCGGGAATTTACGCCGGTATTCCCCGCGCAGACACCCTTCTGGATGCCTCCTCATGCGCTGCCCTGCCGGTACCCTTCTCCCAGCCTCGAGACAATCTCATCGTACTGCCCATACATCTTCTGCACTTCGTTCTCCAGAATATAATAGTGCCGGATGTAGGGAACCAGCAGTACGAGAAAGGCCGCCACCACGAAAAGCCAGCTTCCCGCGCCCTCCGTGCCCTGCGCCATCAGCAGAAACGCCATTCCTATGGACAGTACGGCAAACAGGGCAAAAACCACCGTGACAATCAGATGTATCAGCCTCTCATGCTGGAAAAAACCGATCTGCACGAGATGCTCCGCCCGGATCTTTTCCCAGTCGGCATCCTCCCGCAGCAGCAGTTCATCCATATATTTTCGGTAAGTCAGTATGCGCTTCTCCATCTCTCCCTCTGTTCTGAGCCGTTCCCTGCCGGGGAACACCGCCCCGGCAGCGCGCCTTTATCCTCAGTCGTACAGCACCCGCACCGCCTTGTAAGGCGAACGGTAAGACACGTTGGAAATCTTGATGCCCGTCTTGGGACTGCTGGCGTGAACCACCTGCCCGTTTCCGATATAAATCGCCACATGGTTGATGGTCTTGCCCTTCGCATAGAAAATCAGATCGCCCGGCTTCGCCTCCGCCACCTTGATCGTGGTGCCGCAGTTTGCCTGCGCCCTGGAATTCCGGGGAAGTTTCACGCCGTACTTCTGAAAGACCTTCATCACAAAGCCCGAGCAGTCCGCCCCCTTCGTCAGGCTGGTGCCGCCCCACACATAAGGATTCCCGATAAATTCCTTCGCATACTGGCAGACATCCACCCGCACGTCAGAAACACCCTGTCCATAGAGCAGCTCCGTCATGGTGACCGCCGTGCCAAGCTCCGCGCTGACTTCCACATACTCTGCGGAAACATAGACCTCATCATCATCCAGCAAAACCTTAACCCAGTCGCCCTCCACAGCCGCCACTTCCAGTTCCTCGCCCATGGCAACCAGCGTAATCACCTCCGACTCCGTATTCGCCTCCGCCCTGACCTTCAGGCTGTCCGTGGCCACCTTCGCGACGGTAACCGCCAGTTCCTCCGCCTTAAACTTCGCCGGAACGCCCGTCAGCAGATACTCCAGGCTCACGTATCCCTCCACGCCGCCGGATCTGATATGCGCCCATATATCGTCCGTATCGAGCACCTCGCAGGCGGCATTCCGGGGGAGTTTCCCCACAAGCCTCCCGTCCTCCGCAGCGATGGCACGGATATTCAGATTGTCGCTCACATCCGCAATTCCCAGATTTGTATAGCCCCAGTTGGCATTTTTCGCCCGCTCATAGGCAAGCTCATAATCCTCCGCCGTCTTGTCGGAGATCAGGATCTCGCCCCACCCGATGACATCCTCATCCAGCACGTCCTGCGCCGTCTCCGCCTTTTCCTCCACACTGTTACCGCTGATCTGTCCGTTTTCCTCTGTGAACGCCTCATCAAGCTTCAACTGCCCGATCGGCAAAAGATCCGGTACAGGCATGGCTGCCTGTACCGCAAATGGTGTCTGTATCATCATAACACTTGCTATGATAGCTAAAACCTTCCGTCTCTTCATCCGGAACCAATTCCTCTCCCTGTCCTCTGCTGTATGTACTAGTTCGGCTCAAAGTAGCTGTTCGCAAACGCAATATTTGTGGCATGATCCGCCACTCTCTCAAGCCCCGACACGATATCCGAGAACATCGCGCCCGCCTCGGGCGTACATTCGTTGTTGGAAAGCCTTTCGATATGCCGCTGCTGCAGCTCCTTTTCCTTCTCGTCTATGGCCTCCTCCAGATTTCTGATATCTTCCACATGCTCCTCTGTGCTCTTGACAAACATCTCAAAGGAGAAACGCAGAAGCGTGTTGACCATGTCTATCATCTCACCAAGCTCACGCTGCGCCGCCTTGGAAAAAACCACGCCGGTCTTTTCTCTCTGTACCGCCGCATCCACAATGTTCTCCGCATGGTCGCCGATCCGCTCGATGTCATTGACCACATGGAACAGCGCGCCAATGCTCTTCAAGTCCTCTATCGGAAGGGTTGTCTGGTTAATCTTCACCAGATAGTTCGTGATGGCGTGGCTTAGGAAGTCGATGTTCTTCTCCACCTCGTACACCTCTCCGATCTCCTCATCATCCAGTGTAATCAGCGCGTTCATGGCGCGGTTTAAGTTCTCGTTCGCAAGGGAGCCCATACGGTCAAGCTCTTTAATCACTTCCACCACCGCTGTGGCAGGATTTAAGACCACCTTCTCGCCGATATACTTAAGCTGGTAGCTGTCCCGGTAACCGATCTTCTTGTCGTCGCCGGGCACAAGCACATAAGTCAGCTTCACAATCTGCCTGATAAACGGCATCAGCAGGACAACCTGAAAAATTTTAATGGAAATATGCGCATAAGCCACCACCCTGCCCGGATTATTGCCGGTAAACGCCATAAGCGCTGCCGCAAACGTATCCACCGTCGCCAAAAGGACAAGGAATACAATAACCGTTCCAATTACATTGAAAATAAGATGAATCGCCGCCGCCCGCTTCGCATCTTTCTTTCCGCTTAACGAAGCTATCATGGCAGTTGCACAGGAACCGATGTTACAACCAAGAATGGTAAACATGCAGATATCTATTCCCATCATCCCCTGATTGGCAAGAAGCACCAGTATACTGACCGTCACGGACGAACTCTGGATTACCGCCGTTAAGACAGTGCCCAGCAGCACCGCCATGAGAGGCGACTGCAGGGACGCAAACATATGTAAAATTTCCGGAGAATCCTTCATACCGGACATCGCTCCCGACATCGAACTCAGTCCCATGAAAAGAACGCCAAAGCCGATAATTGCCTCTCCCCATCTGGAAATCTTCTGTTTCTTAACAAACATGAGAATCAACACGCCCGCAAGCAGAATCACAGGCGCCGCTTTCTCCAGCTTAAAGGAAACAAGGAGCGCCGTTACCGTCGTACCTACATTGGCGCCAAGAATGACGCCAGCCGCCTGCGTAAGCGTCATCAGCCCGGAGTTGACAAAGCTGACCACCATGACCGTACATGCTGAAGAAGACTGGACCACCGCCGTGAAAAACACGCCCACTAAAATAGCCATAAAACGGTTGGTCGTCAACCGTTCCAGTATCCCTCTCAGCTTCGCGCCCGCAACCTTCTCGATGCTGTCGCTCATTATGCGCATACCATACAGGAACAGCCCCAGGCCGCCCGCCATAGAAAGAATGATAGATAGATTCATCTCGATTCCGATATCCTTCCTTTGTTCTTTTCTCCATATGAAAAGCTACACGGTTCTATTGTATCGAAAAAAAAAACCTCTTACAACCCCTTACGACAAAAAAAGACTTTTTGCGGGAAACCTATGGAAAACTTCTCCCGGCCTCCACATCTGCCTCGATCTGCCGCCGAAGCGCCTCCACACTCTCAAATGCCCGCTCCGCCCTGCGGAAGGCCATAAGCTCCACCGTCATATCCCTGTCGTAGACCTCCCCCGAAAAATCGTAGAGATAAGTCTCCACACCCATGATCTTCTCCTCCGAAACCGTAGGCTTACAGCCGACATTGGAGATCCCCCGGTAAATCCGATCGCCAAGTCCTGCCCTGGAATAGTAAACGCCGTTTGGCGGCAGAAGTTTGCGCGCATCCGGCAGAATGTTTGCCGTAGGCATACCAAGTTTCCGCCCAAGCTGTCTGCCGTGCACCACCTTTCCGCTCACACAGTAGGGCGCGCCCAACATGGCAGAAACTTTCTCCATCTCACCCGCACGGACCGCCTGCCGCACCCGGGTAGAACTGACCTCCTCGCCGTCCACGCGTACTTTGTCGATCAGCTCCACCTGATATCCGCAGGTTCCGGCATATTTCGACAGGAGTTTATAATCTCCCGCGCCGCCCTTCCCGAAAGAAATATCCGGCCCCGCACACAGATAGGCGGTCTGCATCTGCTCTGCCAGATAGCGGGCCACAAATTCTGCCGGCTCCGTGGCCGCTGTCTCCCGGTTTAAGGGAAACTCAATCAGCACATCTATTCCCAGTCTGGAAAAAACCGCTCTTTTCTCCTCTCTGGTGGACAGTTCCTTCGTCTCGCCGCCAAAAAAAGACGCCGCCGAAGTATCGAAGGTAAAAACCACCGTCCACAGCCCCCGGCTTTTCTGCTCCAGCACCCGCTCCAGAAGACGGCGGTGTCCCAGATGAATCCCGTCAAACTTTCCAAGCGCAACAGCGCTTTTGTTTTCCAAATGAAATTCCGTTGTATTTTCTATAATCCGCATGCTGTCTGTCCCACTTCCATCGTCCGGCCCGGCTTATCCCGCGTCCTGTCATACGCCGCCCGGCTCTGTCGATTCATCCGCTGTTATCTCTCCTGCAAAAACATTTTCACAGGCCTTGCCTCATTTGTGTCTGCATAATACTCATAAATGCCGTAAAACCGCCCAGATTCATCGTACATCCGCATCCGCTCTCCTTCCTGCAGCAAAGCGCCGGCCGAAAGCATACCGACCGGGATTTTATTCCCGTTCTCCAAAAGCCTGCGCGCGCCCGACGACGCCTTCACTTCCTGGCACTCTCTAAAAACGGCGTCAGGAGGAATGATAACATTAGATATTTTATTTTCGTCCCTCAGCTTTTCGATCTCTGAAAGCCGCAGCGCCTCCTCGATCCCGAACATACCGACCCGGCTCCGCGTCAGAGACGCCATTGCGCCGCCGCATCCGAGTTTCTTCCCGATATCGTGGCACAGCGTCCGAATGTAGGTGCCCTTCGAGCAGACCACCCGGAATCGGACCGTTGGCAGATTCATTTCCAGAATCTCCAGCTCCCGGATCTGTACCGTGCGGGGTCTGCGCTCCACCTCTTTCCCGGCCCGGGCCAGCTCGTAAAGCTTCTTTCCGTTCACCTTGAGCGCCGAGTACATGGGCGGAACCTGTTCGTAACCACCGAAAAAGCTCAGAATGGTCTTCCGCACCCGCTCCTGCGCAAGCTGTCCGAGCGTCTCCTCCTCCGCTTGAAATAACACCTGTCCCGATAAATCCTGGGTGTCCGTCTCCACTCCAAGCCGGAGGACGGCAACATACTCCTTGTCCCAGTCTGTAAGCAGATCGCACAGTTTTGTGCCCGAACCAAAACATACAGGAAGCACGCCGACCGCATCCGGGTCGAGTGTCCCTGTATGCCCTATTTTTTTCTGTCTGCAGATCCCGCGGAGCTTCGCCACCACATCGTGCGACGTGAACCCCGCCTCCTTATAAACATTCATAATACCATTGTACATAACTGCCCCTGTCTCTTTCTACTCCTGTTCCTGCGTACGTTCGAGCTGGGCCGCAATCTCCCGTGACAGGTTGTTGATATTGTCATGATATGTACCGTTCATCATACATCCCGCAGCGCGCACATGGCCGCCGCCGCCAAATTTCACGGCAACTTCCGCCACATTGACCAGACCGTTTGACCGCATGCTCACCTTGTACTCCAGGGTACCCGTCTCATACATAAAGATGGCGCAGTCCACACCCTTCACACCCTGCAACTGGTTTACGATGCCGTCTAAGTCCTTCGGCCCTACACAGTAAAATTCCATCATACGCCTGCTAACCATGCTGACAATACACCTGTCATTCATAAAGCGCACGCTGCCCAGTATCGCCCTGCCCATAATCTGTGCCTGCAGATAAGTCTTCTCGTAGAAGGTCTCTTCTATCAAAGCAGAGAAATCAAATCCAAATTTAAGTAATTCCGCAGCAATCTGCATCGTCCGGGGGGAGGTGTTGGAATAGCGGAACACTCCTGTATCATGGGCGATACCAAGATAAACCACCTTTGCAGCCTCCACATCCACAAGCGCCGGCTCCATCAGCTCATAGAGCAGCTCCGCCGTGGAGCTCTTATCCGGCTCTATGATATTCACATCCCCACAGCCTGTATTGCTGATATGATGGTCTATATTGACGCGCTTTTTTGCCCGTCTGAAAATGGGCAGCGCCTCTCCCAGCCGCTCGTCATTACAGTCCAGTGCAAAGAATACATCATAGACTTCCTTAGTGTTAAATTCAGATTTAATTTCTTCTATTCCCTTCAAAACGTGGAAAGGTACGGGCGGTTCCTCCAGATAAATGTCAATCTTCGCCTCCGGCAACTCCTTTTTCAGATAGTGATACAGCGCCAGACATGAGCAGACACAATCCCCATCCGGTCTCACATGTCCGCCGATCGCCACCTTCTTCACATCTTTTAACTCGTCAATCCTCTTCATCGTTACTCCTCTTCATCGTTACTCCTCTTATCAGACTCAGCAGCCTTCCTGTCCGAGGCCACCACTTCTTCAATGCGCTTGGACATATTCACCCCATAGGCGATGGACTGGTCCATAATGAAATGAATCTGCGGCGTATTGCGGAGATTGATGGTTCTCGCAATCTGACCGCGTATATAACCTTCCGCACTCTGAAGCCCCGCCAGCGTATCCGCCTGTGCTTTCTCATCACCAAGCACGCTGATCCACGCCTTGCAGGTCTTCAGATCCGGGGCAACCTCCACCGCCACCACCGAAGTCATCGGCGCAATCCGCGGATCTTTGATCTCCCCGCGGATGATCTGGGCCAGTACACGCTGCACCTCCCCGTTGATACGGGTATTTTTGACACTGTTTTTACGCATGATATCCAGTCCTTTCCTCTGCGCTTTTATTCATAACACTTGATATTATATCTCATTATCTCGGCACTTCCACCATGATATAAGCTTCCACGATGTCCAGTTCCTCCATCTTATCGAAGCCCTCGAACACAAGTCCGCACTCGAAGCCGGCCTTCACTTCCTTCACATCATCCTTGAAGCGCTTCAGGGAGGCAAGCTCACCTTCGTAAATCTGTTCCTCGCCCCTGCGGATGCGGATCTTACAGCCTCTCTGGAACTCGCCGTCAAGCACATAGGAGCCGGCGATATTTCCGATAGCGGACGCCTTGAAGATCTGGCGCACTTCCGCATGACCGATTACCTTCTCCTCGAAAATCGGGTCTAACATTCCCTTCATGGCCGCCTCGATGTCCTCAATCGCCTGATAGATCACCTTGTAGAGACGCACATCCACGCCTTCCCGCTCCGCCACGGTCTTCGCCTGGGCATCCGGCCTCACGTTAAAGCCGATGATAATTGCCGAGGATGCGGAAGCAAGCGATACGTCCGATTCGTTGATCGCGCCCACGCCGCCGTGGATGCACTTTACAACCACTTCCTCGTTGGTCAGCTTCATCAGACTCTGCTTTACGGCCTCCACGCTGCCCTGTACATCCGCCTTGACGATCAGGTTCAGCTCCTTCAGATTACCCTCCTGAATCTGGTTGAACAGATCGTCAAGGGACATCTTTGTCTTAGTATCTGCAAGCATTTCCTCTTTATGCTGTGCCATGTATGTCTCAGCGTAAGATTTCGCGCTCTTGTCATTTTCATGGACAATAAACACTTCACCGGCACTGGGCACATCGGATAAGCCGAGAATTTCCACAGGTGTGGAAGGTTTCGCCTCCTTCACGCGTCTGCCCTTGTCGTCGATCATCGCCCTTACCTTGCCGTGGCTTGCGCCTGCGGAGATAAAGTCACCCACATGGAGCGTACCCTTCTGCACCAGCACCGTAGCCACAGGGCCTCTGCCCTTGTCAAGCTCCGCCTCGATCACCAGACCTCTCGCGTTTCTGTCCGGGTTCGCCTTCAGCTCCAGAATTTCCGCCGTGAGCAGAATCGTCTCCAGAAGGTTCTCAATGCCCTCGCCCGACTTCGCGGAAACCGGCACAAACTCTGTCGATCCGCCCCAGTCTACCGGGATCAGCTCGTACTCTGTCATCTCCTGCTTTACGCGGTCAATGTTTGCATTGGGCTTATCAATCTTGTTGACGGCAACGATGATCTCGATTCCTGCCGCCTTCGCATGGTTGATGGCCTCCACCGTCTGGGGCATCACGCCGTCGTCGGCCGCCACTACCAGCACTGCGATATCGGTGGAGTTCGCGCCGCGCATACGCATGGCTGTGAACGCCTCATGACCCGGCGTATCCAGGAAGGTAATGCTCTGCCCCTTCACGCTCACCGTGTACGCACCGATGGCCTGTGTGATGCCGCCTGCCTCCTTATCCGTCACGTTGGTCTTACGGATCGCGTCAAGCAGGGAGGTTTTGCCGTGGTCTACATGACCCATGACACAGATAACCGGGGGACGCGCCACCATGGTGGAGGCATCCTCCTCCTCCTCGCGCAGAAGCTCCTCGATCACATCGACCTTGACTTCCTTCTCACAGATGATCTCATACTCGATGGCGATATTCTCCGCCTCCTCAAAACTGATATCTGAATTCAGAGTCACAATCTGTCCCTGTAAAAAGAGTTTCTTGATAATCGCCGATGGCTGGATCTTCATCTTATCGGCCAGTTCCTTGATGGTCAGCGTATCCGGAACCGTGATCACTTTGATCTGCTCTTCCTTGGACGCCTCGGCCTTTTTCTCCGGCTTAATGAAGCGGCCTGCCTTGTTGCGGTTCTTTACCGCAGCATCGTCCTCCTCATAGATATGATCCTTTTTCGAACGTTTATCCCTGTCCTGATTTACCCTGCGCTTTTCGTCGTCCCTGTGCTTTTCTGCGTCCTTAGCGGGCGCTTCAGCGACAAAGTCCTTCGGACCGTTATTTTTCTTAAATCGATTGTCCGGCCCGCCATTTCCTCTCTGAGGGCGGTCACCACCGCCAGCGTTCCTGCCATAAGCGTTGGGAGCGCCGCCACGGCCGCGATCACCCTGACCGCCGCTATAATTCGGCCTGCCCTGGCCTTCAGGTCTGCGATTTTCTCCTGCACTTTCCACTCTCCCCTGTCCGGGTGCCGGCTTGTTTCCGGCCGCCGTATTCTTATTGTTATCCCGCTTTTCCTGCTGCCATTTTTCCTGCTGGCGCTTTTCCTGTTGACGTTTCTCCTGCTGCCTCTGCTCCAGACGTCTCTCCTGCTGCTGTTTCTGCCTCACATCATAAGGCTCTGCCGTCACAGGAATCGGCTTCTGCGTGGGACGTATGATCTTATGGGGTGTATTCTGGGGCTGTACAGGACGCGCGCCGTTCGACATCGGCCGGCTGCCGCCCCTGTTCTGGTTGTTCTGGCTGTTTTGGCCGCCCTGCCCGTTTCCGCCGCCCTGGGACTGTCTGCCGCCCATCTTGGAGTTGTGAGGATTGCTCACGAAGATGATCCGTTTTTTCTTGGGCGCTTCGCCCTTGCCATCTCTCTTTTCGTTCTCCGCTGCGGGCTTTTCGGGCGCAGGTTTCGCGGGCGCTGCCTTCTCTCCCCCGGCTGCCGGTGCGGCCTTCTCCTTCACGGAAGGCTCCTCACTGCGCGGCTTTTCTTCCGCTCTCAGCTTCTTTTCTTCCCCGGCGGCCTTCGCTGCCTTGTCTCCCGGAGAGGAAAACTCCTTCCTCACCAGCGCGATCGCATCATCCTCAATCGAACTCTGCGCCACCTTCACCTCATATCCCTTAGCCTGCAGAAAGTCAATCAGTTCCTTACTCTTCCTGTCTAACTCTTTTGCAAGCTCATGTACTTTCATCTTCGCCATACTTACTACCTCCAACTATTCCGAATCTCCTAAATGCTTCCGTATCGAATTTGCAAATCCCTCGTCTGTCAGCGCAAGAACCGATCTCTCGTCCTTACCCATAGAATGCCCGAGCACCGCCTTCGTCCCATGAAACGCATAGGGAACCTCATAAAACTCACACATGTTACTATACT
Source organism: uncultured Lachnospiraceae bacterium (assembly GCA_965114645.1). Lineage (GTDB taxonomy): Bacteria > Bacillota > Clostridia > Lachnospirales > Lachnospiraceae > UBA3282. Next base: position 133,176 of record CBCOZL010000002.1, on the reverse strand, counting down.
TTTTTCTGGTATTACCCGACGCATCCTCGGCTATGATAACCAGAACTGCCGTACCGCCCTTGACAGCCGCCTCCGTTGCAAATCCGCCACTGACAACATTTCTGGAGCGTGCGGCGAGTCCCAGCATGGATAACACCTTATCCCTTCCCGGTATCTGTTTCATGCCTGCCCTCCTCAAACTCCTTCTCCAGATCCTCGTATATTTCATCCGGTATGCGCATCTTAAATGACCGTTCCAATCCCTTGTTCTTCCTGGCTTTCAACAGGCACTCCCCTCTCTTACAAAGGTATGCGCCCCGACCGTTTTTTCTCCCGGTCATATCCAGGCAGACAAGCCCTTCCGCGCTCTTAAGCACGCGCATCATCTCTTTCTTATCCTTCATCTCACCGCAGCCCACACACTGGCGCAGGGATATTTTTTTTGCCATACTGCCCCTCACTTATCACTCTACTCTTCAGATCCGCTCTCCTCCGGGTACGCCTCCTCATAATCCCCGTCGTAGCTCTCCTCAGAGTAGCCTTCTTCATTATACTCCTCTTCGTCATACTCCTCATCGTCGTAGACATAATCCTCGTAGCGGAAACCGGGTGCATCCTTGGCCTGTGTCTCGCTCTTGATATCGATCTTATACCCCGTCAGCCTGGCCGCCAGTCTGGCGTTCTGGCCCTCCTTACCGATGGCGAGGGAAAGCTGGTAATCCGGCACCACCACTTTTGCCGTCTTCTCATCGGGATCCGCGAATACCGCCACGATCTTTGCGGGAGACAGGGCGTTCTGGATCAGGTTGCCCGGGTTCTCATCCCAGTTTACGATATCGATCTTCTCCCCGCACAGCTCATCCACAATGGAATTGACTCTCGCACCGTTGATTCCCACACAGGCACCGACGGCGTCCACGTTTGGATTGTTGGAGCGCACCGCGATCTTCGTTCTGCTGCCCGCCTCCCTGGCAATGCTCATAATTTCCACCGTGCCGTCCTTGATCTCCGTCACCTCTGACTCGAAAAGGCGCTTCACCAGCTCCGGGTGCGTGCGGCTCACCAGAATCCGCGGCCCCTTGGGTGTGTTCCTCACTTCCAGGATGTACACCTTAATTCTCTCCGTAGGGCGGAAGTGCTCGGTGCGCACCTGCTCGTTCTCGTTCAGGATCGCATCCGCCTTGCCAAGGTTGATGGAGATGTTCTTGCCCATGTAACGCTGGACGATGCCCGTCACCACATCCTTCTCCTTCTCGAAATACTGGTTGTAGATAACACTCCTCTCCTCCTCACGGATCTTCTGCAGGATCACGCTCTTGGCATTCTGGGTGGCAATGCGTCCAAACTCCTTGGAGCGGATTTCCACGCGGACGATGTCACCGGGTTTCGCCGCCGGATCAATCTCCTTCGCCTCCTCCGGGGAAATCTGCATCACAGGGTCTTCCACTTCCTCCGCCACCTCTTTCTCAGCGTAGCAGTAGTAATCGCATGTCTCCCTGTCGATTTCCACTTTCACATTATCCGCCTTGCCGAAGTGATTCTTGTAAGCGGTAATCAGCGAATTCTCGATCGCCTCAAAGAGCGTATCCTTGCTGATCTCTTTTTCCCTTTCCAGAATCTCCAGCGCCTCCATTAATTCCTTATTCATTTTCCATTGTCCTCCTATGTCTCCTATAAAATAAGCCAACGCATTAAATGTCCAGTGCCAGTCTGACTGTGGCGATATCAGACCTCTCAAATGTACGCGAAACGCCGTCCTCCTCAACGGTAACGGTACCGGCGTCATACGCTTTCAGAATCCCGGAAAACTCTTTCTGCCCGTCAATGGGCTTATACGCTTTCAGTTCCACCTTCTCCCCAAGGCTTTTCTCCATATGCCGGTCTTTCTTTAACACCCTGCCGAGTCCGGGACTGCTGACTTCCAGAATATAGGCGTCCTGGATAAAATCCTCCACATCGAGCGCATCCGATAAAGCACGGCTCACATTCTCACAGTCCAGAATGTTTACCCCCTCGGCCTTATCGATATAAACCCGCAGATAGTAATCCTTCCCCTCCTTCACATACTCCACATCATAAATTTCCACACCATACTTCTCCACAATGGGAGTAAGAAGGTGTTCTGTCTTTTCCTCGTATGTCTCCCGTTTTGACATAACACTCTCCATTCCGGAGCGTTTAGCGACGGGGCGACGTAAATCTCCAATTTACGTCTGCCATCAAACAAATTTGTGACGCCCCTGCACAAATTTGCGTGTAAAAAATCAGCACATCGGTGTGATTTTTTACACTACACTCCTGCACGGAAAAGAGCGGACTCGCAAGTCCACTCTTTATCTCAGTAACTATTCTTAATTCTAATGTATTATAACACCCTTTTTCTTCTATTGCAAGCGTTTTCGTATCCCGCCATACTGTGTGCGGGCTTCCTGTTACCTATTTGACAGGGCGGCGGATATCCTTTACTCTATAGATAGTTTTCAATAATGGGGGAAAAGCCATGACCAACAAATTCAACCGCCTTTTACTGCTGCACCTGTTCCAGAGCTTTATCACCACCTGGGCACTGATGAAGGCATCCCGCATGGAGCCGGGCAATATACTCACTTTCGTCTTTTATCTGCTGGTATTTTTCTTCTACCGGCATGTGAACCGCAGGATGGATCTTTTACAGGTTTCCAACCGTATGGCGTTACTTACCGCAGTCATCTTTACGACCCTTTACATGCTTGTGGATTATCCCCACTATGTAGAGCTGCTCACAAGCAGGCTCTACCGATTCGTCATTCTGTCTGTTATCTTCGCGGGCTTTGTCTGCCTGTTTTACTATCTTTTGCATTTTTTATATTCCTATGCCTGTGACAGAAAAAGGCTGTACCGCATGCTGCTCACCCGCTATCAGGGCATACCCTACACTTATGAAGGCCGCCGGCCCATGGCTTCCGCCTGCTTTTCGGCACTTGCAAATTTTATCCGCAGCCATACGGCGCTGTGCGCCTTTCTCTGCTGCCTTATCTGCTGGCTTCCCTACTACCTTTACCAGTATCCCGGCATTATGACTCCTGACAGCATCAACCAGCTGGAACAGATTCTGGGCGTGATTCCCTGGTCCAACCATCATCCCTGGGTTCACACGCTGATTTTCGGCTTATTCTATCACATTGGCTATGCGCTTACCGGGAATATGGTTATCGCCGTATCTGTCTACACCTTTTTCCAGATGTGCCTGCTTGCCGCCAGCGCCGCCTACTTTATTTCCACGCTGCGCTCTCACAAGATCCGGCCCTTTGTCCTGCTGCTGATCACGGCTTTCTATGCCCTGATCCCCTACCATGCCGTCTTTTCTGTCACCGTCTGGAAAGACATTCCTTTTGCGGCGGCGGTACTTTTTTTCAGCTGTGCCATTCTGCGCCTGTCCGTCCAGAACCAGATCTGCGCGAAAAATCTTCTCACTTTAGCAATATCAAGTGTTATGATATGCCTTTTCCGCTCAAATGGGTGGTATGCCTTTCTTCTCGCCCTGCCCTTCCTGCTGTTTGGTTTCCGCCACAAGGCCAAGGCGGTCTATCCACCGCTTTTTACCGCGCTCCTTCTCGCCATAATCGTCAAATACCCGGTCATGAGCGCCTTTGATGTGCAGCAGCCCGATTTCATTGAATCCGTCTGCATTCCCATGCAGCAAATTACAGCCGTTATTTGCAATGACAGATACCTCTCCGTGGAGGAGCTTGCTTTGATAGAGGAGGTGGTCGACCTGACCTACATCCACGATCTCTACAATCCCACCTTCGCAGATAACATCAAAGAACTCGTCCGGGCGGGCAATCAGGACTATCTGGTCTCCCACAAAACCGAGTTCTTAAAACTCTGGATCGACTTAGGCCTGCGTTATCCCGGCGACTACCTCACTGCCTATGTAAACCAGACCTACGGTTACTGGTATCCGGACTCCTTCTACCTGGTGGCAGAGGCCGAAGGCGTGAGCGCCACGGATCTTGGCGTATCGCACACCCCGCTGATTGGCGGCCCTCTGGTCATTAAGGCAAAAGAAATCGCCGTCAAACTGGGCAGCATGGTACCCATTTACGGTACTCTCTGGAGCATGGGCGTCGCCGGCTGGGTTCTGCTTTTCAGTATCAGCGTCACCATCATCCGCCGGGATTACCATAAACTGATCTGCTATCTGCCGGGCGTTGCCCTGCTTCTCTCCGTACTCGCAGCCACGCCGGTGGCCACAGAATTCCGATATGTCTATTTTCTGGTACTCTGTCTGCCTTTTTATCTGATTACGGCGATTCTGCCGGATGAGGCGGACGCATCGGTCTGAGCAGAAGCGCAGCCAGTATGCATCACTGACCTCCGGCCAGTTTCGCGCCCTCACACGGCCCTCTGCCCGGATGCAGAACAGCAGGGAAACTTCAAGACAGGAAAATACAGTCCCCCGTCTTCAGATGGGTGTAAACCGTATCTCCCCCGGCTGCGCACATCCACTCCTGTGCCTCATCCCCGGTGCAGTGGTTAAAACCGGCCATACGAATCCCCATCCCCCACAGCATATCTACCGTGGCGCCCAGCCGCCCTGCATCCGCCTCCACCAGATGAGAACCGCCAAAGACCGCATACACCTGCTTTCCGAAACGTTCCCTCACACCCTCAATCATATTTAAGATACCCGGATGACTGCATCCCGCAATGACGATCAGCCCTTTTTGGGCTTCCAGTACCAGACAGACCTCGTCCGGGAAATCATCCTCCGCCATGCCTTCCTCCGTCAGCCGCACAAAACGGGCAGGCGGTTTCTCAAACGCATACTTTCTCTTGAAACTTCCCACCACATGACATTCCTCAAAAAGTGTGAGCATCCCCTCACAGACAAGATGCCGTATCTTATTCCTTTCCAGAAGTTCCGGGCCGAAGCCGCATCCCAGATAGGTATATTTATCGCCGTCACGGGCATATTTCTCCTCAAAAAACTGCGGCCCCGTCACGAGCGGCGCATGCACCCCATAAGACACCATATCTGGATATCCTGCCGCGTGGTCGTAGTGGCTGTGGCTTAAAATCACATAGTCCACATCCTTCAAAGACACATGCATCTTCTCCGCGTTTTTGCGCGCCGCCTTCCCCGCGCTGCAGTCAAACAATATCTTTTTATCCCCCGTCTCCACGAGAAAGGAGAGCCCATGTTCTGCCGTAAGCGCCCTGTTGCGTGAAAGATTATTTTCCAGTAATGTGCGCAGAATCACCATCCATACACCCTTCCTTTTCCTTCTTTCTTTTCCCTCTTCCCGTTTCCTATCAAAATGCCGGCCGTATGAAAGCCTCAGCGTCTGATCAGTAGCACCGCCACATCGTTCACATTGGTGCCCGTAGCTCCCGTGAAAAGCAGTCCGTCTGCCTTTTCCAGCGCATGATAGGCGTCATTATCCCGCAGTGTTTCATAGATGGACACACCCTCTGCCACCAGCTTCTCCCTGGTATGCCCGTCACAGCAGCCGCCCGCCGCATCGGTCGGACCGTCCGTACCGTCGCTTCCGAAGCTGAACACTGCTGTGTCGGCAAGACCCGCAATCCCTTCCGCCGCTGCCAGCGCAAGCTCCTGATTCCTGCCGCCCTTTCCCTTGCCTGTCAGATGCACTACCGTCTCACCGCCTGCCAGAAAAGCCAGACTTTTCTCTGTGTTCTGGTGCGTCCTTGCGATGGCTGAAAGGAATCGCCCTGCCTCTCTGGCCTCACAGTTGAGCTGATCCGTCAGAATGACCGTTTCATACCCGAGCTCTCTGCAGGACACTGCCGCTGCACGGCACAAGTCGGACACACTGCCTGTAATCTGTGTCTCCACATTGGTAAGTTTCTTCGGCGTCTCCTTTTGCAGAAACGCCCATGCCTCATCCGATAATTTCAGTTTATATTTTTTTGCAATCGCTGCCGCCTCTTCACAGGTGGAGGAATCCGGGACCGCAGGCCCGGAAGCGATCATATCAAGCGGATCGCCCAGAATGTCGCTAAGTACGATGCCAAACACGCGGGCCGGACCGCAGGCAAGGGCAAACCGACCGCCCTTCACCGCGGAAAGCCGCTTGCGGATCGTATTCATCTCCACAATATCTGCTCCGCAGGCCAGAAGCTGTTCTGTCACATCCCGCAGTTCCTCCCCGCTCACCAGCGGTTTTTCAAAGAGTGCGGAACCGCCGCCGGACAAAAGGAAAACCACCTCATCCCCGGCCCCTGCCTTTGCCGCCAGATCGAGAGCCGCCTGCGTTGCCAGAAAAGAATTCTCATCCGGCACGGGATGTCCCGCCTCATAACACTTTGTCCAAGGGATTTCCCCCTTCACATGGCCGTATTTGGTCACCACGACCCCAGCCGCCAGCCTGTCACCCAGAATGTCTGCTGCGGTCTTAGCCATCTGCCAGCCCGCCTTCCCGGCCGCCACCATATAGAGTTTTCCCTGCCCGAATATCCGCCCTTCCAGAGCCTTCCGCACCGCCTCATCCGGCAGCACCGCCCGAATCGACTTCCTGATGATCTGCTCCGCATCTTCCCGCAATGTCATACACGCCTCCATATCAGATGAACCGCTCCTATTTTCTTTTAATATACTACATTCGTACCTCTTTGTATATTCTGCGGGCGTTTTTTCCGCCCTTTTCCTCCCCTGGCATCCGCCCGAAGAATAAACGAAATTTTGTAATACTTTTCCTTCCATTTCTTTCAAAATTGCATAGACATTCCCTCCCTCCTGTGCTATACTCTATCTACTGGAGAGAACCATTGATGTAAGATAAAACGACATCATGCTTGTGCTGTCATCCTATACACGAAAGGAGATCTGATATGACAGACAGTCAAAAGCTCGATCTGCTTCTTTCTGAGATGAAGGAAGTCAAAACAGAAGTATGTCTCTTAAAGGAGAAAGCAGAAACACTCGAAACCAGGACGCTCCATATGGAGCTGATGCTGGAAAACGAAATCCGCGTCAATATCCAGCGGGTGGCCGAAGGCCATCTCGATCTGTCGCGCATTTTCCATGAAGCAATGGAGCCCAACTCCGAAGTCGAAATGCTCGCGCTCAGGGTCGGCATGCTGGAACCGGATATGCGGAAAGTCAAAGCAAAATTGGCTTAACCTTGCACAAAACAGAAACGCCAGCGGCATCTATTCATCCGCTGGCGTTTTTTTATTTCGGCCTTTCTTCGAGATCCTTTCTCTGTTTTTCCAAAATCCCATCTATTCCGTAACCCTGTCTTTCGCTCTTCCAAAAACTGCCTGCCCGAATAAAAAATCGGGTGTCAGCACGCTCGATTTTTTACACTATCGCAATTTCCTATTATATAAAAAATACCGCAAACCGCATCATTTGCAGTTTCCGGCATCCTTTAGGGTTGGGCTGTTCTAAAACAGTCAACAGCTCGTAGGGGAATCGAACCCCTGTTTCCGCCGTGAGAGGGCGGCGTCTTAACCGCTTGACCAACGAGCCATCTGTTTGACACTTGATTATTCTATTATATTTTCCGAAAGAATGCAAGTACTTTTTTCAATTTTTCTAAAATTTTTTCAAAATTCTACTCTGCACCCTCTCGAAACCTGTGCCAGAGCGCATAAACACCCGGTTACGGCTGTGCCTGCCACAGACTGCGGGCCATCCGCCGGCGCTCTCTGCCGCTCTGGCTGAACCGTTATACCAGATCAAAGATACTGATCTGGTTGGACTCGGGGATATTCCCGAGCAGTCCCAGTTGACTCATTAAGTCAATTACGGATTTGGAAACCTTCGTCCGCTCCCGGAAATCGTCCTTACTGAGGAACGGCCCGTCCTTCGCGGCCTCCACGATGGCATCCGCCGCTTTTTCCCCCAGACCGTCGATGCTGTTTAGGGAAGGCATCAGTTTTCCGCCGACGATCTGAAACAGCCTGGACTGCGCCGTAAAAATATCAATCGGCACAAAGTCAAACCCTCTGGCATACATTTCCTGCACAATCTTCATATCCTTCTGGGTATCCTGCTCCTTCTTGGAAAGCTCATCGCTTCTCCGCTTATATTCCGCCATCACGCGCTCCAGATGGGCCTGCCCCTGGCACATAATCTCATAGGAAAAGGCCGACGCGCGGATGCTGAAATAGGCCGCGTAGTAAGCCAGCGGATAATTGATCTTACAGTAGGCAATGCGCCACGCCATCATAACGTAGGCGGCCGCATGGGCCTTTGGGAACATATATTTAATCTTCTTGCAGGAGCCGATGTACCAGTCCGGCACGTTCTGCTCTTTCATCGCCTTGATCCACTCGTCCTTAAGGCCCTTTCCCTTACGCACGCTCTCCATAATGGTGAACGATAAGGACGGCTCCACCCCCTGCTGCATCAGATAAATCATAATATCGTCACGACAGCAGATGGCAGTGGAAATGGTCGCAAGCCCCTCTTCGATCAATGTCTGCGCGTTGCCAAGCCACACATCCGTGCCGTGGGAAAGCCCGGAAATACGCACCAGATCCGTAAAACACTTGGGTTTGGCGTCTATCACCATCTGGATGACAAACTCCGTGCCAAACTCTGGTATGCCAAGACACCCCAGCTTACAGCCGCCGATCTGCTCCGGGGTGATGCCCAGCGCGGACGTATCCTGGAAAAGCGACATCACGCCCTGATCATCCAGCGGAATCGTCGTCGGATCAATCCCGGTCAGATCCTGCAGCATACGGATCATGGTCGGATCATCGTGCCCCAGAATATCGAGCTTCAACAGGTTGTGGTCGATGGAGTGATAATCAAAATGGGTGGTGACAATATCCGTCGTCATATCGTTAGCCGGATGCTGTACCGGGGTAAAGGAGTTGATGTCCTCCCCCACCGGCAGTACCACGATGCCGCCGGGATGCTGTCCCGTACTCCTGCGGATGCCGGTGCAGCCGGAGACGATCCTGTTGATCTCGCATACCCTCTTGTGCCTGCCCCGCTCCTCATAGTAATTCTTCACATAACCGTAGGCCGTCTTGTCCGCCAGCGTGCCGATCGTGCCCGCCCGGTAAGTCTGTCCGCTGCCAAAGATCACTTCCGTGTATTTATGCGCCTTACTCTGATACTCACCCGAAAAATTCAGGTCAATATCCGGCTCCTTGTCCCCCTTGAAGCCGAGGAACGTCTCGAAAGGAATGTCAAACCCTTCCTTTTGCAGGGGTGTCCCGCAGACCGGGCATGCCTTGTCCGGCATGTCACACCCGGCGCCGCCGCCGTAAGCCCTGACCTCCTCAGAATCAAAATCATAGTAATGGCACTTCGGGCACAGATAATGGGGGCTTAAAGAGTTCACCTCGGTGATTCCCGCCATATTCGCCACGAAGGAACTTCCGACAGAACCTCTGGAACCTACCAGATAGCCGTCCTCCACCGACTTCCACACCAGTTTCTGCGCAATGATGTACATCACCGCAAAGCCGTTGGAAATGATGGAGTTGAGCTCCTTTTTGAGCCTGTCTTCCACAATCTGGGGCAGCGTCTCCCCGTACAGCTCATGGGCCTTGTTGTAGCAGATATCCGTAAGCTGCTTGTCGCTGTCCGCTATGACCGGCGGGCACTTGTCCGGCCTCACCGGGGACATGACCTCAATCATATCCGCAATCAGATTCGTGTTTGTGATCACCACTTCCTCGGCCTTGTCGCTGCCAAGATACGCAAACTCTTCAAGCATCTCCTCCGTTGTGCGCAAATACAGGGGCGCCTGGTTGTCCGCATCCGGGAATCCCTGCCCTGCCATGATGATGCGGCGGTAAATCTCATCCTCCGGGTTTAGGAAATGCACGTCACAGGTGGCGGCCACAGGCTTGTGAAACTGCTCTCCCAGCCTAACAATCTGCCTGTTGATCTCCTTAATATCATCCACGGACGTGATATCCGGCGTCCTCTCCGACTCAATCATAAAGTGGTTGTTCCCTAACGGCTGTATTTCCAGATAATCATAGAAATTCACAAGCCTTGCGATCTCCGCATCGGACTTTTTCTCTAAAAGCGCCCGGTAAAGCTCCCCCGCCTCACAGGCACTCCCCAGAATCAGTCCTTCCCGGTGCTTTACAAGCAGGCTCTTGGGAATCCTCGGTCTTCTCGAAAAGTAGGTCAGATGGGACTCCGACACGAGGCGGTAAAGGTTCATGCGCCCCACATTATTCTTCGCCAGAATAATCGTATGGTAAGTAGGCAGCTTTTTAATGATATCGGGACTGGACTTGCCTCTTTCGTTGATCTGCGCAAGCGTTGTGATTCCCTCCCGCGCCATCATGGGAATCAGTTTCACAAAAATTTCCGCCGTGGCCTCCGCATCATCCACCGCCCTGTGATGATTCTCCAAAGACACACCCAGAGTTTTTGCCACCGCATCCAGCGTGTGCTTTTTTTGTCCGGGCAGAAGAATCCTCGCAATCCCCACCGTGTCCACATAAGTAAAATCGTGGGAAATCCCCTGTCTGTCACAGTTTTCCATGATAAAACTCATGTCGAACTGGGCATTGTGCGCCACCAGAATACAGTCCCCGCAAAAGGAAAGAAACTGCGGCAGCACCACGTCGATCTGCTCCGCCCCCATAACCATATCATCTGTTATTCCTGTCAGCTTCTCGATCTCAAACGGAATGGGAACAAGGGGATCGACAAAGGTGGAAAAGCGGTCCACAATCTTACCGCCGCAAACCTTCACCGCACCGATCTCTATGATACGGTTTTTCGTGGGAGAAAAGCCGGTCGTCTCGATATCAAACACCACAAAGTCCGCCCCGAAATTCTGTCCTTTCTCATTGGTGGCAATCTCATGCAGATCGTCCACCAGATAGGCCTCCACCCCGTAAATTACCTTGAAAAAACCCTGCTTGTCCGGCTCCGGCTCACCCGCATCCTTACACCGGCTCTTCTCCGCCTTCCACAGATCCTCCCACACATGGTTCGCGTCGGGAAAAGACTGCACCACCCCGTGATCGGTGATGGCAATGGCCGGATGTCCCCACTTATAGGCGCGTTTTACGATATCCTTCGCCTCGGAAACCCCGTCCATATCACTCATCTTCGTATGACAGTGAAGCTCCACCCGCTTTCTGACGCTTCTGTCCTCACGGGATGTCGTAAAGTCAGGAATCTTCTTAATGCCCGCAAGAGAACCGATCGTCAGCTCGTGGTCAAACTTGTCAACCGCCGTCATACCCTTAAGTTTGACAAAGACCCCCTCTTTCATAACATCTGTTATTTCTTTGACCTGCTCGTTCCTCACAAAGAATTTCACCGTCATGGTGTCCGTGTAATCCGTGACATCATAAATCAGAATGGTCCTCTCATTCTTGATCTCCCGCTTGTCCATACGGATGACCCTGCCGCGGATGACCACCTCACCGATCTCCCCGATGATATCCTCAATGGGCATGGCCTCCTCCTCAAAGTCCCTGCCGTAGATCACATCGGGGTTGTCGGACCGTTTCAGAGGACGTTTAAAATCACCCTTCTCCCTGTCCCTGCCGCCTGCGGATTTTTTTGACGGGAAGGAAAACCCATGATTTCCCTGGGAAGACGGGGATGCGGTAGTCCCTGCCGCACTCTGCTGCGCTGCCTGTCCTGCGCCTTCTGGCTGTCCTTTCGTACCACCCGGCCCTGCGCTTTCAATCGGTTCGTCCGCCGTCTGCTCCCGGCCCGCTGAGCCCGCAGACAGACCGGTGCCTTTCATCTGCACCGCAAAACCTGCCCGCGCGGAGATCTCCGCCACCTGTATCTCCAGACGACGCTCGTCCTCCTCCCGGTTCCTGCCCGCCGCCTTCTCCTTATAGGCCAGTTCCACCTGCACCGGGATTGCGCAGCGCTCGTTATAGATCTTTTCCAGAATCCGTGCAAGCTCCCCGCCCTTTTCCCGGCCAAACACCGTATCTTCCAGTGTCAGCAGAAGCTTATCCTGGGAAAAGGCGATATCCGCCCGTTTAAACAGGCTGTATTCTACGGGGGAAGCCTCCCTGAGCTCCAGAAGAATACTCTCCCGGTACGCGTCCATCAACTTCTCCGCATCGTACTGGGAAGAGAGGGAAAAACGCTCATAAAACTTGACCATAATAGGCATGTTCGGAAAAAACTGCTTCCCGATCTCCCGTTCCACCCGGAACACATCCTCCTTATGGATCAGATGGTCGGAAGCGATATAAACGCGCAGAAAATCTTTCCGCTTTGTGCTGGTCACCTTCTCCACGGTAACCTGCTCAAACAGATCCTGCAATCCTGTATCCAGTTTTAACGTAGGAAATACCTCAAAAAACGCTTTACTCATTCCAGTGTAACAATTCCTCTCTCAGTGTGCTCAAAAGCTCCTGTTCCGGCACCTTCCTCACAATCTCGCCCCGCTTAATCAAAAGACCCTCACCAATACCGCCCGCAATGCCGATATCAGCCTCCTTCGCCTCCCCGGGGCCGTTCACCGCACAGCCCATGACAGCCACCTTGATATCCAGAGGGATGTCCTTCACCATCTCCTCCACCTGTCCGGCCAGACTGATCAGATCAATTTTTGTTCTGCCGCAGGTGGGGCAGGACACCACCTCGATGCCGCCCTTTCTGAGCCCGAGCGTCCTCAGAATCAGCTTCGCGGAACGGATCTCCTCCACGGGATCGCCCGTCAGGGACACCCGGATCGTATCGCCGATCCCCTGGTTCAGAATAATGCCAAGCCCCACAGCGGATTTGATGTTTCCGCTCATCACCGTCCCAGACTCCGTAATCCCCACATGCAGCGGGTAATTCGTCTTCGCCGCCAGAAGCTCATGGGCTTTGACGCACATCATCACGTCCGATGATTTTATACTTATGACAAGGTTGTCATATCCGCAGTCCTCAATGATGCCCACCTTGTCGAGTGCGCTCTCCACGATGCCGTCAGCCGTCACGCCATGATATTTCTCCACAAGCTCACGCTCCAGAGAACCGCTGTTCACCCCCACGCGGATCGGAATATGCCGTTCCCTGGCCGCCGCCACAACCGCCGCCACCTTTTCCTTTCCGCCAATGTTACCGGGGTTGATACGGATTTTGTCCGCGCCGTATTCCATCGCTGCGATCGCCATTTTATAGTCAAAATGAATGTCCGCCACAAGCGGAATATGAATCTGCTCCTTGATTTTCGCAAGTGCCTGCGCCGCCTCCATCGTGGGAACCGTGCACCTGACAATCTCACATCCCGCCTTCTCCAGCCGCAGAATCTGCGCAGCCGTAGCCTCCACATCCTCCGTGGGCGTGTTGGTCATGGACTGGATCAAAACAGGATTTCCCCCGCCAATCTTCCTGTCACCTATGGTAATAACCTTCGTCTGTTCTCTGTGTGTTCTCAAGGCTGCCTCCCTGTCTCCATTGTTGTTTTCCCTTTATTATGCCATAAAAGAATCCGTTAGACAAATCTGTTTTTCCACATGCCGTACAAAATCCCGTCTCCGCTTCCCTTTTCTCCGGGAGCCTTTGCGGCTCAGATCCCGCATAACCTCCCCCGCCACCTGATAGCGGGACGCCGGCTCCTCCTCCGTACAGCGGCGTATGATTGCAACCAGCTCCTCTGACAGGAGCGGGTTATAACAGGACGCAGGAAACGGCTTGCCGCGCAAAACGTCAGGAACCACACCTGTCACCATATAGTAGAGTGTTTTCCCGAGTGCATACAGATCGCTCCTCTCATCGGCCCGGATGTCCTGTCCGCCCGCTCCCCGCTGCTCAGGCGCCGCAAATCCAGCCGAGAAGGCCATCCGCCTTTCCCCTGCCTCCCCAAAACTGCGAATCCCCGCCGCCCCGAAATCCACCAGTTTCAGACTGCCGTCCCGGCATATCATAATGTTATCCGGTTTCAGATCACCATAAATAACAGGTGTTTCCCTTGTGTGCAGATAGGCCAGAATGTCCAACAGCGCCGCCGTCCACAGACGGGCCTGCCCCTCCCCCACGCTTCCCTGTTTTTCGATATAATTATGTAAACTGATCCCTTCCACGTATTCCATCACAAGATACCACCCTTCCGCGTAAAGCAGCTCGTACACCACAGGAAGCATTGGGTGGCGCAAGTCCCGCAGAAAGGCGGCCTCCTCCCGGATTCTTTCCCCGTCCTCCCCCTCCTGCTCCCACAGACGCTTCACCGCCACACATCTGCCAAGATTCTCATCCTCCGCCAGATAGACACTGCCCTCACCGCCCTGTCCAAGTGCCTTGACGATTCTGTATTTTCCCAGACGTTTTTCTCCATTCATACCTCTTCCCCCTTCTCATGTCATATAGAGACCACAGTACCGCTTACCTCATTTTATAACCATCACATAGTTTACATAACACCAAATCCGCTGTGCGGATTATCTGATCACCGTCTGACCGATTATCTTTCGGCCTTCACATAAACGGCAGACAGATTATCCGTCTCCCCTCTCTTCATGCACGTTTCCCCGATCTCCTTAAGCCGCCTTCCGATCTGCTCCTCCCCCGCCAGCTCTCCGGGATTCATGACTGCCCGCAGTTCTTCCCCAGTAACGCGCCTCCTGAAACCGTCCGTACAGAGCAGGATCCCCTCATCAGGCTTTAACACGCCCATCCTGTGCTGGGGCGCAAAATAGCCGAAGCTGCCGAGGCATTTCGTCAGTTTCCCCGCATCCTGTACGTGATCCTCCGTAAGCTGCTCCATTCCCCGCCGTCCCAGCCGGTACGCCCTGCTGTCGCCCAGATGCCACAGGAGCCATGTCCGCTCCCACACGACGAGCACCGTCATGGTCGTTCCCATCGAAATCTCTTCCTGTGCAGCATACCGCTTTAACTGTCCCTGCAAGTGAAAAACCAGCCTGCCCAGAGATCTGCGTATCACCCAATACCGCTTATTCTTTCGTATCATGGCAAACAGCTCCGTATAAAACCATTCCCGAAGCTGCACCGCCGCATAGCCGCTTGCCTCCCCGCCACGGGAAACACCGCCCATGCCGTCACACACCGCCGCAAGGAGTACCCGCCCCCTGCGCGTCAATACCTGCTGCAGCACAACCGAATCCTGGTTTTTTTCCGCCGTTGTACCCCTGCACCAATATACATTTGTCACATATCGCACGTCCCGAACGCACCTCCTCTTCACCAAGTCCATGATTACCGCTGTCAAACGCACTTTTTCCAGCAGCCGTCCTTATCTGTCAGCCATCTGATAACACGTATTTCAAATACAAACCCGGAAAATCTGCGGGACCCCCGCCCTGTCACCTGTGTGCCGCCGGCTTCTTCTCGCGAAACCTGCACGCATGCCGCACACGCATTACGGATTCAAGAACAGAATCCGATACCGTTATCATACGATACTTATAGAAAAAAAGCAAGGCCGGCGCTAACGCACCAGCCTCATAATATCGTTGTACATAATAAAGACCATCAACACCATCAGCACCACCAGCCCGGCAAAGTGCACCATGCCTTCCTTCTCCGGCGGAACGGGTTTTCCCCGAAGCACCTCCACGAACATGAACACGAGCCGTCCGCCGTCCAGCGCCGGAAGCGGCAGAAGGTTCATGATGCCGAGGTTGACGGATAGAAGCACCACAATCTCCAGCATCGTGAGAATGGCGTAAGGCGTGCCGTAGTTTTCCTCGGCCGTGTCATAGCTCTCCCCGACAAGCTGGGCAATTCCCACCGGCCCCGACACATCATCCTTTGACACCTTCCCCATCACCAGCATCCGCAGGCTCTTGTAAGTGATTTTCACCCAGTATTCCACCTCGTAGAAGCCATACTGGAACACCTGCAGGGGATTGCACTCCAGATACTCGCCGCCGTTGGTAATCCCCATATAATAACGCTTGTCATTTTCGTCATATTTCGGGAGAAGCGTGGTCACTGCCTTCTCCCCGTTTCTCTCGTAGGTGATCTCCATCTTCTCCCCCTGATTCAAAGCGGAAATCAGGGAAACCTCCCGATAAAAATGAATCGGCTCATGCCCGATCTTTTTGATCACATCCCCCGGCTGTAACCCTGCCTCCGCAGCGGCAGAACCCTCTGTGACAACCCCCACCGTGGGCAGATCCGCCCCAGAAAACACGCTCAGAACTACCGCGATCACAAAGGCCAGAATGAAGTTAAAGAACGGGCCGGCAAAAACCGTGGCTATGCGCGCCCAGACACCCGCCTCGGTAAAGGCAAGGCCCTCCGGGCCATCCGCAATCCTGGATTCCGGCTCCTGCTGCGCTTCCCGTTCCACGCCGTCCTCACCGTCAAACATACAGGCGCCGCCCAGCGGCAGAAGTTTTAGGGAATACCTGGTGCCATTTTTGGTGAAAGAAAACAGCGTCGGCCCCATTCCCACAGAGAACTCCACCACACGGATGCCGTTTCTCCTGCCAATCAGAAAATGCCCGAGTTCATGGGATATCACTACCAAACCAAATACTATGATAAATAAAATAATTGTCCTGATCAAACCGCTACTCTCCACTTCTACATCTGATATACTCGTAAGTTTCCGCTTCCGCCGCCAGTATCTCCTCCACGGTCGGATTCTCCGTTACCCGGTGCGCCTCCATGGCCGCCTCGATCAGCTCGGGTATCTCCAGAAACCGAATCTTCTGATCCAGAAACAACGCTACCGCCTTCTCATTGGCCGCGTTGAACACAGTTGGCAGGGAGCCTCCCCTTTCAGCCGCCCGGTACGCCAGCGCAAGTCCGCGGAAGGTGTCCGTGTCTGGTCTTTCGAAAGTCAGATTTCCAAGTTTACATAAGTCTACTCTCCCAATCTCCATCGGCCTTCTGTCCGGGTAAAACAGCGCGTACTGAATGGGCAGTTTCATGTCCGGCACGCCCATCTGTCCCATAATGCCGCCGTCCGCATACTGCACCGCCGAATGCAGAATACTCTGGGGATGCACCACGACCTCGATCTGTGAAAGCTCCACATCGAAAAGCCACTTCGCCTCCATCACCTCAAGCCCCTTGTTGCACAGGGATGCAGAGTCAATTGTGACTTTTTTCCCCATAGACCAGTTGGGATGCTTTAGCGCGTCCTCCACTGTCATATCCGCAAGCGCCTCCCTGGATTTACCCCGGAAAGGCCCTCCCGAAGCTGTGAGCAGAATTTTCTCCACCCGCGCCCGGTTTTCCCCGTGCATGGACTGGAAAATTGCGCTGTGCTCGCTGTCCACCGGCAGGATCCGAACCCCTTTGCTCTTTGCCAGCGGCATAATGATATGCCCTGCCGTCACCAGCGTCTCCTTGTTCGCCAGCGCGATATCCTTCCCCGCCTCAATGGCCGCTATGGTTGGCCTGATGCCGATCATGCCCACAATGCCGGTAACCAGTACCTCCATATCCTCCACCGTGGACACTTCCAAAAGCCCATCCATACCGCTCACGATGCGGACAGGCAGATCCTTTACCCGCGCCCTGAGCTCTGCCGCCGCCTGCTCCTCCCAGAGCGCCGCAATTTGGGGCCGGAATTCCCTGATCTGCGCCTCCAGAAGCGATACGTTGGAGCCTGCCGCCAGGGACACGACCTCCAGATCCTTTTCCTTTCTGACAATATCCAGTGTCTGTGTTCCTATAGAGCCCGTGGAACCCAGTATTCCAATTTTCTTCATTTCCGCCCTCATCCCGAAACAGTCCTTCCACATGACCGCTCCGCTTCTCATCCGTTTTCTCTCAACATAAAGTTTGTTTTAAACCGTTTCCCGTGCAAGCCGCTTTTCTGACGCCATCCCCATGACGGCTTATCTCAGAAAACACGCCTCACATGAATCCCACAGCCAGCGCAATCCCCCAAAAGACAATCGGCACCGCCACGATCACACTGTCAAAGCGGTCCATGATCCCACCGTGTCCCGGTATCAGCTTTCCGTAATCCTTAATATCGTGATCCCTTTTCACCGCCGAGGCCGCCAGGTCTCCCACCATAGAGACGAACGCACCCACCGCTCCCAGGCACGCCGCAAGCGGCAGCGGTAAAGTCATCATGGTATACTCGTTAATCACAAAATGCGTATAGAGAACAAACAGCAGTGCAGCGCCAAGTACGCCTCCTACCGCTCCCTCTATGGACTTCTTCGGGCTGAGCTTCGGCGTCATCTTGTGTTTCCCGATCAGCACACCCACACAGTAGGCGCATGTGTCGCTCCCCCAGGATGCCAGAAACACGAACCACACAAGATAAATGCCATCCTCAAACCCTTCCCGCAGCAAATAGAGGAAAGACAGCATCACCGGCCCATATAAAAAGCAGAACAGGGCCGCCATGATCTGGTTCGCATGGTACTTCGGAAAAGTAAACACATAGACGAACAGAAAAACAAGAAAAGCCGCCGCAATCACCAGTATCATCGCCGAAAACGCTGCGCTGATATCCCTTCCCAGCGCAAGTCCCAGCACCGCATAATATACAAGTATCATCACACAGCCCGCTATCACAGGAGCGCTTGGCACCTGCCCGTCTCCGCGCACCTTGCTGGCTGCCGTCAGCTCCTGATATGCGATCACGGAAACAGCGAAAATCACCAGCGCCAGAAGCGCGCCTCCTTTCAAGAGAACTCCCAGCGCAATCGCCACCAATAAAATGCCGCTCAGTAGTCTTGTACGAAACATACAGACGCCTCCTATTTCTTGTCACTCTCCACGGCCATAGGGCCGTTTTTCTCCACTATTCCTTCAAAAGACCGTAGCGTCTGTCTCTCTTATTATATGCCGCTACCGCCTTTTCCAATTCTTCTTTTGAAAAATCCGGCCAGGCTATGGGCGTAAAATAAAATTCCGTGTAAGCAAGCTGCCAGAGCAGAAAATTGGAAATCCGCTGTTCCCCGCAAGTACGAATCAGAAGATCAGGCTCCGGGATCCCCGCCGTGTCAAGCGCATTTCCCAACTGTTCCTGCGTGATCTCCTCCGGCGCAAGCGCACCGTCTCTCACCTGCGCAGCCAGCCTGCGCACGGCGCGGACAATCTCGTCCCTGCCGCCGTAATTGATCGCGATCTGGAAGTGCAGACCCGTATTATCCTTCGTGGCCTCCTCCAGCTCTCCGATCCGCTTTCTGATGTCGTCATCCAGACGGGACTTTTCCCCGATGACGCGAACACACATGTTATTTTTTGCCGCCGTCTTCAGACAGGTCTTCATATAATTGCGCAGAAGCCCCATCAGCGCGTCCACCTCGTCCGCAGGTCTGTCCCAGTTCTCCGTGCTGAAAGCATACACCGTCAGATACTGGATTCCCATGCGGTATGCCTCCTCACAGATCTTCTCCACGGTCTTCGCCCCCTGCACATGGCCGTAATTGCGGGGCATCCCCTTGCTCTTCGCCCATCTGCCGTTGCCGTCCAATATGATTGCTACATGCTGTGGAATCTTGTTTTCTCCCGCCATTGTATCACCCATACTCTTTCCGCTCCTCCTGTCCTCATCCGCGAAGAATTAAATTATGTAAACCATTAAATGGAAAGGGGCAACAGAACCGTTCATTCTGTAAGCCCCTCTAATCCCTCTAAATTCCATCCACAAATTGAGCGCTGCCCAATCGTCATACGGTCAAAATCTCTTTTGACTTCTCCTCCACCAGCTTATCCACATCCTTGATAAACTTGTCGGTCAGCTTCTGCAGCTTCTCCTCCAGCTCCTTGATTTCGTCCTCGGACACCTCGGTTTTCGCCAGCTTCTTCAGCGCGTCGTTGCCGTCCCGTCTGGTATTGCGGATCGCAACCTTGTTCTCCTCGCCCCGCTTCTTGATATCCTTCACCAGCTCTTTACGGCGTTCCTCGGTCAGTTCCGGGAATACCAGACGGATCAGGGAACCGTCATTGCTGGGTGTGATACCCACATCCGACGCCATGATCGCCTTCTCGATGTCCTTGATCAGACTCTTCTCCCAGGGCGCAATCTGTAACACCCTCGCCTCGGGAACTGTGATATTACCCACCTGCTGGATCGGCGTGGGCGTCCCATAATAATCCACCTTAATCTTGTCAAGGACATGGGGATTGGCGCGTCCCGCGCGGATCGCTCCCAGATCGTTTACCAGAAAATCATAAGACTTCTGCATCTTCTCCTCATAAGGCTTCAGTCTCTCATCCATACTGTAATCCTCCCAAATAGAATCTACTTCAAGAATTACACAGTAATTCTTGTGATGCTGACCGCCAGATCCGCATCGCCTACACAGTCACTTTCGTACCGTTAAATTTACCTTTGACGGTGTTTACAATACTGTTCTCCTCATTCAGCCCGAATACCCACATGGGCATTTTATTGTCCCTGGCCAGAATAGAAGCCGTCAAATCCACCACCTGGAGATTTTTGGCAATTACCTCGTCAAGGGAAACCTCGTCATATTTCTTTGCATCCGGGTTGTTCCGCGGGTCGTCATCATAGACGCCATCCACTGCTTTCGCCAAAAGAATCACATCCGCATCCACCTCAACCGCCCGGAGAACCACCCCTGTGTCTGTGGAAAAATAGGGATGACCCGTGCCGCCCGCAAAAAAGACCACCATATTTTTTGAAAAATACTTATTTGCCCTGTCTTTCGAGAAAAGTTTCGTAAAGGAGCCGCACTCAAAAGGTGTCAGCACCGACGTCATCATACCTACAGAACGGAAAATCTCGGACACATAGATGCAATTCATAATCGTAGCCAGCATGCCGATCTGATCCGCCTTCGTCCGATCGATGTTCTCACTGGAACGTCCCCTCCAGAAATTGCCGCCGCCAATAACGATGCCAACCTGTATGCCGTCATCCACAAGCTGTTTCACCTGCATGGCAACATCACGCACCGTCTCCTCATCAAAACCTGTCTTTTTCTCGCCCGCAAGAGCCTCTCCGCTTAACTTCAAGAGTATACGCTTCATATTTTACCGCTCTCCCCTGTATGCCCGGATTTATTTTTTCTTCTTGAACTCCTCAAAGAAGGAGGTAGGATTCACATCCGCATAGCACTGGGAACACATACCCTCGATCACCGCACCGTTATTGATCTGTACGGATTTGGACTTGATGTTGCCCATCACGATAGCTGTGGTATCCAGAATAACCGGTCCCTGCACATCGATATCTCCCTTGACCGCACCTGCAACCACTGCGCTGGTAGCCACAATATTGCCGATCACTACGGAGCTCTGACCGATCTTTACACTGCCCTGGCTGTTCACTTCACCAGTGATTTTCGCGCCCTCGGCATAGATCTCAGCCGCCTTGGAATTACCCTGAATCGTACCCGTGATATTCAGCTTGCCCAGAATGTCCAGATTTCCGTTTACGGTACCGATCAGCTCCATGGAACCCTCTGATACAATATCGCCCGTTATTGTCATGCCTTCGGTCACAACTGCCGTCTCATCCACTGCCACACGATTTGCCTGCACTTCCATAGTCTTTCCCTTTCCTCCGCTCGTCTCATCTTTCTCTTCCACAGGCGTTTCCGCCTCTGTTAAAATTTCTTCTGCCATTACAGGTTCTGCCTCCTCTTCTTCTATTACTGCCTCCATGACGGTCGGCTCTTCTACTATGATTTCCTCCGGCTTTGTCAGTTCTTCTGCCGTCTCCTCTTCTGCGATCGGTTCCGGCTGCAGAACCTCTTCCTCCAAAGCTTCCTCGACAAGCGCTTCCTCTGCCCCGGACACATCCCCAAGCTCAGACACACCCATCTCCTCTATTTTATCCAGCATTCCACTCAAATCCAGGGATTCGAGCGTTTCATCCGCAGCGGGCATCTCCGGCACCTCAGCATCCGCAGATACCTGCTCCCCGGCTTGTCCTTCCGCCGCCAGAGCCGCTTCCAGCTCTTCCTCCGGCATCAGTTCATTGACTGCCTGGGATAAGTCGTCCTTCAAATCCGAAAAAAATCCCATTCCCTAATCCTCCATTCTTTAATCGTTACTTATATGATGAATCGCCTCCGTATCATCTGTGATCGGAACGATCTTCGTATCCTCCATCGCCTGGATCTGCTCGATCAGTTTCGGAAGCGCTTCCACCGTCGAATTCTTGTCGGACGCATCGTGCATCAATATAATTGCCTCATGAAACTCCCGCAGTCTGGCTGTCGAATTTCTGACAATGGCCTCAGGATTGATATAAGCTGACGACGCATCTCCCGATGACACGTTCCAGTCGTAATAGCTCATGTCCTGCTCTTCCAGATATGCGATCAGCTCATGCATGTCCACCTGGCTCACCGTGTTGCTGCTGCCTCCCGGAAATCTGCAGTATCTGCACCAGACCCCCGTCGTATCATAGAGAAATTCCTGCAGCTTCGTCAGATCCTCCACATAACTTTCCTTGGACTGATAGATCTCATTATATTTGTGGCTGTAGGAATGCATCGCCAGTGTATGCCCTTCCTCCACAATTCTTTTATATAACGGCTGATATTTTTCTTCCTCTTTCCCGACCACAAAAAAAGTCGCCTTCACGTCATACTCTGCCAGAATATCCAGTATCTTACCGGTATTGCTGCTTGGCCCATCGTCAAAAGTAAGGTACACCTTTCTGATGCCGTCCTCTGTCTCGGAAACTTTGCTGTCTGGATCGGACACATCACGCCGGAACTCATTCACGCCGGATGCCGTATACAGTTCCCCGCCTGTCTCCTCCGCGCTGGCTGCCTGTCCCATTGCCATCGCCGGCACCGCCTGCTCACGAAGCGCCCGCAGTTCCCTCTTCGCTTCATAGAGATTTACGCCGAGAACCACACAGAGAATCAGCAGGATCAGTATCGTGGAAAGCGGAATAATAACGAGCAGCCGTTTCATCAGTTGAAAATGTGCATCCTGTTCTGCATCCATCTTCATCGGCTCCTTTTTCATTCTCTTATCCCACATTCCTCTCTACTATATCACATTTGAGAGATAACGAAAAGAAATTTTGTGAAAAAAGGCATAAGAAAATTTCGCCAGATCACCATATCGGAAAAATGATCCGAAAAAATTTCAAAAACACGGTTGCAAATTCAAAATCCAAGTGCTATAATCTGCCTCAACAGAGCACAAAGATGTGATTTTCACACATTTTTGTGCTTTTTCTTTTTATACAACACACCGGGGTTGTGTCAGTGCAGCATCCGCAGTCCGGGTCGAAAAAAAAGCAAAGCCGCGCAGAAAAGAGGACAAGATGAAAGACATTATGAAAGTATCGACCGTTGCCTTTAACGCAAAGTGGGGTGACAAAGAAGCCAATCTGAACCGAATGGCCGGCTACATAGAAGCCGCAGCGGCAGAGGGTTCCAATCTGATCGTTTTTCCCGAGATGGGGTTGACGGGATATGACGACGAGGAGGACAAGCCTCTGAAAGAAAAAATGCAGTATAAACTGGCCGAGACAGTGCCCGGCCCCTCGTCCGAAAAAATTGCGGAGCTTACAAAAAAACTCGGTGTTTATGTCGCCTACGGCTTCCCTGAGAGAGATGCCGAAAAGAGCGATGTCATCTACAATGCCGCCTGTGTATGCGGCCCCAAAGGAATCATCGGCTCCTACAGAAAGATTCACCTTCCCTATCCGGAGCCTCACTGGGCAACACGCGGGGACAAGCCTTTTATTTTCGAGACCCCGTGGGGCCCAGTCGCGCTCGGCATCTGCTATGATTCCTACTGTTTCCAAGAGCTGATGCGCTACTATGCGGCTAAAGGCTGCCGCTTATACATCAACTGCACCGCGCTGGCAAAATGCCACGGTATCGCTTTGGGCTCCACCACGCTGGAGGCGGGCGTCATCACCAACCAGATTTATATTGTCTCCTCCAATCTTGCCGGGAAAGACCTCTACAACGTATTCTGGGGCGGCGCCAGCATCATCGGCCCCAGCACCAACTTCTGGGAGGCGGAGTATTTTGCGGGCTATCCCTTCACCGACCCGAAGGCGATCCAGAACAAGATGTACACCGCAACGATAGACCTGACGCTGGCATCCCGCGAAAAATTCGAGCCAAACGCCCTGATTAACGGCAAGACGGACTATCGGCCCGCTGTCTATAAGGAATTGATGGAGGATTTGCTGAAGGATCCGAAGTTTCAGGAATAAGCCGTGAACGGCTGTTTTTCAAACAAGTGTATAAAAAAGCCCCTGAAATTTTGTCCTGTGCCTTAGTCCAGTCCGTGGGCAGGGTCACGTTATCCTGCCATACGGGCTCATCGGGTGCTGTGTCATCTATCCAGTAGGCATGAAGGGTACGGGAAGGGCGCCATATTTGCCGGCGTAAGTCACATTTTGGCTTGCGGTGAGATCTCTGCCGATCGCGCCATGGTTATCAAATGTTACCTCATAGGTGTTGGGCGTCCGGCAGATTGCATTTCTATTCGGTTAAATGGTGTGGTTATTCAAGTAGTCCGTCACTTACGGTGATAACACGGTTGCTGCTTTTCGCCGCTTCCGGTGAATGCGTAACCATGATAATTGTCTGTCCGCGTTCCTTGTTGATACGCTGCAACAAACTCATTATCTCTGCTCCTGTATGACTATCGAGGTTTCCCGTCGGTTCGTCTGCAAACAGGATTTCGGGATTTCCAATTAGTGCGCGGGCGATTGCCACACGTTGCTGTTGTCCCCCGGACAATTCGCGTGGGGTATGCCCCCGTTTGTCCGATAAGCCGACCAAGCCCTCCGAGAATATAAAGCAGCGTACTTTTTCCAGAGCCGGACTGTCCCATGATGGAAACAAATTCACCCTGTATCACTTTCAGCGATATGTTTTTAAGCACTCTTGTTTTGGTATCACCAAGCTGAAAGTCCTTAATTATATTTTTGCCCTCAATGGCAACTTCCTCTGTTAATATGTTCATTTGGCAACCCCTCCTTACTCAAATTTTATTTCTTCCACCAGTTTCATTTTTCGGCTTTTAAAAATTGGTACTATGGAGCCAAGCAGGGTGACGATAATTCCTAATGTCCCCGCAACGAGAAATGTCCAAATGTCCAGTTCCGGTGTCATTGAAATTTTGGGTTCCGCAACAAGGAAAATAGTCTGTATTTCCATGTAAGAAACAACAATCGCAATGACAGCGCCGATAAGCCCGGAAGAAAAGCCCTCTATCAGTGTCATCTTTCTGTTTTGACGGTTACTGAGTCCAATGGATTTATACATGGCAATGGTGCGCCGCTTTTGTATATAGTTGATTAAAAGGTTATTGATAACGCCGACAGTCGCAAGCAGCAGGATAAAATAGGTCATGCTGTGCATTGGCTGTAAAAATGCGCCAACGGTTGCGAGCGCGTCGTTATTAAATTCCTCCACGGTACGGCTCCAATTTGAGGTTTCCCCAAACAAAGCCCGTATCTGTACCATGATTGCGTCGGGGTCTTCGGCGGTATAAGCTAAAATTCTTAACTACATAAAGAGGTAATACTTTTTCTGCTCCGTCCATCTCTTTTACCTGTTCCACAAATTCCGGCTTCATATGTCCGTCGGCAAAACCTTGAAGCTCTGCGCCATGAAATACGTCGCTGATATAAGTTGTCACAAAATTCCCCACTACACGGATTGCAATAATCGCTGATATGCTGATGAACAGCAGCGTAATATTCTGCGTGACATTCTTATTATCTTTCATGTTGCGGGCGGCGATCCTGCCCTCATTTCCTGCTACCGCACCATAGAAGCGCTCCAATCCTGCGCTTGCTATATTTGTGAAAATCGGTATCACAAGGATAGTAGCAGCAATCAGACCTAACAGGGAAAAACCACCCGCAAGATAAAGCATAGTGCCGGACGCAAAGTGCGGCAGCAAAGCGGACACGATAAACAATACAATCCCTATTCCGACAATCAGAGGACGCGGAATATGCTTTTCCTCCACCGTACCTAAGACAATATCCTTTATCGGCAGCCGGCTTGCCCTGCGGACAGGCAGCCATGCCGAAAGCAAAGACACGATCACCGCAACCGCAAAAGAAAGAATAACGCCGGAAATAGATATAACAAGGGGGATTTCAATTCCCTGCGATAATGATTTGCCCATTCCCTGCAAAATGCCTTTTAATACAATCATACCGATAGGAATACCAATCAACCCGCCTGTGCAGCCGTAAAACAGGCTTTCCAAAAGCAGAATACGGGTTACGGTCTTTTCTGTCGCGCCGATACTGCGGAATGTGCCAATGATCGGTAAACGGTCTAAGGTAATGACTTTATAGCTGCTGTAAATGATAAAAATACTCATAGTTAATGAAAAGAAGCTGATTAGAAAGAAATGCATGGATTTCTGCCTTGCATCGGCGGCTATCTGCGCTTCATTGACAACCTCCGATACCCGGTACTTTCCGTTATCAAGAGCATTTTTCAGTTCAGAAATAAGATTGCCTGTTGTACTATTTGGGGCGGGTTCAATCAGAATTTCGCTATAACCGTCCTCCCACCCCAAAACTTCTTTTATGGTTTCCAAAGGCAGAAGTGCTGTTGCACCCCTTGTGTGACGCAGGAAAACTGTGTCATAAGCGGCAATTTCCGCTACTTCAAAATCCACTGGCGAGCCATTTATATCATACAAAGGCGGCGCCCATTACGTTTTTCACTTTTTCTTCATACTTATTTGACACTCCTTACCAACCTTTTTTCGTGATGACCCGTTTGGGCTTTTTTGCCTTCTTTACGGCTGCGCCTTTTTTCGTAGTCGCCACAAAAGCGGCGGAAACCAGCAGCGCGGCCAGCAAACTGAATATACAAATCAGCGGGTTCCAATGTACGCCCTTATCATAGCTGCGGTATCCTACCAGCCCCATACTTGCGGTCACGGGATACAAATTCGCCAAGGTCATATTTCCTGCCGCGAACATTCCACCGTAGCCATAGACAAAGGCGACGACCGCTCCAATCAGGTGCCCGCTTGGGATACGGGCGGCTATGGCAATGACCGGCAGGACTGCGATATAGAGGAACAGGCAGTTCAGCGTGATCTGCGCCGCGGCTTGTAGAATCGCCGGCAAATCGCCTCCGGGAAAGCCCAAAAGGAGGGCTGCGGCCACAGTGAATATCGTGCTGACCATCCCCAGAAACAGGGAAAGCAGTCCGCAGACGATCAGCTTGCCAAACAGCAGAGCGGTAAAGGACATGGGAACCGTCAGGATGTTTTTCAGCGTATCGTCCGTTCCCTCCCGGCTGATGATATATCCGGTAATCAAAGCGATGCACATGGGGAAAATCGTTGTGATATTGTTTTTCATGACCTGCTCCACGAAAAAGGAGAAGGTCCAAACGGTTCCATCTAGGGCGGTGGTGGAGAACACGGTGAGTAAGACGGACAGCTGCATCAGGAGAACGCCCGCCCAGATCATGTGATACCGCTTCAGTTTCCAAACTTCGGTTTTCATCAGTACCAGCATCTCAATCTCCCCCTCTCGTTTTATACAACCGGTCAATCACCAGAATGGACAGGACAGCCATTGTGCCCAAAATCAAGACAGTCTGCGTCGTTGAGGGAACCAGATATTGCAGTTCTCCCAAGCTGCCCTTGACGCCATGCCGAGCCATATCCCCCGCGCACCAGAGATTTGTGAGGGGAATCGGCATCAGCCAGCACAGCAGCTTCGGCAGAACGCCGAAACTGCTTTCGGCGGTCAGGCTTAACACGCTGTAAAAAATACACAGCAAAACGGAGAAAATATAGGTCCTGCTGAAATATACCACCAGCACTACCAGCGGCAGGGTTCCCGCCGTGACGAAAATCCCCATCTCCACCGCCAGCCACAGCTTATAGCCCAGCCCGCCGACCTCGGCAATCAGACTCCCGCAGACGATGGTGACGGCGGCTGTGGACAGGCAAAAGATCAGTCCAAACAGAAACAGAACGATGATTTTGGTAAAGATCATCTGGGTGCCGGTCACTGGAATCGTCCGCAGGTTTTTGAAGGTGTCGTTGTCCCGCTCCATGAAGAACAGGATCGCGGCAATGATGCCGATGACACAGGGCAGAAGCAGCTCCACCCCATAGCCCAGGACGAACTGGTAGAAGTCGTCGAAAAGCTCTGCCTTCGTATCGTAGCGGGCCGTCATGCGGGGCGTCAGCATCAACAGCGCCAGCGGAAGCGGGAACATGAACGCGGAGACGATCACAAAGGGAATGAACTTCTTCCGTTTCAGTTTTGCCAGCTCACAGGAAACCAGTTTAAGCAATCCCCTCACCCCCAGTCACCCGCTTGAAATAATCCTCCAGGCTCTCCTCCACCGCTGCGGCCTCCGACACCTCCAGACCATACTGCACAAAAGCAGAGACAATCTTCGTCACGGGAACCTTGGCGGAATCCAACCGCAGATTGTGACCGTCCTGTACGGTAAACTGATTTTCGTGGAAAATGCCCCGTAAAATCTCCGCCGCCCGCTCTGTGTCAGAAACCGAGAAGCGAACATACCGACCGCTCCTGGCCTCCAGATTCGCAAGGCTCTCCTCCTCCAGCAGTACACCGTGGTCGATGATGCCAATGTCGTCCGCCAGCAGCGCCACCTCGGAGAGAATGTGGCTGGAAATCAGGATGGTCTTGCCCCTTTCATCGCACAGCGCCCGGATGAAGGAGCGCACCTCCGCAATGCCGATGGGATCCAGGCCGTTGATAGGTTCGTCCAGGATCAGCAGCTCCGGGTCGTGCATCACCGCCAGGGCAATCGCCAGCCGCTGCTTCATACCCAGGGAGTATTGGGAAAAAAGCTTTTTATCCCGATAGGGCAGGCCCACCAGCTCCAGGGCGCTTTTGATTGTGTCTTGGTTTTTCAGTCCACGCAGGGCGGCGAAAATGCGCAGGTTCTCCGTCCCCGTCAGATTGGGATAAAAGCCGGGGGACTCGATCAGGCTGCCGATGCGGGGCAGCAGTTTCTTCTCGTTGCCCGACAGGGACTTCCCCCAGATCGTCACCTTCCCGGACGTAGGCTGTGTCAATCCCAGCAGCATCTTCATGGTGGTGGTTTTTCCGGCTCCGTTTCGGCCCAGCAGACCATAGATGCGGCCTCTTTGAACATGGATGTTCAGCTCCGCCACGCTCTTTTGCGTTCCGTACTGTTTGGTCAGTTGTTTTGTTTCGATGACTATTTCGCTCATAGCGGTTACCTCCTTTGTAGGGTCAATATACAACACCATCCTTGAGCGATCCTTGAGGGAACCTTGAGATAACCTTGAGATTGCGCCGGCGGCATATACAATTTTTAGTTTCTGCGCTATAATGAGTGCGGACAGGAGGGGCTTATATGCTGTACAGAGAAATCCTCGTTGTAGATGATGAAAAAGATTTGCGGACAATGATCCGCTCCATTTTTGAGAGCGCCGGATATACACAGATTACAACAGCGGCCTCCGGGCAAGAGGCGCTGGCGGTGATGGCGAAAAAAATACCCGGCATCATCATTCTGGATGTGATGATGCCGGATATGGACGGGTTTGAACTGCTCCAGGAAATTCGGGCTGTCAGCAAAGTTCCCGTTCTTATGCTCACCGCGAAGGGAGAAGCCGAGGACCGCTTTGCCGGGTTCGAGCTGGGGGCGGACGATTATCTGGTCAAGCCTTTTCTCCCGAAGGAATTGCTGCTGCGGGTTCAGGCAATTTTGAAACGGGCCTATCCTGAAAAAGAGCGGGTTGTTACGCTGAACGCTGCCGCGGTGGATTTGGACCGGGCGGAGGTTATCCGAGATGGACAGCGGACGCCGCTGACCGCCAAGGAGTACAGCATTTTTGAAAAGCTGGCGGAGAATGCGGGCCGGATCGTCACCATCGGCGTTCTCTGTCAAACGCTGTGCGGAGAAATCTGGCAGGGCTATGAGACAACGCTGATGACCCACATCCGGCACCTGCGGGAGAAGATCGAGGAAAATCCGTCAAAGCCCGTGTCGCTCCTGACGGTGAAGGGCCTGGGATATAAGCTGGTGGTAAAGGAGCCGGAGAAATGAAACCTGTGGAACGCTTCTTTCGGAAATACTTTTTATCTATGGTGGGCATCATCGTGCTGTTCCTGCTACTCAATGTTGTCCTGTTTTTCTCTGTGCTGATCTGGGCCTGGCAGACCTCGGAGACACCGGACCTCTCCATGAGCGAAATCTGTGACAGGATTACTCTGGACGGAACAGGACATTTGACGGCGGCTGGGGAGCTGGCCGAAATGTTGGAAGAACATCACGCCTGGGCCATGGTTTTGGACGATATAGGAACGGTCATTTTTCAGAGCAGACTGCCGGAGGAATTGCCCCGGCGGTACACGGCAGCGGACGTGGCAAAATTCAGCCGGTGGTATTTGGGGGATTATCCGGTCTATGTGCAGGAGCATCCCCAGGGGCTGTTGGTAGTGGGCGGCGAAAAGGGCAGTCAGGCGAAGTATTACTTTTCTGTCAGTGAGAGCTATGCGAGAAAACTGCTTGTCGGGCTGGCTGCCGTCTTTCTGACCAATATCATTGTGGTGGTCCTGCTGATCTGGAAGAACACCCGGCACGTTGAAAAGGCGGTCACGCCCATTTTGCGGGGGATTGAAACGGTTTCCTCCGGCCAGCCGGTCAGCCTCCCGGAGAAGGGAGAATTGGCGGAGATCAACCGCCAGCTCAACAAGGCGGGGGCTTTTATTGCCAAAAAGGACAGCGCCCGCGCCGACTGGATCAGCGGCGTCTCCCATGACGTGCGGACACCCCTGTCCGTGATCCTGGGCTTTGTCGGGCAGTTGGAGGAGGACCAAACACTTCCAACCTCCGCCCGTGAACAGGCGTCCCATATCCGCAGGCAGGGGGAGAAGCTGCGGAGCCTGATCTCCGATTTGAACCTCACGTCCAGGCTGGAGTATTCCATGCAGCCCCTTCGGATGGAGAAAGTCTATTTCGTGGAGCTGGCGCGGCAAGTCGTCTGTGAGTTTTTGGACGGCGGGTTAGAGGCGCGGTATCAAATTATGTTTGATTCCAGCCAGGAGAGCGAAACAGCGTCCATCATGGGAGACGAAGCTCTGCTGAAACGTGCGCTGTATAATTTGATTCAGAACAGCGTCATTCATAATCCAAAAGGGTGCGTGATTTCTGTTTCCGTAGCACGAAATGAAACCGGCATAACCACCATGGTATCAGATGACGGCATAGGCGTATCCGCTGAGAAGCTGGAGAAATTAAGAGCGACAGCGCATCATTTGGAAAGCACCGATGAAAGATTGAACCTGAGACACGGCTTAGGCGTTCTGTTGGTTCGGCAGATTGTTGAGGCGCATCATGGCACAGTGGAAATTGAAAGTGCACCGCAAAATGGGTATCAGACAGTTTTAGTCTTTCCCGGCGGGGAACCATAAAGCAACGGAGAACGCTTACATACGTTCTCCGTTGCTCTTTATTTTATTTAGCTATAAACCAATTCCGCAAAAATGATTTCCTCCACTTGGGCCTTACAGCAATTCATCAAGCCCACCCAGCGCATGGGGTTGCGGGCTTTCAGAGCCTTATATGATTAAGTTGACCTGCTAAAGCTTTCGCTTATAAGCCGATCTGCTTTGCGAAATTCTTAGTTCCCTGCCATCTGCTTCGCCACTTCCTCCGCAAAGTTCTCTTCCTTCTTCTCCAGCCCTTCGCCGGTCTCAAAACGGACAAATCTCTTAACGGAAAGGTTCGCGCTGTTCTCCTTCGCTACCTGCTCCAGATACTTCGCAACGGTCTGCTTGCCATCCTCAGCCTTTACATATACCTGCTCTAACAGACATACTTCTTTAAGCTCCTTGTTCAGACGGCCGTTCACCGCACCCTCGATTACCTTATCGGGCTTGCCTGCCATCTTGGGATCATTCTTGATCTGCTCTGCAATGATCTCCTTCTCATGTGCCTTAAACTCCTCGGAAACCTCCTCGGTAGACACATACTTCGGATAAAGGGCAGCCACCTGCATCGCGATGTTCGTGAGCGCCTCTTTCACCGCATCATTCACAACGTCCGTAGCCGCCTCAACGATAACGCCGATTCTGCCACCGCCGTGCACATAGGTCACTGCGCAGCCGTCTGCTGCCACTACCTTCTCAAACCTTCTGATGCTTAAGTTCTCACCGATCACGGCAACCTTATCTACCAGCGCATCCTTCACGGTCTTGGCCTCATCCAGATGCCACTTCTCGCCTAAGAATGCCTCCAGGTCAGCCGCATCGGATTCTACCGCCTGCTTTGCTACCGCTTCCACATACTCCTGGAAATCTGCGTTCTTTGCCACGAAATCGGTCTCGGAATTTACTTCTACAACCGCTGCTGTCTTTTCATCCTTAACTGCCACACGGCAAAGACCCTCAGCCGCAATTCTGCCTGCCTTCTTCTCCGCCTTCGCCTGACCGTTCTTTCTCAGATACTCTACCGCTGCATCCATGTCGCCGTCCGTCTCGTTCAGAGCCTTCTTGCAGTCCATCATGCCCGCACCGGTCATCTCTCTCAACTCTTTTACCATTGCTGCTGTAATAGCCATCTATTTTCCCTCCTGAATTATCTGTGCCATTCTCGCTCAGCCTGTACATCCGCCGGCTGGACTCTTATTCCTCTTCTACCTTCTCCGCCTCTGCTTCCGCTGTATAATCGTCAGCCTCTGCGCCCTGATTTGCCTCAACTACCGCATCAGCCATCTTGGACACAATCAGCTTCACCGCGCGGATCGCGTCATCGTTTCCGGGAATGATATAATCAAGCTCCTCGGGATCACAGTTCGTATCGCCGATACCGATCAAAGTGATTCCCAGTGTGTGAGCTTCCTGCACGCAGATTCTCTCCTTCTTGGGATCTACCACAAAAATACAGTCGGGTATTCTGGTCATCTCTTTGATGCCGCCCAGATTCTTCTCTAACTTCTCCCACTCTTTCTTGATCTTGATGACTTCCTTCTTGGGCAGTACCTCAAAGGTGCCGTCCTCAGCCATTCTCTCGATCGCCTTTAATCTCTCCACTCTGGACTGGATTGTCTTAAAGTTTGTGAGCATGCCGCCCAGCCATCTCTCATTTACATAGTACATGCCGCAGCGTTCCGCTTCCGTCTTCACCGCATCCTGCGCCTGCTTTTTCGTTCCCACAAAAAGGATCGTTCCGCCCTGCGCTACCACGTCAAATACCGCTCTGTAAGCCTCGTCCACCTTGCCGACAGACTTCTGCAGATCGATGATGTGGATGCCGTTTCTCTCCGTGAAGATATAGGGAGCCATCTTAGGGTTCCATCTTCTTGTCTGATGTCCGAAATGAACACCTGCTTCCAGTAACTGTTTCATTGAAATAACGCTCATAACTCTACCTCCGTTTGGTTGTCTGCCATATACCTTGCGCCTCCCTGCCACCCGGAAACAAGCTTCGCTCGCCGCGCGGGATGCATGCTGCTTCCACAGCAAATCTGACTGTCTGTTCCTGCGCATAAAAGGGCACCGGCATGGGCTGGATATATGTGATTAATAGGATATATACGCTCTGCGCGCACTCAAATACTATAACACAAAACATTTCCCCTTGCAAGAGGGGAAACACGAAAAACAGCCCGGATAACGGCAAAAGCGCTTCTTGTGCCCATGCCGGCGGCATGCTGCAAAGAAGCGCTCCCTTCGTCTGTCAGTTGTGGAACATATCCACAATATTTTTCAGCTTTACCACATTCTCGGAATTGGTTTCCATCAGCT
This sequence comes from uncultured Lachnospiraceae bacterium, assembly GCA_965114645.1. Lineage (GTDB taxonomy): Bacteria > Bacillota > Clostridia > Lachnospirales > Lachnospiraceae > UBA3282. The sequence continues at coordinate 99,652 of CBCOZL010000002.1, read as the reverse complement.
GCGCATTGCCTTCCACGAGCTGGGACACATCCAGCGTTTTCTGGGCTATGCTGCTGATATTGTCGGCCGCCTCACCCACTGTCATCGTGATACTGTTGACCGAATCCGCAATCTCCACAATGGCTGAAAGCAGGGTTTCCACCTCAACGCCGATGCTCTTCATATTTTCCTCAAAGTCTGAGGCATCCTGCGTATACTTCTCCGCAACGCCCATAAAGTCGCTGTAATCTTTCAGTACGGTATCCTCCAAGAAGGTAAGGATCTCCTGTAAACAGGTTTCCATATTCCCAACCGCCTGATTGACCTCCGTGGTGATGCCGTTGATATTGCTCACTGTGGAAGATGTCTGGGATGCCAGTCCGCCGATCTCGTCTGCAACCACCGCAAAACCTCTGCCCGCCTCTCCTGCTCTCGCCGCCTCGATCGACGCGTTTAACGCCAGCAGGTTCGTCTGCCCGGAAATATCCAGAATGGACTGGGTGAGCTGGTTGATCTTCTCCACCGCCCGCGCCTGCTCCATAGCCGCCGCGCTCCTCTCCTGCACGCCCCGGTACATCTGCGTGGTCTTATTCTGGGCTTCTCCCGTTGTATTTTTCAGATTGCCGGCGCGCTGCTTGCTCTCCAGAGACGCCTTTTCTCCTATGATGGAATTATCCCGGATCACCTGGGCACGTTCTCTGATCTGGATCACGGTATTATTGACTGTCTCCATAGCCGCCGCCGTCTCCTGCATAGCCGCTGCAAGTCCCTGTGTCGTCTCCGTATTCTCCCCGCTCATGCCCTTAACCTGTTCGGTTGTGTCAGAAAGCTTCATCAGCGTATCATCCAGATCCGAGTATGTTCTCTGTATATCCGCCACCATAGCGCGCAGACTGCCGCGCATCTCCCTGAGGGAATTGGCCATGCTGCCGCTCTCATCCTGCCTTCTGCAGAGCCTGTCGCTGTTTTCATTCTTAGAGAAATTAAACTGGGCTGTCTTGGACACAATATCATTGATCTGTGTGATAGGTCTGGTAATCACCAGCCCCATGATCACGCCGATCACAACAGAGATCGCTACAGCGATGAGCATGCCTATCATAATCAGCATCGTGATGCGGCTGGCCGCGCTCTTCATCTCCGATTCGGGCGCCGTCAGCACATACTGCATGCCGTTGATCAGCGTTCTGTAACACATGTCTTTTTCCAGTCCCTGGTAAGTGTAACTGACCGGCAGTCCTTCCAACGCCGGATCAGCCAGCGCGCCCGCAATAACGCCCGACGATTCGGCCTGTGCGATTGCCGTTCCCGCCTCTATCTCTTTGTGATACGCAATATTGCCGCCTGCATCCACCAGAAAAGCGGAGCCTGTCTCAAACACCGTCGCATGATCCACAGTTGCCGTAAACTTGTCAAATGCAATGTCCATGCCGATGATGCCGATGGACTCCCCCTCCATCACAATGGGAATGACATAGGACACCATATAGACGTTAATATTGGAATTTAAGTACGGATCCATCCATGTCGGTTTCCCGTTCTTTACAGGTATGTAGTACCAGCCCACATGCTCCAGGTCATCGGGATCGTACATGGAAAAATCTGTGGGGACAAGCGCTTCGAACTTTTCCGCATCGCTGCTTCTGCTCCAGAACACGCCGCTGTCCGGCTCTGTGAACTCCGGGTTATAGCGGATGTATGCCGTCAGCGCGCCCTCCGTATTTCCACCGACCTCATAGAGCATCTGCTCCATGATACTATTGAAAGCATCCACATATGCCTTATCCGTCTTGAATGCCTGTACGTCGGTGAGCTGCTGCAGGGCAACGTTATATGCCGTGTTGACAGACTGCTCCACCCTGCTCATCTGTGCGTTGAGCGCATCGGCCTGGTTGGTGCAGGCATACTGCATTTCCTTCTGGGAATCCTGATACACTGTCTTTCTGGAATTGATGATGCTGACTCCGCCGCAGATTAGGGAGGTCAGGAGGGTGCATACAATCACTGCAGCCAAAACTCTTGCTTTAATCGACTTCATAATGTCTCTCCTTTTCGCCTTGTTCTCTGACTACTCACTCTATTCCTGGCCCGTCACAATTCTCGCAATCTGCTCTTCACTGGCCTGCGCCGGAATGTCAAACGTTCCGGGTCTGAGTTTCTTGTCATAACCATTCGCACATAAAAACTCGTCATAAGAAGCGGCCGAACTCACAACGCCGGCGTCAGCCAGCTTCTTTGCCACCGTATAGGAACCGTCACCGCTGGAAATGGTCACGCTGACTGCCTTCCCCGTTTCGGACTTCTGGGCAGCCTCGTCCTGCTTTGTCATCTCATTTGTGTCAGCGGAAGGTTTTTTCTCTGTCGTCTTTCCCGTCTCTTTCTTCTCCTGCGCTTCCGGCTTTTTGATCTCTGCCTCCCCGGACTGCTCAGTCTCTGCCGCCTTGTTCTCCTTCTCCTGCAAAGATTCCGGCGCACCCTCCACAGGCTCCACCTGCCCCGGATCGGTCTTCTCCGCCGTCTCCTCCTTCTGCTCTGCCGCCGCAATGTCCTTTTTCACGGGATCATCTTTCTTCACAGGGTCATCTTTTTTTGCGGCATTTTCCTTCTGTTCTGGCGCAGCCTCAGCTTCCCCCTGCCCGTCCTGCATGTTCTCCTCAGACTCCAACAGGGTGGAATCCTCTATCATACCCAGTTTTTTCGCCCGGGCTATCACCTCATCGTCAGTCATCGTCTTCTTTCCGCCGCCCGGCAGTGCAATCCCCATAATAACAGCCGTTACGATAATGCCCAGGCCAAGTCCGCGGAAATAATATTTTTTCTCCATCCTACACGCCCTCAAACAGGTCTATCACCAGTTTCACCTCGCCAAGACCAAGACCAAGTTCCTTGGCGATCGCCATATTGGACTTGCCGGCCTTGTGAAGCTCCAAAATTCTCTCATTGCTATTACGCCCGTTATCTTTTCCCTGAGCAAAGCGGATATCAACCCCGCGCGGCTCCTCCGGCACAAATGCCGGCACTGGCGCAGGCTCTCTCCAGGCACCCATTTCCCGGCCGCCTGCAAATTCCCGGCCGTCGCTGGATTCCCGGCCGCCGGACTCATGGCTGCCAAATGCTCTGACGTCTGCAAATTCCCGTTCGTCCGGCTCCCTCTTCCCAAAAATACCCATCTCTGCAAAAATGGCGCTTGTGGAAAGTTCCGGCTCTTCAGCGACATAATCCGCATCGGGCTCATGAATAATCTCAACCCGTCTGGGTTTGATCGGCTGAAAGTCCGCCTCCTCCACCTCTTCTTCCAGTTCCTCAGAGACAGAGACAGGCTCATACGGCATATATTCCGGTTCCGGCTCATAAACCGGCTCTTCCTCCGGCTCCGCCGGGAATACCCGGGCCGCCTGCACTTCTTCCACCACCTCCGGCGAATATGTTCCGGCGCTGTGAATCGACCAGAGATCGGTACGGGTATCCTCCACCGCTCCCATCACAGAGTGCACCGCCTCCTGCACAGCATCCTGCGCTTCTCTTGCCGAGACTTCCGCCTGACGGATTCTCATCAGAGCGCCTTCCGCTGCTTCTTCCGCCGCTCTCGCCCTTTTAGACGTCTCTCCCGCTGTGATTTCCGCATCGCGCACAGTCTGTCTGATCTCTTCCGCAACCTGGTTCGCCTGGCCGATATCAGCCATCAACGTTTCATGCTTGTCATTGAGCATATCATAGAGGAAAGTCACTTCCTTATGATTTTTGTTGATTTCCTCCAGCACGGTGTCCGAATATTCATTCACCGCCATAATCTTCTCATTTGCCACGCGCTCCATGGCACGTTCCGTCTTTTCTATCGAGTAACCGATGGTCTCGTCCACAATGTCGGCGATTCTTTCCCTGACACCCTCTGCTTCTCCCTCCACCAGTTTTCTGATCTCCGCCTCGCTGATCAGCTGTACTTCTTCATCTGCATCCTTCTTCCCTGCCGGCAGAAGATATCCCAAAAGAAATACCACTGCCCCGATGATAATCAGAACGATTTCAATCCCACTCATGCTTCTCCCTTTCGTAATCCGGCACGCCGCTTTCGGTCTTACCCCGAAATATCAAAAGTACTCACACCCTTCAACAGCACCTTGCCGTCAGGTTCCTTTTTTTCCTTCTTCCTGTTCCGGCCGCCGTCCCCGTCATACTGGTTATTTCCTTTTTCTTTCGCGTCGAATTTTTTCTGACGATTTTCCGTCTTGTCTTTCTCGTTGACCCTCTGTGTCTGCTTTTCTATCTGTCTGGTCATCTGCTGTCCGAAATTGGACTGATCCACCAGACCCTTCGCGTCCTCATTATGCTTGACAGTCGTGAAGTCCTGTGCCCTCGTGATCTGTCCCTGCATCTCCACAAAGCCTATTGCCATAGCTGCTCCCCTCCAAACTCCCTAGAACGGCGCCACCTTCACATCGCCCCGTTCCCTGATAAAGCGACAGTAATGCGTGGTTTTCTGCACCACCATGGAAACATCCCCGATACAGATCCGCGTGCCAGGGTATACCTCGCCCTTTACACGCACCATGGTTTCCGAAGTGCTCGTCATCTGTTTCTGCAGCTCTTCGATCTCCTCATTTGCTGCCGCTATCGCGTCGGTTTTCTGTTTATTTAACGCTGCCATGGACTGGATCTGCTGAATCTGCTCCGGACTCAGCTTCGCGCCCTTGGCAAGCTTCTGTTTCGCGGAAACCAGCGTGGGCTGTACTGTCTGCAGAAACTTCGTATCCTCCCCGATCTGCTTCTGGAGCTGGTTTAAACGCGCCTTCAGCCGGGGATCGGTTCCCACCTCCACAATGGTGTCCGCTCCCATCTCAGAACCGAGCGTTTTTACATGAATGCTTCCAGTGGCACACACTTTGCCGCCTGTGATAAATCCACGGCGGCCGTCTACATTGACTTCCCCGCCCGCCGTTACCCTGCTGTGGAGGATGGACTCGGATGTCACATAACCTTCCGCCTCCGCAGTTACATTTTCCAAAAATTTCGCCACAATATTGCCGTCCGCCTTAAGCACACCCCGGCCCATGCCATTCATGCCTCTGGCAATGATAATATTGCCGCCCGCAGTGAGCTGTGCGCCTTCCACGACGCCTTTTACCACGATGTCGCCCTTGGCTTTCACATGAAAATTGGTTGCCACGTTGCCGTTAATCTGCACATTTCCTTCATAATCAATATTACCGGTGGAATTATCTACATTTTCCACCAGCAGCTCATCGGTGACAAAAACCGATCCCTCCACCAGATCCACATGACCGTCCACCTGGGCGGTGAGCACGGTACGGTCTTCAGAAATCGCAATATTGCGCCCGAATTTTAAGGTTTCCTTTCTTACCTCCGCAGGCTGAATCCTGTTTCCCGAAAGATCCTCCCCCGGTTTACCCGGCACCTCCGGGTGCAGAACCGCCAGCACATCTCCCTTATTACAATGGTTTAGTATATTCAGATGGAAAAAATCTACGCTTCCATCCTCCTTCAAAGTAGGCTTCGCCTTTTTATCCGTGCTAAATTTATATTCAATATAAGCATGTTTTCCCTGAACGGGTTCCCGTCCCTCTGCTACAAGAATCTCCTCCAGATACTCTCTTTTTGCAAAAAAACCTTCAATGGCCTCCTTGCAGATCCCGCATTTGATCCCCCGGAGTTTCAGATCGTTGACCAGTTCTTCGGCAGTCATATTCTCGCCGCCCTCAGAAGCTGCATAAAACTTCACAAAGGCCTGCATCTTGTCAGGCCCCACCCTCAGCTTATAACATTCCCTTTCTGGAAGTCTCTTCTCCTTTCCGAGACTGATTTCCTGCTCTTTGCTTTTCGCACTCTCCACCGCCCGCTTAAGTGTCGGCAGATCACAGGCATAATCCTTCATCGTCAGATACTCAACCACATCTGTCACATTGATGGGTTTTCCGTCCCCCGTCGCCGGAAACAGCTTAAGTGAAGATGCCCCTTCCCGGTTCACCAGTCTGAAATATCCGTTCATATGCACCCCTATTCTATTTTCTTCTGTCAGTCCCTGTGAGGATGCCGATATACTCTCCCAATCTTCCTCTCATCTTCTGCAGAGCTCTGGTGTGGAGCTGAGAAATTCTCGACTCGGACACCTCCAATATATTGCTGATCTCCTTCAGGGTCAGATCCTCGTAATAATATAGGACGATTACCTTGCGCTCTTTTTCCGTCAGAAGCTCAAGCGCCTGCTCCAGCATTTTTTTCAGCTCATCTCTCTCCAGAATCTCTTCTGGAGAATCAAACGCTGCGCTCTTTGTGCTTCCCGCCTCATTGGGTACTTCACTCCCCTGTTCCAAAAACTCATTCAAAGACACCACATTTGTGATCTTCATCTGGGACTGCCAGTCAAGGTACTCCTCATCCGTAATGCCCAGAAGCGTTGCAATCTCCTCATCTGTGGCGCTTCTGCCGTACTGCGTCTCGATTTCCTTAATGGCCGCATCGATCCGCTTCTGCTTCTGTCTGATGGTCCGGGGAATCCAGTCCATTTTTCGGATCTGATCCAGAATTGCTCCCCTTATTCTCAGACTGGCATAGGTCTCAAATTTGACGTCCTTCATGCAGTCAAACTTATCAATGGCGTCGATCAGCCCAAATATCCCGTAGCTCACCAGATCCTCGTACTCTACGTTGTATCCAAGGTACATGCTGAGACGTCCGGCCACCACCTTCACCAAAGGCGCATACTCCAATATGATCTTTTCCCGTATCTCCGGGGACCTGGTACCTGCGTATTCCTCCCAGAGTTTCTTTTTGCCTGTATCGTCCATCCTGAGTCCCTACTCTACTTTATTTGTTTATTTTACTCCGAAGGTTCCTTTTCTATAACTTCGCCCTCCTCCATGTGGGCCTCCTGTATCTGCTGCTCAAAACGATCCAGCATAATCTGCAGGATTCTTCCGACAAAATAGAATCCCAGCAGTACGCACAGTAAAACAATCAGCATCGTCTGTAAATCATAGTGTAAAATCCGCATGGTAATACTGACAACTGCCCCGGCAAATAACATGACAAAAGGAGGGATCAGTCTGCGCTTTCTCGCCTTTGCTTGTCTCTCCTCTTCCTCACGCTTTTCCCTCGCTTCGCGCTGGGCCGCAGTTTCAATCTCATCCTCCGGCGCAAGCCCTTCCTCCAGCTCTTCGTCTGTCTCTGGTGCTTCCGCCGTTTCTTCCATCTCTTCGCTGTTCTTCTCTTCCCAGTCCACCTTGTTACCCTTCCATCATTTCCGCTGCAGGATCAGATTTTATATTCCTGTTTACCTACTGCCCTGATTACAAAATCCCCGGTTTCAGGATAAAAAATAACCGTTCTTCCGAAATTCTTGCCGGTATCCTCCGCCAGAATCGGAATTCGAAGCTCTGCCAGCTTCTTCTTGGTCGCCTGGACATTTCTCTCTCCCACGCGCACCATCTCGCTGTTGCTGTTAAACCCAAACATCTGCGCCCCGCCCGCAATCTTGGCGACCAGACGGCTTCTGTTTGCGCCTTTTCTGGTCACCTGCTTCACCAGCTCCTCTATCCCTGTGTCAGCAAACTTCGGTATATTGGAGTTGTTTCGAATCGTCGTAGAGTCCGGCAGCATAATATGCGCAAGTCCGCCGATCTTTGTGACCGGATCACGGAGCGCAATACCTACACAGGACCCCAGTCCCAGGGTCGTTATCCTGTCAGGACTGACGCAAACATTTAAGTCGGCCATTCCGACCTTTATCTCTACACTCATAACACCGCGTTCTCCCGTTTACACTTTCTAAAGATTTCCCCCTGGCTGCACCGATCAGATATTGATCCCCAGCGCCGTCAACATCCGGCCATAGGAATCCAGATCAGGAATCAGGATAAAATACCCGTCTAACACCATCTCATCAAAAAACTGTGTCTGAATCATCAACATTCTGTCGCCAAGAGCGGCAAATTCTATCGCCGGCACACTTAAAATGGCTCCGGCCATATCCACAGTCAGATCCGGCACGGAAGGATAAATCGCCAGATTTGTAATGCTGGAAAGGGAATTCAGATAAGAACCTGTGATAATGTTTCCCACCTCTTTTAATGCGGAAAACTCCATCTCTGAAAACTCATCCCCCTCTGACTCCATTCCCATCAGCTTACCAACCAGATGCTTTGCCGCCGCTTTTTCCAGCAGAAACATAATGCTGCCCTTGATATCACCCTCTATGCCGAGGTAGATACCTGCCATGACCGTCTCCTCGCCGACCATGGCCTCTCCAAGCTCCCTGAACTCCAGAAGCTGTACCTTAGGCACCGCCATATCCACCTTACACTGCATCATCTGCGCCAAAGCCGTGGTCGCATTTCCGGCGCCTATATTGCCCAACTCTCTCAGGACGTCGAAATATTCATTTGACATTTCGTCTAAACTGATTTCGCCCACTATCGCTCCTCCTATACACTCTCCAGCACAACCGCATTCAAATCGAGCAGGGAGATCAGTCCCCCATCACTCTTTCCGACACCGCAGAGGAAGTTCGATTTCTCATCTTTTGAGTCATACGCCACTTTCTCAATTCTGTCGTCTTCCAATGTTACAACTTCTTTCACTTCATCGACGATCACACCGATTGTCCCTTGCTGTTCCAGCTTCAGAATAATAATTCTGCTGGATTTCGTCTCCACGTCTTTCTCCAGCCCCATCTTGATGCGGATGCTCATAACGGGGATGACCTCGCCACGTAAGTTAATTACGCCCTTTAAGTAATCATCCACCTTCGGCACTCTGGTAATGTGCGGCATTCTTACAATATTGTCTATGTATTTGATATCAATGCCGTACTGCTCCTCACCGAGCTTTATCACGATAAACTGCGTGGTTGTTGCCACCGGTCTTAATTCTTCTACTTCATTCATGCTCTCTTCCTCCCTTCTGTCAGATCAACGAATTGGCATCCAGAATCAGCGCCACTTCACCGTCGCCCAGAACCGTTGCTCCACTGATAATCTTGCATTTGCTGATGTACTTGCCGAGCGACTTGATAACAATCTCCTGCTGCCCGATCAGTTCATCCACTACAAGACCCGCCAGTTTATCGCCCTTCTTAACGACAACCACAACCAGATTTTCCTCCGGGTTCTTCTTACTCGGGATATCCAGAATCTCATTCAGACGGATCAGCGGAATTACCAGATCACGGAGCTGGATCACTTCCTTCGCCTGTACCAGATTCACATCGCTGGGAAGGATATCCTCAATCGTCTGAATGGAGCCAAGTGCAATGGCATATTTTTCGTCACCGATCTCCACCATCAGAGCCTGAATGATAGCCAGTGTCAGCGGCAGCCTGATTGTCCATGTACTGCCCTCGCCGAGCTTGGACTTCACTTCCACCTCACCGCTTAAGGACTCGATCATGGATTTCACCACATCCAGGCCAACGCCTCGTCCAGACACATCCGAAACCACCTTCGCTGTGGAGAAGCCCGCGTTGAACAGCAGGTTTATGATCTCCTTCTCGCTCATCGCCTCGCCCTGTTCCGGAGTGATGACACCGCGCTCTATTGCCTTGTTCTTAACTGCCTTTGTATCAATACCGTTACCGTCATCCCTTACCTCGATGACAACGTTGTTCCCATCCTGATAGGCATCCAGAAAAATGGAACCAACCTCCGGCTTGCCCCTCTCCTTACGCACCGCAGCGGACTCCAGTCCATGGTCAGCCGAGTTACGCAGCAGATGCATCAGCGGATCGCCGATCTGATCCACCACAGTACGGTCAAGCTCCGTCTCCTCACCGCTCATGTACAGCTCCATCTTCTTGCCCAGCTTCTTCTGCAGGTCACGGACCATACGGGGGAACTTATTCACCGTGCTCTCGATGGGCACCATCCTCACCTTCATAACCGATTCGTGAAGGGAAGTGGTCACACTCTCCAGATACTCAATCTGCTCATTCACCGCCTGGCTGGAATTGCCGGACATCGCAGATGCCGATACGAGGGAGTTTTTCGCGATTATCAGCTCGCTGACCAGATTCATCAGCGTATCCAGCTTCTCTATGTCCACTCTGACAGTACGGTTCACCACCGGCTTGTTCGCAGGCGCTTTTTTCGCTGCCGGAGCGGGTGCCGGAGCCGGGGCTGCTGCGGGTGCCTGTGCTGCTTCCGCCGGAGCCGCCGCAGGTGTCTCCACGGGCGGCTGCGCTGTCTCAGCGGGTGCCGGAGCCGCTGCGGGCTCTTCTGTCTCTGCCCCATGGGATTCTTCCGTCGTACCCCCTCCAACGTCCTCCAGACTCAGCACGCTGCCGGAAACATCTTCTATCTCGGACACGGCCTTAGCCGCCTTCAAAACCTCGTTCATCTCCGTCTCGGAGACAATAATCAGACTGAAATGCAGATCAAACTTCTCGTCTTCGATATCCTGTGAGGACGGATCGGAAACGATAATTTCACTGGTGTCCTCGATGGCCTTAAACACGAGAAATGCCCTGGCTGCCTTCAAAATACAGGACTCCTGTACTTTCACGGTCAGCCCGTAAACACGCTTGCCCTGCTTGATCGCCTCAGACAGTACACTCTGCTGGTTCTCGTTCAGTTTGATTCCCACAAAGCCGTCCGCAGCAGACGCCTGTGCCTGTGCGTCAGGCGCATCGGCCGCCTGCTTCTGCGCTTCCGGCGCCGGTGCGTCGGACGGACCGCCGCCCATGATTTCATTCAGGCGCTTAATCAGCGCACCGTTATCATTCGTACCCTCGTCGGAGCTTTCCCTGATATTGGTGTTGTACTCCTCCAGCGCGTCAAGACACTGGAACAGCACATCTATCATGTCCGCCTTCACCTTGATATTGCCGTTTCTCACCTCCGAGAAAACGTTCTCCATATCATGGGTCAGCGTCTGCATCCTCTTATATCCCATGGTTCCCGCCATACCTTTTAAGGAATGGGCTGCACGGAAGATCTCATTGATCGTATCCATGTTCTCAGGATCCTGCTCCAGAGAGAGAATCTGCGTGTTCAGATTCTGCAGATGTTCATTGGTTTCATCAAGGAAAATCTCAAGATACTGGCTTACATCCATATTATTTTACCCCCACGTTTGTTGTGATCTCCTGTGCGATCTGCTCCAGCGGCACGATCTGATCCGCCAGTCCTGCGTTCACGGCGCTCTTCGGCATTCCGTACACGGCACATGTACTCGCCTCCTGGACAATCACATGTATTTTCTTTTTTTCTTTCAGATGTTGGATTCCCTCTGTACCATCAGCACCCATGCCCGTCATTACCACACATACGATACGGTCAAGCTTACTGTCCATCAAGGACTCATACATGTAGTTCGCACAAGGTTTCACACCTTCCCTGGCCGGTTCGTCCGAGTAATGAATCGTATACCTGCCCGCCACATTCAAGATATTCAGATGCTTGCCGCCCATGGCAATATAGACACTGCCCGGCATAAGCACATCCCCCTCTGCCGCTTCCTTCACGGTAACCTCGCTCAGGGAATTCAGCCGTTCCGACAGGGATGCCGTAAATCCGGCCGGCATATGCTGCACCACCACCACCGGCACCTTCAGATTCGCCGGAAGCTTTGGAATCACCGACTGCAGTGCCTTGGGACCGCCTGTAGAACTTGCAAGCGCTACAATCTGGGTCCCCGGATTGAAAACCGCCTTGCCCGAAGGCGGAGGCGCCGTCTTTCTCTCCGACCGATCCACTATCGGAAACGGAGCTGCACCCACCCTGCCTGCGATATTCCTGACCGGTATTGTTCTGGGAACTGTCGTCGGTTCCGACGGAGCTGGCGCCGGAGCCGAAGCAGGCGACAGCACATCCAAATCCGTCACCGCCGCCAGAATCCGCAGCAGCCCCTGGCTGAATGTCCCGTTACGGCAGTCCAGCGCACTGGTAGGCTTATGTATAAAATCCAGCGCTCCCAGTTCCAGCGCATCGAGCGTAACCTTTGCGCCATCCGCCGTGTCTGTGCTTGCCATGATGATCTTCGCCGAAATCTTACGCTTCTGCAGCTCTTTCAAAAGCTCCAGACCGTTCATCTGCGGCATATTCACGTCAAGCACTACCGCGTCATAGCTTTTTCTGCTGAGCAGACTCAGCGCGTCCAGACCGTTTACAGCCCTGTCCTGTACACGGAATCTTTTATCTGATTCGATTATATCACAGAGCACTCTTCTCATGAGTGCAGAGTCGTCAACCAGCAATATATTTTTCATTTTCTACCTCCGGCAGATCAGACCTCCACCTTTTTGTGGGTTTTCCTCGACTCGTCAAAAATATACTGAATGATTTCCTCTCTTTCCTGAGGATCTACATTCACATACTGTACACGATGGTCAAACACGCCCGGCTCCTTCTCCAGTTCATTCACCGCCAGAACCTTCCCGATCAGCCGGTACTCCTTCTCCCTGCCTTCAATCTGCAGATGGTACTTACACAGAATCAGGCTGTTCACTTCATAAGCATAATAAGCGACAAACCGCAGTCCTCCGCCGCTGATATCCACGATCACACTGCTTTTTAGCGGCAGCTCAGGCAGCAGCTCTTCCTGCGCTGCAAGGGAAATTTCCTCCTCCTCGCCAAGCTGTCTGGAATCCATCTCCAGCGCACAGCTGAAACGGTAGTACTCCCTTCTCTGGTAATTGCGCAGATTACTCGTCAGATCCATAACCAGCACATACTGCCCGTTAAACCGGTAACGGTCAGCCACCCGCGCGGTGCACTGGTAAACCACATTGTTCCCGTAAAAATACATATCGTACTCACCGTCCACCGGCAGAAGAATCAGCTTGCCATCCTCAATCGGCATTGCCACCTCCACACGGTCTTCCGTCAATACTTTCAGCACATGGCTGCGATGGGCTTTTCTCTGTCTGCTGTCTTCCGGTTCTTGTGCCCTGCCTATCGCTTTGAGTTCTATCTCTCCCCCTGGCAGCGCGTACTTTGATAAAATTTCTGACATTTCTTACCTCCCGGCCCGCGCTCAGGCCGCTCTATTTTCCAGATATGATATGGGAAAAAAACGCCGCCATACCACGCCTTGGAATCGTTTTGTCCAATTCCCTGTTCATCAGTTTTGCCGCTATGATTTCATAGGCAATGGCTGATCTGGCTTTGGGATTATCCAGCGATACCGGCATCTGCTGCATCACCGCCTTCGCCAGAAGCTGATCCTGCGGGATCATCCCCAGATAGGAAATCGGCACCTTCAGATACCGCTCCACCACTGTTTCCAGCTTCCCGTATAGTGAAAGCGCTTCCTGCTCTCCCGACACCTTGTTGGCAAGCACCTTGATCTGTGTCTCTTCTGCCCTATAACGCGGGTGACGGCTTAACGCCTTGAGAAGCGAATAGGAATCCGTAATGGAAGTCGGTTCAGGCGTGGTCACCAGCAGGATTTCACCGCTGGCTACCAAAAATTCCAGCACCGAGTCAGAAATCCCGGCCCCGGTATCCACAATAATGGTTTCCGCCATTTCGTCCAGCTCCACCAGATTGTCAATGATATACCCCACATTATCTTTATCCAGATTCGACATCCCCGTGATCCCGGAGCCACCCGATATAAAGCCAACCTCCATGGGACCCCATGTAATGATATCGCTGATGCTTTTTCCCTGATAAATTAAATCACACAAGTTATGTTTAGGCACCGCCCCAAACATGATCTCTATATTGGCAAGCCCGAAATCCGCATCCAGAATAATAACCTTCTGGCCCATTCTTCGAAACTGTATGGCGAGATTGATGGCCGTGTTCGATTTTCCCACACCACCCTTGCCGCTTGTAACGGTGATAACCCTTGCCAGAGGACGTTTCGGCGGAGCGCTGCCCTTTATTATCCTTCTCAGTTGTTCAGCCTGATCCATCCACTAGGCCTCCTCCTTCGTTGTTCCTCCGCTTAATTCTTCCCTCCGAGCAGTCTCTTAACTGTCTTCTGCGGATTAAAGTCCTCAATATCATCCGGCACATTCTGCCCGTATGTCACATAGGACAGCGACGCGCCCGTATAAAGCCGCAGATTCAGAAGATTTCCCAATGTCGTCGTCTCGTCCAGCTTCGTGAAAATCAGCTTGTAGTCCGCCATCTCCTTGTAGGAATCCGCTATACTGATCAAATCCTTGTACTTCGTCGTGGCGCTTAAGACAAGATGCACCTCACTCTCCACTCTGTCATCCACCGAATGTATAATATTCCGCATGTTATCTTTCTGTGTCATGTTCTGGTGGGAATGACCAGCCGTATCAATCAAAATATAATCGTAGTCCTTAAAGTCCTCAAGCGCCTTATTGATCTCTTCCACCGTATAGATCACGCGGAATGGCACCTCCAGAATATTTGCATAGGTGCGCAGCTGCTCCGCCGCCGCAATACGGTAAGTATCCGCCGTCAGAAGCGCCACCTTCTTCTTCTCATCCACACGGAACTTCGAGGCAATTTTGGCAATCGTGGTCGTCTTTCCGACTCCCGTGGGACCGATAAAGAACACAATCTTGATCCCGTTCGATGCAGGTTCGACGCCGCTCGGCTTGCCAAACTTAAGAATCATCTTCTGGTAAATATTGGCCAGCGCATAATCAAACGGAATATTCGGCCTGTTAATCAGCTCTATTTCATCCATGATTTCTCTTGCATACTTTTCGTCCACTTCATTCTCCAGCATGGTGTCATGCAGAAGATGCATAAATTTATCCGTTTCCGTCTCCTCTTTTTTCTCCTCCTGCGGCTCTTCCTTCTCCTCCTCAGGCTTTTGGAGCTGCTGCTCTAAGAGCGACTGCAGACTGTCAAGTTTCTCCTCTATAGCGCTGTTATTTTCCCGTTTCTCCCTTATAACGCCGCTGTTCTCCCTCTTCTCCGCCGTTTCGGTAACAGGTGTATTTTTATCAGATGCACTCTTTTCTGCTTCCTCTTCCTTACTCTGGCTGGAAGCAATTACACTGCTGATGGCCGACACCGCCGCCGTGAGCTTTTCGCTCTCCTCCTCAAGCGCCACCGTGACCTCCACCATGGGCGATTTCAGAAACGCAAAAAGACCCTTGCTTTTCACGGGCTTCACGTTCATCACAACCACGCCTTCTCCCAGTTCCGCTCTGGCGTTTTCAATCGCTTCCTTTTCGGTTTTCGCTACAAATTTCTTAATTATCATTATGCTGTCACCATCCCAACAGACTGTAATTCAACACTGGATTCCACCTCGTTGTAGGATACAACAACCAGATCTTTATAGTAGTCCTCCGTCAGCTTCTTAAAGTAAGCGCGCACGATGGGGGACGTAATTACAAGCGGTATCTTGCCAAGATCCTCCAGCTTCTTGACCTCCACGCCAAGCGCCTCCATGATACTCTTGGTCTTCGCCGGATCGAGGGTCAGATAAGCGCCCTGCTCCGTCTGCTTGACACTCGCCATAATTTCCTGCTCCAGCCTGGGATCCAGCGTCACCACGCTGGTCGTCTCGTTGGCCGGGAAGAACTTGTTTGAAATCGCCCTCTTCAGGCTCTGTCTGACATACTCTGTCAGAATATCGGTATCTCTTGTGGTTGTCGCATAATCTGCCAGCGTCTCGAACACGGTGAGAAGATCTCTGATGGAGATGCCCTCTTTCAAGAGGTTCTGCAGCACCTTCTGTATCTCGCCGAGTCCAAGAAGCTTGGGCACCAGCTCCTCCACAAGGGAAGGATTCGTCTCTTTCAAATTGTCTACCAGACTCTGTACATCCTGTCTTGTCAAAAGCTCCGATATGTACTGCCTGATAATCTCTGTCAGATGCGTCGCGATGATAGACGGCGGATCTACCACCGTATAACCCATGCTCTCCGCACGCTCTCTCTGCCCCTCCGTAATCCAGATGGCGGGCAGATGGAAAGAAGGCTCGAAGGTGGGAATACCCGTGATCTCCTCCTCCACATAACCGGGGTTCATGGCCATATAGTGATCGAAAAGGATCTCGCCCTCGCTGACCTGTACACCTTTTATCTTAATAATATATTGGTTCGGATTCAACTGTATGTTATCACGCAGACGGATAATCGGCACAACCGTACCAAGCTCCAGTGCGATCTGTCTTCTGATCATAACCACGCGGTCCAGAAGGTCGCCGCCCTGATTGACGTCAGCAAGCGGAATGATACCATAGCCGAACTCCAGCTCGATGGGATCTACCTGCAGAAGTGAGGTGACATTCTCGGGCTGTCTGATTTCCTCCGCCGCCGCTTCCTCCTCGTCGGCCTCGTGCTCGATCACTGCCGTCTCGATGGTGCCGGCCATCACCCTGCCGACTACCACAAATACCAGACCAAGCCCCACGAACACCACCGGATTCAGAGGGGTAACAATTCCCAGAAAAGCCAGAACCGCGCCCACCAGATACAGCACCTTGGGCGTACCGAAAAGCTGGCTGATCAGAACCGTACCGAAATCCGCCTCCTTGGAACCCTTCGTCACGAGAATACCTGTGGCAAGAGAGATCAGAAGAGACGGGATCTGGCTTACCAGACCGTCACCGATGGTCAGGATCGTATATTTATTGAGCGCATCGACTACCTCCATCCCCTGTCTGAACACACCGAAGGAAATACCGCCCACAATATTGATAAAGGTGATTACCAGACCCGCAGTCGCATCTCCCTTTACATACTTCACGGCACCGTCCATGGAACCGAAGAATGTGGATTCTTCCTGAATCTTTTCCCGGCGTCTCTTCGCCTCCTCGTCCGTAATGGCCCCGGTATTTAAGTCCGCGTCAATAGCCATCTGCTTACCCGGCATCGCATCCAGCGTAAATCTCGCCGTCACCTCAGCCACACGCTCGGAACCTTTGTTGATAATCATAAACTGCACGATAATCAGAATGAGGAATACGAGAACACCGATTAACAGATCGCCGCCGCCTACATATTCACCGAAGGTCTGCACCACGTTACCGGCATCGCCCTTAGACAGAATCAGTCTCGTGGAGGAAACATTCAGCGCGATTCTGAAAACCGTCGTGAAGAGCAGGATTGTCGGATAAAAAGACATCTGCAGCACTTCATTGGCAAACATACAGCCAAACATAATCGTAAAGGCGACCGCGATATTGCAGGCCAGAAGAACGTCCAAAAGTCCCGATTGAATCGGAACGATCAGCATGATAAATGCCGCAAGAAGATACAGGGTAACACCTACGTCTCCAATTCTCAGTTTCTGCACCGCGCATCACCTCCTTTCAAAGCATTTAATAACATTTGTTATATATGAAAATTCAGACTTTTCCTTTTAGGTGGTAAACAAACGCCAGCACCTCAGCGACCGCCTGATACAGCTCCGGCGGCACCACGCTGCCCACCTCCACATTCGCATAGAGCATACGTGCAAGGGGTTTGTTCTCCACAATCTCGATGCGGTTTTCCTTCGCCACATCCTTAATCTTCTGCGCCAGATAATCGGCTCCCTTCGCCACCACAAAGGGGGCATCATAGCGCTCGGGTTCGTATTTGATCGCCACTGCAAAGTGGGTCGGGTTTGTGATAACCACGTCCGCCTCTGGCAGCTGCTGCATCATACGGCGTCTGGAGGCTTCCATCATTCTCTGCCTCTGTTTACTCTTGATCTGGGGGTCACCTTCCGAATTCTTATACTCGTCTTTGACCTCCTGCTTGGTCATCTTCATGTCCTTCTTGAACTTGAGCTTCTGATAAGTAAAATCAGCGGCTGCGATCAGCATATAAAACAGGGCAATCCGAATTCCCAGATTGATCACCAGTGTCCCGACCTGCACGATTCCCTGGTTCAGGGACACGTCGTAAAGCTGGTAGATCGGCGGCATGTTCTTTTCCAGATAATTATACACCACATACCCGATCAGCGTCAGCTTTAACACGGATTTTAAAAGTTCCATCAGCGAGTTTGCCGAAAAAATCCGTTTCACACCATTCACCGGATTCAGCTTACTGAATTTCGGCTTAAGCGGCTTCGAGGTCATCTTCCATTTCACCTGCAGAAGATTTGTGATAAAAGCCACCAGAAATCCAACAAGCAGAAAAGGGGCAATGATCTGCAGAATCCGCAGCATACCATCCACAAAAAGCATCCGAAAGGTCTGTACCTGAATATGTCCGTCATAAAGTTTCGCATACTCCGGTATCCGGGAATATATGCTCTGTATATTTCCCACGAAAACCGTTCCCATATGCTCCACCAGGAGGCGGATCATCAGAAAGGCCGCCAGCATCTCAAAAGCGCTGGTCACTTCTTTGCTCTTGGCCACCTGTCCTTCTTTACGGGCATCCTCCAGCTTTTTGCTGGTAGGCTCTTCTGTTTTCTCTCCGCCCGGTCCATCCTTGGCAAAGAACTGGAGATTATACTCTAAAATCAAATCATCCCCTCCACAAAAGATACAATCATACGTTTCATCTGCGTGAGTACGTTATCCGACAGAGTCGGCAGCATCCGCACAGACAAAAAGAGGATTCCCAGACCCACAAGCACCTTAAGCTGCATGCCGACGGCAAACATATTAAGCTGCGGGGATACCTTGGCAAGTACGCCAAGCACACAGTTTAAAAAAATCATGGCGCAGAAGATCGGCAGTATGATGCGGAACCCGATGACGATATAATCACCGAGAAACATAATAACGGACTGCATCAGCGCCTCCTGCTTAAAAATCGCGCCATTTATCGGAATTAAGGTAAAGGTCTCTGCCAGCGCCCTTAACAGGTACTGGTATAAACCTGAAATAATCATAAAAAGCGTAAACATATACTGGTAAAACACACCCGTAAAGGTTGCCTGCTCTTTGGTCGTCGGATCAATCAGGGAAACCATCGACAAACCGATTTCCATATCTGCGATACTTCCCGCAAAGGATGTCACCGTGGCGCATATCTGTGCACCCCAGCCGATGAGAAAACCTGTCAGAGCCTCCTTCATCACAATGACGGCATAACCGAGCAGTGTATGATAAACCACCTCATTATGATCCACCGCCACATAGAGCAGATAGGCGAAAAAAATGCTGAAACCGATCTTCACCCTGTGCGGCACATTCGACATGCTGAAAAACGGAGCAACATACACAAAGCAGCTGACCCGCACCAGAATCAACAGAAAATATTCCAAATCCGCATAAGTAAAGCTGATATCTAACATAATGCCACTTTCCTATAGCGCAAACGATCTTTATCCAAGATAAAGGTTAAAGTCTGTCCACAGCCCCGTCATAAATTCTACCATACTATTCATAACCCAGTGCCCCATAAGCATCAGCGACAGAAAGATAGCCAGCACCTTCGGCACGAAAGTAAGAGTCTGCTCCTGAATCGAAGTGACTGTCTGAAAGATACTCACAAGCAGACCAACGCACAGAGACACCAGCAGCATCGGCGCACTGCATTTGATAATTGTATAAATTGCCTGTGCGGCAATCTCGGTGACGTCATTGACTGTCATCTACCCACACTCCATTCCTCGAATCACTGTCCGCACACACACCATACTGTCTGCCGCATGTGTACATGCTCTACTCCCGAACGGCTGCTCAGTAATAGAATGTCTCCACAACACCTTTGATCACCAGATACCAGCCGTCCGCCAGCACGAAAAGAAGTATCTTGAACGGCATGGAAATTGTCGTCGGCGGCAGCATCATCATACCCATACTCATCAGCGTGGAAGCCACCACCATGTCGATCACAATAAATGGAATATATATGAGGAAACCGATAATAAACGCCTGTCGCAGCTCATTGATAATAAACGCAGGCACCAGCACGCTGATCGGTATGTCGTCCAGCTCGCCGTTCCACTCGGTACGGCTTAAATCCATAAAGAAATTCACATCGCTCTTCTGGGTCTGCCTGTACATGAACTGTCTGATCGGTGCAGCTGCGGCTGTGAGAGCCTCCTCCTGCGTCAGCTCTCCCGCCTCGAAAGGCACGATCGCATCCGTGTAAATCGCCGTCATTGTTGGCTGCATCACATAAAAGGTCAGAAACAGGGCTATGCCGATCAGCACCGTATTGGGCGGAGCTGTCTGCGTATTCAATGCCTGCCTCGTAAAGTGCAGTACAATAATAATCCTCGTAAACGAGGTTAACATAATAATCAATGACGGTGCAATAGCAATCAAGGTAAGAATGAGCAGAATACGCAGAGCGCCATTCACACTTCCATTACCGTTGTTGTACGTGACCGTCACCGTATTGGCGATATTCAGTTCAGCCAGATCTTCGGCGCTCTCCGAGGCACCGGGCGGATCCACATTGGTTCTCTCATTGGAAGTCCCTGTGAGATTGGAGTCCCGGTATGGGGTATCAGTCACCGAAGTTGTATCGGTCACCGTAGTCGGTCTGTCATCCTCCACCGCATAGGCAGTCTGCCCCCAACTAAGATACAATATGCCTGCCACTATCAGCAGGCATATTAATTTTGCCAAATAACATCCGGAAAAATTTTTCTTCATTCGTCTCGCCCGTCTTCTTTTTCCAGGATTCTTTCTTTTTGTATTTTTGCCAGCACATCCCTAAAAGTGGACGCACCATTGGAAGACCCTTCTGGAAAACTCATGTCCTCCTCGGGAATCTCTGATAACATTGTAACAGTATCTTTGCACACTGCAACTGCCAAATATTTCCGTCCAATCCTGACAATCTGGACATACTTACTATTGGACAGCCGGAGCGATTCGATCAGTTCCATGTTCGCGCCTGCAGACTTCCCCTTCTGGTAGCCGCCGATCCATCTCGTCACAAAAGCTGTAATCGCCAGCACGAACACAAACAGGATCAATACTGTCATAAACTGCACATAGGAGTCAGCCCTATCTGATAATGCAGCAGCAAGAAGCATTATCCTACAACCTTCTTAACAGCCTCTAAAACACGGTCAGCCTGAAAAGGTTTTACGATGAAATCCTTCGCGCCGGACTGAATAGACTCGATAACCATCGCCTGCTGGCCCATAGCGGAACACATGATAACCATAGCACCAGGATCGCCCTCTTTGATCTTTTTGAGAGCCTGGATACCATCCATCTCAGGCATCGTGATGTCCATCAGCACGAGATCGGGTTTCAGCTCGTTGTACTTCTCAACCGCTTTTGCACCGTTCTCTGCCTCTCCTGCCACGTTATAGCCATTCTTTGTCAGGATATCTTTGATCATCATTCGCATAAACGCTGCATCATCACATACTAAAATATTTTTTGCCATCTCTCTTCTCCTATCACATATTATTTGATAATTTCGGTTACCCGAATACCAAAGCTTTCCTCAATTACCACTACTTCACCTTTTGCTACAAACTTGCCGTTCACCAGAATGTCAATCGGCTCACCGGCAATTTTATCCAGCTCAATAATTGTGCCCGGTGCAAAATCCAGAATCTCCGAAATGGATTTAGAGGTTCTGCCCAACTCAACGGTTACCTCCAACGGCACATCCTTGATCAGCTCTATGTTCTCCTGACTTTGCAACGGGTTGAAATCGCTGGCAAAGTTCTGGAACTGAACAGGCTGCACGTTCATATTAGGCTGCATCATCATCTGGGGCATCATCTGCATCTGGGGCATCATCTGGGGCATTCCCATCTGGGGCATCATCTGCATCTGACTCATATCCATCTGAGGCATTCCCGCCTGCATCTGGCTCATATCCATCTGGGGCGCTGCCGCAGGCATCGGCTGGGGAGCCGGAGCTGCCGGTGCGGGAGCGGGAGCAGGCGCTGCTGCTGGCGCCGGAGCCGATCCGCTGTCTCCGCCCTGACTGGAAATAAAGGTGTCGTAAATCTCCTTGGCAAACTCCACAGGATACAACTGCATAATCGTGGAATCCACCAGTTCATCAATCTGCATCCGGAAAGAAATCTTTACGAAAGTACCTTCCAGAAACGGCGCAATGTCTCCGCCAGACTTAAATGCCGTCAGATCCACCAGACTTGCCTCCGGCGGGCTGATATCAATCATCTTGCCAAGCATGGTGGAAAGTGATGTGGCGGAGGAACCCATCATCTGGTTCATCGCCTCCGAAATCGCTGAAAGATGCAGCTCTCCCAGTTCTCCGTCTGTATTACTGCCGTCACCACCCATCATCAGATCTGTGATGATCTTCACATCATGCTCTTTTAAGATCAGAATATTCGATCCATCCAATCCCTGTGTATACTTAATCAGAATAAATACGCAGGGCTTCTCATAATCTTCCAGTACATTCTTCCAGGTTGCCATCTTAACCACAGGTGTCGTAATGTTGACCTTGCGGTTAACAATGGAGAACAGGGTGGTAGCAGATGCGCCCATGCTGATATTGGCAACCTCGCCGACAGCGTCTTTCTCAATGTCTGACAGAAGCGAATCATCCGCTTCATCACCATCAAAACCTGCGGTATTCTCTCCCGCAGCATCACCGGCCGAATCATCCGTGCCATTCAAAAGCGCATTTATTTCATCCTGTGATAACATTCCGTCCATGCTTTTATTCTTCCCCCTCTCTGATCACCGAAGTAACCCGCACAGCATTCTTATCCCTGCTAGTACCCGGGAGCGCGGTAAATTTTCTAATATTGCCCACATACACCGTAAGATCCTGCTCTACCTCGGTATCTAATCGTATGATGTCGCCGATCTGCAGATTTACAAAATCGGTAACCGATATGCTCGTTTTTCCCAGCACCGCCTTGACAGGAACATCCACTCTCTTGATAAGAGCCTCGATGTACTCCTCGAAATCCTCGTCACCCTGCTCCTGCAGATTTGCATACCAGTACTTCGTATTGAGCTTATCCATGACGCTCTCCAACGTGAAGAAGGGGAGACATACATTCATAAATCCTTCCACTTCACCTATCTTCATGTTCAAGGTGACAATGGCAATCATATCGCTCGGCGCGATAATCTGTGCAAACTGGGAATTGGTCTCAATCCTCTCCATCATGGGATTGATATCCACCACATTCTTCCATGGCTCCCGCATAAGCTGCATACAGACTACCATCATTTTTTCGATGATTGTCATTTCAATTTCGGTGAACTCCCTGCTCTTTTCGAGCGGATCACCGGCTCCGCCCAGCATTCTGTCTATCATGGCAAATCCAAGCTGGGACGCAAGCTCTATCAGAATCATTCCACCAAGCGGATGGAAATTCACAACGCCCAGGATGACCGGGTTTGAAAGGGAGTTTGAAAACTCCGAAAAGATAACTGTCTCGGAGCTGGTCACCGATACCTGTATATTCTTCCTCAAGTATACCGGCATGCTTGTGGAAAGCAGCCGCCCGTAATGCTCATATATAATTTCCAATGTGCGCAGATGCTCTTTCGAGAATTTAGTCGGCCGTTTAAAGTCGTAATCCTTAATCTGCTTATCATCCGCGCCGTTCAGTTCATCCGTGTCCAGCTCACCGCTGCTCAAAGCGGCAAGCAGATTGTCTATCTCGCTCTGTGATAGTACCTCACCCACGAAAGTTCACCTCCTGTGGCAGTCATTTTGTCTAAGTACTATCCAAACATAATGTCGCCGAAGGACACGTTATAGATAAACTTGGAATCAAACATGGTTTGTATTCTGTTGATAATTTCTTTCTTGATCGTTTCCTGATTATCCCGCGCTTCTTCCGTCGTGTATTGGGCAAAAACGCTGTTGATCTCATCTTTAATCAGGCCTTCCATCGTCGCCAGGCTTTCTGCGGAGCCATACTCCTTATAGCCGTCAGCCTTTGTGTTAATGGAAAGGGTAATGGAAACGATACAATAGTGATCCTTATCTTCCCCCTCGTTCTTTTTCAGCGGAATCGTCATAGGTTCCGCAAAAGAGTAAGTCTCTGTATCCGCCATGGAAACAGCTTCCTCCGCCCCGGCGCCCTCTGTGCCGGAGGACAGCTCCAGATTCAGAGCCGTAGCAATGTTGTCAACCAGTGCGGCAGTCTTCTTGGACGCGCCCGTCACACTGAACATCATTATGGCGGTCAATACAATATTAACGATTAACAGCGCCAGAATAATAACGGAAATCAGATTCTTCTTCATAGCCTTCGTCTTCTCCTTCTACAACTTATCTTAATAAGAACTGAGAGAGTTATATATCTTGATCTCAACCCTTCTGTTCTTCGCTCTTCCCTCTGGCGTAGCGTTGTCCGCTACCGGAAGATACTCTCCACGGCCCGCATGCTTGATGTTCGCCGGATTCAGATTCGTAATCGAAAGAATATAGTCAAACACCGACAGCGCGCGTCCAGAACTCAATTCATTGTTATTAGAATACTTAGCCCCCGACATGGGAACATTATCTGTGTGTCCCTCAATCTCAATCGTACCTTCCGCATAGCGTTCCAGAATCAGTCCCACCTGATCCAGAACCGGCTTGGCCTCCTCCTTCAAAAGCGTGCTGCCCGAATCAAAAAGCAGGGAACCCTTCAGGGTAAGCTGGACAAACTGTGCGGTAAACTGTACCTCCACCTCATCCGCCATATCCCTCTCATCGACCGCTTCCTGGATCTTCTCAGCAAGTGACTCAGACTCTTCCATCTGCGCTTCCTCAAGCTGTTCTTTCGCCGCAGCAGTGCTGTCAGCCACATCCTCGGAGACAATCTCTCCGTCATCCATCTTACCTGTACTGTTGATAAATTCATCCAGCTCATTGAGCTGACTGACGCCGTTGCTGATCAGCATACCGTCTCCGATCGCCTGCGCCCCTCCTTCAAAAACGGAAAACATCTGGTTAAAGGAGGCTACCACCTTTTCCTGCTTCACCTCATCAACCGTGGACATCGAAAAAAGTAACACGAAGAAACATAGCAGCAGGTTCATCAGGTCAGAGAACGTGGCCATCCACGCCGGGGCGCCTTTCGGAGCCTCTTCCTGCTGTTTTTTAGCCATCCGCCTCACCTCCGCCTTCATCCCCGGCCATGCCTCTGTCTGCGGGCGCCAGGAAGGATTTCAGTTTCTCTTCGATGACACGCGGATTTTCGCCTGCCTGAATGGAGAGCAGACCCTCAATCTCGATTTCTTTCACCATCATCTCTTCCGCGTTCTTGTTCTTCAATTTAGTGGAAACCGGCGCACAAATCCAGTTCGCCAGCACAGAACCATAGAAAGTCGTAACCAGTGCGACCGACATGTTCGGTCCGATGGTTGCGAAATCCGACAAATCCCTAAGCATGTTAATCAGACCGATCAGGGTTCCGATCATACCCCATGCAGGACCCATGGCCGCGATATTCTCCCAAAAACCGATCTTATCCTTGTGTCTGCTTTCCACACTTACAAGTTCCGTCTCCATAATCGCGCGGACAAGCTCAGGATCGGTACCGTCAACGATGAGCAGGATGCCCTTTTTCAAAAAATCATCCTCAATATCGCTGGCCGCTTCTTCCAGAGACAGGAGTCCTTCCTTACGGGCCACATTGGAGAGTTCTATAATTTTCTGAATAATTCCCGGCACATTCATGCTGGATGTCTTAAAGATCAGTCCCATGCTCTTAAGACCAGCCACGAAATCAGGTATCGTGTAACTCGCAAAAATACACATGAAGGAACCGCCGAAAGTAACCAGAATCGAAGGCACATCCACGAATCCCAACACCGTGGAGAAATCCTTACCGAAAACCATACCGAATATCATCAATGCAAAGCATGCTACCAAGCCAATAACCGAAGCTATATCCATATGTACACACCCACTTTTACACTAGTCTGCAAAAATATCCTTTCTATACGATTTTACTAAATTTTTCACTTCTTGTCTACTTTCTTTTACAATTAATTTGCGGCCGGTAGTAAAAGACAACACCGTGTCAGGGGTTTCCTCCACCAGCTCCAGCAAATCCGGATTGATCAGTACTTTCACGCCGTTGATCTTCGTGACTTCAACCATAAACAATCCCCCTCTGCTACATCTTATATTATACAACTCATTTATTTTACCACACATCCTCAAAAACTGCAAAAAGAAATTTTACCAATCCATGCCCCACACAGGTCCGCACATAAAAAAGGGAACCTATGCGCGGTATCCCGCGCAGAAGCCCCCTTATGCTTTTAAATAATCAGCGCTTCAGATTTACCAGTTCCTCCAGCATGGAGTCGGATGTGGTGATAATACGGCTGTTCGCCTGGAAACCACGCTGCGTCGTGATCATCTCGGTAAACTCGCCTGCCAGATCCACGTTACTCATCTCCAGCACGCCGGATTCCATGGTGCCTTCGCCATCCGATGTAATGTCTATGCCGGTACCGTCGAACTCGCCGGAGTTTAAAGTCGCCGAGTACAGGTTGTTTCCTGCCTTCGCAAGACCTGCCGCGTTGGCGAACTTCGTCACCGCAATCTGTCCCAGGAGTTTGGAGAGACCGTTGTCGTAGGAAGCTCTGATCTTACCGTCCTGACCGATCTCCACGCCGATCAGTGCGCCTTCCTTACGACCGCTGCCGAGGTTGTTCTCGCCGCCGTCGCCGTTGTCAAAGGTAACCGTGGACGTCTTGCCGTTGCTGACATTACGGATTGTCGAAAAGTCGATGGACAGGTCGCTGAAATGACCGAGATCCACGTTTGCGCCAGTCAGATCCGTGGCGGAACCCGCAAAATTCAGAGTCACCGCATCCTGCTCCTCCCCTCCCACATAATCAAATTTACCGGTTTTTGTATCGAACACAAGCGCATTACCCACATAGTGCTCGTCACGGGTGATGCTTGCATGGCCGTCAGGAGTAATGTAATTGATGCTGTAGGACGTATTGTCGGTGGAGTGCAGCCCATAAGCCTTCTCCAGAATCTCCTCTCTGTTCTCCGGCGTATCCTCTATAGTCACACCAAACGTTCCTGTCGCGGAAAGAACCGAATCTGTCGTCGTCTCAAACTGTGCCTCAAAGTTCAAGGTCACTGCTCCCTTATCGTCCATCGTGATTCCGGGAGTCGTAGGGATCGTCAGCCCCGCACCGCCCAGCTTTGCCAGCACAGTCTGCCAGCTCGCCGTGTCAGTAAGCTCCATCTTCTTCTTCGGGCCGTAGGAACCGTCAGCCTGTTTCTCTGCATAGTAGTATGCCTTCTCCTTCTCGTCGTAGGTCATCCCGTACTTTTCCTGCAGGATCTTCTTATCCAGCGTCACATTTCCCGTCATGGTAACCTGTGTGCCTGCTGCCACATTACCTGCCGCAGGAGCCGTCACCGTTAAGTCATTCGCCATGGACATCATGACATTATCAGAGAACCCCTTCAGAATCTCTCCGTACTGATAATTCACCTTAAAGGTGGGCGGATTCGTCGTATCGTCATATTCTACGCTGCCGTCGTCGGGAAGACCGTAAACCTTCGTCTCCGTGATATGCTTTTCCTCACCGAAGGTAGCGATCTGGCTGATATCGTTAACATTGTAGTATTCTTTCAGAGAGACACCGTTTTCATTCATAATGTCGTCAAGCTGCACGTAGTAATTGCCATCCTGACTCAGCGCATGGATACTGAACTGTGCCGTGTAAAGGTAACCCCTTGCATCGAAAAACGGTAATGTCCGCACAAGGCCCGCCTTGCTGTGGACGTTGGTGTCGTTCTTATCCAGAATACCGCTTACGATTGCCTTGGTCGTCGCCTCCGCGGGAGCCGTCATATTTTCCGCTTTCATGATCTGCAGCGCCTGCACCGGACCGGACTGGATATTGCCATCCTCATCCAGTCCCCAGCCCATTACGCGGTAACCGGTACTCGCCATAACGAGGTTGCCGGAGCCGTCAATGGTAAAGGAACCGTCTCTGGTGAAGAAGTTCTGGGAGCCGCTGTTAACAATGAAAAAGGACTCGCCGGAAATCATTACGTCCCAGGGGTTATTCGTAGACTGGGCGGAACCCTGTCTCGTGATGGCAGTGTTGATCGCCGCCGTCTTGGCGCCGAGACCGATCTGTCTTGCATTGATACCGCCTCGTCCCGTGTCCGCGTTGGCGCCGGAAGCTGCCTGTGTTGTCTGGTAGAGCAGGTCGCTGAATATCATGTTCTGTGACTTGTATGCGACCGTGTTTACGTTTGCAATGTTGTTACCGATAACATCCATTCTGGTCTGGTGGGTTTTAAGACCCGACACGCCAGAAAAAAGTGATCTCATCATAGTGAAATGACCTCCTTAAACTTGTATGGAACCGTCTGTCCTCTCTGTCAGTCGAGGACGGTAAGCCTCCTGTAAGGTCCGGCTTATATAATGACCGCTCCGTCTATGTTTGTGAATACATTCTCATCGGCCTCCGCCTGATTCATCGCCGTGATAACCGTCTGGTTCGGCACGCTCACGATAAACGCGAGGGAATCAACCATGACCAATGACTCTTTGATACCCTTCTCTGAGGCTTTGGCTGCTCCTAAGTTCAGGCGCTCGACCTGATCCTCGGTCAGTTCAATATTTCTGTCTGTCAGGCGGTTTGCCGCGTGCTTGGAGAATCTGACCTCCCCGGGCTCCATCCCGTCCGTCTTTTTTGACAGAATATCCTGAAAGCTTATGCCTCCCGGTGCAGGCGCTCCGTCCCTGGATCTGCCCGTCTTTAAATATTGATCCTGAAGCTGCTCTATCGAAGGGAAAGAACTGCCTTGAATCTTCATACTCTCTCCTCCCTGAGATCAATGCCCCTCTGAAGCTTACTTGTCGCTATCGCTGTCGCCGTCGGTGTCGCCATCTCCGTCGCCATCATCATCCCCGCCGACATCACCATCGCTGTCATTTTCCTTATCAGCCTCAGCGATCGCCACCAGATCCTTCATCTTATCCACATACTTCTTCATGGTGTCTACTTCTTCGTCCGTCAAGAACTCCTTCTGGTAGTCGGTCATCTTCTCGTACATCTCGTTCAGCTGTTCAACCTTCTCCCTGTCGGCAATCGACAGATTCGACATAGCCGGAAGTTTGTTGAAAATATTCAGCCATTCCGCTGCCAGCTTATATGCTTCCAGATATTTAGGATCCGCCACAGTTGCCAGATCATCCATCGAATAAAGCTCTCCGCGAATGGAAAGATACGCTTTGTTGTTCTCATAAGTGACAAAGTCCACAGGACCCTGCACCTGCGTAAGCCTCCCCTGACTGTCCCTTATATTTAAGAGTACGGTCTGCCCTACCAGCGCCGACGCCCGGAAAAGATCCATAGATGCACTCATGTTCTGCATCTGCTCCAGTTCCGAGAATGTCGCATACTGGGAAATATACTCGGTGTTGGAAGTAGGCTCCAGAGGATCCTGATACTTCATCTGTGCTACCAGAAGCTGCAAAAACGCGTCCTTGTCAAGCGTATTTCCCTTTGCTGACTTGTTGACTGCATCAGCCAGAGACGCTGCGGAATTGGATTCCACAAACTTTCCGTTTTCTACTTTCTGTACTGCTCCCATATCTTTCACTCCTTTCATAAACTGCTCAATTCTCTCGCAGTTATGATACAAAATCCATCCTAAATCGCTTTCAGCGATGGGATTTTGTATTACTGAATCATGTTCTTACGGTCTCAGCAGTAAATGCTTCGACCTATACCACACGCTATGCGGTATAGTCTACCGTATTGCCGTTTGCCTGCATCATCTCCACCGCGATCCGCTCCGAATCATCGAGTGCCTCAAGACCTTCCTCCTCCATCTCACCGAGGTTTAAGTTGATCCTTCTCGCGCCCTTCTTCGCGTTTTCGCTCTGCTGATCCGCCGCTTCCTGACCGCCGCCGAACTGCTCGCCGTAAGCGTGGTTTGCCACTGTGACTTCCACAGCCGCCACCTTGATGCCCTGCTCTTCAAACTGTTCCTTCAGCTGGATCATCTGGGTTTCCAAAACCGCTTTCACCGTCTCGTTCTGTGCCGCAAACTGTGCCGTGACAACGCCGTCCTTCGCCGCGATCTGCACATGTACCGTACCCAGACTTGCAGGATGTAACTGCATCTCCATCTCCTGCATCTCCGGCTTGAGATTAAACTTCATGTACTCCACGATCTGATCCATGATCTGATTCGTCTCAGGCTGTGTGTATACCGGCCGCTCCACCGGCGCTTCCACTTCTTCCATGCGTCCTGTCAGATTCTGCAGGAAAGCATTGCCCGCGTTGTTTCCGGCCGCGTTCTCGTCTCCCCTGTGTCCTGTGTCTCCCATGTTCTCCTTCTTTAAAACAGGAGCCGTCTCGGGCTTTCCAGTGTCCGTGACCTGCTCGCTGACATGTTTCTCGCCGCTGGCATCGTCAACCGTCACCTTGATCTGTACAGTGCCTCCATCCTTCTGCACGGAAACCGCATAATCCTTCATGCCTTCCACGCTTACCTCGGGCTCCTCAGTCATTGGCGTTTCCGCTCCCGGCATGGTAAGTACGGGTTCTTCCTCTACAGGCGCTTCCTCTGCAGCGCTGATCTGCGCCATCAAGGCTTCCAGCTCCTCAGCGCTCAGTCCCAGTTCCTCCTGCAACGCTCCCAGTGTTTCGTTCACCGTCTGGAGCAGCTCCTGTAAATTGCCGTAAAGTGTCTCATCTGTAACCAGCGCCAGCTCATCCGCATTGTCTGTCAGCGTAAGCAGCAGCTGTCTCAGATTCGCCGGATCGAAGAGATCCACTGCCGTGAGTCCTAACACTTCCATGGCCTCTTCCACCTTTTCCAGGGGAACATCCATCACATCGACAATCTCACTGACAAGCTCCTTGGCCGCCTCCTCCACAGTCTCCTGTGTTTCGGCGTCCTGTGTCTGGACATCTTTCGTCCCGGTGGTCGTGCCATCGCTGCCATCCTGCTCAACGGCGTCATTCGCATTGTCTGCTGACACGTCCGTCTCCTCAGGCTTATTCAGCTCTGCGCTCTCCTGCTCGGACACATCCTTGGGCTGCGCCGTTTCCTGCGCATTTTCCACGAATGTCTGCTTTGGCGCTGTGGCTGCTGCGGAACTTCCCGCCTGTGCCTTCTGCAGTCCCGTAAGCTGATCGCTCACTTTGTTCATCAGCTTATCAAAACGTTCCTGCACGACCTGCTCCGTCTTCGCAGATGCCTGACTTCCCTGCACTGTCCCAAAGGGCGACAGGGCGTTTACATTGTTTACTGCCATTCCCTGCTCTTTCCTCCTTTCTTCATTATTAAGGCGCATTCCTGCGTCCTGGCAATCGGACAAGTTCTTCTGTCCGCCGCGCGGAATGCGGACTGCGAAGCAGTCATATACCATATGCATTCCTGCGCATATATAGCACATGTAACGGATTACCCGCCACATGGTATATATCGGCATTTTCCCGCACGATGTAAAGCGGTTCACGAAAGAATCCGATGAGAAATTACTCGTCGGGATCCATGATTCTGGTTATTCTGGCCGCTGTCTCCGCGTCCATGACACCCAGAATTTTTCCCCTGTCGGCGGGTTTCATCTGGCCCAGTATCTTAGCCGCCAGATCCAGATCGTCGGTCATTGCCTCGAAAATACCGGCCGCCTGTGCAGGCTCCATTTCCGCATAGGTCTGCGCGTAGTCCTGAATCTGTTCATCCGCCTCAAGCTGCTGTATCACCTGCTTATACAAAAACTCAGCCGTAGTGGGGTCTATATTCTGGTAATACTTCTGATACTCCTCCGCGCCCGGCCCGTTCTCAGCGTACACCACTTCCTCATAAAATTCTGTCTTGATACGCTCGAACTCTACCTGCGCGTCCTCAAAAGTCTGCAGTCTCTCGTTCTCGGCGCGAAGCTCCGCCAGTTCTTCGGAATCTACCGAGCTGGCCGCCTGCGCATCCTCTAACTCCAGTTCCAGTTCCTTAATATAATCTACCGCTTCACGCAGGCTTGTATAGCCGCCGTAGGACTCCTGATCGTCGGTAGTGATCGTGGCGTCCGCAGGTAATATCTTATTGATCACAGGCACATCCTTGAGCACCGGGGCAAGCACCCCGGAACCGAAGCCGCCTACATCCAGCTTGATTAAAAGACACAGAATCGCTATCCAGATAATTACGATAATTACCGTTACCAAAAAAACAGAAACGCCGCCGCCCTCGTCATCGTCCAGCTGCGCCTCCTGCTCTGAAATTTCTTTTGCGCGCTGCTTTGCCTCTTTCTTCTGGGCCTTCCGATCGCTTTTGATCTTATTGCGCTCTTCCTTTAACCTCTTTTTTTCCGCTTTCTTATCAATGGGGGGTTCCATGCCCATATTCGTTGCTTCAGCTGCCATTCCCATTTTCCTTTCCACGCTGTCCATAGGTATAGCTCGTCAGTTCATCTACTACCTTGAACTCGGCTGCTTTCTCTTCTTCTAAAAATTGGAGCAGAGCCTTTTCCTTGAGCTTTTCATGCATCTTACGCTCCTGCATGATCTCCGTCAGCTTCGCCCGCGCTCTCTCAAGCGCTTCCTCGGCTTTTTGCACCTCAAATTTCTGCACCGCGATCATCTCATCCATAATGAGCACGGCATTGCGGTTGTCACGCAGATCGTTCACGTGGAGGGCGCTCTCCCGCATCCGGCGCCCTTCCTCAAGATAAGCTTCCTTCCGGTCAAACAGCGCCTGCTGCTTCTCCAGCTCCTCGTTCAGACGCATCTGTGCCCGGCCCACTTCCATCTTTGCCTGCGTTTCAAGCTGATACTTGATGTTCAGGATACTCTGCATCCTGTATCTGAATTTCGCCATGGCAGGTCACCTCTTACTCCGCTTCTTCAAAAAGCTCCCTCAGCATACCCACGGCTTCCTCATAATCATATTTTGAATCCACATCCTGCATCAGAAACTCATTCACCGCCTCGATCTTCTCAATGGCATAGTCGATGTTTCTGTTACTGCCGCTCTTATAAGCGCCAATGTTAATCAGATCTTCCGCCTCATTGTAAGTGGCAAGTACGTTTTTCAGCTTGCCTGCAAGCGTCTTATGCTCCTTGTTCACAATCTGGCTCATACATCGGGAAATGCTCTGCAGCACGTCAATCGCCGGATAATGGTTCTGGTGCGCCAGCTTTCTGTTTAACATGATATGGCCGTCCAGAATACTTCTCGCCGTATCCGTGATCGGCTCGTTCATGTCGTCGCCGTCCACCAGCACCGTGTACAGGCCGGTAATGGAACCTGTCGCCGCACAGCCTGCCCGCTCCAGAAGTCTTGGCATCTCCGAGTAAACGCTGGGAGGATACCCCCTTGACACCGGCGGTTCCCCGCTGGCCAGCCCGATTTCTCTCTGTGCCATGGAAAAACGGGTCAGAGAGTCCATCATCAAAAGAACGTCCCTGCCCTGATCCCTGAAATATTCCGCAATCGCACAGGCGGTTTTGGCCGCTTTATTTCTCTCGAGAGCCGACCTGTCCGAAGTGGCCACCACCACCACGGAACGCCTCATGCCCTCCTCACCAAGATCCCGCTCCACAAACTCGCGCACTTCCCTGCCGCGCTCGCCGATCAGGGCAATCACATTGATATCTGCCTTTGTATTTCGTGCAAACATACCCATCAATGTGGATTTTCCCACACCGGAGCCTGCAAAAATACCGATACGCTGTCCCTTGCCCACCGTCATCAGACCGTCGATGGCCTTCACGCCAAGAGGCAGCACATCCGAAATGATTTTACGGCTCATTGCATCCGGGGGCTGTGCCTCCACACTGTAGGGCACACCCGGCATGTATTCGCCGTCAATCCTGCCAAGTCCGTCCAGTACCTTTCCAAGAAGGTCATCGCTCACCGGCACCGTCAGCGGATTTCCCGTGTTCTCCACGATACATCCCAGCCCGATTCCGTCCGTGTTGTCGCAGGGCATCAAAAGCGTCCGCCTGTCCTTAAACCCCACCACCTCCGCCGTGATCGGCGGATATTCGTCCCCCACGGGATAAATGATGCACAGATCCCCAAGCTTCGCTTCCGGCCCGGCGGACTCGATGGTAAGTCCCACCACATTCTCCACTCTGCCCTTTTTCTTAAAGAAGGTATCGTCCTTTATGCTGCTGTATTTAAAGTAATTGATTGCTTTATTCATCCGACGCTTCTTTCTGCCGCAGACTTATTTTAAACCTTTTCATAAGATAACACTTGTAATTTCTTTGTGAGCTCCTCAAGCTGCGTGCCTACGCCGCAGTCGAAAATGCCGCCGTCCGTCTCAATCAGACAGTCTCCCTTACCGAGGGCAATGTCCTCGATAATCTCAATCATGCCTCTTCCCGCCACAGCGCCCTCCACAAGAGCCTGCTTCTGCATATTTACATGGGGATAGTCCTCCGCCGACACATGCACGATAAAGGTTCTGCTGCTCTCCACCTTCCGCAGGGTGGAATCGACCAAATGCACCAGAATGTCTCTGTTATCCATCAGATCCACACCAAAGATATGGCTGTATACATCGGTGATCGTGTCGATGAACCGTGGTTCCAGATCTTCCAGAAGTCCGTCAAACTCCGCCTCAAGCTGTCTTCTCTTCTCGGTCAGCTCCCGCTTCATGTCATCCACTTCAGAAAGACCTCTTGTGTATCCTTCGTCGTATCCCTGCCGCGTGCCTTCCTCAACGGCATTTGCGCGCGCAATATCAGCGTCACGTCTGGCCTGCGCCGCAATCTCAAGCGCCTGTGCCCTGGCCTCCGCAACAATGCGCTCCGCCTCCTCTTCGGCCTCGGCCCTGATCTCTTCCAGGTCAGGTCCTGCCGCTTCACCGGCTTTGATCACACTGCTGCCGCCTTCACCGTCCGCAAAGAGAACATCCAGCTCTTCGCCTTCGATGCCGCTCACAAACTCCGGCTCGCATTCGCCGTCCTCCTCGTCAAAGTCAGGCAGCGCAGCCGCATTCGCCCTGCGGACATTCTCCCACTTCTCGATGCGCTCCGCCACAAGGCTGTTGCTGTCTATCACGCACTTATCTTCGCCGTCTATTCTGACCCAGCCGGCTTTGTATAGATTCCTATGTTTTATCCTAAACAATGATCTCGTCACCTCCGCCTCTGGAGATAACAATTTCCGCAGCATCCTCCAGTTTTCGGATGATGTTTACAATCTTCTGCTGCGCTTCTTCCACGTCCTTCATGCGGACGGGACCCATAAACTCCATATCCTCCTTGATCATAACGGCAAGACGCTTGGAGAGGTTGTTAAAGATTGCGTTCTGCACCTCTTCATTGGAACCCTTCAAAGCGATTGCCAGATCGGAATTATCCACATCACGCAGCACACGCTGGATTGCACGGTCGTCCAGAAGCAGAATATCCTCGAATACGAACATCTTCTTTCTGATCTCGTCCGCAAGTTCCGGCTCCTCGATCTCCAACGTCTCCATGATATGTTTCTCTGTACCACGGTCTACCGTATTCAAAATTTCCACGACAGCATCCACACCGCCGATAATCGTATAATCCTGATTTACCAGAGATGACAGTTTGGATTCCAAAACTTTCTCCACCTCCTTGATTACATCCGGACTCGTTCTGTCCATCACCGCAATACGCTTCGTAACATCGGCCTGTCTGTCCGGCGGAAGCGCCGAAACAATGATAGCCGCCTGCCCGGGCGCCAGATAGGACAGTATGAGCGCGATGGTCTGCGGGTGTTCGTCCTGAATAAAGTTGAGAAGCTGTGCCGCATCGGCCTTTCTCACAAACTCGAAAGGCTTTACCTGCAGGGACGCCGTCAGCTTGCCGATTACGTCCATCGCCTTCTCGGAGCCGAAAGACTTCTCCAGCAGCTCCTTCGCGTAGTTGATGCCGCCCTCCGCAATATACTGCTGCGCCAGACACACCTGATAGAACTCGTTCACCACGCTCTCCTTAACCTGAGGCGTGATACTCCTTGTGTTCGCGATCTCCAGCGTCAGTTCCTCCACCTCGTCTTCTTTCAGGTGTTTGAAAATTGACGCCGACTTTTCCGGTCCAAGAGCAATCATCAAGATGGCCGCCTTCTGGAGTCCGTTGATCTTCTCATCCGTTTTTGCCGCTGCCATTTATCCTACCCCCAGTCTTCGTTTAACCAGTTGCGCAGCAGATTCGCCGCCGCCTCCGGATTCTCTTCCACAAATTTGCCGACGAGCCGTTTCTCCTCAGACTCGTTTTCGGAGGAAATCTCCTCAAGCTGCACATCGGACTGAAGCAGCGTCTCCACGGTGAGCTCCTCCTCTTCCTCCTCGTGCTTCTCGCTGCGCATACTGCGGAGCACTACAAAGGCCAGAAGTGCAAGAATCACAATAATCAGAAGAATCTGCAGGACATCCGTCGCCGTGATCGGAGAACCTTCCGCGTCAAAGAAAAGGTTCTCGCTGTACGCCACCAGCGTAATGTTATCTACCGCAATGCCCGTCGCATTTGCCGCGGCATTATAAAATGTCTCATCCAGTTCGATCCGTGTGCGCTCGTTGTTGGCGAGCTTATACTCTTCCCAGCTCACGCCGTCCAGAAGTCCCTGGGCGTCCACGTCCTCCTCGCGGATTACGTTGTAACGGATCAGGGATGCCGCCAGGGACGACGCAGAATAGTTGATCACCCCGGAAGGAGTTTCCGTTGTGGTGATCGTCTCGTTTGGCAGATAGTCCCTCGACTGCTCGCTCCTTGTGGAACGGGAATTGCTGTTATCCTCAATGACATAAGTCGAGTCGTCGTCGTTGGAGTCCGTACCGGGCACGCCGCCCACATCGCTCACATTCTCCTCATCGTAAAGATCCTCATGGCTCAATACGCCCTGGGTCTGTCCCTCCGCCGGGGTATATGTATGCTCCGTCTTTGTCTGATTGGAGAAATCCAGTACCAGGTTGGGAGATACCTCCACATTGTCGAACTCGTTCGTGCCCAGCATAACCCTGCGCACACTGTTTATCATGTTTTTCTCCGCCTCGGTCTTCACAGAAAGGTGGGCGTTTGCAAGACCCGAGGGAGAGTAATTCTCATCCCCCGTAAACAGCATATTGCTGTTCGTGTCAAGAATGACAATATTGTCTGTGGTTTCATTACCCAGAGCCGTCGCCACAGCGCGCGCCAGATAGGCTGCACTCTCCTGCGAAAACTCGTCCTTCAGCTCCAGCACTACCCATGCGTAAGATTCCTGCTCCTGCGCAATCAGCGTACCGTCGTCCTCTGGAATATTCAGGGTGACCTTCGCTCTGTTGATCGCCGTGAACATGGACAGTACGTCATTTTCCAGGCGCTTTTCCAGATAAACGACATGTTTTTTCTGCTTGTCGGACTCCGTCGTGGAAAAACTGCCGTCCGTCACATTCTCAATCCCCCAGCTCGCCGCCTGGATATTGTTGGCGCCAAGGAGCAGATTAGCCTGCCCTAACTGTTCCTCAAGAATGGAGATGGTCAATCCGTCATCCGTAATCTGGTATTTATACCCTTCGCCCTCCAGAAGGTCTATCACCTCCGAGGCTTCCTTGGTGGTTTCGCACTCCCTGAGCAGCACATACTCAGGTCTGGTGAGACTTGACACGACAATCACCAGAGCTATGATAAGCGTCGCTACCACCGCCACGATCAAAGTTTTCTGCTTCGACGTGAAACGATTCCACCACTCCATTATTCTATTTCCTAATTCTCTCAGTTTCTCAATTATCTTTTCCACAGCAACTCGTTCTCCTTCGGCATTTCCTTTTATGCGCTAAATGGAACTAAACCTGCATCTGGATCAGTTCTTTATACGCTTCCAGAAGCTTATCCCTGATCGCCACAGTGTATTGTAATGCTGTAGAAGCCTTCTGCAGGGCGATGGTAAGGTCATGGGTGTTCTCCGTCTCACCCAGCGCCCATTTGATCTCCTCGTTTTCCGCCTCCGACAAATAACCGTTCGTGGTATTCAGATTGTCAATCGCGGTATGTAGCAGTGCATCAAAACCATTTTCCTTATAGTCCTCAATACGCGTTGTGGGCGCCGCTTTCGCAGCTTCACGAATCACGCCCGAAGACACATTATATAATTCTGTGATATCCAAAGCCATCTCTGTTTCCTCCAACATTCCCCGTTCAATTCCGTGTATCAATAACGCATGTTACTTCACCCGGCACACTACATTATCAGCCGTTTAAAATGTTAAGTCCCATTGTAGCCATGTTCTTGCTGGCAGAAAAGGCAGTCCCGTTCGCCTGATAAGCGCGGGACGCGTCGATCAGGTTCGTAAACTCCGTAATGATGTTCACATTCGGGTACATCACATAACCATTTTCATCTGCATCCGGATGGGAAGGGTCGTAAACCATATTCCCCTCTGTCTTCGTATCCTCATAGACGCCAGTCACCTTCACACCGTTGCCCGCGAAGCGTTCATGCTCCTTCATAAGGATCTGATGGAAGTGCGTCGGAGAATTTTTCTCCTTAAATACTACGATCTTTCTGCGGTAGGGCGTGCCGTCCTCCGTCCTTGTCGTGTTCGCGTTCGCCACATTCTGGGAAATGGTATCCATGCGGAAACGCTCCGCAGTCATACCTGTCGCGTTGATGTCAAAAGCGGTAAACAATGCCATGTTTGACTCCTCCTTCTATGCACTATCACTTCATAACTGACTGCAGATTCTTAAACTCCTGGGCAACACTCTGATAGAGTCCCTGGTAAACAATCTGGTTCTTCGCCAGATATACACCCTCGGTATCCGGATCGACGTTATTTCCGTCTAAGCGGTAGGAAAAGCCGGAGTAGTCCCTATAGGAAATCGGCTCCAGTCTTCTCATCTTCAAATCCGCCACCTTCGCGTCCATACTCTTATACCGGGAATGGCGCAGCGCCTTCGCGAGCTGTGTCTCGAAGTTTACATCCTGCCTCTTATAACCCGGTGTATCCACATTAGACAGATTATTGGAAATTGCCTCATGCCTGAGCATGGATGCGTCCATCGCCTTATCCAGCACACTCACATAATCAAACGCATTCGTATCCATCAATGAGCTCATAGTCACACTCCTTCCACGTTAATACAATCCATATTCCATTATAAATAAATTATAAAAAATTACAAGGTTTTTCGATTGATTTTCACAAATTCGTGTCGCCGCAAAACAGCAAAAAAGAACCTGCGGTGCGCAAAATCAGCACTTTTCGCAGATCCTTCTGCCAGTAATTTCTAAAGCGTCAACTGATTAAAACCTTCCCTGCTCTTTTAATTTTTCCACTTCATCGAACACCACATCGTTCAGCACCTTGATGTATGTTCCCTTCATCCCCGATGACCGGGATTCAATCACGCCCGCGCTCTCAAATTTGCGCAGAGCGTTCACAATCACCGAGCGGGTGATCCCCACCTTATCCGCAATCTTGCTGGCCACCAGTATGCCTTCCATGCCGCCCAGCTCGTCGAAAATATGGGTGATGGCTTCCATCTCCGAGAACGAAAGTGTGGAGATCGCCGATTTCACCACCGCCACCTTGCGGTTTTCCTCCGCGTTCTCCTCGCTGACTGCCCGCAGCATCTCAAGTCCTACCACCGTGGTGCCGTACTCACACAAAATAATGTCGTCAATATCGTACTGTTCGTCGCATTTATAAAGGAAGAGAGTTCCCAGCCGTTCTCCCGATATCTCGATCGGGGCGATCACCGCCTGGAACCGCCGGATCCCCGGACTTTCAAATCCGAGTGTCTCCAGATTGACATTCTCCTTGGTGGAAAGTACGCCGAGGAGTCTCTCGTTTAACATGGGGTCAATAAAACCGCCCACATGATCCACGATCAATTCCGTGATGGATTCCACCGTCGGCATATCGCCAATGCCTAAAACCTTGCCCTTCCTGCTCACAACCAGCACATTGGAGACCAGGATTTCCTTCAGCACATCGCAGATGTCGTTAAACACCACCTTGCCCGAATTGTTGTTGTGTAAAAGTTTCCCGATCTTCCTGGTCTTATCTAATAATTGCACGCTGCTCATGTGTATACCTCTCGATCCCTGTGCCCGGTCCGCCTGTAATACACTGATTTTATCACACTATTCAGACAATTTCAATGCATGTCGCACAATTTATCAGAAATTTAACTGTGTTGCGTCAATATCTCCATTCCTCCCTGTATCTTTCAGACCTTTTCTTTCGGCATGTCCTTGACAAATCCGCAGGATTCATCGGCACAGACAAGCTTGCTGCCCTTCTGGAGCATAATGGAACCGCAGCGGTCGCACTTTTCGTCCACCGGCTTCTGCCATACCATAAAGTCGCAGTCCGGGTTGTCGATGCAGCCGTAATACTTCCGCCCCTTCTTCGTCTTTTTAAGGACAATATCCTTGCCGCATCTGGGACAGGCTACACCGATCTTCTCGAAATAGGGTTTGGTATTTCTGCATTCGGGGAACCCGGGGCAGGCTAAGAATCTGCCGTGAGGTCCATACTTGATCACCATCTGTCTGCCGCAAAGCTCACAGAATTCGTCAGACAATTCGTCGGCAATCTCCACTTCCTCCAGTTCTTTCTCCGCCTTCTCCACAGCCTCCTGCAGATCGGGATAAAAGTTTTTCACCACCGTCTTCCATTTGACGCTGCCTTCCTCCACACTGTCCAGAAGCGCCTCCATAGTAGCGGTGAAATTCACGTCCACAATGGAGGGAAAGGCATCCTTCATCATATTGTTGACGACCTCACCCAGCTCCGTCACATAAAGGTTCTTATTCTCCTTCACGATATAGCGTCTCGCCAGTATCGTTGTAATGGTAGGCGCATAGGTGCTCGGTCTTCCGATCCCCAGCTCCTCCATGGCGCGCACCAGGGAAGCCTCCGTATAATGGGGGGACGGCTGGGTAAAGTGCTGCTTCTCCTCCAGGGCAAGCAGTGTAAGCCCTGTATCCTCCGAGATCCCTCTGATCAGTGTATTGCCCTCTTCTTTGTCCTCTTCCTGCGTGTAAACGCTCATAAACCCGTCGAATTTTATCTTCGACGCCGCCACGGTAAAACGATGCTCCCCGGCGTCTATCTTCACGGAGGTGGTCTCATACTGTGCCGCCGCCATCCGGCTTGCCGCAAACCGCTTCCAGATCAGCTGGTACAGCCGGAACTGGTCCCTGGAAAGGGATTCCTTGATCTCCAGCGGAAGTCTGCTGATGTCGGTGGGACGGATCGCCTCGTGGGCGTCCTGGATCTTTTTATCCGACTTTTTCTCCCGCTCTACGGCCGCAGCATACTCCTCGCCGTACTTTTCCGTGATATAGGTTCTGGCTGCCGCCTCGGCCTCCTCCGATATTCTGGTGGAGTCGGTACGCAGATAGGTGATGATACCTGTAGTGCCGTTTCCTTTGATCTCCACGCCTTCATAGAGCTGCTGCGCCAGGCGCATCGTCTTCTGGGTGGAAAAATTCAGAACTTTGCTGGCCTCCTGCTGGAGTGTCGAAGTCGTAAAGGGCAGCGGCGCCTTCTTGATCCGCTCCCCGGTCTTAACCGAGCTTACTTTGTAAGCCGCGCCGGACAGCTCCTTCTTAATCTGCTCCATCTCCTCCGCAGAAGCGATGGTGCGCTTCTCCGCCTTCGTGCCGTAATATTTCGCAAGGAGCGGGTTTTTCTCGCCCTCCACCTTCAATTTCGCATCCAGCGTCCAGTACTCTTCCGGGATAAAGGCGCCTATCTCCTCCTCCCGGTCGCAGATAATCCGAAGCGCCACCGACTGTACGCGCCCGGCGGACAGCCCCCGCTTCACCTTCGC
Source organism: uncultured Lachnospiraceae bacterium (assembly GCA_965114645.1). Taxonomy (GTDB): domain Bacteria; phylum Bacillota; class Clostridia; order Lachnospirales; family Lachnospiraceae; genus UBA3282. Next base: position 58,177 of record CBCOZL010000002.1, on the reverse strand, counting down.
CCAAAGAACAGGTGATATTTTATAACCCACCATACGGTCCAGACACCTTCTGGCCTGCTGTGCGTCCACCAGATCCATGTTGATCTCTCTGGCGTTCTTTAACGACTCCTTTACAGCCGTCTTGGTAATCTCATTGAAGGTAATGCGGTACACCTTCTTATTTTCCAGCTTCAGCGCGAAAAGCAGATGCCACGAAATCGCCTCACCCTCGCGGTCCGGGTCGGTTGCCAGATAGACTTTCTCCGCCTTTTTCACTTCCTTGCGCAGATTCGCCAGTATGTCTCCCTTGCCACGGATCGTGATGTATTTCGGTTCAAAGTCATTGTCCACGTCAATCCCCAGAACACTTCTCGGAAGATCCCGCACATGTCCCTGACTAGCCGCCACTTCATAGTTCGCGCCCAGAAATTTTTTAATCGTCTTCACCTTTGCCGGTGACTCCACAATTACAAGATATTTAGCCATAGTCATTCCCCTGTCTGCGTCATTCTAAGGTTATACCCTGTCTAACGTGCAACACTATACACCAAATCGCAGGCGGTTGCAAGGGTAAATTACGATCCAAACCCAGAAAACGGAAAACAGGCGGCTGCATTTTTGCCTGTCCTTTCCTCACCGATTCAACGATTTTTCAAGTCTTTCCATGATACGGCCGTATTTTTTTACATATCTTTCCTCTTCCCCGGCTTCTTTGTACTCGTTCAGCTCCTCAAGATCCTCTTTCATCGCTTCCACAAAATCCTTATATTGATTGTCTGTCATTCCCATGGTTTCCTCCATTTGTATCTCTCCCTCCCTTCGGATATCCCGCCTTTAAGATGATTATATGTAAAGCGCCAAAGCCGGTCAAGAGATTTGACTGTTTTCTTTTCTGTTTATCAGTTACATATTTTTACGTTTTCAAAACCCGCATAAAATACCCGCCGCCCACCTGTCCTGCACAGCCGGCTGCGCACAGCTCCAGAAGCTCTTTGAACAGAACCGGCAGGGCTATGGCTTTTCCATATTTTTTCTCATATCTGAACTTAAGCTCCTGCACCGGCAGCGGGTTGAAATCCAGAATTTCCAGTATCTCCCCCTGCACGCCCTCCAGAAAGACCAGCTTCCCCTGATTCGGTCTGGCTCGTCCGTTCCTCCGGGATGCACCGATCCCTTTCGGTATGACGTTCCCTTTCGCCGCGCCGCTCTCTCCGAAAAGCTCTTCCAGCACCTCCTCCGGCGAGGACACAAGTCCGGCGCCCTGCCTGATCAGACTGTTGCATCCGCCGCTCAGCGGATCGGTTGCCCTCCCGGGCAGCGCGTAGACCTCCCGCCCCTGCTCAAGCGCCATATCCACCGTAATTAACGTGCCGCTCTTCTCCCTCGCCTCCACCACGAGCACCGCGTCGCTAAGACCACTGATAATGCGGTTCCTTGGTGGAAAAAGGATGCCTCTCGGCCCGGTTCCCGGCGGATATTCAGAGCAGACGCCGCCAGACGCAAGCAGCATCTCATACAGTTCTTGATTCTCCCGGGGATAACAGATATCCACGCCGCATCCCAGAACCCCAAACGAATACCCGCCATCTTTTAGCGCCGCAGTCTGCCCGATACCGTCTATCCCCCTTGCCATGCCGCTGATCACCTGTACACCTGCCCTTGCGAAAGCTGCGCTGAATTGTCCCGCCATATATCTGCCGTACTCGGTACAATCCCTGGCGCCGATCAGCGCCACCGCCTTTTTTTCCTCCTGCGGAAGCTGCCCGGCGCAGTATAGAACATAGGGCGGGTCCGAAATCCTTTTCAGGCGTGCCGGATACTGCCGTTCCCCCTCTGCCACCAGAAAAATGCCCCTCTCCCTCATGCGCCCGTACGCTCCCGGAACATCGTACCCTCTGCTAAATTCCAGCATCCGCTCCGCTTTCTTCTCAAAACGCGCCGACAGCTTCCCTGAGAGCACGCCGGAAACGGTCATCTGGTAAATTTCCCGGGGTGTTCCAAGAGACGCCAGGGAGCGCAGAAACCCTCTGCTGTTAAAGCCTGCCGCCTGATACAGCCAGTGTATGTACGCTTTGTCTTCCGCCGCCGCTGTCTTCTCCGTTCCATCCGCTGCCCCCATTTTCTCTGTCTCTGCAGCCCTCATTTTCACTCTTTCCGCATCCTCCATTCTCATGCCCTCTCCCTCAATTCCAGTATTTGTGGTCAGACTGCCGGTAGCAGATCGCCTCCGCCAGATGTATTGTCCCGATTCTGTCACTGTTGTCTAAATCCGCGATGGTTCTTGCCACCTTCAAAATTCGGTGGTAGGCTCTGGCGGAAAGCTGCATCGCAGCGAACATCCGCTCCATGTAACGCAGTTCTGCCTCCTCCAGCGCGCAGTAACGCGCCACATCCCCGGCTCCCATATCCGCATTGAAGTGAAGCCCGCTTCCGGCAAACCTGCTCTCCTGCCTTTTTCTCGCCGCCATCACCCGTTCCCTGACCTGTGAGCTTCCCTCCGCCTCCCCGCTGCAGGTCATATCCGCAAAAGCCATTGGCACCGCCTCCACACAGATATCCATGCGGTCCAGAATCGGCCCCGACACCCGGTTCAGATAGCGTCTCACCTCAAAGGGCGTACAGCGGCACCTCTCCCTGTCTGGATAAAACCCGCATGGGCAGGGATTCATCGCCCCCACCAGCATAAAATCTGCGGGATAAACATAGCTTCCACTGCTTCTGGCTATCTGTACCTGCTTATCCTCCAGAGGCTGCCTCAAAATATCCAGTGTCTCCCGCTTAAACTCCGGGAGCTCGTCTAAAAAGAGTACCCCACGGTGGGAAAGGCTGATGACCCCCGGCGCAGGAATCCGCCCGCCGCCTGCAAGCGCCCGCCCTGTTATGGTGTGGTGGGGATTCAGAAAAGGTCTCGTGGTCCGCAGGGAGCCGGCAGACTGCAGCCGGCCGCAGATGCTGTAGATCGTGGATACCTCCAGACTCTCCTCCCGCGTCAGCGGCGGCAGGATCGAGGGAATCCGTCTGGCAAGCATCGTCTTCCCGGAACCCGGCGCGCCTATGATCAACAGATTGTGGAACCCGGCAGCGGCCACTTCCGCCGCCCGCTTCAGCCCCTGCTGGCCGTTTATCTGGGAGAAATCGAGCTGTTCCTCCTTCGCCTTGTCCTCAACGGACGCTGCGGCAGAAGCCATTTCCCCCACAGTCGCGCAGACCAAAGATTCAGACCCGTTTCCGTCCCTGTTCTCTCCTGGTTTCACCGCAGAAACAGACTCCCCCGCAAGCAGTGCCGCCGCCTCCTTTACATTTCTCACGCCGATGCTTTCCATCTCCCGAATCAGCGCTCCCTCCCATGCATTACCCGCAGGCAGAATGCATCTTCTGACCCCTTGCGCGGCAGCCTCTCTGGCAATGGGAAGCACACCCCGGACAGGTTTCAGTTCTCCCGACAGCCCCAGTTCTCCCAGAAGAAGCGTCCCCGCCACGTTTTCCTGTTTCAGTTTACCAAGCGCGATCATAATACCCACCGCCACAGGCAGGTCAAACATAGTCCCGTTTTTCGGCAGATCCGCCGGGGAAAGATTGACGTTGATACACATGGGCGGCAGCTTGACCCCTGCATTCTTGAGCGCTACCTTCACCCGCTCTCTCGCCTCCCGCACCTCAGAACCCGGCAGTCCCACGATCTGAAAGCATGGCAGCCCCTGGGAAATGTCCACCTCCACCTGGATCAGATGGCTGCGGACACCGTAAACTGCCCCCGATGTAATTGTACTGAGCAAACACATGTCCTCCTTTTCTCACAGCTGCAAAATCTTGCACGGTACAGCTGCCTTTTTTCGTTATGCTTACCCCGTTTACTGCCCTGTTTGTTGAATTTCTGCGGCGAAACGCCAGAATATCAGAAATCAGAATAGCCGGGAAATCCCGGTAGGATCATTATGCGCCGGAGAGCGCGGTCTTGTCAAGGGAATCCTTGAAAAAATCGAGCGTCGGCACGCTCGATTCAGAGAATGCTTTGATATGAAAAGGAGCCCGCGCACATCGCGCAGGCTCCAGTTTTCTTATTTTATTCCAGAAGGAACATCTGGGCACGGTTCAGGGATACGCTGTCCATACTCAGCGTTTCCAAACTCTGTCCCGCCCTCGTATAACGGTTCGTGAGCAGCACACAGATCTGTGACGTCTCATCATCCCCATTCTGCAAAGCCGCCAGAGGCGCTTTGACGCGGTACACCTTATCCGGGACAATTCCGCCGGACACTTCCACCAGACGGTTATTCTCCACCGCCCAGACAGGACTTGTAAAGGCCGTGTATGCAGCGCTGTTAATTCCGCCGCCGGGCAGAAGAAGCTCCGCCTCAGCCGCCGCACCCGCATTCTTATAGAAGAGGGAAAGCTCCGTAACCTTGTCGCAGGCAATATTGTTGTCCGTGAAACGGAAATACACATCTATTGTTTCACCCAGAATACCGCCCTTGGCGTCCCCGCCTTCCTTGAATGCCACATCGTAGGGGATCGTGACGCTCTCCACCTTGGTGACGCCGTTAAAACCCGCCACAATGGAGACGTCGGCCCTGTGCACACCGGCATTGTAAGCCGCCATCAGCGCATTCACAAAGATCCGGCATTCTTCTATGCCGTCCTCTTCCGTCGGCGCATCTTTATCCTTATCATAGTAGTAGGGGTACATTGACTGTCCCACATACACCACGTTGCCTTTACTGTACACATAGTAGTTATTTCTGCCGTCACGGGGTGACACGCTGTACCCGCCCGAGCCGTAGCCATCGGAAGTTTCCTGGTCAAACAGGGTAAACCACGCTGTAGTATAGGCCTTTCCCGCCTCCTTTGCCGTACCGATATCCAGCAGATAATCCGGCACCGAAAGCTTCGTAATATTAGAGAGCTGTGCCCGCGAATCAATCTCATACGGCCATCTGGCAACAGTACCGTCATTGATCCGATCCAGCAGCAGGTCGGTCGTCTCATCAAACACTTCTGTTTTTATACCCTCATAACGGAAGTTTGATTCACTTCCCATGCTGAGTCTTCCGTACGTCTGTTCATTCCTTTGTCCCAGCACTTCCGCTGACAGGCCGGCCCTTCCTTTATCCGCCGACGCGCCCGCAGAGGAGACGACAATGCTCCCGCCCTCGTCAATGAACGCATTGACAGCATTCATCACCACGTCACCCGGGTTCCCGCTGTCACCAAAGCCCAGCGCCACCACATCCCAGAGGGAAAGGTAATTTGCATTTTTGGAAATTCGATCCGCCAGTTCGCCTGGTGTAACCGCCTCGATATCCCAGTTCATTTTCAGAAGCGCTTCCGCTCCGCTCAAATAATGAGCCAGCGTAGAATTATTTATATCCTCATACTGCTTCTGGAAATTTTTATCTCTGTTATCCGTATCGTCAAGTATCTGCAGTACCCGGATCTTCGCCCTGTCGCTGCCGCTTATGGTAAAGCATCCCTGCGCCGCTGCCCGCCGGTATTCGTTATCGGTATCCCTCACTTCCAGTTTCCAAGGCACAATACCAAAATTAATCTCATTGAAGTCGACACTGATTCTGCCGATTCCATCCGACTCCTCAAAGTGATATCCGGCAAATTCCTCTTCCGGCGCAAAAACACCGTCATAGTTTAAGTCAAGATACAGGTGTTTATCCAGGCTGCCCCAATAAGTTTTATCGTCCCCCGCCCGGTCGCTGGTTATGCGGTACTCGATCGTACCACGGAGTATCCCCGGTCTCTCAGGCACGGCTTCCGTCGCTATCATATCGGAAGATCTCTGCTCTCCGTCGGAATCATTTCCGCCACTGTCTCCCTCCGCCCGGAGTTCAATCTTTGGACGCTGCGCATTTAACTGCATGGCAAACATTGCGCTGCTGTGCACATCTTCAATGGTGTAGATGCCGACACCGTGATCCTCATCATCCTCATCCGATCTGCCCATGGAGATCGCTTCCTTTAAAAAGTCATACATCTGTGTGTCGGAAGCGATATATTTCGTATTGATATCACTTTCGTCCGCCTTCTGGGCACTCCGGCCCTTAAAGCAGTCATTCTCCACCACAATGGGATATCCGGCCCGCAGATAATCCAAAAGCGCTTCCTTTTTCAGCACTGTGATATCGCTCGCATCATATCTGGTATCGCGGTTTGCTACACGGTCGCCTGTGTGGTAAACCTTGCCGTTTAAATCTTCGTCGTTAAAGACCGTCATCATTTTGCCGTCCTTATCCGGCTCGTGATAGAAACGCTGGCCGTCCAGACCGATGAAGATCATATTGTAATCCTCGTTAATATCCTGATAACTGGTGTTAAACGCCACCACCGAGCTTAAAGTGGTTTTGATCTCTATCTTCTTTGAACTTCTGAGAATCTGCTGCCCTTCTCCCCCTTGATCCTCTCTCTGCCAGAACAGGACAACATTTCCCTTATCGTTCGCGTGAGGATGCAGATCTGATTTCATGTTCGCAGTCGGCTGCAGCTCCAGAATTGACAGATCCTTATACTCCCCGACCAGTCCGAGAGAATAGTTGATGATGTACTGCACAGCCATTGCCTTGCTGACCTTCTCGGAAATTCTCTCATCCTCCGGCAGCAGGATGTTCTCCGCTTTAATCGCCGCCAGTACCTCTCCAAAACCAGACTTCGCCTCGTTCTTATCTAACGTATCCGGGAAATCATCCCCCACCAGAGGCGTACCGTTTACAACATAGATATTACGGTTTACATAATGAAAATTATTGTCCTTTTTATCCGGGTGGTCCTCAAGATCCTTGTCAACATTCATCAAAATGTTGTCCGCCAGATTTCCCTCCTTTGCCATCTCATCATAGAAAGCAAGGAGATCCTTTTTCAAGAAAGTTTTTGCCAGTTTCTGATATGCACTGCCTTTATAATTCGTGCTTACGCCGTTTTCCGAATCCTCAATAATACCGTAATCCACAATAACAGGTTTCAACGACTGCACCGCCTCCTCCAGCAGACAGGTGATTACCAGCTCGGAAACATCCTGCAGTCCATCCTCCGAAACAATTTCCGCATCCTTCGGGGTAATATAACTCTTTTCCGCGTCCGGGTTGAGATACAGCCCCGTGCCATCCTCCAGATACACAAGATCCGCATTCCTCACATCCTCCTGCGTCACTTCTCCCGCAAGTTTCGTATTCACTCTGATCGCAAAATCATCGGAAGCATTGTCCTGCTTATTCAGTGAATTGAATACATATCTTCTCAGAAAATCATTTCCGCCTGTACATCTTATATATACGGGCGCATTCTGCACCTCTATATAATACACAGACGTACTTTCCTCCGTGCGGTCTCTGGTAATCTTATACATACCCTTACCGCCGCCAACATATTCAAACTGTCCAGCAAGTGCCGGCTCCTCGTCAAAGATATCCCCCTCCGTGTCTGCCGCGTCCAGATCATTCTGGAACAGATCTTTTTCCAGTATATAACTGTCATAAGGGCGTGCAATTCCTTCTTCTGTGGAGACCGCACTGACCTCCTTAATCTGATACAGGAGCTGTTCCTCCTCCGCTTCCACATATGTAAATTTCAATACACAGTATGTGCCATCCGGCATCTCCGACTGCCCTGGTACAGGCGTCGGCTCTACTGGGTCCGCAGGCGTTGTCGGATTCTCCGGCCCTGTCGGCTCTGCCGGTTCTGTCGGATTTTCCGGCCCTGCCGGTTCTGTTGGATTCTCAGGACCTGTCGGCTCTGCCGGTTCTGTTGGATTCTCCGGCCCCGTCGGCTCTGCCGGATTCTCCGGCTCAGGCGCCAGATCTGGTGCGGGATTCGGTGACGATTCTGCCACAGGCTCCATACCCACACATAAATACCATCCATCCTCTGCTCCTGCGCTCTGCAAGACAGGCTGTGTCTGGAATCCGGCACTCAGAGACTGGGACTGCTCCGCTTTCGGCAGATTCTCCGGGATTGTCGGATTTGCCGGCTGTTCCGGGTTGCCTGGTTCTGATGGCTGTTCCGGGTCTGACGGCGGCTCCGGGTTTCCTGGTTCTGTCGGCGGCTCCGGGTCTGTCGGTTGTTCCGGGTTTCCTGGTTCTGTCGGCGGCTCCGGGTCTGTCGGCTGTTCCGGGTTTCCTGGTTCTGTCGGCGGCTCCGGGTCTGTCGGCTGTTCCGGGT
>CBCOZL010000002.1:0-49938 GCA_965114645.1 uncultured Lachnospiraceae bacterium | reverse complement strand
TTCCTGGTTCTGTCGGCTGTTCCGGGTTTCCTGGTTCTGTCGGCTGTTCCGGGTCTCCTGGTTCTGTCGGCTGTTCCGGGTCTCCTGGTTCTGTCGGCGGCTCTGGTTTTTCCGGCGTCTCTGGGTTATCCGATTCATCCGGCTCTTCTGGTTTCGGCTCCGGGCGCGGAATTCCTTTAAACTCCCCGAGCGTACACACATACTTATATCTGCCATCCTCAACATAATACAGTCCTGTCGCGTCAACATACTCAGTGAGAGCGCTTATCACATCGTCTACTTCTCCACTGACGCTCTTTACTACCTCTGCACGGTAACCATTTGCGGCCACCACTGGCTCTCCAAAAATTACATGGTAATCCCCCTGTCCCTCCGCAAAGGTATAAATCCCTTCCACCGGCAGAACTGTCATGTCTGAAGCTCCAAAAATGGAACTCCCATCAGGCTGCCCCGTCAGATTGTAGTCAAATCCTGTAAGCGCAGGAAGGCTGCCTGTATCTGCGCTGACATCCGTTCTCCTCTGGACATGGGCATAGAGTCTCCCTGTCGGATAAGAGACCGCATCAGTCAATATTCCATTTTCATCATGCTCCACCTCTGCGGAATCAAAAATCTTGCTCCATAGGCTGGCTTTCAGATCCTCACCGGTTCCGCCGTATGCCTCCCGATATACAATCCCGCCATAACCGTCGCCAATAACTGCATCCGTCAGCGTTTTCCTGTCTGTATACTTATAAAAATCTGTACTTTGTTCACTTTCATCCCCCCTAAAAATGCGGGAGAGATCTTTCTGCACCGGCGACTGCCCTGGTGCCAGATATCCTATGGTGCCAAGGGAAAAATCATATTTCTTACCGTTTACTTCCGCCTGCGCCTTTCCCGGCACGATATCCAGAACGACAAAGGGATTCTCCTCGTCGTGCTCTTCCACCACCTGTCTGATACCGCCAAAAGACTCCCGTGCCTGCACCGTCGGTACAGGCACGCTGTTATTCGGCGCCATGTAAAGCCCCGTCACCACAAGCGCAGCCGCTGCCGTCATAGCCACCGCACGTCCGAACACTTTTCTCGTGGATATACGCTTGCGCGGCCTGTAAGGCCTGATCTGCTGTACATTCTCTATCAGCAGATCCTTCAGCTCCCCGTCTGCCTGCGCGTTGTCACGGTCGGGCGCTTTGCCGGACGCCCCATCACTTTTTTTATTCTTAAGCGCCCGGATTCGCCAAAACATCGCATAAGCTGTCAACGCTCCCAAAAGGAACGCCAGGAAGACGACAAGCGGATTTATTGAATTATTAACGCAGTTCTTTTTCACAAACGGCTTATGGTCTTTTTTCCCCATATGCAACAACCTCTCTCCTATGGCACCGCCGCAGCCCCTGATGTTTCGGCTTTGGCATATTGTTTCGTCGCAGGGCATCTGTTATTTCCAGCTTCTCCATCTGTCCCCATTACTTTTACACAGATATGCCGTTATAAAATCCCAATTTGAATTGCATATCTGTATCGTAAATTCATCCGTCGCCGCATCATAGAAACATTTCAGCTTTAACCCCCAGATATCCTGTGTGTTTTGCTGTCCATCCGGCAGGTATTTCAAACCGATATTTTCTTTTGTCTGCCACTCGCCTTTCTTTTCAAAGCCAAACTCATTCCAGTTCTTACCTGTAAAACCGCGCTCCGACGGCAGGGGAATATACATTTTTCCTTTATAATGATTCCCATTAAACATAAAATCCACATCCACCGTAGGACACTGAATCTGCGGGTTCATATTGCCGCTCTCCAGCTGACTGTCGAACATTCCTGGATCCTTTCTCTTCCATTCCTTTCCGTCCGCCTCACACTGGAAGATGCCTGCAGAAATTTCCACGTTCCGATTCCATTTAGAATCCCAATAATTATAGAAGAGTTGCAATTCATACAGCTTACGGTCTGCCACATAACGGCATTTCATTGCGGACGGCACGTAGTAGGTGGTTTTGTCCGTGCCTTTGATCGACTTTATGGTCCAGTCAAGTTTCTTCGCATCCTGCCATCCGAGATTCTCCCGGTTAAAGTAGGACGTAAATTCTCCCTCGGAAGGCGCCGGGAAATAGATCTCCCCCTTCGTAAACTGGTTGTCATGATAACTCCACAGCTCCAGATTGAAATTCGTACCGACCTCCACGTGGATTGTACTGTCGTCTAACTCATAGTAACGCTCCTCCCGTTGCAGATTCGGGAAATCGAACCCCTGCCAGCCGATGATCTCATAAGTATCATAAAACTTATTTCGATATAACATACCGGGAACGATGTGGTAGTTACCACAGACCTTAATCCTCTCGTTTTCATTATTCAGCTTCATGTAGGGATTACCCCCGGGACTGACGTCCGCCACCCCGCCTGCCAATGACCTGTTCCCCTGATAGGACATCGTCTTCTCGTCATAATAGTAAAGCTTTTTCCACTGGGACTGGCTGTTTCCCTCACCCTCATAGAGACTGTAGACCATACCCTCCATACCCTGATTGCCTTCGATATTCTCATATCTGGAGGGCTTGATCTCCCCAATGATGCCGCTGCCGTTTCCAACCTTGTAAATATTGACAGGGTCGTAGGTAATATTTTTCCCCGTATACTCTACTTCATGGTAGTTGAAGGTTACCTTCGGCCGATCCAATTTTGCATAAAATACTTTGCCGTGTCTGTATCTCGTTCCACTATATCCCTCGGCTGCCGTTTTATTCTCTATATTTTTAAAATACTCCTCCCTGATTGTTTCATTGCTGTCCGGTGTACCGCCGTGGCCCGGCACATATCTGTCCTCGGGTATGGGGAAAATTGCCTGCATATAAAAAGTATAACTTCCGTTCAGATCCAGATCAAACAAATCCGGGCAGATCCGATAATTGTTACCGCCGCCGATGGTATAATGAAGCAGTATTCTATCCGGTGCATTTCCAGAATTATCCACCACGCGGATTGCTGTCACATACTTGGAATAGTCTGTGGGCAGTCCCTCCCTGATCGACTCATCCAACTGCTGCTCTCCGTACTTCAACTCCCCTTTATACGGCTCCGCATTTTCTTTTCCCTTCACCATCGTCAATGTAATTGCGCCCGGTACCCAGTTATCATAATGTCTGCCATGAGTGTTATCCTGCGTAGACAGAAACGACATCGCCTGAATGACAACCGTATATGTATGGCCAGGATTGTCAGGATCAGAAATTGGCGCATTCGGATCCAAACGGAACGTAGCGTGATCGGGTTTGCTTTCCACTATATCAATATATAATTGCGGATTCCAAGTTGTTGTCGCGCCTGGCACAGAGCTTGGGTCATGTATAAGCCATACATACGGATTGCCCAGCGGATTGCCCTCATACGACACCTGTTTGTCGATCGAGGTGTCATCACCGCATCCCTTACAGGTTTCGCCGAGCCTGGTTCCCGCCACATTGGCAGATATGGTAAACGTGCAGCCCGGCGATATCTCGCCATCAGCATTGTCCGGGTTATCATCCGCCGTTTTCGTCAAGGATACCGTCGTTACCCGCTTTATGTAAACCTCCAGCGCGCAGGATGCATGATTGCCGTCCGAATCCACCGCATTGGTCGTGATCACCACGTTAATGGTTCCCGCCGGTTCGTCTGTGGCAATCTGCAGAATACCGTTTGCCGTATCCGTAAACCGGGTGCCGCCTGAAGGACTGCCCGATGACGCCAGCGACCAGGTAACGCTTCTGTCCGCCACATTATCACCCGTCACTTTCGGCGTGGAAAAATGATAAGATTCGCCGGGCTCCAGAATCACGCCCTTGTCCCTTGCCGCGATGGAAAGCGTCTTTTTCTTATTTAAAGGATCCAGTTCCGCATCATTGACCCCCACTTTGTTGCGGATGGTAACGTTATTGGAAGTCACATACTCTTTTCTTCCGTCCAAAAAGGTCAGGGCAAGCTGCACCACGCGCTTCTCCTCCACCTGGGTTAAATCCACGGAGAAATTCGTCACATGGCCCGCAAGCTCCACCCATCCGGCCGCCACAGGATCTGCCGGGTCAAACACCGGGAAGTGGACAGCCGCCGTATCCACATCTGTGGACTGCACATCCAGCTCCGCATAATAAAGCGTTTCCTTATCCTTGCTCCAGTAAAAATGATAGTGCTTATTGCCGTTTCCCGGATCTACTGTCTGGGTGGGCGTACCGCCGGGTGCCGCCGCCGGCGTTTCCTCCAGCACACCGTTATACATAATCAGACTTTTATCCTCCGGCGTGAAGGTAAACTCCGTATCTTTCAGCGCTTTGTGGGGCGTGCCGCCCGAATCGTAACCCACATAATTTACGCTCCGGGTGGTATCAATCAACACATCCGACATCTGGTTCAGGGAAAGCTGCGCCTCCTGCTGCACGTTGATATCGCTGTTGGCCGACGCGTAGCTCTTGGAACCGACCAGAATAAACCCGCACACCGACATGACAACGATGGACAGGATCGCTATCGCAATCAGCAATTCCACTATAGTAAATCCTCTCTGGTCCTTTCTCATACGCATTTTCCTCACCTCGCCGCTCTTCGTCACATGCCTCTCCAGGCACGCATTCCTACACATTCCCCGCCCCTGCCGCCGCACGGTGCGCCTTTTCGTCTGCGCTTTGCCGTTACGGCACCGGGTTAACCTCGGACTTGCCCGTAAGCTTCGTCAATACAATCTCGTATTTTTTACTGCCTCCCTGCACATGGAGCTTCTCATAAATATTGCCCTCAAAACCGCCGCTTGCGCGGTCAAATCTGATCTCAATCTTATCTCCCGCCAGAAGTTCCGTCTTCTTGCCTCTCTCTGGCGTGTATGCCACATACACTCTGCTGGTTCCTACTTTCTGCGGCTCCGAAGGCACATAGGAACCGCTGCTGTCCATAATATACATCCGCGTGTACACGTTCTGGTCCGCATCCCGGTAAAGCTCCATGTAAGCTGCCGACTTGCCCATCGTTGTCACCTTGCAGTCACCGATGGAACGCTGTATATTATTGGCGCAGCTCTTTGCATTCGCACTGAAAACCAGAATAATGGAATAAAACACCGTACTTATGATAATCGCAATGATAGCGAGGACAATGATCAGTTCAATAATAGAATAACCACCGTTATTATATTTATAACACCTGCTATTCCACCGTCTGTCACTCCTGCCCTTATGAAGTTTATCGGTTTTCTGCCCTTCTGCGCCCAACCTTCCGCTTCCTTCCTGCTTTTCTTTTCTGCCCGTAAGCCAGCCTCTTCGCCGTGCTCCGCCACATCTTCGCCTGCGCGGAATCTACTTCTTGATCCAGTTCATGTAACGGACAAGTTCACTGTAGTCGAGCACCAGATTGCCCGCATCGTCCACATCCGGCGCCTGCGCTCCGTTCAACATACTGCCGCCGCCGTTTACAAACAGGTCAATCGGTTTTCTCGTATCGCCGCTGATTGCGCTCTCTGCCTCCAGCACATTGGCCAGATCCGCCCCGCCGCGTCTGATGTTGTTTGCGCCGGTCACGGTGATCTTCCCCTTGGCGATAATCAGACCTGTAAAGTCACTGTCCACCGTCACATCGCCATAGCAGACAAGAAGTCTCAGCTTTTTCGCATCAACCCCGGTGATCCCCGTCAAAGTCACATCATTTTTCGACAGATGTGCCTGCAGGCCTGATGAGGTCTCATAGGTCACATGGTTCACATGATTGTCTGCCAGATACTGCTCTACTTCCGCCTCCTTGATAACGCTGTTAAACACATAATGCTTCGCTGCCTCCACCGGGTCGATATCGGGATCGGCAAGCGCCGGAGGCGCTGTTTCTTCCAGATTATAGTTTAAGCCTTTGTACTCGTTTTTGATCTTCTGAACCAGCGTAAGCACATCCGCTTCCGTCCCTATATTTGTCACTTCCTCCGCATTGACGCCAGTCTCCGTGTAGGCGTCAGGATCGGCGGGAGGCGCCGGCTCCGTGCCGGTTCCGCCTTCCCCGGGCGTTCCCTCAGGCGGGAATAAGGTCGTCTGGTCAACGCTCGTTGTCAACAGGGTCACGCCGCTTGCCGTGAGGGCGCTGCTCACCAGACTGTTTCCAAGAATGGTATACTGGTTCTTCGGATCCGAAAAATCCCCAAGCTGGAATCCGCCGGAGAGATATCTGTTGAAATAAGTGTCTATCTCCTCCCTGTTTGCATGGAAATCGTAATACTGGACAAAGTAACGCTCGGCGTTGCTCTTCTCCATAACCAGATAATAATAGAGCAGCGTGCCGCCCCGGTATGGCGCGTAAACTTTGCGGATGTGATTCATGTCCGCAACGCCGAACTCGCTTAAGGATTTCCCTCCCAGACGGTAGACCTTTCTGTCAAAGTCCACTTCCTTAAACTCATCGCCGTACTCATTCCTAAAATCAATGATATCATTTTCCTTGTCGGCGTTAATGGGGTTCTGGCCGATCACACTCTCCCCTTTCACCGTCCCGATACATTCTGCCGGAACCAGATAAGCCACCTGGCCGCCTTTGACCGCGATGGATTCTCCCATCATCACTGGCGTTCTCGGCGTTGTCGGAGGAAGGCCGGCCTCAATCTGTTCTTTATTATATGCCGCCTCCGCGCTGGTCGCATCCTGGCCGATGTAGGAATGCCCTGCGATCAGCAGTCTGGTCACCGCCGACATATCCACCGTGGAGTTTTTGCCGTTTATGATAATGGCGCTGCTGGCCCCGGAATCCGCCGCCGATTCCCCCGGCAGCCCATTGGAAGTGGAATTGCCGTAACCATAATATTCTTTTGTGAGCGCAACCCTGCTTCCCACACCGTCCAGCGTCAGATCATTGGCCACATACACCTTGCTGTCAATGCTGACCGTTGCGCTTTCCAGTCTGATATTTTTCGCGTACACACGGTTATCCTGCCCGAGCACATCCCGTACCAGCAGACTGGAGGCCGGATCCACTTTGATATCGCCCTTGGAAATCACACGCAGGGAATCTTCCATTGTCATTTTCGTGGCCGCCACCGTGTCTTTTCCGATCTGGAAACCGCCTTTGCCTCTCGCATCCGTGCCCGCGTAGACACTGCCCTCGGTCTTGATGACGCCCGGCACCTGCACGTCGATTCCCTCATTGCCGATCAGTGTATACTGGTAGAGCGCGTCGATAGAACCGCTGTTTTCAAAGATCAGCTTCGGCACATCCAGACAGATGTCCGTCTGCACAACGGACACCCGGTCATCGCTGTCTGTACAGGAAACATAGACGTTTTTTAATATAATGCTGTTATTGTTTACAATCTCCATCACCGCAGGCTCGCCCAGCGGACCACCGTGATCCCAGGCATCCTCATCAACGCCGGCGGCAGGCGTGCCCCTCTGAAAAATGCCGGCATCCACATAAGCCTCCAGTTTCGTCCTGTCGTAGTAGGACGCACCGAGCGAAGGATCTTTTAATTTTTCAACCAGAGTGTCCAAATAAGTGGTCATAAAGACGTTGGAGCGGGCCGCCTCCGACTCCAGGTTATCCCAGTTGGAGAGCACCTCCCTGTAGGCGATGCCCACAGCCTCGGCAGACTCACGCCGCAGCCCCGACATGACCTGCTCCACCACTTCCTCGGCGGTATAAAAGCTGTTCTTATTGCGGATATCCGCCACCTTTATCATATAGTTCATGTATGCCATCCAGAGCATGGTGGTAGCCAGAATCCCGATCATTGCCATCGCGATAATTACGATGACAATGGCGGAGCCCCTGTCGTCACGCCTCTTTTTCATCAGCCTGCAAAACTGTGCTGTTTTTCCGCCTGCTCTTTTCATATCCATACCCCATTATATGCGCTGCTTCCGCCATTTCCTGCCATCCTCACGGATGCTGTCCGGCATTCTCCGCCATTCTCGTCGATGCTGCCCGGCATTCTCCGCCATTCTCGCCGATTCTGCCCGGTATTTTCTGCCGCCTGCGAAGCTTCCGTCAGTTCGTGGCGCTGCCCCCGATCACGACCATCCGCATATCGTCGGGGAATCCTTTCGCGGCCGCCCCTCCTTCATAAATGCTGACCGTGACATCGTAGATCAGTTCTGTGGCTTCACCGGGCACCGCCGGCCTGCCCATCGGGCTGCGCACACCGTCCAGCGTGAAAAGATTCATATCGCTGGAACCGCTCAGATCCATACCCGTTCCGTTCACAGTGACCTGCGACGGAATCTCTATGGGCGCGCCCGCCAGATAGTTTTTGCCTACCAGATTTAAACCAAGATTGGTCTTTAAGAAAAAGGTATCTTTGTCGTGTACTCCTCCGTGCGCATTCAGAATCTCGACCTCCGCCCTGTAAGCCTGCTCCGCCGCCATCAGCTGCGGGTCTGACAGATACTCAGGATCACTCAGATCCGGCATTCCCGGATTCAGCGGATCGTCCTTCTCATGCCTCTGCTTCGCGATCAGAAGATTTAAACCGGCTCCCGAACCGTTCTTTACGATAATCTTATCCGGGCTGGACGCACCGTAGAGCGGGTAATAGAAGAGGTTCACATTCACCTTGTCGTCCTTCGTCTTCGCCACGCTGCCCCTGGACATACCGTCCACCAGGATCCCGGATCCCATATCTCCCGCCGTGTGCACAACCACATCCGCACCTGCCGCGTCCTTATAGATAAAGTCATAAAACTGCGTCACCTTCATATCCGCCTTCGGCTGTCCGTCTTTGTCCACCTCCGCGCTGACCGACAGCTCAATCTCTATGGTGCGGCTGACCTGGTCAAAGAAGGTGGCTGCATTCTTAAAGCTGACCGCAGCGATCTCATCGTCAATCTGTGCATCCGTAAGACCAGCCGCACCCAGCCTGACTCTTATGGCCGTGTCCATGTCGCTGTCCTTAAAGACGCTCTTGAGCACCGCCTGTCTGATCTTTTCCGTCTCCACAAAGGTGCCGTTCTCCTTATCAATGCTTCTGGCATCTGCCAGCGCCGCATCGTTAAATTCATTGTCATGGGTGAGCGTGCCCGTCATATACCCTCTGCCGTCCACCTCTATCTTCGCGTCAAACTCGCTGCCCTGCATGGAAACCTGACGCATGCTGAACACATAGAGACCGGGGGCGGGATTGCCTGCGGCATCCACTTCAAGAGAGGGTTCCTCCGCCACGCTTCCCTTGATCAGTCTGCTGTCTATCACATAGAATCCGCTGGACGGATCCGCAAACTGGGTCTTTAGCTCCTCGATATCGTAAGCCTTCAGTCCCTCCATGATATCCTGCGCCGCCGTGGTAGCCCGCAGGGTCTGTCTGGACTTGATATTGAGCCTGTTTGAGGAGAGAAAGAGATTCATAAGCGGAATCACAATGATGGCTAGAATGACCACCGCAATCAACAGCTCCACCAAAGAAAATCCGGCGTCCTTATTCTGTTTTCGCCTGTCCTCCGCTGTCGTCAAACGATTGTCCCCCTGTCATCCTGCCGCAGCCTTATGCTGTCTTACGCATATCGCGCTTCTGTCCTGTCTGCCATGCACACCATTCGCGTTCCTATCCAAAGCCGCTCTGTTTCCGCGTGCTCTGCCGTCACTCCTGTCCTTCGTCCGCTCCGCCTTCCGCACCGTCCTCCAGGTCGGGAAGACTGCCCTCGCTGCGGATCACTCTCGTGCCGAAAATATTGTCTGTGCCGAGAAGCACGCCGGCAAAGTCAGGCTCCACATACTCTTTGCCCTCCTGATCAGGCACGCAGAACATGTTCACTGTTGTGGTGCCTCGCAAAAGCCCTGTCTGCTCGTCATAGACCACGGACAGGTTGTCGATAACCATGCGGTCTGTCTGCATACAGATGTTTTTCACGCTTCTCTTCAGGCCCTCGTAAGAAACCTCGTAATTGATGGTAGTCTTGCGGTTCATCAGATGATAGGGATTCACGCCTGCCGCGCCCTGCGTATCACCTGCCTCGGGCGTGGGAGCCTCCTGTGTCCCCGTAGCGTCCTCAATCTCTTCCACCTCATCAATCTCGTAGGTGGCATCCGGCATTTCCTCCTGCTGCACCTCATCCACAAAAGGCACTTCCAGCAGGGCGTCTATGGTGACCGACTGCACCTCCATCGGTGAGAGCAGTTCCTGGTTGATCGCCAGGTAAACAGCGTTCTCCTCCCGCACATCCACCGGGAAAAGCTGGTAGATCTCCTCGATCTCCCGGCGCATCTGCGCTGTCTGGCTCTCGTAGCTGTCCTTATTATCCTTCTTTGACTGCAAATCCGCGATCCTCGCCTCCAGCTGCAGATTCTCCTCCTTCAGCGCTTCTGTCTTCTCCATCGTCGGCTGGAACACCAGCATATAGGCGCTGACAACGGCGAGAACTCCCAGCAAGCCGAGCAGCAGCAATACATCTTTCTTTGATACTTTCATCTCACGCGCCTCCTATTCCGCCATGTCCGCATTGGCGCCATCTGTCACACTGTCTGCCGCTGCCCCGGTCTCCTCCGGCAGCTCTTCCTCCGGCATATATCCCACATCCTGGTAGGCAGCCGTCACGGTAAAGTTGACCACGCGCTCTCCGCTCTCCTCGTTCTCCTCCTCCACGAGGGAAGCCACTGTCACCCTCTCTGGAATCAGCGACTGGAAAGTACGCATCTGCTCCACCGCCGCTCCGGCGTCATCCTTCGTCTGCACCCGCATATTGATGGACACCTCGTAGGCATCACTGGAAAATGAGATCACATTGACGTTGGCTGGCAGCTTATCTTCCAGCTCACCCAGAAATTCTTCCAGACCCTCGTTCCTGCTCTCCGTCGCCTCATACATGGCGCCCGCCACGGCACGTTCCGCCTTCACCTCAACATATTCATTATAGATCGGGATAATGTCCTCCAGACTGCCCGCCTCCGACTTCAACTCCATGTTGACCTTCGTCAGCTTTGCGTAACTGATCAGCGGAACCGCCGTAAGCGCAGCCGCTGCTGCAAGACCGATGCCAAAAACGCTGTAGGCGAGCGGCGCCCAGTTCGTCCCCTTTTCTCCGCCTTCCTTCTTCGCCTTGTCTCTGCCGCGTTTCTCTGATTCCTGTTTAAAGCCAAGAGGCGCTACCGCCGCACCCACACAGGCTATGTACTCACTGAAACACTCGTTCTTAAAGTTGCGCATCAGGTTCCATCCTGCTGCTTCCTTTAATACGGCAACGGGCATATTGGTTTCGCGGGATAACATTTCGTCCATTCCCTTGAAATCCGCACCCATACCTGTAATCAATATTCGCTCAATGCCTGCACCCGAGTTTCTGGAGGCGTAATAGTCGATAACCCTCGTGATGCCGCCTATCAGCGGTATCACCGCCTCACGCATATCCTCCAGCGCACTGTCCTTCGCGGATTTTGCGCTCTCCTCCGCGCTCTCGGAATCTCTGGCGCCCTCCTCCGGGACAATACACTCGTTTCTCTGAAGGACACGGATCGCCTGTTCCACGGAGCTGACCTCACCCCAGCAGAGCGTATTCATCACCGTGTCCATAATCTCTTCCACACCGTAGGAGACGCTTCTTGTAAATGACAGCACGGAATTTTCCACTGCCATCACGAGTGAAGATCTCTCGTCTATCTTAACAACAATATGCCTGCCCTTCGCACACTCATCCTTCACCACCTGGAAAATACTGTTGCCGGCGTAGTCGATCGCCGCCACTTCCAGTTTAAGCGCTTTCGCCAGCTCGTAGTACCCCGACAGAAGCGCCGTAGGCACCGCCATCACAAGCAGCTTATACTGCTGGGCGCCTTTGGTTTCCCCGATGGTTCCCAGAATGGTGTATGCAAGCTGGTACTGACTTAAATCCACCGGGAAATAGTCGGTGGCATTGGCATTGACCACATCCGCGATCCTGTTTTCCTTCACATAAGGAATCGTGACCTCACGGCTGGCAATCTTTGAGGAGGTAATTGTAAATACCACCTGTTTGCCCTTCACATGGTTTGCCGCGAGCGCGCTCCGCAAGGTTTCCACATACTCGGGCGAAACCATCAGCGCACCGTCGCTGATGACCTCCGCACCGTTTGGAACTGTAAAGCTTTTATATATCTTATGTGTTTTCGCCTTGTAATCCACTTCACAGATTTTGGTAAGCGAATAACCGATCTCTATCGCAATCGCCTTGGCAGCCATGTATCATTCCCTCCCTCATCCATTTCACTCTATCGTATTCTCGTTCAAAAAATGCATATCTATAAAGAGACAATAAACCTGCCGGTGATGCCGTGCAGGTGAATTTTCTAAATTAATTTCTGTCCGCTCGTCTGCGCAGCGCTCATAGCAGTTGCGAAACATACCAGTTTAGTATGCTCTCCCCCCACAGGGCCGCTATCAGGACGCCCATAGACAGATAAGGACCCATAGCCAGCATGCGGCCCTCGCCGCTTACTTTCATACGGATCACATGGATGACTGCGCCGAGGACACAGCCAAGCAGAAAGGCCAGTATAATTAATTTCCAGCCAAGCAGCAGCCCGCAGGCCGCCATCAGTTTCACATCGCCGCCGCCGATCGCTCTCCCGCCGGTGGCGTAGTACAGAACTGCTAACACGATACTGACAGAAAAGAGGCCGATCAAGTAGGTAAGGATATTGGAAAAGTCCGTTGCCGCCCGGACCAGCCCCAGTGCCAGTATAAAAAGATTGATTCCAAAGGGAATCTCATATGTCCTAAAATCGATCACGCTCAAAACAAGGAGCGCGGAAGCCATCAGACAGTAGAGTAGGGATTCTATGCCGAGGCCGCCTGTCCATACGATACAAACGTATAAGATTCCGTTCGCCGCCTCAATCAGAGGATACTGGACAGAAAGTTTGGCGCCGCATTTGCGGCATTTACCCCGCAGGGCGAGGAAACTGCATATCGGAACCATATCGTACCATTTCAGATGGTAACCGCAGCTCATACAGTGGGAGGATGTCTTAACGATATCCTCTTTCTCCGGGATGCGGAAAATGCAGACATTCAAAAAGCTACCGATCACGATGCCGAAGAGGAGTATGATGCTGTATAATAAGAGATCTGGTAACATATCGTTTCCTTCTGTGGGATATTTGTCTGTAACGTATTACCCCCCCCCCTATGCAAAAAGGCGTTTTTTTAAGTTCGCTTTTTTGCATAGGAGGCGAGGGGTTATGCCGTATTGTTTATGTTTTGGTTTGTTACTCTGTGGTTAGCTTAATTCTTAAGGCGTCTTCGTAAGCTGGCCGGAAACTTCAACACCGCTACCAGTCGCTGCTTCTACATTCCAGATCTTGTTCGCAGAATTATATACTAACTGAATATCCATAGAAACATCCGTATATGCAGTAGACTGCAAATTGCCACCCGCTGCCGCCGTAGCATCCAGCATTCCCTGAGTTTCCAATAACGTTGCCAACGGTCCTGAGACTGTTATTCCCGCATCGCCAGCATTACTCTTTAACGAATAATCTGTTCCACTAGTCAGTGAGATGTCTGGATCAGCCGCGATCACCTGCATTGCATTGATATACTCAACGATGGTGGTCTGGTCGGACGATACTCTACTCTTCTCCACATATCTTAAGTACTGAGGCGCCAGCACTACGATCAAAATTGCCATGATGGCAATAACGATGATCAGCTCGACGAGGGAGAAACCTTTGTTGTTCATGTTCTCTTTCTTCATTGTTTCCTTCTCCTTTTCATCATAGAAAATTGGGGTTGTTTTCGGGTTGCATTTATCTTAAACGCAGCTGTTCCCTACCCAGCGCGCCTAATTCAAAATATGCGGATTCCATTTACTGCGTCCGTGTGATATCTCATCTTACAATTTAAGCTGTTTTACAGATTATCCAGCGCCGAGTACATCGTCACCATAGGCGCCATCACCGCGGCAATCAGAATACCGACGATACCGGCCAGCACGATAATAATCATAGGCTCCATGGCGGCCATCAGAGACTGCACAGCCATCTCCACCTCTTCCTCGTAGTAATCCGCCAGCTTATTGAGCATCTCCTCGGTGGAGCCGGCCTCCTCACCGATCCGCATCATATGGTACACCATAGGTGGAAACAGACCGCAGGTCCGTACCGGCTGGGACAGGGGCACACCGATCATAACCTGCTCAACCGCCTCCTTGAGAGCCTCCTTGAACCAGATATTCGTCATGGTGTCCGACACGATATCCACCGCCTCGATCAGCGGCACACCCGCCGTCAGCAGGGTGCTGAGCGTTCTGGCCATCTGCGCGCTGGCTGATTTTACCACCAGATTTTTCACCGCCGGAATTTTCATCTGCAGCTTTCCAAAGAGATGTCTGCCGGAATAAGTCTTCGCATAAGCCTTGAGCGCAAATACGATGCCCGCAATAGCCGGAACGAGTATGTACCAGTTATTTTTAATGAAATTGCTCAGCCCGACCACTGCAAGGGTAATCGCCGGAAGCTCCGTCCCCAGCTGCTCAAACATATCCATATAGCGCGGGATGACGAACACCAGCATAACGATCACAACCACCACAGCGATCAAAGCCACCACGATCGGGTAGATCATCGCTTTCTTCACAAGCGCCTGCGTCTTGGCTGACTTCTCAAACTGTATGGCCATACGCTCCATCGCTGTGTCCAGACTGCCGGACGCCTCGCCCGCCCTGGCCATCTGCACCAGAAGTTCCGGGAACACCCCCGGATGCCCCGACAGGGAATCCGCAAAGCTTTCACCCTTCTCCACATCCGCGCGAACGGCGTAAAGGGCCTTCTGCATCTTTTTGTTTTCCGTGGAGTCCGCCAGCATGTTTAAGGTCTCAATGATCGTGACGCCGGCTCTGGTGATACTGGCAAACTGCCTGCAGAACACAGCCATATCCCGGGACGTAGGTTTGCCGCCAATATCCAGATCGATATCCCTTGTCAGGGCATTCTGTTCTTTTAATTCCAGCACAATAAGACCCTGATTTTTCA
This sequence comes from uncultured Lachnospiraceae bacterium, assembly GCA_965114645.1. GTDB lineage: Bacteria > Bacillota > Clostridia > Lachnospirales > Lachnospiraceae > UBA3282. Next base: position 35,022 of record CBCOZL010000002.1, on the reverse strand, counting down.
GATCCCTGAGCAAAAGATCCTTGTTATCAGCGTCTTTACTGCCTTTTATTTCCTTTCCGCCTTTATCGATCGCGACATATCCCCAGACTGCCATAGCACTTCCTCCGTACTTCCCCTGTGTACTTTCATGCAGGTATCTTCCTGCTAGAGTTTGCCTGCGTCCCCTGATCTGATGCCAGAGATACTAGCGCCGATTTTCTCATTCGGTACTAATTTACTAAGTCTGTTATCAATGATAGCACTTTTGTTGGCAGAATGCAAGTAAACGAAACGGTCTATCCATTCCATTTTCATGTAAAAACAGGTATTTCTGTTCCATGTTCCCTCTCATATCCTTCCCGGTACAGATTGTCAGCCTCCTCCTCTTTTAACTGGAAACAGGTCTGTAATATGCCCATGATATATTCCTTAGACTGTTTCTGCATCAAGGTTTCTCTCACAAATGCAGTCGCACAGCGGTTTTTTTCTTCTTTTATTCCTTCTTCTATTCCCTGCGCTCTTCCTCTCTGCACAAATTTATCCACCACTTCACACATCGTCACTCTGCCTCCTCTCTTCTGAACAGCCTCAAGCTTTTCCATATTATTTATAAAAGATATATCTTCCGTCAATGCGTACAGCATACGCATTGTTCCAGCCACATCCGCAATCTTCTGGTCTGTCGGCTCATATTTCTTTCCTTCTGCCAGATAGTCCACCACGATTTTCATATCGCCATGAAACCTCTGTCTGACCTGTTCTGGAAGCCGATTCATCGGATACACATGTACTCTGACATTATCTATATATTTTCTGGCCATACCGTGAATCCTTTTCTTTCGGAAAAACCACCTGCTTTCCTTCAAAAACCAACGCATTGACAATATCTGCAAACACTTCCGGGCTTCGCTCAAACTGCTTGCCGCCAGATCCTTTTGTCCCATCTGTCTCTCCTTATATGTACAGAGCCATCAGGACCTCCCCTTTTCCATCTGTCTGTCCTGCAAACTCTGCCTATGTCTGTGAAATTATGGCAGAATCTGCCAGAATAACCGATGCGGATACAAGATCCGCCTATAGATACAGCCGGCCTCATATGCCATGATAACCGGCTGATTTGTTATTAGAATATCGCTTTCGCAAAGCTTTGTCAAGCTTTTTTTGCTCTATTTATAAACGCTTTTTAGAATATCAATCGTTTTTTATTTTTGACCCGACTGTCTCCTACAGATCAAAGGATACACGCATCATTTCCTGTACAGAGGTGATTCCCTCCAGCACATACCTGGTGGCGCTCATACGCAGGGTACTCATCCCCTCCTCCAGCGCCTTTTTCTTGATTTCCTCCGCAGAACCGTTTTTGCTGATAATCGACTTTAAGGACTGTGTCACCTCCATGATCTCATAGACACCAATACGGCCTCTAAATCCGGCACCGTCACATCTCGGACATCCACATGGCTCATAGATCGTCACATCCGCATCCGGCGCAAGCTGTAAAAGCTCCAGCTCCTCCTCGTCTGCCTTTTTCTGCCGTTTGCACTCGGGGCAGAGTCTGCGCACCAGTCTCTGGGCGATGACGCCGATCGTGGAGTCCGCAATCAGATACGGCTCAATCCCCATGTCCGCCAGACGGGTGATGGTGCTGGCAGCGGAGTTGGTATGCAGGGTTGAAACTACGAGGTGGCCTGTGATGGACGCCTGTACGGCGATCGAGGCAGTCTCCTGGTCACGGATCTCACCGATCATAATGATGTCCGGGTCCTGACGCAGAATGGATCGCAGGGCGGACGCAAAGGTCAGATTCGCCTTGTTGTTGACCTGTACCTGGTTGATGCCTTCAATATTCGCCTCCACCGGGTCCTCGACTGTGATGATATTCACATCCTCCTTATTCAGCTCACTCAGAGCGGTGTACAGGGTGGTGGACTTACCGCTTCCTGTGGGGCCCGTCACCAGCAGGATTCCGTGGGGATTCTTCAGGATATGATCAAATTTTTTCAGTTCGTCCGGTTTCAGGCCAAGCTGGCTCTTCTCCCTTGTCAGAGCATTCTTGGAGGTAAGACGCATTACGATCTTTTCCCCATAGACTGTCGGCAGAATGGAAACACGGATATCAAACTCCTTTCTGTCCACAATCTGGGTGATACGGCCGTCCTGCGGCTTTCTCTTCTCGGAGATATCCATGCCGCCGATGATCTTGATACGCGCCACAATGGCTGGCAGAAGCCGTATACTGTAAACGGATTTCTCATAGAGGGCACCGTCGATACGGTAACGGATGCGCACCTGTCTCTCCATCGGTTCGATATGGATATCGGAAGCGCGCTGTCTGACCGCCTGGTCAATCATGCCCTTGACAAGCTGCACAATGGGGGAATTGTTGACATCCTCACTGTACATATCCTCCTGCTCAATCATCTGGCTTTCTTTTTCCCTGGTGTACTCCTCCAGCGCGGAATTTACTTCCGCCTGCCCGTAATAATGATCTATTGCCAGCATCACGCTGCCCATGGTGGCGACCACCGGCTCCACCTGCAGGTTCGTGATGATGTTGATATCATCCATCGCCGCGATATCCATCGGATCAGACATGGCCACCCGGAGCACATTCATGTTATCCGGCGAATATTCGAAAGGAATCGCCCGGTGCTTCTTCAAAACGCTCGCCGGCACGAGATCCAAAATTTCCTGCGGAATGACTGTGTTCTGCAGATCCACCATATCGTAGTGGAACTGTTTACTCAGCGCCCTTGCGATATTCTCCTCGGTAGCTATGCCTTCATCCACCAGTGTCTCGCCCAGTTTACGTCCGCTGCCCTTCTGACGCTCCAGTCCCCTCTGCAGATCTTCCTCCGTAATAACGCCGTTTTGTACAAGCACGTCTCCAAGACGTAATTTTTTTCTTTTAAAGTCCATCATTGCCTCCCTGCCAGAACCGTTCACACAGCAGTGTTTACATTACCTTATTCTGCATCCCGTCGGGATCCTGGGCGAACTGTATCGCCATTTCCCTGTCGATCTTTCCCTCGTAAAACAGCTGTATGATCGCGTCATCCATGGTAATCATCCCCATCTTGCGGTTGGTCTGCATGACAGACGCAAGCTGATGCGATTTTCCCTCGCGGATCAGATTTCTGACCGCATGGTTCGCGTGCATCACCTCAAAAGCAGCCACGCGCCCGTGCCCGTCCAATGTCGGAATGAGCTGCTGGGAGATCACGGCCTCCAGAACGTTCGCGAGCTGCACACGGATCTGCTGCTGCTGATGAGGCGGAAATACATCGATTACACGGTCCACGGTGCTGGCCGCACCGATGGTGTGCAGGGTGGAAAGTACAAGGTGCCCGGTCTCCGCCGCCGTAATCGCGACACTTATCGTCTCGAAATCACGCATCTCGCCGACCAGAATGACATCCGGGTCTTCACGGAGCGCCGCCCTCAGGGCATTGGCATAGCTCTGGGAATCCAGCCCGATCTCTCTCTGGTTTACCATAGCCATTTTATGCTGGTGCAGATACTCGATCGGATCTTCCAGCGTAATCACATGGGCGTCCCGGTTGTTGTTGATCTTGTCGATGACAGCCGCCAGCGTGGTGGACTTACCGCTTCCCGTAGGTCCTGTCACCAGAATCAGTCCGCGCTTGCGCTCGTAAAGGTTGATCACGGACTCCGGCACGCCCAGTTTCTCCGGGGCCGGAACCTGCGTACCCACCAGACGCAGCGCCAGAGCCGCCGAACCTCTCTGCTTGTAAACATTGACACGGTATCTTCCCAGCTCCGGGATCGAGAAGGACATATCGTACTCTCCCCTCTCCTCAAAACGCTCCCGCTGCACATCACTCATAATAGAATAGGCGACCGTCAGCGTGTCCTGCGGCATCATTCTTGGATATTCCATCGCTATCAGGTTTCCGTTGACCCGCATTTTTGGCGGTATCCCTACTGTGATATGTACATCTGACGCGCCGGCACTGTTCGCTGTCTGCATAATTTCCTGTATCGTCGGCATCTTCCTCTTCCCCCTCCTGCCATTTATGTATCTTTAAATTATCGGAATCTCCACATACTCCTCCTCTTCCACTTCTATCCCGCTTTTCTTTAACAGATCCATGTTCATCACATGGCGGTTGTCCAGCGTCCTCATAATATCCCTGATCTCCAGGTCCTCGTACAGTTCTGTGTCCGCAAGATCAATCACGCTGTTATCCTGGAACATCAGGATCATGGGCCGCAGGATGTCCGCCTCGTTCGCCGCCAGGACAAGCGCCTTCTCCCCGGTATTCAGCTCCACACTGACTCCGGGCACCAGAATATTGACGGACTTGATCAGCGCCTCCACCACCTTGCTGTGGTAAACTTTTGGATGATCCAGTAGAAATTTCAGCGCCTCCACTTCGGAAGCCGGCTCCTTGTCCATCTGCATGGCGGTCATCCTGTCGTAAGTTTCCGCCACAGCCAGCACACGCGCCCCGTTCACAAGCCGGATCGAGGAAATGTCCTCCCCCGTTTTCATGCTTGCCAGCATCTTATAGGCCTGGGAACAGATCCGTTTGATGTTGGGCTTCGTGGAAAAAGCTTCTTCCAGAAGAGCGTGTCCCCTCTCCTCCCGGATTTCCGTCGTCATATCAATCAAAACGCCCCCGGCAGCGGCTTCGTCCTCAAAACGCATGATCTTTCCGATATCATGGACGAGCGCTGCCTGCACCGTCTCCATCTGCTCCTCCACCTTCATATTCATAACATGTGTCATCATTGCGCAGAGAATCGCCACATTCAGGGAATGTTTATATATGTAGTCCTCCTTGCTCCTGAGATTCTGCAGGAAGTTGATCCGGGCATCCATATGCCCGTAATTTTTGATAATATTGGAGGCAATCATCTGGGTCCGCTGGCTCCGGCCGGTATCCGCGATTATATCAAGCTCCTCCCGGATGGAAAACACGCACATCGTCTGGAAACGCTCGAACTCCGCGTCCGCCCTGGTCATGGGCGGCACCGGCTCCGCGGGCTCCAGAATAAAAATCCCCAGCAGCCCGAAATTTTTCACACTGTTGATTCCCTGTACAGTCAGTTTGGAATTCCTCTCATAAAGCAGAACACCGTTTTTATTGTAGATAGGACGCGCCAGTCTCATTCCCGTCTTCAAATCCTCACTCTTTATAAAACGCATTGTCCCATTCCTCCATTCTGTCATTCTCAAAGCCCGAAAGCCCGTACTTAAGCACTCCCTGCCTGCCTTCCTCTTCAACTATTACATGCCAGAGGCCTCGTACCCTTCCTTCAGCTTCTCCAGCGCCCTCTTCTCGATCCGTGACACATAGCTTCTGGAAATGCCAAGCCTGTGGCCGATCTCCCTCTGGGTGATCTCCTGTCCGCTCAAAAGGCCATAGCGCATCAGGATGATCTCCTGCTCCCTGTCTGAGAGTCTGTCTGTAATCAGACCTTTGAGCCTGTGCAGCTTATCCTCCACTTCCATTCTGTCAATCACATCCACCTGTTCCTGTTCAATCACGTCAAGCAGACTGATCTCGTTTCCCTCCCTGTCCGTGCCAATGGGTTCATACAGGGAAACTTCCCGGGAAGTCTTTTTCTTCGCTCTGAGAAGCATCAGCAGTTCATTGTCAATACAGCGCGATGCATAAGTGCTCAGCTTTCCTTTCCCCGCATCGAAAGAATCTATCGCCTTAATCAATCCAATGGTACCGATGGATATCAGATCCTCCATGTCCTCGTCCACGTTCTGGTACTTTTTGGCGATGTGCGCCACCAGACGTAAATTCCGCTCCACCAAAATCCCTTTGGCCTCCCAGCGCTCTCTTTCGCTTCCTGTTTTAAGCCTTCCCAGATAGACGGCCTCATCCTTCGCAGAAAGTGGCTGACTGAATGTTTTCAAAAGGAGCCTCCAAAGTCCATTTACTCTATTCTATGACCCGGCGGCTTTCCAAGTGCCTTTCCATCTGTCCCAATTACAATTAGGCTTCTTTCATTATATTATACAAGGATAACAGGGGAAATACAATACCGTTCCCCTGATCTGAAATGGAACAGAAGCCCTTCAGGCCTTGTATTTACCGGCTTGAAGGGCTGTTTTTTCTCACTTTATGTAAAAGCATGAATTTCTGTTCTGTTTTCCATTTCATATCCTTTCCGATAGAGATTGTCCGCCTCCTCCTCTTTTAACTGGAAACAGGTCTGCAGCATACGCAGAATATATTCCTCAGACTGTTTCTGCATCAAGGTTTCTTTTACAAATGCAGTTGCGCTGCGGATTCTTTCCTCCTGTCTTCCTTCTTGTTTTCCTCTCTCCACATACATACTCACAGCATATCCCATCGTGATCTCTCCTCCTTCCTCCTGCCGCTTCCGCAGCAAATGCATATGATCTATAAAATTTGTCTCACCTGTCAAAGCATGCAGCATACGCATGGTTGCTTCCAAGTCAACTATACTCTGCTCCGTCGGTATATACTGCTCCCTCTCCGCCAGATAATCAACCACAACTCTCATATCACTCTTAAATCTCTGTCTGATATGTCTCTCCTTACTATAGCAGAGCTATCGGAACCATATCCTCTCCTGCTTTCTGTCCTGCAAACTCTGCCTGTCTGTGTGAAATTGTGGCAGAATCTGCCAGAATACCTAATGCGGACACGATGTCCGCCCATAGATACAGCCGCCTTCCTACGCATTGATGACCGACTGTTTTGTTATCAGAATATAGCATATGCCATATTTTGTCAAGAATTTTTACAAAATATATTGACGAATTATAGAATATCACCCGTTGTCATTTTCGCTGACCGCCTCACAGATCAAAAGAGAAACGCCGCAAACACCACATTGCTCACGTCAATCCCCCGTGGGGTAAGCTTAAGCCGCTGCCCCTCCTGCTCCAGAAGGCCCTGTTCCTCAAACGATCTGATCTGCTTTCCGTAAATATCCGCCGCCGTTTTTCCGAAATTCCTCCGAAATTCCTCCAGATCCACGCCCTCCGTCAGACGAAGCCCCAGAAACATAAATTCCTCCATCTGCTCTTCTGTGGTGAGTGCCTGCACCTCACAGCGTCCTGTTCTTCGCAGCATTTCTACAAAGGACTTTTCCTGCGGCCGCGTGATGATATAAGGCGCGCTGCCGGACTCGAACGCGCGTCCGTCACAGCCGCCATCCCCCATTTTTCCCACGCAGTCTGCATAGGACATATGCTCGTCCGGGTTTTTCCACCTCACGTTCTGCACCATCGAGGATGCCCCCAGGCCGAAGCCCACATAATCCCCCCTGCGCCAGTACACCTTATTGTGGCGGCATTCCCATCCATCTCTCGCATAATTGGATATCTCGTAACGATGAAACCCGGCTTCTCCCAGAAACCACCCCGTCAGTTCATACATTTCCCGGTCCTCCTCCTCATCGGGAAATGTATACTTCTTTTGGTTTACATAAAGCCGAGTCCCCTCCTCCAGAATCAGACTGTAAGCAGAAATATGTTCCGGCGAAAGCGCAGCCACGCGCTCCAGCGTTTTTCTGTACGATGCCAGGCTCTGTCCGGGCAGTCCCGCCATCAGATCAATATTTATATTGCAAAACCCGGCCTCCCGCGCCATCGCATACGTCTGCTGAAAATCGCGGTAACTGTGGATTCTCCCAATACGGGCAAGCTCCTCATCCTCCGTGGACTGCAGCCCGATGCTGAGACGATTAATACCGCACGTTATGTAATTTTTCAGCTTCTGCGACGTCACCGTTCCCGGATTGCACTCTATGGTTATCTCCACATCCTCCGCCAGGGAAAATCCGTCTCTGATCCGCTCCAGAATCCGCCCTGTTTCCTTTGCCGGAAGAAGAGAAGGTGTACCCCCGCCAAAAAAGATGGAGACCACCCTGTGATCTCCATAAAATACCGACTGTTCTTTTATTTCCCGCAGCAACAGGTTTACATAACTTTCCATTTCTTCGTCAGTTGACGGGCCGGAAAGAAAGTCGCAGTATAAACATTTTCTGATACAGAACGGAATGTGAATATAGATGCTCAGTTCTCTCATATTGTCCCCTGTCTGCCTGGCCGGCCGCCGTGCTCTGTTTCCTAGTTGTCATCCAGCTTCAGCACGCTCATAAAAGCGCTCTGGGGAATTTCCACATTGCCCACCTGGCGCATGCGCTTCTTTCCCTCTTTCTGCTTTTCGAGCAGCTTCTTCTTCCGGGTGATGTCTCCGCCGTAACACTTGGCAAGGACATCTTTTCTCATGGCCCGGACGGTCTCCCTGGCAATGATCTTGCCGCCCACCGCCGCCTGAATGGGAATCTCAAAAAGGTGTCTCGGTATCTCATCTTTCAGTTTCTCACACATCCTCCTGCCCCGCTCATAGGCGCTGTCCGCATGGACGATGAAGGAGAGCGCGTCCACCTCGTCGTGGTTGATCAGAATATCCAGTTTCACCAGCTTCGACTGCTCGTACCCCTTTAGCTCATAATCAAAGGAGGCGTAACCTCTGGAACGGGATTTCAGCGCATCGAAAAAGTCATAGATGATCTCGTTTAAGGGCAGGTCATATTTTAAGAGCGCACGCGACGCTTCGATGTACTCGGTGCTGATATAACGGCCTCTCCGCTCCTGGCAAAGCTGCATGATCGGGCCGATAAACTCCGTGGTCACCATGATTTCCGCGCTGACCACCGGCTCCTCCATGTAGTCAATTTCGGAAGGATCGGGCAGATTCGAAGGATTGGTCAGTTCGATCATCTCCCCGTTTGTCTTATATACTCTGTAAATAACCCCCGGCGCGGTGGTCACCAGATCCAGGTTGTACTCTCTCTCCAGCCGCTCCTGTATGATTTCCAGATGCAAAAGCCCAAGAAAACCGCAGCGGAAGCCGAACCCCAGCGCAATGGATGTCTCCGGCTCGTAGTTTAAAGAAGCGTCGTTTAGTTTCAGCTTTTCCAGCGCGTCCCGCAGATCCGGGTATTTGGCGCCGTCCGCCGGATACATACCGCAGTAAACCATAGAATTGACCTTCTTATAGCCCGGAAGCGGCTCTGCACAGGGATTATCCACGTCCGTGACCGTATCGCCCACTGCGGTATCTTTCACGTTCTTGATAGAGGCGGTGAGATATCCAACCATTCCCGCCGTCAGCTCGTCGCAGGGAATAAACTGTCCTGCACCGAAATAGCCTGCCTCCACCACCTCTGCAGTGGCACCCGTGGCCATCATTTTAATCTTCGTGCCTTTTCTGACCCTGCCCTCCTTGATGCGGCAGAACACGATCACACCCTTGTAGGAATCGTAGACGGAATCAAAAATAAGCGCCTGCAGCGGATTGTCCGGGCTGCCGCCGGGAGCAGGAATTTTCTCCACGATGGCCTCCAGCACTTCCCCGATGCCGATACCATTCTTCGCGGAAATAAGCGGTGCATCCTGCGCCTCTATGCCGATCACGTCCTCAATCTCATTCTTTACCCGCTCTGGATCCGCGCTCGGCAGGTCAATCTTATTGATCACGGGGAACACGTCCAGATCGTGGTCCAGCGCCAGATATACATTTGCAAGCGTCTGCGCCTCAATGCCCTGGGCCGCATCCACCACAAGGATCGCCCCGTCGCAGGCTGCCAGGGAACGGCTCACCTCATAGTTAAAATCCACATGGCCGGGCGTGTCGATCAGGTTGAAAATATACTCATTGCCGTCCTTCGCCTGATAGACGATGCGCACGGTCTGGGCCTTGATCGTAATCCCCCGCTCCCGCTCCAATTCCATATTGTCCAGTATCTGCGCCTGCATCTCACGGCTTGTCAATAGCCCTGTCTGCTCGATGATCCGATCCGCCAGCGTGGACTTACCGTGATCAATGTGGGCAACGATACAAAAATTTCTGATTTTACTCTGATCCATTGTACACCCTCTGTTACCTTTCGTCGTTTCGGGGAACGCCACAGCAGTTTAGAAGTTCTTCCCACGCAAGTATATCAAATTGTCCGTGGGATGTCCACATCAATCGCCCTCCGGCGTATCCTCCTTTGACGCATCCCCCTTCTCCGGCTCCCTGCCGCTGAAAACAAGATCCAGTACATGTGCTAACGGCTCACAGGCATTATGTATTTCCTCCTCCGTATTGTTCTGTGCGCCCAATTCAATCAGCAGGGATTTGGGGCAAAGGTGCATATTGTAACGGTATGCCTTCAGATAGATCCTGCGGGCAATCCCCGGGTAATACTCGTTACATGCCGTCTGCATCTGGAAAGACAATGCCAGATTATCGGCCAGATAGGGATTTTCCAACTGGGCAATCTCCCCCTTCGTGGTGCGGCACAACCCGTTAAAAAACATAAACTGTGCCGTCGGACGACCCTGCAGGTCCATGACGAGACGCCTGTCCGCTGGCATCTCATCCCGGTGCAGGTCGATCACCGCCTCGATAGACGGGTTTTCCCGTAAAATCGTCTCAATGGCAGGCAGGGAATTGTTGTAGGCATATGACCTGTCCTCATCGTAGCACCCTGTATCATGAATCACATTGTAGCCATAGCGTTCCCGAAGCAGGCTTGCCAGATATTCCCCCGCTCCCAGAATCCCGCTGTTTTCGTCACCCGGCACGGAATCGACAAAACTCTCCTTGGAATGGGTGTGGTAAATCAAGATCTGCGGCGCATCCGCGCTTCCCTGTATGCGCATATCCTTATCCCTAAGCGCAGCCGCCTGCAGAAGCTGCTCTCCGGCCACAGTCGTGCTGTCCACCGCATAAAACGCCTTGATCAGCGCCTCGTAGGAGGACAGTTCCTCCCACTGGTAACGATAGCTCTTCTCCTCCACACAGGCAAACGACTCCTCTTTAGGCATATCGTCCGCCTCCTCTTTCTCCTCCGTCTCCTTTTCCTCTTTCTGTTCTTCTTCAGATAAATAACGTTTGTTCTCTTTTAAAAGCGCCGATTCCATATTTTTTTCCAGATGCATGGCATCATCACCGTACTCCAGCGCCTCCTCCGGCAGCCCCTTGTGATCCTCGTCGCTTCCCTCTGTCAGAAGAAGTCTGGCGTAATCACTCTCCGTCACACCATCCTCCCCATTCTCCAGCGTATAGAGCAGGCCTGTATACGGAAACAGCAGCGCTTTGCGAAAGAAACCATCCCCCGAGACATGATGGGCAGTCTCGCTCATACTTTGGATACCGGGCAGATAAGGCTCCATCACCAGTTCTTCCACCATCCCATGGAAGGCGGAAGCTTCCGTCCTTTTTTCCCGCTCCCTAAAAAGCTCCACACATCCGAACCCGAGAGTTATAATAACAAACGCTATTAAAATAAATTTCAACCACTTTCTATTCATGTACATACTAAAGATATATGCACCGCGAATAGGACTTCATACCACCACTTCTTGTCAGAGATTCAAAGCGCTGTTGATCCCGTCACAGATAATATGGCTGATCTGGCGGATCTGCTGATCCACATCTTTTGTGGTCACATACATATTGTTCAGCTCCTTCAATGTAGCAGGCCGCTCTCCCATAGCGTCTCCCACGATCGTGGCCGCATCCACCACAGTGGGCACCCCCAGAGCCAGCACTGGAATATGCAGCGTCTCCTCCGTAATGGCGTTTCTGTGGTTACCCACCCCGGAACCGGGATGAATGCCCGTGTTTGTAATCTGGATCGTCCTGTTCAGGCGTTTGGTGGAGCGGGCCGCCAGCGCGTCTATCGCAATGACCAGGTCGGGCTTTGTCTCCCCGATCACACCTTTGATGATCTCTGCAGATTCCATACCCGTCTTCGCCATAACGCCGGGCGCCAGGCTGCTCACCAGATGCATCTTCGTCCGATTGTAAGCCACCTTGCCATACTCCAATATGATGTGCCTGTTGACAAAAAGATTGTCGACCACATTCGGTCCAAGGGAGTCTGCCGTCACTTCCCGGTTGCCCAGTCCCACTACGAGAATCGACTGCTCCTGATCCGGGTTCGGCAGAATCCCCCGAAGCTGTTCCGCCAGAATACGGGATATCTCCTGATGATAATCCTCCTCCGGCTCCGTCATGGCGGGCGCCTCCAGCGTAATATAGGTGCCCATAGGTTTCCCAAGCGCCTTGGCCCCGTTTTTCGTCTCTATAACCACCCGGGTGATATGCACGTCGCACTCCTCATCATAATATTCGTCCACGATCACTCCATGAAGCCCGGACTCTTCTTCTCCAATACTTTCTCTGGCTTCCAACGCCAAGTCCGTCCTGACATTTGACCAGCTATCCATAGCGATATCCATTCCTTTCCACAACCCGCAAGCGGCGATGTATGATATATTTTATGCGCCATTCTTCCGCCTGCCCATTTTGTTTTCTATTTTTTGCAAAAATAAACAAAATATGTATTGACATCCCCATTTCCATAATCTAAAATAATATGCGTGTGTTTCCATTAAAACGTCCGTGTCCGTCTTTAATGAGACACGTCCCTATAAGAAAATAAAGAGTAAATATTTTGAAATGGAGGATGTTATGGCTAATATCAAATCTGCAAAAAAGAGAATTCTGGTAAACAAAACCAAGGCGGCCAGAAATAAGTCCATCAAGTCCGGCGTTAAGACCGCGATCAAGAAGGTATATGCTGCCATCGAGGCGCAGGACAAGGCTGCTGCACAGAGCGCACTGCTTGCCGCTACTTCCGCAATCGACAAGGCAACCAAAAAGGGCGTGTACCACAAGAATACCTCTGCCAGAAAGGTTTCCCGCATGACTCTTGCCGTAAACAAAATGGCATAAGCGGATCGGTATTCTCTTCCTTTTATATGACATTATGTAGGGCGGATGCTTTTGCACCCGCCCTTCTTTTGTTTATACTTAAACCTGCGCGGAGAATGCCCGGATCCGGGCATTCTCTGGTGTGAGACGAACTTCTTGGCGCTGCGTCCTATGGCCGGATGTCTTTAGAAGTTCGTCTCACACGGTTACCGGCTATGTCCCCCGCCGCCGTGATGGCCGCCGCCACCGCCGTGACTTCTGCCGCCTCCTCCACCGCCGCTGCTCGTCTGGATTTTCCGTCTGGTCACCATCTTTCTCAAAAATCTGTCCTGTGACACCCGGAAGACAGGTTCCCTGCCCGCCACATAAGTAGTTGCCGTTGTCGTCTTTTTCCCCTCTTTGGAACGCCAGTTTACCACGCAGAAAATAACAGCCGCTATTATTCCTATCAGCCAGGGCACATAGCCCGGCACATACATGTGGAATACCTTCCATCCCAGCATATCGTGATAAAAGCCGTTCACATAGGTCTTGTATGCCAGGTACGGATTCTTTTCCACATAGCGGTATACATTGTCCAGCAGATGGTCGATGTCCTCCTCATAGTAGGCGTCCCTCGCACGGCCGGTGGTACACAGCCATGTATGTATGCTGCCATCGTCCGCCCTCGACCAGTTATCCACCAGTATCACACCGTCGCCGTCAGGCCTGTCATAACCGAAACCGTCATTTTCCCAACGCTGTTCCGCGTACACCCGCACGAACTCCTCCGATCTCACTCCCGGCTCAATCTCCCTGGCGTACGCCTCCAACGGCTCATTGAGTGTGACGAGCACGATATCGCATCCCGTCTGTCTCTCACGCTTTGCAATCAGTCTGCGAAGTTTTTCTTCCTCCTTGTCATTCAGCACACCTGCCCTGTCAAAAACCCGTTCATCGGTAACGCACTCTGTATTCGTCCGCTGATAATTCATGGTTTTCGCCAGCATCCAGTGCCCCACGTGAAGCATCACAGCCAGAACCGCGATGGCCGCCAGAACAATGTAGAGCCACTTAAAATAACGAAAATATTGTCTCAAAGCTTCCGCCCTTCCCTCCTATAAAATCTCCAGCACATGAACTGCCATATAGCACAGCGCCGTCACCGCCGCAAACACCGAAGCCCCGTAGGCCAGCACTTTCCCCCGGGAAACAGGCGTCACGCCGATCACTTTCCCGGTCTGTCCGTTCACATGGTACAGATAAGACTTATCCTTGTAGCGGTAAACATACTGCCAGACAGGCATCAGCGCATAGCAGAAGCTCTCCCTGGTCAAATGCAGGTTTTTTCGGTAAGGCCGCACCGTGGTGTACCCGGTCAGGGATCTCTGCAGAAGCTCTTCCGATGCCTGTCTCGCCTTTGCCTGGGCCCTTCCGTCCAGCTCCTCCGCCTTCTGGTTATAGACTTCCCCGAAAAAGCCGGACATGTACTGCGGCGCAAAGTCCGCAAGCGCCCGGTAATCATAAGGCTCCATCAGATCCATAACGCTGTCGTCCATTGCGATGGAAGCGTCCACGGGAATCCTGTCAAAATCCACATCCATCCGCCGGACCACCTCAAAATAGGAGGTTTCCGTATATTCCGTGTCACCGCTGCACCAGGTTCTGACCCGGGTGCCTTCCCCCGCAAAATCATAGTCCGCGCCATAGTCATAGAGCCAGAAAGGTACATAAATGCCTTCCATCTTCTCCAGACTTTTCGCAGACAGGAAATCGGCGGGCGCAAAAAGCCGTCTCGAAAATTCCTTCTCCATAGCGGCAGCCGCCCCTTCCTTCCCTATGCGGAAAGGCAGAATGAACTTCGGCTCAAAAACATGTTCCACCCGCTCGTTAAAAATCAGATAATTACCGCAGTGTTCACACCTGCACGCCGATGTATACTGCGTGATCTGTATGGGCGCGCCGCAGTTCACACATTGCACAAGGGAGCTGTCCCCTATTTTTTCCTCACTGTCCGTGCTCTCACAGTGGGGGCAGTACATCCTGCCCTTTTCCGGCGAATACACCGTGTTTCCGCCGCAGTTTCTACACTTGAAAATCATGTATGTATGTCAATCCTTTCACGTAAAATCTGCACAGAGAATGCCGCATTTCAGGCATTCACACGCGTGAGACTTAGTACTTCTCCACGAAACAGCCTTTGCTGTGAGTGGCTAGAAGTTCTTCTCACGCTGCTATTCACGTCCATCCCAGCAGTAAGTGCACAGCTTGCATTTATCCATGCCAACCGAAGCGATCATGTCATCCAGGCGGTGATACCGCAGTGTGGTAAAATTCAGCTTTTCCCGGATCTTTTCCAGCATCTGTCCGTACTCCGTGCTGTCGGGATCCGCATAGACCGCCAGATTCGGATATTTGTTCTCTCCCTCCAGCTCCTGGATCACCCGGCGGGCAATCAGCTCCATCTCGGAAGTGGAGCGGGAAAAGTTCAGGTATTTACAGCCGTAAAGCAATGGCGGACAGGCCGGGCGGATATGTACCTCCTTCGCGCCGCTGTGATAAAGGAACTCCGTGGTCTCCCGAAGCTGCGTGCCGCGCACGATGGAGTCGTCGATCAGAAGCAGGCTTCTGTCCTTAATCAGATCATGTACAGGTATCAGCTTCATCTTCGCAATCAGATTCCTCTTGCTCTGGATTGTCGGCATAAAGGAGCGGGGCCATGTGGGCGTATACTTGATAAACGGCCTGGAAAAAGGAATGCCCGATTCATTGGCGTAACCGATGGCATGGGCCGTCCCGGAATCCGGCACGCCTGCCACGATATCCGGCTTCACATCATCCCGCTTCGCCAACATCGCACCGCAGTGATAACGCATCTCTTCCACGCTGATCCCCTCATAGGATGAAGAGGGATAGCCATAATAAATCCATAAGAAGGTGCAGATTTTCATGTCCTTCCCCGGCGCCGCGAGGGTACGCACACCCTCCGCCGTCACGATCACCACCTCGCCGGGGCCGAGTTCGCGCTCCGGCACATAGCCCAGGTTCAGGTAGGCAAAACTCTCAAAGGATATACAGAAAGCCTCGTCCTTTCTGCCGATGGTGACAGGTGTGCGTCCCATGCGGTCCCTGGCCGCGTAAATCCCCTTCGGGGTCATAATCAGAATGGTCATGGAACCGTCAATCAGCTCCTGCGCGTACTGGATGCCCTCGATCAGGTTGTCACGCTGGTTAATCACCGCCGCCACCAGCTCTGTGGCGTTGATATCACCGCCGCTCATCT
This sequence comes from uncultured Lachnospiraceae bacterium, assembly GCA_965114645.1. Taxonomy (GTDB): domain Bacteria; phylum Bacillota; class Clostridia; order Lachnospirales; family Lachnospiraceae; genus UBA3282. The sequence continues at coordinate 19,053 of CBCOZL010000002.1, read as the reverse complement.
CCAGAAAATGTCCCTTGCCGTTGTGAAAAATTTCCTTCACGATCTCATCTTTGTTATTGATCCTGCCTACCGTGGTGATTGCGTAGGTGCCGTGATGGGAACGGATAATCAGCGGCTGCGGCTCATAGTCCGAAATACAGCCGATCCCCAGCGTCCCGTACATCTTGTTTACGTCCTTGTCAAATTTGGTGCGAAACGGCGTGTTCTCTATGTTGTGGATCGCGCGGTTGAATCCGGCCTCCTCATCATAAAGCGCCATGCCTGCCCGTCTGGTTCCCAGATGGGAATGATAATCCGTCCCAAAAAACAAATCAAAAATACAGTTCTCCTTCGATGCCACTCCAAAAAAGCCGCCCATATTTTCCTCCCACTTTCTTATGTTGTATATATTTCACAGCCGCAGCGGCCGCCCTCTTTCACCCGGGTCAACACCTTCTGCGCCTGCCGGTACATCTCCTTATAGCTCTCGCCGGATTCCCCCAATGCCGCTCCCGCACTCAGCGTAACGGTTGGCAAATCCTGACCCCCATGCAGCAGCCTGTCGTTCACAACGGCAATCCGCCTGCGGATCCCGCTCACCTGATCAGCCGAGAGCCCCTCGATCCAGATACCGAAGGTATCCTCGGAAAGGCGTCCTATGCCGTCCCCTTCCCTGAAATGCTCCCGCAGCGTGGCATAGACGGTCTGCAGCACCTTGTCGCCCATCTCCCTGCCAAAGTTCTCGTTGACTTCCTGCATGTGGTCCACATCCACCAAAAGAAGGCAGCCTTGCCCATGCCCGCCTGCCAATGTTTCCTCCACCATCTTCTGAAAGGTGCTTCGATTCACTGCACCCGTGAGTGCATCCCGTTTTCCGGGGCCGTAGCTTCTCCCGGCTGCTCTGCCCTGAGGCTCCTGCTGCGCCGGGGAACGACGTAAAATGTTTAACACGCTGTTACCCCCTAGTGTCCACCTCTTTATCTTACTGTAAATCGGGGCGTGTTGCAATTAGAATTTCTACACATAACCACTGCCGGATGCTTTCCCGTTAAGAGTCCCGGTTTCTTCATCTTTTCACAAGCTCCAGCTTTACAATCACTTCAACGTGATTCCCTTTGTTGTCTAAATTTTCCCCTATATTCTCAATATCAAATGCGAACTTGATTTTCTTAATATAGGTTTTACTTTCCTTGATTTCATCCTTTTTATACAGTTGTATCTCTGAAATCAAAGATTGTAGCACACTTCTTTGCTCATCCATAGATAGTTTATCATAGATTCTGTCAAACTCCAAAAGCATTTGATAAATTTTCTTCTCGTTTAGCTGCTGCTCCTGTACTGCCTGTAAACGATTCAGACATTCTATTCTTTCACTTTCTACAGAATCCATATCCTCATAGATTTTATCAAGCCTCTTGTTCATATCTGCTCTTTTACGATTTGCAAATTTATCATCATCCAACAGGCTATCAATATCTTTCTCTAAACTCTTTTTGTTTCTCTCTAAAGCCTTTAGCTTCTTATCATAGGAAGCAAGTTCATTCTCAATCTCCGTAACATCAATGGACTTCCCAATTTTCATTTTTACATAATCAACAAACTTTTCATTGTGTACTAACCGTTTGGTATACTCTACGACTTCCTTTTCGATTCGTTCAGATGATATTCCGTTCCGATGGCATTCGCCATATGTACCTGAACGATTATAATGACCGCAAATATAGCTTCTTGTCTCCATTTTTGGTGCATCAGGATTCTTTTTCTTATTAACCCAACGATTATAGCTTATAACCATCCCCGAACCGCACTCAGGGCATCTCAATAAGCCTGATAAAAGATGTTTAGGAACTTGTCCTATCTGTTTATTTCCCCGACAAGCTCTACTTTTCCGTTTCTGCTGTGCCATATCAAAGATTTCCTTACTTATGATAGGTTCGTGCGCCTGTTCATCAGACCAAATATAATTTTCTTCATCCTGTTTCCGTAATTTGTATTCCATTTCCCCTGTGTTCTCATTGATACATTCTACAGTCCTTCTTCTGCCAAACACAATGTAGCCTGTATACACGGGATTATCCAGAATCGCTTTTATTGTGTGGGTACTCCAATCTGTAAATTGAAAATCCTGCTTGTTCTTTGGTATAGGCTTCTTTATTCCATTTTTATTAAGATAATCAACAACCCCTTTGATTCCAATATTTTCATGCACATATTTATCAAAAATCATTTCTACTATATAAGAATATTCATTTTTTACAAGCCTTTCATCTTTAAGATCATATCCAAACGGCGCGAAACCACCGCACCATCCACCCTGTCTGCTTTTTTCTTCTCTTCCAAGCATTGTCTGCGTAATGATGTTTTCTCGTTCCATTTCTGCAACTGTCCCTAATATGGTAATCATCAAACCACCCATATTGTTAGAAGAATCAATTCCTTCTTCTTTTGTGAGAAGATTAATTCCATATCTATTGATTGTATTTAAGGAATTCAAAATATCCCTTGTATTCCTTCCAAAACGGGATAATTTATATACAAGAATGTAGCCTACTTCGGAATCCTGCTTTGTTACATCAGACATCATCCGTTGAAATTCATCTCTTCCCTCAATAGATTTACCTGATTTTCCTTCTTCCACATAGATTTCTGCCACTTCAAGACCTTTCGCCTTTGCATACTCTATCAATTCTCTTTTTTGTCCGTCAAGCGAAAATCCTTGCACTTGCCTCTCACTACTAACTCTGATATAGATAACACACTTCTTCCTATTTGCAAATAAATTGCTAAAATTTTTATTTTTCATACTGCATCCACCTTTCTTTAAAAATATATGTACAGGCAAAAGTCAAGCAACCAAAGCAATACAGTTTACTTTTTTATGTTTTGCAGACAGGGGTACAACCCACTGCCTGCCCGACTTAAAATTTACTGCATACTTCACTAAAATATCTGACAAAACATCAATGTATTGGTTGAAATTCACTTCTATAATGTTTTTGCTTTCTTCGTCTACAATGGGAAATTCAATCAATGTGTTTCCATCTTGTTTTGTCCTGTACTGCCTGATTGTCTTAACTTCTGCCATAACACTTTCTCCTTTCTCACAGCCCGAAATAGCCATATACTGTGTATTTCTAAGTGTTATTATAGCGCATAAAGATGGTAGATGCAGCCCAAATTTCACGATTTCCACACGCATTTGAGGGCGATTTTTACAATCAAAAACCAAAGAAAAAGAACCAAGATTGTTAGTCCTAGTTCTTCAAATTTATATATTTTACTATGCTTTTATATCCTCTTTAGCATACAGATTATATATTGACAAATTCATTTTAATAATTGAATTGTCTCCTTTCACTTCACATTCCCACATATTAGGTTTTAATTCTTTTGATGATATAATTTTTGTACTATGTTTATTTTTTAGAAACTCTTTTATTGTTTTTAATACATCTGTAAACTTCTTATTTTTACAATAATAAATCAACGAGCATTTTGTATCTCTCCAAGTGCAATAAGCTAATAATTGATTTATTGCAGGTTCAATTTGAGCTTCTCCATGCCATATTTTGCACTCGCCAATGTATGCATTTTGATTTTCAAATTCTATCAAAATATCTGTCTTTCCTCTTTTTCTAAAAGTCTCTCCTGTTACCATATTTTCATAGTGAGAATTTAATGCTACTAATACAACATCCCTTATACTTTCTTCCTCTAATTTGCCAAATGTAAAAGCTGCCTTTTCCATCATAACTGACACAAGATGAACAATATTAATAATGTTGTTGTAGTCTTTATCAGAAATTGAATACTCCTCTACTAATTCTCCGACTTTATCTTTTTTAGGTTCTGATAATTTCTTTTCAATCTTCGGAATCAATTTTATAGGTGTTATATTAGAAGTATCTTTCTTTTGTTTCAATGGTATATTTATACTGTTGATAGTATCAAATATTTCTTTTTCTTTCTTATATTTTGTATTTAAGATCCTACCAATATAATCATCCAAACTTTTATTATATGTTTCAACATCTTTTCGCATTGATTCTAAAAATTCGTTAATGCGCTGTATTGTTTCACACGCTCTTTTCTTTATTTCACTATCTTTGTCAGTTATATTTTGTAGTCGTTGAAGATTTAGGTCAAAATGATACTTAATTGTCCCATTCTCATAACTATCAACTTCTAAAACCCTTTCAACACTCATATATAAATTAGGTCTATATTCAAACCATTCACTGTTTCCTAAATAACTAACACTACAATGAATTATTAAATAATCAACATTAAAACTTTGTTCATATCCATACATAGATGAAAATCTTTCTCTATCATAATGTTCTCTTCTTGTCTCCCTTGATTTTTCCATACTTAGAGAATCTACATCTATTTCAGGTATATCTGATATCTGATTAGTGCTTATCAAATACTCTTTTAATGTATCTATTTTATATGTTTTAAATTTTTCGATTGTATAACCTTCAATTTCTTTTTTAATATATTGTTTTCTGCTTTGCATGTAATAATCCAGCAGATTCTTTTCACTAAATAATTTCAATATTTATCCCCTTTCTTGAATTTTCAATCATGCTTTGTATTTCATTTTTTTCAAATCCTTTACAAGAATAACGACATATACACACTTTTAAACATTAAATTTATCTTTAAACATACAAAATTACAAATCGCATAATCATAATTTCAATTCTGCAAAGACAATACCTTTAACAGGCTCAATATGTACCATTTTCCCATCATCATTGAAAAACTGATAATCACCTTCTATTACCTTCTCAACCACACACATAACTTGTCCACCCAAGTACAAATTGCTTCCCATTGTTTTGGAATAAAGATGATAATGATGTTTCAAGACAAATTCTTCTAATATCTCCCTTTTATACTCTTTGCCTTCTTCCACTATATTTATAAGTTCACTCTCATACATACAGAAATTCTCCTATCTTTCCAGATATATTTGTATATAATGTTCCCAAATATCCGCTACAACTTCTTCTACCGTCATTGTCTTTTGGCTATTCATAAATGACATTGTTGCATACAGTTTTAATTCTCCATCTATAAATTTTGCATCGTACATACCATTCCACGAATTTCCACCGCCAAATGACATTGTGTTATCAGATAAGCCAATATTTTCTCTTCCACCGCCAAGCATATTACTCAAAAACAATTTCAAGCCTCTCGCCAACTGTCCATTTCTATAAAACTGATAAATCACAGTTCTTGTATCAACCTGTTCAATCTGAACTTGTACCCATGCATTTTGGGTTTGATATTGCTGACATAATTGTGATAACAACTTCACAATTTGATTAAAACTTTCTCTTACAAATTGACTTATCTCCAAGTCTGTCGGCTCAGCATTAAATTTTGTTTTTGGTATTCCCAATGTAGCAAATATATCATTCGCATTACTAATCTGGCTTCTTCTATTTCCAAGAAAACCTTTCTGACACAATTTTTCTTCGATGCCTATACAAACATCTGCAATATTAGGATTGTTCATATCAGAAACAACATCCAAGAACTCTGCAATATTAGAAGAAATATCCTGTCTCCGTTTCAAATCCTCATTTAGTTTTCCAAGATTCTGCACATTAATTTCTTTCAGTGTACTTTCTAATTCTTTAAATTCATCTTGCCAATGCTTCACATATTTCGCTCTTGTAACAGGACTATAGATTCCCGAATCTATAACAGCAGGGAAAATTTTATCTCTATAATTTCTATCTCGCATTACTTCTAAAACTTCATACATGCAATTAGCGGATTTCAAGTATGAATCTGAAATAAGAAGAATTGTATAATCCATATTGCTAATGGATTGCATATATTCTTTTATGCTACCCCATTTCCCAATATCAATAGTATCTCTATGCAACTCAATATTTTGACTGTTCTTGAAATAATCATAGATTTTATTTGCTTCACTTGAATCATTCCAACAATAGGATAAAAATATATTCGCTTTCATCAATGTAACTCCTCCACATATAGCTTCATAAATAACAACTTACACTTCCCTCAAATCCTCACACAATGGCAACAATGCTTCCAATCTTTCTACAATTCTATTTTGCTCTTCTATTGGAGGTATCGGAAGCAAAATTGTCGCTAACTTGTCATTAGATATATGAACAATAATATCTCCTTTTGCCATTTCACTCTTTTTGTGAATCGCATATGAAGAATTCATAACATAAACAAGATATAAAGGATTCATATGATGATTAGACCACCTTGTTAAATCCCCACCCATAGCAATTACTTCTTCTCCTAAATAAGCTAATGCCAATGCAATATCGAAATTGTTTTCCCCTGTTAATGCCATTAAAATATCGTTTGTATGAACCTTTTGCGACTTATTAAATATTTCTTTAGAAGTATGTGAAACTGCTACATCAAATTTAGTTTTATATGTTGTATATAATTCTCCATATCTAACACACGGAAATCCTACTTCTGTAACTTCATTTCTTTTAATTCCATTTCCTCTCGTTAATGTTCCAACATTACCAAGTCTCACCCATCTCCAATTTTCAGGAATATCAAATGGAATCTCTTCTTCAATATCTGATAAAGGTTTTTCCTTTTTGATTTTCTTTTGTGCAATCAGTTCCTCTTTTTCTTTCCTGATTGCTTCTAACAATTCATCCACACTGCTATCACTCTCCAATTGCCCTGTCAATTTCCCCTGCATGGCAGCTTGAAGAAGTGCATCCTTCATATTTGTCGGAAACTCTTTCTTTAATATTTCCAACTCTTTTTCAATCTTCTCATATTCATCAATCTTCGGCATAATCTCGTTGATTTTATCAACAATTCTCTGCTGTTCTTCGATAGGGGGGATTGGAATAAGCATATTCTTAAATACCTCAAATGGCGGGATATTCTTTATCGCTGACCCTTTACTTCCCCTTTGTGCTTCCATCTTCAATACATTATCAAAATATATTAAAAAATACGTTATATCAAGAGATTGAACAATATTCATCCTCATTAATGCCTGATTTATAATTCCAAATTCAATATTATCTGGCATTATATATGTTTCTCCAATGGTTCCAGCACAGCTAACAATAATATCGCCTGATTCAACGACAAAACCTTTCATTTTAGAATCAAAATACTCTTTAGTAATGTAATATTCTCCTAAAGATGCATCTTTTTGTATTGCATTTTTTTGCTCATAAACCTTAACTGTATTCTCGCTTTTTGGTACAAACATACTTTTAGTCAAAGCACTCCCAAAAGGGCCTTTTTTATATATACCTATATTTCCTAATTTTTCCCATCTCCAATTTTGAGGGATATCATAAGGTTTTTCTTCATCCTCTTCTATAGGAATTATTTTCTCTTCTCTCGCATTTTTCTTATCAAAAAGAAGCTTCCTCTCTTTTTGTATATTAATCAGCATTTCATCCACATCGCTATCTGTTTCAAGCTGCTTGGTCAGCTTTCCCTGTAATGCGGCCTGCAATACTGCCTGTCTCAAATCTTCTGCTAATACCATAACTACACTCCCAACATATCCATTATCTCTTGTAGTTTCGCATCCATCTTCCGATCAAGTCTCTCCCTCTCCGCTTTAAAGTTTTCTATTGTCTCTTTCGGAGAAAGAATCACTTTTTCCTCATTTGGGAAACCACAAAAGTCTAAACTATAATTATTCGCTGCAATTTCATCCACAGAAACCTTCCTTGCTTTCCAAGTCTCTGTCATAGAACTGTCTTCTTTTTCGTCCTTTATCTCTACACGATTATCCCACCACTCATTAAGGGCAGACATTTTCTCCCTTGTCATAGGATTCTTTTTCATAGAGAATTTCTGTCCGTTTGGTAAATCAAACCTATAGAACCAGGCATCTGTTGTCGGCTCTGTCTTATCAAAGAAAAGTAAATTTGTTGCAATACTTGTATATGGAGCAAAACAGCTCCCAGGCAATCTAATGACTGTATGTAAGTTAAATTCTTCTAACAATTTCTTTTTAATTGCACTCTTGCTGTTATCAGTTCCAAAAATAAAGCCATCAGGAAGAACTACCCCACATCTTCCATTTTTATTAAGCCGATACATAATCTCAATCATAAAGAGGTCTGCTGTCTCTGAATTTCTAAGTTCAGCAGGAAAATTCTTTTGAACAATTTCAAGTTCTGAACCGCCATAAGGGGGATTCATAAGGATAACATCAAACTTATCTTCATCTGTATATCTTCTTACATCCTGTTCCAACGAATTATCATGCATTATATCTGGCTCTGCAATGTCATTTAACAGCATATTCGTTGTACAGAGCATATAAGGAAGCTGCTTCTTTTCCACTCCATAAAAGGAATGCTGCAGTTTGGGTAAATCCTCTACCTTGATTCCTGCATCTTCTACATGGTGAAGTGCATCTACAAGAAATCCTCCTGTACCACATGCGAAATCTGCAACCTTTTCTCCAATCTTGGGATTAACCTTATCCACAACAAAAGATGTAATCGCTCTCGGAGTATAAAATTCTCCGTTATTCTTCTGCAAACCTTTCAGCAATGTTTCATAAATATCATTGAAAGCATGTCTTTCGTTGTAATCAGAAAAATCAATTTCATCAAATATATTAAGAAGCTGTCTGAGAAGAACCCCATTTTTCATAAAATTGGTAGATTCCTTCATTAACTCCCTTACAATCAGGGATGCTCTGTCTGACCTTGTAAAAAGGTATACATCTTCTCCTTTTTCATCCTTAACAGCATCGCCTGACAATACCCTAAATAACTTGTTATTAACAAAATCAATCAGTTCTTCTCCTGTCATCTGATCCTTTACAGAACTGGATGTTACCCAATCCCTCCAACGATAGCCTATTGGAATGATTGGAGCATAATTATCCTGTGTTAGTTCCCACTCTTCCTCTTTATAATCAAAAATCTTCAAAAACAATATCCATACAATTTGGGATAGTCTCTGCTCATCTCCACCGACACCTGCATCTCCGCGCATAATGTCCTGCAATCTTTTTATTAATGTAGCTAATGCCATAATTCTTTCTCCTCGTTGTCTAATATAACACTTCTTCTATCTGTTTCATTAAGTCAATAAAGTTCTGTTTATTTCCACCGAAGACATTTTTCAATATCTTCATGGCGGTGTATCCCTTCTCTTTGAATACAGGCAGATTAAACACTGTTATATCCTTTAGCTTTGAAAAATCCTCTGTCTTGTATTCATTCAAAATAGTCTGAATAATATCTCTTTTTTCAATATCCAATTGGTCTAAAATTCCAGATTCATAGACCTTCTGTAATCTTTCTTCTTTTGATTTCGGAGGTTTCTTATACCCAACAAGCCCAATAATATCAAATTTATCAATATAATAACCCACTGTTTCACTAATCTTTCTTACATATGCTCTTTCAATCAGCAAATCCATAGTCATTCCATCCTTATCATCTGATGTTTTGAAAGAAACATAAAAATCCTGATATGTCGGGTATTGTGTCAAGATATTATTCTTTACACAGCTTTCAATATTCTGCTTAATAAGGTTTCCATTTTCATCGGTATAACGTACCTCTTCCCCATCAATAGTTACATCTACACCATTCACTTTTACTTTCTGGATATGCCCTTTTGATTTACCTTTATTCTTATCCTCACCATTTTCGTCTGTTTCTTTTTGAGGACTTCCCTTTGGAAAAGAACCATTTTCGTCAACTTCCATCACCGCCACTGGTTCACCATCAAATTCTGGATCTTCAAATTGATGGTAATTTGACCTGAAATCTAAAATAGTGAAATGCAGCTTACTCTTCTTTTCCTCATCAATTGTAAAGTTCTCATTAATTCTTGTTCCCCTGCCGATTGTTTGCTTAAACTCTGTCATGGAGCCAATAGACTTATCCAAAACAATCAATTCACAGGTCTCTGAATCCACGCCTGTTGACATCAGTTTGCTTGTAACAGCAATAACAGGATACTTTGTATTCGGATCAGTGAAATTTTCCAGTTCTGCCTTTCCAATTTCATCATCGCCTGTAATCTTCATTATGTACTTACTGTTCTCCTGAACCAAGTCTGAATTGAGGTTTTTCAACTTCAAAACCATAGCATCTGCATGATCAATATTTTCACAGAACACAATTGTCTTTGCATACCTGCAGTCATTTTCTTTCATATAATCGGTGATTCTTTTTGCAACAATTTCCTGCCTTTCTTCCACGACAATAGTTCTGTCAAAGTCTTTTTGTGTATAAACTCTATCTTCTACAGGATTCCCATCTACATCCAATTTCCCTGATGGCGGTCTATATCCATCCTTATCAATATTAAGTTCAACTGAAATAACCCTGTATGGAGCAAGAAAACCATCTTCAATTCCCTGTTTCAATGAATATGTATACAATGGTTTATCATCTGTCTCCGCACAAAAATAATTAATATTTGACACATCTTCTGTTTCTTTTGGTGTTGCAGTAAGACCAAGCTGAGTAGCAGAGCCGAAATACGCCAATATTTCATGCCAATTGGAATCCAAATCAGCAGAACCTCTGTGACACTCATCCACAATAATCATATCAAAGAAATCAGGCGGGAGCTCCTTATAATAATCTTTATCTTTGCTTTTCAACTGCTGATAAAGTGCTGTATATACCTCATAGGCAGTATCTTTCTTGATATTTGCACTTTTCATTTTCACCATGACACCAGCATCCACAAATGGTTTAAAATCTTTCTGCATTGTCTGGTCTGCGAGTGCATTTCTATCAACCAAATACAAGATTTTCTTTTTTGTCTTACTTTTCCACAATCTCCATACAATCTGAAATGCAGTAAATGTCTTGCCTGTTCCTGTTGCCATGACAAGGAGCATCCTGTTCTTCCCCTGTGCGATTGCATCAATCACCCTGTTAATAGCAATTCTCTGATAATAGCGCGGTTTCTTCGGCTTTGCCTTCGATGCGTCAATATAATAAGGTTGATTGATTAATCTAACTTCATCTTCTGTCAAACCTTTTTCCTTAATATATCTATCCCACAATTCTTCGGGATATGGGAAATCCTGCATTTTTAGTTTATCGTTATTCTTATGGATGATTAAATCCTCTTCAATCAAATCAATCCCATTTGTCGTATAAGCAAACGGAATATCCAAAATTTCAGCATACTCAAGAACCTGTTGGTATCCTTCCATTGCACTATGCTCTATTCCCTTCGCTTCCACCAAAGCCAAAGGAATGTTGTCTTTAAACAACAGAAGATAATCTGCTTTTTTCTTCTCTCCCCTTGATACTTTATCTCCGTCAATATTTACCCTGCCATCTGTAAAATAATATTCCATAATAATATTATCAGAGTTTTCTTTTCCCCATCTCTCCTGAATGATAGGTGTAATATACTTTTTCTTTGTGTTTTCTTCATTTTTCTGTTGCTCTGCAATCTCTTCTGGTGTCAACTGCATAATCTTTTCTCCTTCAATTCTTTTTATTTTAATATATTTCCTGTCCGATATTCAGGACTTTAATTTCTTCATTATCTTTTTTGCATCTTCTGTCAAAACATATCTGCCCTTCGTATTATTGTAAATTTGAACATAACCATTGTCGATCAACTCATTCAAAACCATATTCACCTTTGCTTTACTACAGCCAAGAGCATCCGCTATCTCCTGTTGTGTAATAGGACATATCTCTGCATTATTAATCTCTATCTGATGTTCATATAATGTTTTCAATACCAAATATCTATCATTTGTAAAAAATTCTATTTTGTTCATTACCATCACCTTTTATGTTCAAAATTTTTTCCTATGGTATCATTATAATGCTTCTGTATCAGATTGCAAGCCAATTTGTGTATGATAACAAATCTCTCTTTACATATCCAAACCATAAAAAAGTAAGCTATCTCAAAGGATGCTTACTTTTATCTTTAAAGGCTAATTTTTCATAAGAAATTTAATAGTAACTAACTATCATTCCTGTTCATCTCTGCATTCAAAAATAAACCATTTTTCATTCATACAAATCTCTATCGTATCACCTTCTCCATACTGATACCCAAAACCTGTTCCAAAATTAGACTGGTTATTTTCTGTTGGGATTTCAGAGCCGTCAACCTCTGATGTTATCTCTCCATCCATATTGCCACAACGCCAACTGATTGTACTTTCTTTCCCTGTATCATAATATAATTTACCATTCACTCTTACCATAGGGATTCTGTCATACATTGCATCAGCTCCTTCCTGTTTAGGCAGTTGCTCTTCATCCAGATTTAGTCCTAGCATAATTCGTACATTGCCTATGTATTCTGGATCTTTCACCATATCATCTGTAATCATATAACTAGACATGGGATGTTGCCATGGAATCACAAAAATATCTTTGTCTTCTATATCAAAAGTAGACAGAATCAAAGACATTTCCTCCGATGTAGTACCTTTTAATGCCATCTTCTCTTCCAAAGTTTTTTCACGGTTAGTTCCTTGCATCAAGCCAAAACGATAGTCACCCTCTGCCATTTGCCAAACATAAACCTCTAATCCCTTAAAAGTTCCAAGTTCAAAGTATTCTGGGTATTTTTCACGCAATTTTTCTATTTCAGGAGAGTTCCACTCATATTCTGATTCAAGGCCATCTGGAATATTTGCGACATTAATTTCCTTGTATAGCATACAGTCATCCATTAGACCAGAAATGTAAGAATTGACAATCCATTCATTAGAAAAATAATCCTTATATTCATATATTCTATTATCTTTGTCGCCGTCTACAATACCTATCTGCTCACCACAGTCCTTCTTCGATACAGCACAATATGGAACATAAGTTTTGTTTCCCCAAACAATTGAAACATATTCATCATTAACCTCTGTCGTCATATCTGCTAATTCTTTATTTCCACAAGCTGTAAGTACAAGCATCATTATTGATGTCAACATTATATTTATATGCTTTTTCATTTCTAACTTCTCCTATATCTTTTTTCTATCATTATAAAGCTCTTATACCAGATTGCAAGTCAATTTATGTATGATAAACTTTATCCCATCTTTGGGTATTCGCTTCCATTCAGAAAATCCAAATAAAGCCAGTACCCACAGCATACACTCTAATAAAGTATCACCTGCAAAGTACACGGGTCTCGCCAACCTAGCAAGTTCCTTGCTAAACAGGTTGTCTCGCCCTTGACGCTCCAAAAAGCATGGAGCTATCAGGTAAAATGCACAGCAAGCTGCACATTTTAGCTTGGGGACCAGCAACCTGATGCGGGACATTCCAGAAAACAATAACCTCCACTGGAGCTTATTGTCTTCTTCCATTCGAGATGCGCTCGACCCGTTGGGCTATAAAATTTAATCTTTGGCTATATTTAAAGTTTTCTTTCCCTATACAGTAGATTGATTTTTGAATCATTTTTGAGCATCTTATGACAGCTTATTTCATTGTTTGCTATATTGTTTTATTTATTGAAATATAGTTTTATAAATTATTATAATATTGCATTTTATGCTCAATTTTTCAAAAAGCGAATACCCACAATTTATGTTAAAAAAGCAAACAGAATCGCTCTGCTTGCTTATTATTTTCTATTTCATCAATGATTCAAACATTTCATCATATCTTTTCAGGCTTTCTGCATCAAGCTGAATGATATTATCTTTGATTCCTTCCTGCTCTCTTTTCTGTTTGGAAGCAGAGGACAGAATATATCTGTTAAGAACATCCTGCTGATTGTCTATAATTTTTTCTAACTGCTCTATTTGTAATTCGAGAAAATGGATTTTTTCTTCATACTCACACTTTATAGAATCTATGGTATTTTTATTTTCTTTGTACCTATACAAGTCATATATCATATCAGTAAATACAATAAGATAATTCTTTATCTCTTCCATATCATTATCACAATTCTTCATAATTTCATCTACCGATGGAAGTTGAAATCCTGTATTATCTGGAATATTGCTTTTTAACTGCTTGTTATTTCTTGCTTCAATCACATCTTTCATCTGATATTTCCATATATGTCTTTTAATATCTGTCTCTCTTTCGAGATCTGAATAAGTAATCTTTTTATTTGGATGATTTTTCTGATATTCTATGAGTATATCCATAAGTTCATCTTTTGTATATAAAGCAGGTCTGCCATCATTTCTCATGTAACATCACCCCTATTTAGCGTATAAGCATCTATGATGAGTTTTTGATTTATGAGTGCAGCAAGATTTTTGCTGACAACATCAATTTCTTTTTCATTCTGAAAGGCATCATTTAAAAGAAACTTTAAAGTCTCTTTTTTTATAGCAATATTTTTCTGATTCTTGACCTGCATCTCTTCTATATATTTTTGTGATACATTACATTCAGGAATAAAATACTGACAAAATAAACATTCATCACAAACACAATCATCTGGAACATTCTGTGAAACACATCTTCCTGCTCCATCCTGAACTTTTGGCAATGAATAAAATTTCAATCCGAGTGATTCTTTTTGGCTATCAATCATTCCCCAATCTTTCATATCTATACTGTTTTTGGAAATTCTATCATTGAGCATTTTTGACAGCACATATACTTTTGCTGTTGCAAATGTATCAAGATGACTACAGTAATGTAATTGTTCTTCTAAACTTATAATGACCGCCAATCCTCTGTATGTATAATGGATTGAATCCTTGCATCATCATATTTATAAAAGCAAGATGTCTAGTATCCCCCATTTTAATTCTTTCTATCTGATTATCTTTTGTTCTACATCCAATTTCAACTATTTCATAATGATATTGTTCCTCTACGACTTCTTTAAGGAACTTATTTAATAAAGTTCTAAAATGATCTGCATTTATTTTTTCCTTATTTTCTTCTTTTACATTTTTTACATATTGTTTATATGGAATCAAATATGTACCCTCATCAACTTCATTTATAAAATCAAGATAATCGCTTAAAAAACTGTAAATCTCTTCTGGAATTTCAAACTCTTTCATAATCGGAGTTTTATATTTACTTCTCTTTGCTTTATTCTTGATCCTATCAATGTGCATATAATATCTATCCTTTCGCTTATAAACACAATTTCTTTTAATCATTAAAACCTCTGTTGGTCTTAATGGTATAATTGTTGATATCAACCACCAAATAAAAATGGGATAAAATTTTATTCTTTTTTCTATATCACAATTGTCAATATTATCTCTGATGATAACATCAAGCAAAATGACAGATTCATATCCAAGAATCTTTCTAGGTTTGCTCACTTTGGGTTCAATTCCATTTATTGCTTTAAAATACGATGCTGCATTTTTTAATGTAATAAAACTGAGGAAATCTCTACATGAAGGCAATATTGATTTGTTTCTATTTACATAATCTGCAAACTCATTTTCATATCCATCCTTTAATAATTGTGTATTGCATAGCATCCTATTTACTGCCCTATAATTTTCATAAACTGTCGAAATTGCAAAATTACATAATCCTAATTTTACGATAATGTATTTTTTCATAACTGCTATAATTTCATCAGAAAATTCAACATTAAAATCAAATGTTATTCTCCCATCATCAATTGGATTAATGCCATACCATTTATTATCTTCGTATGATTCATTTTGTAAAATATTTTTCTCTTTACATTCTTCAAACAAAGAAAAACATTGTTCCATAGAAATTTCATCTGTGACATTATGTTTGTATATAGCAAAATGTCTTTTTTCATTTTCTACATAGCTAGTATAGTATAATCCACAATTAGCTTCCCTTATACTGTTCATTTTTTTCCTCCTTTATCAATTTTTTATAAGTTGTTACTAACTTATCCTTTGTTTCTTGCAATGGAATAATAGAATTCACATATCCTTCTCCAAAGGCATCTACTGCTTCTTTTACCACGGAATAAAGTTTCAACATTTTGTTCAAAATTCTTAATCGATCATATGAATAAATGTATCGTTCTTCCTTTGTTTTAGAAAAAATATCATACAATTCATCCTTTATTGAGAATAAGGCATGAATACTTGGAATGGAATATTTGCACATATAGCAATTTACCGTTGCTTTCTCATTACATTCATTGGGTTTTATACAGAAAATGCCTTCCTGTTTGCTTACTTTTTCCCCATACTGTAATTGTAAAAACAAGAGCTTTATTTCATCTTGTGACATTTTGAGAATTTCATTTAGTACATTTTCTTTTGTAAGATTTTGGCTATATAAAATCCCTGCTATTTCATTCATTTGCTTCGCAGAAAGGTTGTTTTTTAGATTTATAATATCCATCGTAGTCTGCTTTTGGGTTTTTATATTCTCATCAGATACAATTTTCAGTAATGAATCATACATCCATCCAAATAGCCCTCTGTTATAAAGCTGTATTGTAATTTCATTAAGTTCTTTATCAGAATAATTGCTTTTTAAGTAGACAGAAGTATTATCAGAAAAATAATATCCATTAACTTTATGTGAGCGCATATAGGAACTAATTCTGACAATATCATTTGCTCCTATTTCACTTGCCTTAGCATCCACAAAAGAAAGAAGTGTTCTATTTGCTTTTAAACTACTAAACCCCTGTACACTATCTCCCAAATAATCCGCTATTTTAGTTTTGCCGTCAAAATTACCAAAAAGTTTATCTTGATTAAGTATTCTTCTCCAATTTTCTGTTACAATAAAAGCAATTGCCAAAGGTATGTAAAATGAATATGGCACATTAAAATACTTTTTTGCTTCATTCTTTCTCATTAAATATTGTTCTGCATATAGTTTTACATTGTTGATGATATAACCTGCATCTTCTAGTGTGAAAACATTTTTTTCAAACCACTTCAATGTATATTTTTCAATATTTAAAAGATTATCCATTGCAGGCAATGTGAGAATGTCATATTTTCTCCAAGCTACACATAAATGTAATAACAGATATAACCAACATCTTGCTGCTTTTACATTATTTATTGCTTTTGGAAGAATAGTATCAATATCCAGTGCAACATTAACCATACTACTCCATTCTTCTGTTGTGTAAAAATCATTTTGTGTTTTAGCATATACTCCTGATACAATAGATAAATTATTTTTGAAATTATATAATCCACTCGATTTTAAGAATCCATAATATCTTGATAGTACTCTTTTATGTGTATAATTAGCTTTTTCGCTCAAAACAAGTTGATATAATTCTTCTTCACTCATATTGCTTAAATCATTACTGACATTTTGAATCAGGTATGTAAAGGCAACGCTATACATAGAAACTAATTTGCTTTTGTCTTGAGCTTTTGTTGTATTAAGTTTTTCATAGGAATACAATTTAAAAGTACTGAAAAATTCAGAAAATTTTTCCTGTATTTCCTTGTCAAATTGTTGAAAGAATATCTTATATTTTTCCATCACATCCATCATAAAATATCTCCTTTATATAATTCATCCAAAGTCTTAGCAACGCTTTTTCCTATTTCTTCCTTGTTGTTTAGATAAGTTAAAGCTGATGCATAATTTGAATCTCCTCTCCAGATAGCAATATCGCCAATATTCTTAGAACTGTCTGCAATATTATTTGAGAAAATTCCTCTGCATATATGAGTACTCCACTTATAATTTCTTAATGTCACTGCATAAGCTCTTGCATCAATGCTATCTGATTGTTCTAATTTACTAATAAATTTTTTCTTGAATTTTAAAAATTTATTGGCATAGTTTCTTCCTGTCATTGGTAAACCCTTTTCATCAATAAACACTGCATTCGTATTATCCTTTTTATATTTTTCTTTATGTTTATCAAACAACTCTTTGAGCAGTCCTCCATAAACAGGAATAACTTCTTGCTTTCTGTTTTTCTTTACTTTAGAAGTAAATGCATACTCAATGTCTGGTCTAAGATCTTTATCAACAAGATTGATTGTCATATTCATAATTCCATCTTTATCATACCTAAAACTAATATTGTCATATTCAATAGAGACAATTTCGCTGTTTCTTAATCCCCCAAAGCTGCCAATATATATTCCAAGAGCAATTTCTGGAACAACTTCAATTGCTGTATTTAAAAACAATGGAAGATATTCTGGTTTCAAATTATGTAACACATCCTTACTGCCCCTTGGTTTAGATTTTTCATATTTACCATTAAAAAGAGAAACTCCCTGAATATAACCAGAAAACTCAATTCCTCGTTCTCTTAGAAACATGTAAAATTTTTCTAATGTTGCGGCATAACTTTGTTTAGTTTTGGAATTTACATCGCATGATGTAAGAAATTCAATTCCATCTTGAATTGAAATGTTATCAATCTCGAAGGCAGAATCTTTATCATAAAGAAAATTTAAGAAGGGAACAACTACATTTGCATAAGCAAGTTGTGTTGTTATTTTTTTGTTTTTTATTGATGAAGGCAGATCAGAATAAGGTGATACAAGAAATAATCCTGTATCTAAGTGTTTCTTACCAATGACAACATTTTGGGTAATATCTTTATCATTTTTAGTTTTGATGATATGTTTTACCCATACAAAATTTCTATTCAATTTTGTTGTGTCATTTACTTTCTTCATTTCATTTTTCCTTTCTTAATTATGTCATAAAAGACTAAGCCTTATTTTGCCGAAGCATCTCTTACGAGATTTTAGATTATAGATAAAATCAATTTATCTATTCAATAAAAGTTTGATAGTATGTTGTGAGATAAAATGCTATTGAATAAATAAAATGGAATTAATTAAATAACTACATATTCTCCAAAATACTGTTAATAACCCCCCATAATCACCATCCTTTTTTGGAGAAAAGTGAACAAAAACCCATTTTATCAGCATTACAGCCACTTTCTACTTTTCTCTGTTTTTCTCCGAAGTTTTCTCCGTTTTCTTATTTGCTCCATTTTCTGCATTATACTAAATTTTATTTTCCACCTCATTACAAAATAGCCATAATTCACACTCATTTGAGGGCGATTTCATTCTAATAAATTGCGAAAATAACCCTCATTTGAATGTGATTTATCTTAACAAGTCAAGACTACCGGCTTAGCCGGTAGCCTGCTCTGCCCCTATAAGGGGCTATT
>CBCOZL010000001.1:89322-188551 GCA_965114645.1 uncultured Lachnospiraceae bacterium | reverse complement strand
TGCTTCAAATGAAAAAAGGCACAAACAATTTCGTAGAATTGCATATTCTGCGAAAGCTGTATTTGTGCTGCCTGTAATATTTATATCGTTATTTATTATATATTGCATAAGTCTTTTTGTCAATTTTCTGAAAGATTGTGAGCGAAAGGTAAGTTTCCCTTGATCCACCCCATTTTTCGCAGATTCTGTTGTAAAAATTCCTGATAATTCGTAAATTCCATATGTTTCCTCGTTTTTTTGTGGTCACGTAAATGGTCAGAAAAAGAGCTGCCTATACTGCATGCGCCCTCGCGGGCTTCGTGACTTTTCGCAGGATACATCCTGTTTAATTGTGGTCAGCCTGTCCGATATCTGAAAAATGCTCTGTATCTATGCGACAACTTGGAACCGTTTCGCAGAATATGCAATTCTACGAAACGGGCAATATCTGAGGTATGGGCTGTGATGGACAGAATTACTGACTGTCGGACATGGGGAAGGATATGCAGAAGGAAAACCGCATGACGAAGATCGCCTGGCAGTACACAGAGGCGCTTCCGCAGGAGACCATGGAGTTTCTGAAGGAAATTGCCGGGGATTATGCCAAGGTGAAACACAGTGTTTATGAACGGTATTCTGGAATTGCAGGCCTCGGGCAGCTTGCCTCCGTCTATGAGATTATGACGAGCATGCGCCATTGTGGTCTGCGGGAGCAGCTTGGCCTGCCTTCTGTGTATTATGAGCTCGCGGTGCGGGACGCCGTTACGGATATCAAGGGCATGTGGGGAATGCTGAAAAACAAACTACGCACCCTGATCTCTGCCAATGAGAATCTGAGCGAGGAAGACAGATTATACCTAAGGACCGTTTTACGGCTTGATCCGATATACGCGGCTATTCTGAACCGGACAGAGTATCAGATGCCGGAGAAAGCGGCAGGCCTTGCGATTGACACGGAACGTCTGAATAATCTGCTGCGGAGACTTACCAGAAAATATCTGGCAAAGCCTGTGCCGTCAGGGAAGACGGACAGTTTCTGCGTTTCTCCCGGCGGGTATTCCTACAGGGATGGGGCGCTCTGCCTCGTGTCAAGAGTGCCCAGAAAGAGAGTCAGGCTTCCGCTGAAAGACAGCAGGACATGTGACAGACAGCTCCGCATCTGTATCAGAAAAAACGACGCCGCGATTGCGCTTCCAGTCAATCAGAAGATACGGCGGCACAAAGATTTTCAAAATACCATTTTCGTGCATCTCGGATACCGGGATATGTGTACTTTGTCTTCCGGGACGATCTATGGGAAAGGCCTGGGGGAACTGGCATCCGCGAAAAGTGAGCGGCTGATGGAGAAAAACCGGGAACGAAGCAGGATGCGGAAAAGTTATCGGAAAAGCATGGACGAGGGCGACAGGAAAAAGGCGGCGGACATCGAGGTGAATAACCTTGGAGGCGTCAAGTATGACCGTCAGAAGCAGAAAGAACAGGCGAAGATGGAGTCCTATATTAACGCCGGAATCAATCAGATGCTGGAAACGGAAAAGCCGCACACAATCGTTATCACAAAACCTGTCACCATTCACAAAAAGAAGCCCGGTTATAAACCGGCAAACAGGAAACATTCGGAAAGTCCGCAGGGATATGTCCGAAGAAGAATGTTGCAGAAATGCCAGACAAATGGCATCACCCTGGTGGAGATTTCTTCCAAAGGAACAGGCAGTATCTGCTCGTCATGCGGGTCAGAGGGGAAACGTCTGGCGGAGGGATTCATCTGTGAAACCTGTGGTTTTCAAAGTTCCATCGCGCTGAACGGGGCGAGGAGGATAGAGCAGATCTACAGAAAATCGCAGGAGGGGAAAAGAGAATAGGCTGATTCATGCAGCTCTGGGAATGAACCCATATCCATATGTCTGCGGACGTCTGGATGGAAGGTTTTATCGGATGATGCCGTAAGGCGGACGGATCGCAGAGATACATGATGCACATAAATGCTGTGTGAGAATACAGCGGGCCGGGAAGGCTGCCGGAAGGCAGCTCCCAGACGGCATTACCTGAGCTGTTTTTTGACGGCTTTCCGATATGCCAGGACCGTGGCCTACACGGAGCGAAGCGGTCTTATATAGCTATAAGACGCAGGCGGAAACGCCCGGCTAATTCTTATGATGATTCAAGTTTATAGGTACCTTGACAATTTCATACTTTATAGCAGATTCCTTTACATTCCGTGGAGAAAATATTAGAATATCGTTATAGGAAATGCGGGAGGTAGAGGGTATGACGAGATATTTCAATACAGAGGGATTGTGCAGGCCGGAAGAACATTATATGGTGCGGTTGGATGACAGGACGGCACAAATTAAGAGAAAACTGGTAGACAGAAAAAAATACTTTGTCATCAATAAGGGCAGACAGTACGGGAAGACTACCACGCTGCGGGCTTTGGCTGAGTATTTGGCGGAAGATTATTTTGTGTTTTCTCTGGATTTTCAGGAGATGCCGGATGAAAAATTTGAGAGTGGGGATACATTTTCTCTTGCCTTTGTAAGTATGCTGCGTGATGCTCTTGAAAATCGGGTAGATGAGGAAGCGCAGAAACTGTATGGTATGGTGTCGGATTTTATTGTGCAGAATCCTCAGATAGAAATGGATGAGATGTTTAAGCTCCTGAGCCGTATGTGCAGTGAAAGCGTCCGTCCGATCGTGCTTATTATTGACGAGGTGGACAGTGCGGGAAATAATCAGGTGTTTGTTAAATTTCTTGCATTGTTGAGAGGTGCCTATCTGAAACGGGATCGAAAGCCAATTTTTCATTCAGTCATCCTTGCTGGGGTATACAGCATTAAAAACCTGAAGCTGAAACTTCGCCCCGAATCGGAACACCAGTACAACAGCCCGTGGAACATTGCTGCTGACTTTGATATTGAGATGAATTTTTCATCGGAACAGATTGCAGGCATGCTGTCGGAATATGAAGCTGATTATCATACAGGGATGGACATACGGGCTGTGGCAGATGAAATCTATGCCTATACCTCGGGCTATCCGATGCTCACCTCTTTGATCTGTAAGCGTATCGATGAAAAGATCATGGGAAGTGTGGGATTTGAGGATGCAAAAAAGGCGTGGTCCAAAGAGGGCATTGATAAAGCAGTTGATGTGATATTAAAGGGAAGCAATCTGTTGTTTGAGAACATGGTGAAACAGCTTGATACTTACGATGATCTTTACAAAATAGTGGAGGATATCATATATTGCGGAAAAAGGATTCCGCATAGTCTGGAAGTAAAGTCTATAAACCTTGGCGTTATGTTTGGGTTTTTGAAGGAGGAAAACGGCTGTGTGACGGTGGCGAACCGCTTGTTTGAGATGTGCCTGCTGAATATGTTTATGGCAAAGGAAGCAATTCGCAGCGACATCTACGCGCAGGGCGGAAGCGACAGAATCGGATTCATTAAGAACAATCAACTGGATATGGATTTGGTTCTGGAAAAGTTTGTTTCCTATTTTACGGAAATATACAGCGAGAGGGATATGAAGTTCATCGAGAAATACGGTCGAAAGTTTTTCCTGCTGTACTTAAAACCTATTATTAATGGAAGTGGCAATTATTATCTCGAAGCGCAGACGAGAGATGAAAGACGCACGGATGTCATTGTAGATTACCTCGGCGAGCAGTTCATAGTCGAATTAAAGATCTGGCACGGAGATGAATACAACGAGCGCGGCGAACAGCAGCTTGTGGATTATCTGAATTATTATCACAAGAATAAAGGTTATATGCTCAGCTTTAACTTTAACCAAAAGAAAGAAGTCGGTGTAAAAACAATCACAGTCGGGGATAAGACTGTGGTGGAGGCGGTGGTGTAAGCATTTCCCGGCTCGCCTGTTTTGCAGAGTAAATTGCATAGAGAAGCAGAGAAATCTGATATAAAGTATGGAATTGTCATAATTGAGACAAGACATATTTTATGTCAGATTTTTTTATGAAAGGAAGGCAGGAGCAGTGGAACGATACAGGAAAAAAGACATGCTGCAGATGGCAGATACCCTGCTTCATGCCAATGACGCGATTGCAAAAACTGTCCGTTCCAATCCGCAGGGGGCTGCAGAGGCTCTGGCACAGTGCCAGGAGTCGGCGATTGCCCTCGGCACTTACATAGACACATTAGGTGAAAAGCACGCGAATCTTGTACATATTCTCGAGGAATACTGCGAGAACATTTATCAGATGAGCGAGAGCCTGTCTGATGAAAATGCGTGCCGGAAAGTGTCAAAAAAAATTCAAAAGCAGTTGACGGGGCTGAAAAACGGCATCAAGTATGATTTGCCGGAAGACAGAAAAGAAATCGTGTTTCTTCCCTATAAAGCATCCATGTGGGATTCCCTGGAGAGCGTCTGGAAGGCAGCGGATGCCGATCCTGGCTGCGATGCCTATGTGATTCCCATTCCGTATTTTGATAAGAACCCGGATGGGAGTTTCAGGGAAGAGCACTATGAGGGAGACCAGTATCCGGCGTATGTGCCGGTCACCCGTTATGATGCATATGATCTGGAAGCGCGCAGGCCGGATGAAATCTATATTCACAATCCTTACGATGAATGTAATCATGTGACCAGCGTGCATCCTTATTTCTATGCCAAAAATTTGAGAAATTTTACAGACAAATTAGTGTATATTCCTTATTTCATTCTGAGTGAAATTGATCCTGGCAATCAGTCAGCGATTGATGGGATGAAGCATTTCTGCTTTACACCGGGGACAATTTTTGCCCATAAGGTAATTGTGCAGTCGGAAAATATGCGGCAGATTTACATCAATGAATATATCAAGGCTGCAAAGGAAATGGGACTGCCCGGTGAGCATGTGGACAGGAAGTTCCTGGAGAAGAAGTTTCTGGGGACAGGGTCACCGAAGATTGACAAGGTTCTGAATACAAAAAGAGAAGATCTGGAGATTCCGGCGGAGTGGCTGAGGATTATTGAAAAGCCGGACGGGAGTTGGAAGAAGATTGTTTTTTATAATACGAGTGTGAGTGCGCTATTGCAGCACAGTGAAAAAATGCTCAGAAAGATGGAGTCGGTGTTTGGCATCTTCAAGGAGAACAGGGATGAGGTTGCGCTGTTATGGAGGCCGCACCCGCTGATTCGGGCGACGATTGAGTCTATGAGGCCGGAGCTGTGGCAAGGGTATCAGGAGATTCGGGATCGGTATGTTGCGGAGGGGTGGGGGATTTATGATGACAGCGCCGATATGGATCGGGCGGTGGTTTTGAGTGATGCTTATTATGGGGATGGGAGTAGTGTAGTGGGGCTGTGCCGGGAGAAGGGGATGCCGGTGATGATACAGAATTTGGATATTGTGCGACAAAAAGATTTTACGGCTAAAGCAGCAAAGGGGTGAGGAGTTGGAAAAGGAACGCTTATGGGCTGTCTGCTTTACGGCGGAAGAAGATATTTGGTTTGTTTCATATTGGTATAATCTGTTGTGTAAATTTGATATATCCAAAAGAGAGCTGGAATGCATTCCACTGCCGGTAAAAAATATAATAGAGGGATTGTATATCGGCATATTAAAGGTAGGGAATATCATATGCTTGGTGCCGGCTAATGCGGATTCCGTGTGTACGTATAATATAAAGACGCGTGAATTTAAGACATTTATGCTGAGGGAACGGACAAAAAATATAGATAAATTTATAGCATGTGCTGTGTATGGAGAATGCGTATTTATGTTTCCTTACCATTATCCTTATATCCTTAAATTTAATTTGGAAACTTGCGAAGCGGAATATTTGGATTTTAGATATAAAGGGGAGTTGATACAGGTAGGGCTCCAAAGTTGTACATGTGGGAAAAATGTTTATTTAACTGTGCAGGGTAGCAATGCCATTGCCATATACAATATGCAAAACGAAACATACGAGTACAAAGAAATAGGTGATAAGAAGGAATGCTACTCTTCAGTCTTGCGGACGGAAGAGGATGAACTGTGGATGACTAATCAAAGAGGAGATATCCGTATATATGATTTGCGTACGTGTAAAACTGAATTGATTAAAATAGGAGATATCAAATTTGATGTTGACATACAAAGTGTTTCGCCTTGTTTTGTTGGGAATGCCGAATATGCGGACTTTGTTTATTTTTTTCCTGGAAAGGCCCGTATGATATTAAAAGTGAACAAAAAGACCCGTCAGGTAGAGAAGGCGGAATTTGGTAATACACTTTGTCAAGAAGCAGATAATTGTTTCGGATGGATGGGTTCTCGTTTTTCTATGCCTCAGGGAAAAAGTATATTATATATTTTTAATATAATTAATAGATATTTTTACTCCATTAATTTGCAGAGTGAAAATGTGGAGAAATATGAAATAGAATCGAGCCATCTAAATGAAAAAGAATTGAAAAGCTTGTTCCTGCAGTATGAAACGATAATGCAGGAGGGGTATCTGCGGGGGGTATATATGGAAAAAGGGACAAGATATTTGGGAATTGAACATTTTATTAAGATGATAGAAAACTTTCCAGCGGGAGACAGGCGGCAGAAGGAGAACATTGGAGAAATGATTTTTGGGCAATGATAGAGGAGGCATAATATGCAGGTAGTCAAGTATGCATTTCAGCAGCATGGTGACGACAGGGGGATGCTGGTTGCGTTAGAAGAATATAGTGACATACCTTTTGAAATAAAAAGGGTGTATTACATGTATGATACCAAACCAGATGTACATAGAGGTTTCCACGCACATAAAAATTTGGAGCAGATTCTGGTATGCATACATGGGTCATGCAAAATTCTTTTGGATAACGGAAAAGAGAAAAAGATCGTCTCTTTGGAAAAACCATATGAAGGGCTGTACGTGTCAAATGATATGTGGCGTGAAATGTATGACTTTTCAAAAGATGCAGTTTTGCTGGTACTCGCATCGGAGCCTTATCGGGAAGAAGATTACATAAGGGATTATGATGAATTTTTAAAGTTGAGGGACGGAAAGGGAGAAGGAACATGATGCACATTCCGTTTGCATCCTTTGAATTTATGCACAATGAACTGCAAAATGAGATACAAAAAAGCATAGGGGATGTGGTTAAAAGCAATTGGTTTATCCGGGGGCAAAAAGTTGAAGAGTTTGAAGCAGCGTTTGCAGAATACTGTGGTGCAAAGTATTGCGTAGGATGTGGGAACGGTTTGGACGCGCTATATCTTTTGCTTCGAGCGTTTGATGTTGGTGAGGGTGATGAAGTTATAGTACCGTCTAATACTTTTATAGCAACAGCGCTGGCGGTGACATATACAGGGGCGCTGCCTGTTTTAGTAGAGCCAGATATAGAAACCTATACACTGGATCCTTCTCTTATTGAAGCTAAGATAACAAAGAAGACAAAAGCTATTATGGCAGTTCATTTGTATGGACAAACCGCTGACATGGATGAGATTAACGACATTGCCTTAAGGTATGGATTAATTGTGATTGAAGATGCAGCCCAGGCGCACGGAGCAATATATAAAGGTAAGAAAGCAGGCAATCTGGGGGATGCGGCAGGATTCAGCTTTTATCCGGGGAAAAACCTTGGAGCCATGGGAGACGCCGGAGCAGTTACCACAAATGACAGGAAGATTGCAGACAAAGTACGGGCACTTGCCAATTACGGGTCAGATTATAAGTATCATCATATTTATGCGGGAAATAATTCAAGGCTGGATGAGATACAGGCAGCCGTACTGCTCGTAAAGCTTCAGAACCTGGATAAATGGAATGTATATAGGCAGAAGGTGGCGGATCGATATCTGAAGGAAATCAAGAATAATAAGGTATTTTTGCCAGGCCGACAAAAAGACAGAAAACATGTATGGCATATATTTGCTCTTAGAATTGAGGACAGGGATAATTTTGAAAAGTATTTGACCAGTCATGGAGTCGGAACAACGATTCATTATCCAATTCCTATTCATCTGCAGGGCGCGTATAAATATTTAAATACCGGCAAAGGAATGCTGCCAATAGCGGAAGAAATTGCAGACACTGAAATTAGTATTCCTATGTATTATGGAATATCAGAGGAAGAAGTCAATTACATAATAGATGCTGTGAACCAATATTAAAGGAAAAGAATATGGAAAAGACAAAGAAACTGGTTATTGTGGGAGCCGGAGAGTTTGGGGAAATAGCTTATGAATATTTTACATTTGACTCAGAGTATGAGGTGGCGGCTTTTGCGGTAGAAAAGGAATTCAAATCATTTGATACACTGTTCGGATTGCCGGTGATCGAATTTGAAAGCATGAAAGAAGTTTATGCGCCAACAGACTATGAAGTGTTTGTGGCTATAACCTATGTTCAATTAAACCGGGTAAGAAAGCGGATGTTTGAATTGTGTAAAAAGATGGGTTATACCTGCGCATCATATATTAGTTCACACGCTTTTGTCTGGCGCAATGTGGAAGTGGGAGAAAATACTTTTATATTTGAAGATAATACCGTTCAGTATCATGTAAAAATCGGGAACAACGTTGTGCTGTGGAGCGGGAACCATGTTGGACATCGTACGGTGATAGAGGATCACTGCTGGCTTACATCACATTGTGTGGTTTCCGGCTTCTGCAGGATTGGGGAGGCTTCGTTTCTGGGAGTAAATGCAACACTGGGAGACAACGTTCAATTGGGGAAGGATACAGTATTTGGTGCGGCAGCAGTGACAGTAAAAAGTTTGCCGGATGAGGGGTGCGTTTATGTAGGAAATCCAGCAAGAAAGTTGAACAGAACATCATACCAACAATTTGAAGTTAAGTGATGGAAGGAGGCGCTATAGTGGCCTGGAAGAAGAAAGGAAAAATATACTGTCCTTCTGGTGAACATACATGGGAACTAGATACATTTATGACACCTCACGCCTTAAAAGTAGAGGAAGGCGTCATCAGAATATGGGGTGGGGTGCGAGATGCACAGGGAATAAGCAGGATTAAGTATATTGATGTAGAAGAGAAAAATCCAAGCAATGTATTATATGTCAGTGCTCAACCGTCTTTCGACATTGGGAATCCAGGATGCTTTGATGACAATGGAGTTATTTTGGGAGATATTTTGCCTGTCAACAATCGACTCTATCTTTATTATGTTGGTTTTCAGCATGTGGAAAAAGTAAAATTTTTTGCATTTTCGGGAGTTGCGATCAGTGACAATGGAGGAAAAACGTTTAAACGGTATTCGGAAGTGCCTGTAATGGATAGATCACCACAAGGAAGGTACGGAAGATGCATTCATACAGTGCTGTATGAAGATGGGATTTTTAAATGCTATTATGCCGTTATTAATGACTGGAAAAAAATTGGTGATAATTATTACCCGGTATATAACATATGGTATACAGCATCGACAGATGGGATAACTTTTCCCAAAGAAGATACCTGCTTATGCGTTGATACCGAAGGTGCAGAGTATCGCATTGGCAGACCTAAAGTATATAAAACCAATGACGGATATGAGATGTATTATACGAGAGATCTGGTATCCAAGGATTATATAGTCGGTTATGCTACTTCGGAAAATGGGATTGACTGGATAAGAGATGACAAAAGAGCAGGCCTGCAAAAATCGCAGGAAGGCTGGGACGCAGAAATGGCGTGTTATCCTGTTAAGCTTTCAACAAACGGCGGAGAGTATCTTTTTTATAATGGCAATGGCATGGGAAAAACAGGGGTTGGATATGCCGTGCTAAAGAAGTGAGATTATGGAGAGGTTACATATGGCTCTGACAGTTAAGAAATATACAGAGGATAAAGCTTCGCTATGGGACAGGTTTGTACTGGAAGAGAGTATGAACGGTACATTTCTTCAGACCAGAAAATTTATAAATTATCATGCGACGGGAAAATTTACAGATTGCTCTCTGATGTTTTATAAAGGAGAAAATCTTGTTGCGGTTATTCTTTCATGTGAGACAGAAACGGATGGGAAAAAGATATTTTTTTCCCATAAAGGGACAACGTTTGGCGGCATAATCATATCGGAGCAGATCTATTCGTCCTCAGCCATAATGGAACTGATGGATGTGTTTGAGGGAAAATTGTGTCGAGATGGATATGCAGGATGTTATCTGAAGATGACGCCTGGAATTTTTCAAAAGAGTAACACTGATTTACTGGATTATTTTCTGTATCAACGAGGGTTTCTACAATATAGCGAACTGAATTTTTATATGCCGCTGGAATTTTATAGGGAAGATATCTCTGCCTGCTTTACATCTGGAAAGCGGAGGGACTACAGGTACTCCTTAAAGAATAATCTGGAATTTCGTGAACTGGAGAGCAAAGAAGAAGTCCGGCAGTTTTATGAGGTCTTGCAATTAAACTTAAGCAAACTGGGTTTGAAAAGTGTACATAGCTATGAAGATCTGGTGCAGTTAAAGTTTGAAAGATTTCCAAAAGAGATTCTTTTTTATGGAGTATATCTGGAGAATAAATTAATTGCAGGAAGCATGATATTTACGTTTTTTGAGCAGATATTTCATACACAATACCTCTCTTCTGATCAGGAATATTTGAAATGTTTTCCGATGGAGTTTTTAATTTACCATTTGATTGAACAGGCTCTGGTAAAAGGAATGAATAAATTTACATTTGGAATATGTACAGAAAATCAAGGAAGAGAACTGAACATCGGATTGGCGAGATTTAAGGAAGGATTTGGGGCAGGATATACATTAAATAAATCCTTTGAAAAATGTTATGAGACAAGATAAATAAAATTTGTGTCGAATGGGCCCAAAATAAGGATGAATCTGAGGAGGGAGAAGACCAGTTATGAATAATATACAGAAAGATATACGCTTTGAATCAAGGGGGGGGGGTGGAAGCCAGGGAATAAAGGCGGATGACCGTCATGCAATGTTGCGGAAAGAATTAGTAGATCTTTTTAAAAGACGTCCTATGGTGGATGAACAATTACTGACAAATTTTGGCTTGTATATGAGAAGCTCGGTTCTTGCAAGTACTTTGTTTAGAGAAGAGGTATATAAGAAAATCTTAAATATTCCTGGAGACATTCTGGTCTTCGGATTGTGGTGGGGGCAGGATGCCATACTGTTTGAGAATCTTAGAGCTATATATGAACCATATAATTTGAACAGGCGCATTGTTGGATTTGATACATTTGGGGGATATCCAGGGGAGGATATTGGAGAAAATGACAGGCCGTCAGAAGTAATATCTGAGGGAGTGTATGCAGTTCCAGATCAATATGAATTGTATTTGTCAGAACTTATGGCATATCATACGCGCGAAAATTCTTTGTATCGTACTAATACAGTTAAATTTGTAAAAGGTGACGTGCTGAAAACTGTGCCGGATTATTATAAAAAACATTCTGAGAGGATTACGGCTCTTGCTTATTTTGATATGGCGCTGTATGAGCCGACAAAGATTTGCCTTCAGCATATATTGAAAACGTGTATTAAGGGGAGCGTCATTGTTTTTGACGAACTGAATCGTGAGGAATATCCAGGCGAAACGTTAGCACTGAAAGAACTTGTGGACTTGAATGGTGCAAGAATTGAGAAGTCGGAAGTGCTTCCAGACAGGACCTTTTTAATAATATAAATTGCTTTATTTGAAGTTTTTCAAACTAAAAGACTATAGCAAGGTCTTTTAAAGAGGAGCATATATGGATAACGAAGCTTTGGTGTCAATAGGACTGATGGTTTATAATCACGAAACATTTATAGAAGATTGTTTAAAGAGCCTGCTACAACAAGATTATTCGAATGTGGAACTGATTATTTTGGATGATGCTTCAACTGATCGGACAAGAGAATGGATAGACGCTCTATATGATAATGGGTTTGAAAAGTGTACATAGCTATGAAGATCTGGTGCAGTTAAAGTTTGAAAGATTTCCAAAAGAGATTCTTTTTTATGGAGTATATCTGGAGAATAAATTAATTGCAGGAAGCATGATATTTACGTTTTTTGAGCAGATATTTCATACACAATACCTCTCTTCTGATCAGGAATATTTGAAATGTTTTCCGATGGAGTTTTTAATTTACCATTTGATTGAACAGGCGCTGGTAAAAGGAATAAAAAAACTTATACCAGGCATATGTACAGAAAATCAGGGAAGAGAACTGAATATGGGGTTGGCAAGATTTAAGGAAGGATTTGGGGCAGGATATACATTAAATAAATCCTTTGAAAAGTGCTATGAATTAGGATAACTATAGTTTTCTTGAAAAATAGGATTTCTATGGGAAAAAGTTTAGAAATTGATGCTAATAGGATGCATAATTTTTTGAGGCGTGTAAATGAATAGAAGGAATTATAAATATGCCAATTTGGCTAAAGATTTTGCAAAAAGAGAGACAGAATTACGCAGAGCCTACAGGAATAAGGATTATGTGCAGACATTGTCATATTTGAGGTTTTTAAGCCATCTTTACTGGGAGTCAAATTATAAAATGACGAGCGACACAGTAGAGGAAATTACGGCCAAGACAGCATATCAGATTTTAGGTGATACGACCATAGAGAATGCAGATAAACACAGGGTTTGTTTTTACGATTTCTTTGGTCTGTACGACCGCGGTCTGGCTATGATATATTTACATGCATTGATCGGATTGGGCTACTATGTAGATTATATTATATATGAGTCCGTTCCCATGCAGTATAAATTTCAGGAAATATTTGGGAACAATCAGAGTGTCTGCTGCAAGGTGATACCCAGATGTGGGATTGTAGATAGGATGAGGATTCTGCAGAAATACCTAAAAGAGAGTTCAGCATCTTCATTTTTCTTTTACTCAGTGCCAGATGATGTGGCGGGTGCAGGGGTTTTTTCTACAATAAAGGGAAAGTGTCTCAGATATTTGATTGATTTGACGGATCATGCTTATTGGCTGGGAAAATGTGCGGCAGATTATATTGTCGGATTCCGTAATTATGGGTATAACATAGCGTTGCAATATAGAAAAATTGATTCTGAGAAGTTATTAATTCTGCCGTTTTATCCTGATAGCAGAGAGATGTATGCATTTGAAGGACTACCATTTGATGACAGCAAAAGAAGATTTGTTTTTTCGGGAGGCAGCATATATAAAATAGACGGTGCAACCAATAATCTTTATGAAGAGATAGTTAGGCATATACTTGACCAAGACAGCAATATGTGTTTTGTATATGCAGGCAATGGCAAGAGTGAGATTTTAGACAGGATTAAACAAGGTTATCCGGACAGATTTTACCAGATTGATGAAAGAAAAGATTTGGATGCTCTGTTACAACGGGCTTATATTTATCTGTCAACATATCCTCTTGGGGGAGGAGTTTTAACACAGTTTGCTTGCAAAAACGGATGCATTCCCATTACATTCTGTGACGAACCAAATGGTATTACGGATCCGAAGACCTACCTAATAAATCCGGATAAGGTGCATTTTTCTTTTTATAGAAAAGAGGATTTGTTTTCAGAAATTGATAAGCTTATACATGATAATCAGTATTATGATGAAGCGAAGAAAAACCTAAAGGATCTTGTAATCACGAAGGAGGAGTTTCAGGAGCAGTTACAGTGTATTTTGTTAAGGCAGCGTACAAAATATCAGGGAATATATGAATCGCTGAATATGACAAAATTTTTAGATATTTATAAAAAAAGATTTGATTATGACAGATACAGCGAAACGATTTGCAAATCCCACAATAAGTATCTCTATAAGCACTATCCCTTGATTTTTTTTAAAGGTGTCATTAAGAAGTGGGAAGGAGAAAGGAAACAAAGCAAACTAGGAGAATAATAATGTGTTTCTTCGAAGAACTGTGCAAAGTAAAGAAAAATAGAATGTTAGCAAATGTAAACGGCAGGAATATCTATATCTGGGGTGCCGGAAACGGCGGAGCCATACTTGAAAAGGTGTTGTGTGAGCATCACGTTTTGATTGCCGGATTTATTGATAGGCGGGCCGAAGAAATGGAGGAATATCTTGGTTATCCTGTAAAGCTTCCCAAAGCAGTGGTTCCAGGGAAGGATTACATTATAGTTGCAGTCATTAGATATGACAGCGGAATATCGGATGAACTGGAGCAGATGGGTTATACAGTGAAGGATTGCTTTTATGTGTCGGAAAATACGGCTTGTCATACTGAGGATATTATGTACAGAGGATGCAGGGTAGGGAGATATACATACGGATATCGGGAATTATTAGAGTATTATCCCATTGCAGAGTCAATTGGGCGGTATTGTTCCATTAACGGAACTGCAAAAATTTGGAACAACCATTCATTAGACTGTATAACGACGAGCCCATTTCTGGATAATGCAGGCTTTTATGCTTGGGAACAACATGACATACGACGGGCGTATATAAAAAAATACGGCAGACATAAAGATAATGCGCCCTTTGAAAATAGCGAGTTAAGGGATAACAGATCGGTGGTTATTGGAAATGATGTTTGGATTGGCGCAAATGTCTGCATCCTTCCGGGGGTTTGCGTCGAGGATGGAGCCGTGATTGCTGCGGGTGCGGTAGTGACGAAGAATGTGGCACCGTATGCAATTGTGGGAGGTGTTCCGGCTAAGGTGATTCGATATCGTTTTAGTCCGAAGGAAGTAGATACTCTTCTGAAAATCAGATGGTGGGACTGGCCGGTTGAAAAGGTGGAAAGAAATATTGAATTATTATATAATCCGGTCAAATTTATGACTGCTTTTTTTAAATGTGCAGGAGCGCAGGATAAGAACAATTATGAGTGGAAATATCCCTAAATAGCAGGAGGAGATATCAGTTGAAAAAAAGGATTAGGACATTGACTTTTTATTTGCCACAGTTTCATAGAGTTACGGAAAACGATGAGTGGTGGGGAGAAGGATTTACAGAATGGACTGCACTTCGCAAAGCAGAGCCTTTGTATGAAGGACATAAACAACCGATAAGACCTTTTAATAATTATTATTACAATTTATTAGAGAAAAGCACTATGGAGTGGCAGTCGTCATTGATGAAAAAATATGGGATCGATGGACAATGTTTTTATCACTATTATTTTAAAGATGGACGAAAAATCTTAGAAAAACCGGCGGAAAATCTTTTGCAGTGGAAAGAAATCGATATGCCGTTTTGCTTCTGCTGGGCAAATGGAAGATGGGCAAGGACATGGAGCAATCTTGAGGGAAATTCGTGGGCGGATAAATTTGAAGACAAATCGAAATCAACTGACTGTGGTGTTTTGATCGAACAAAACTATGGGAGAGAAGAGGAGTGGAAAGCACACTTTGAATATTTGCTGCCCTTTTTTTCTGATGACCGTTATATAAAAATAAATGGTTCACCTGTTTTTTTGTTTTACCACCCGGATACAATCCCTTGCCTGCCGCAGATGATAGATTATTGGAATAAATTGGCACGGGAAAACCGGCTGCAGACTCTCTATTTCATTGGAATGCACAGCTATAAAAATCTGTACGGATTAGATGCGTTAGTATTGCAGGCGCCACATATGGTTTGGAAATTGGAACCGGCAATAAATGGCATACATTTCATTGATTATGACTTGTTATGGGAAAACATTTGCAGGCAATCCTTGATTAATGGCAACAGGACTTATTACTGCGGAGTCCCGAATCTGGATGATACGCCAAGACGGGGGAGACATGATGGAGTTTTGTTTAAGAATTTTTCCATTGATTCCTTTTATAATGGGATGTGTGAAATTTATAAGAAGAGTTTAAAGGAAAATAATGAATTTGTGTTTATTAATTCCTGGAATGAGTGGGGAGAGGGCATGCAGCTGGAACCGGATGAAGAATACGGATACGGGAAATTGAATGCTGTCCTCAGAGCACAAAAAGATGTTTTGGGAACAGATGACGGATTCGTTTGCGCGGATAACCGGGAAGCAAGTGAAGGATATGTAGACAATAATGCAATAAATAATTATTTAGCAACAGCACAATGTTTTGACCGATGGATGGAACTGCGCGAAAAAAACATATGCGTATCCGATTATTTAAAACGGTATGACATAACACAGGTTGCCGTTTATGGATATGGCATGTTGGGAAAGCACTTAATCGGGGAATTAGAGGAACAGAATATCAAAATAGCTTATATTATTGACAGAGATTATAGAAAACAGTCATTGAGATATGAAATAAGAAACCCGCAGGATAATCTGCCACAGGTTGATGCAATTATAGTGACTGTTGTGGATGAATTTGACAATATTTACCAGAGCCTAAAAAGCAGAGTAAACAGCAAATTTTTTTCGCTATTTGAAATCGTGAGTGAATTATAATTGCGAGCATGTACTTTAAAATGGAGAACCGGGAGACGGAAGAATGAAACTTTTAGTTTGGGGAACAGGCGGCATTGCCAAGCAATTTATAGAAAACGGATATGAAGGTGAAATTATTGGATTTATTGAAACAAAGAAATCAAAAAATTCTTTTATGGATAAGTTTGTTTACCAAAGTGATGAGCTGCCTTCTCCTAAACAATATGATTACATTATTGTGGCTAATAAAAGCGTGGATGCCGTTTATAAAGTTTGTCAGGAAGAAGAGATTAATCTGAAAAAATGTGTCTTCCTGTTCCCCGTAAAAATGCCATGCGGGAATACTGATAGGGAAGAAATACGGACGATTTTGGGAGAGAAAAATTATACGAATTATTGCGCGGCATTAGGTGAGTATCGTGGTACCTTTTTCGAACGGGACTTGGCTGTTTACCGACGTTTAAACAAAAGGGAAACTTTTGCCGTGCGGGAACAGAATCTGTGGCCCGTGATTACCGATAAATATGCGGATGCAGGAACAATCGAAAATTATTTTTGGCAGGATTTGTGGGCGGCGAAGCTGATCGGTAAATCCGGGCAGAAGGAACATTTTGATATTGGCTCCAGAGTAGATGGGTTTATAGCGCATTTGCTGGCTATGGGAATCGACGTTACCATGATAGATGTGCGTAATTTTCCGAAACAGATTGAGGGACTGCATACAATTATAGATGACGCGACAACATTAAGACAGGTTCCAGATGAAAGCATTGGGAGTCTTTCCGCCCTGTGTTCGCTGGAACATTTTGGGCTTGGCAGATACGGGGATCCTGTGGATCCGGAGGCATGTTTTAAGTGCTTCACTAAAATACAGAAGAAGCTTAAGAAGGGAGGGCATTTGTATATTTCTGTGCCTATTGGAAGAGAGAGGATAGAGTTTAACGCGCACAGGATATTTTATCCTGCGACAGTGATAGATTCTTTCGCGGATATGGAGTTAATTGAGTTTTCGTGTGCTACCGAAGCAGAGATTGAGTATAACGTCAACATACATAAATATGATGAGGATACGCATAACGGGGGCTATAGATTTGGGCTGTTCCATTTTGAAAAAAGATGTGATGACGGACAGAAATATCGGCTGGCTATGGAGAGTATATAAATGAAAATAATGATTTGGGGATGTGGAAGATTTGGAAAACAAGCGTATTACTATTACAATCAATGCGCAGACATAGCTGGTTTTGTTGACAGCGATAAAAATAAATGGGGTACATGGTTTTTTGATAAAGAAGTATATCCGCCGAAAGCGCTTGAAGGGTTTAAGGGAAAAGTAGTAATTGCGGTTAAAAACAATTATGGGGATATTCAGAAAACATTAGAAAATACTTATGGGATTTACGATATTGTATTATTCAAAGTAGAGGAGCAACCGTTAAAAACTTTGGAATATTCAGACGAATGCGCAAAAATAGATGAAAATACAATAATGATATATTTTATGGGCGGTTTAGGAAATCAGATGTTTCAATATGCTTTAGCTAAAAACTATTTGCGACAGGGAAAGCATGTAATTGCAAACATAGAAACATATCTTACACCGGGCAATAGGGAGTTTGTTTTATGCGACGTCTTTAATAATATAGCTTTAAATTTTGGAGGCGATATTCAGAAAAATAAAATAATAGAGAAAAATTCGAAAATAGATGCAGGTTATAAGAATTTTAGAATACACGTTGAAGATATCCGTGAAAATAGGGATAAAACCGTAAATATGGTATTGCAGAATATAACAAGCGGTATTTTATGTGGGTATTATCAAAATTATTATTTTGCACAACAGGTAGAAAATGAATTAAGGAAAGACTTTACATTTAATGCTAATAATGATGAGAAATTAGTTGAGGTGAAAAAAAGGATACAGGAATTAAATTGTGTGAGTGTCCATATACGAAGGGGAGACTATGTAACAAAAGAGGTGCAGCCTATATATGGTGGTATATGTACGCAGCAATATTATGATAGAGCTGTAAAAATAATGAAAGATAAACTTGGGTCATGCACATTCTGTTTTTTCTCTAATGATATGAGGTGGGTAAAGGAATGCTTCAAAATACCTGATGCAATATATATAGAAAGCGATATGTTTGAAGATTATCAGGATTGGTATGACATGTATCTTATGAGCCGATGCAAACATAATATTATCGCTAACAGTTCGTTTAGCTGGTGGGGAGCGTGGTTGAATCAAAACGAGAATAAGATTGTGATTGCGCCAAAAAGATGGATTAATTTATATGAACAGACGGATATATGTCCGACTGATTGGATTTTGATTTAACTCTTTTATTTTATAATTTGGAGGAAAAAATGAAAAAGATTATTGTATATGGGGTTGGCGAGAACTATAAAAAGGTGAAGGGATATCTTGAGACTAAATTTGTTGTAATTGGGTATAGCGACAGCATTCATTCGAATGAGACCGGGTATATAGAACCGCAAAATATTGGGAAATATGATTATGATTACATATGCATAACAAGCACAAAGCATTTTGACGAGATAAAGGCAAAGCTGGCAGAATTGTTGGGAGATGATAGCGGGGATAGAATTATATCCATATATGATATTTTAGGAGATTTTAGAAATGAAGAAGTGAGGGATAAATGGGTTATAGATCATTTAAGTAGACTGCCTTCTGGGAAAATACTGTTGGATGCGGGGGCAGGAGAGCAAAAATATGAGCCCTATTGTAGACATTTAAAATATATCGCGCAGGATTTTGGGGAATATGTTCCTAATGATATTATGGCAGGACTCCAAAGTAATTCGTGGGATTATTCCGGGCTGAATATGCAATGCGACATTATTGATATGCCTTTAGACAATGAAGCCATAGATGTAATTTTATGTACGGAAGTGTTTGAGCATTTGAAAAATCCTATATTAGCGTTAAAAGAGTTTTCCAGAGTGCTGAAGCCGGGTGGAACACTGATTTTAACTGCTCCGTGCAGCTGTTTGACGCATATGGCTCCATATTTTTATTACAATGGGTTTAGCGAATATTGGTATAGGGAACATTTGTA
Organism: uncultured Lachnospiraceae bacterium; assembly: GCA_965114645.1. GTDB lineage: Bacteria > Bacillota > Clostridia > Lachnospirales > Lachnospiraceae > UBA3282. The sequence continues at coordinate 169,222 of CBCOZL010000001.1, read as the reverse complement.
TGATAATGGGTTTGAAATTAAAGAATTTGTAAGTAATGGCAGTTATTTTAAATATATGAGTCAAGAGTTATTCCGTGCCGCCAATATGGCGGAGCGGTATTGTGAAACTAAATTAGCACCAGAAGAACAAAAAGCACTTATTGACAGCATAGAAATAATGATGCGGCTGTCGAAGAGAGACAAAGGGTCTGATGAAACGCTATGCTTTGGAAAGATGTTGGTGGCTGAAAAGAAGAAAGTGCAAAAACAAATGTAATTATTTTTAATTTGGGGCAAAAGTATACTACGAGGATATTGTTAATATGAATTTTTTGATTAGTGTTATTGTACCGATTTATAACGTGGAAAGGTATTTGCCTAAGTGTGTTTCCAGTATTTTGGATCAGACTTATCATAATATTCAGATCATATTGGTTGACGACGGATCAACTGATAATTCGGGGAGAATATGTGATGAATATGCAGAAAAAGACAGCCGCATTGAGGTGATTCATAAAGAGAATGGTGGACTTGTCAGCGCAAGGAAAGCAGGTTTGTTGGTGGCAACAGGGCAGTATATAGGTTTTGTAGACGGGGATGATTATATTGATGTTAATATGTATGAGAGATTGTTAGAGAATCTTACTATTACGGAAGCAGATTTTGTACATATGGGGTACTATAAAGGGAAAATGATATTGTCCCGGTTAAGTGACAAGGTGGTGGACATTCGACAAAATAAGAGCAGGTTTATAGAAAACTATATATTGTCATCTGTCAATGAGGAATATGTGAGTCCGTCGATTTGGTCAAAGCTCTTTAAAGCGGATTTTATCAAAGAATGCTATTTAGAAGTTCCGGATTCTCAGTCGTTGGGAGAAGATTTAATAAGTTTAATTGTCTGTGTATTAAAGGGGGAAAAGTTATCAATTATGGATTCCTCATATTATCATTATTGCGTTAGGAATACCTCTATCACGCAGGAGCAAAATGGCAAGGCATTTTTAGAGACCATTAAGGCATTTCAAATAATAGAAAGTATACTGAAGAGGTATGGCTGTTATAATGAAATTGAAGACATATTCATAAAAGATTGGCTGAAGGTTTCCTTATGTGCTGCATTAAAGCGGACAAGTCATGACAGTTTCAAAGTACAATGCTATGGATTCGGGAATATGCAAATATTATTTGGAAAAAAGATAGTAATATATGGAGCGGGCGAAATAGGAAGAGATTATTATTGTCAAATCCGTCGGTATCCTAAATGCGAGATAGTGGCCTGGATTGATAAAAATTATCAAAATATTCATTATGATTGTTTTGAAGTGACCGGACCAAAGCAGTTAAAGCAGTTGGACTTTGATGTTTTGATAGTAGCTGTAAAATATGAGAGCAATGCGATAGAGATAAAGAAGGATTTAGTGAATCAAGGGATTAAGGAAGCGCAAATTTTATGGATAAAACCGGAGTTGAATTAATTGGAATTGCTAGTCGGAGTTTTATCTTGTCATAGCAGCAGAACAATTGAGGTGATAGCGACATGATCAGCGTAATTGTGCCAATCTATAATACGTCAGAATATTTGGAACAGTGTGTCGGAAGTATTTTAAATCAGACCTACAGGGATTTGGAAGTTATTCTTGTGGATGATGGCTCTTCGTATCTTTGTGGTAAAGCCTGCGACGAATATGCGCTTCGAGATAGCAGGATAAAAGTAATACATAAAGAAAACGGCGGTTCGACAAGTGCCAGAAAAGCGGGATTGGAAATTGCCAATGGAGATTTTGTCAGCTATGTAGATGGGGATGACTGGATCGAATCTGATTATTATGAAAAGATGGCTGCGGCGCAGAAGGAAACAGGCGTTGATATTGTATCATCAGGACATTTTCATGATATCGGAATTGACAGCAGACAAGTGAAAGATAATTTCCCAATAGGGATATATACAAGGGAACAGCTTCTTCCGGCATTGCTTTACTCAGGGCGTTTTTTTGAATATGGCATTCAGCCCCATATGGTTACCAAGTTGTTTAAAAAGGAAATTGTGGAAAAAGCGCAGATGTGTGTTGATAACCGCATTGTTATCGGGGAAGACGCTGCAGTTGTTTATCTGAGCGTCCTGGAGGCAGAAAAAATATGTGTGACGGATATTTGTGGTTACCATTATGTGCAGAATGAGGAAAGCATGACCAAAAGAGGGCAGAAGGATGAGGCGAAACTGTATCAGCTTCTGTGTACGCATTTGGAGCGCTCCTTCAAGCAAAAAGGCGTGTGGGATGTCATGGCTCCGCAGTTGGAGCAGTATAAAAAATATCTTATATTTATGAGGGACATGTCAGAGTTTGATGCGAAGGTTCTTTTGCCCTACGGAGGAATACCAAAAGCGAGTAAGGTTGTTATATATGGAGCTGGTGTTCTGGGACAGAAAATGTACAGATATCTTACAGAGAGTGAAGGTATGGATATTGTTTTATGGGTGGATAAAAATTACATGGTTTATCGGGACAAGGGGATGAATGTGGACAAGCCGGCCAATATTTTAAGTATTCAAGATTATGATTATATACTGATTGCTAATACAGTACAACATACAGCGGAGACGATTAAACAAGGTTTGATTGATATGGGGATTACAGATAATAGGATTTTGTGGTTCTCACAAGAATTTACGAGGCAGAATATTAAAGAGAACATTATGTTAAACGGATGTGTTAATGGAGAACGGTCATGAAACTGATTATATGGGGATGTGGGGATTTTGGCAGGCGTATATTGCCGAATGTAATGATGTCAGATAAATATGAGGTCGTTGCATATACGGACAACAATGAAAGGTTATGGGGACAGCGCTTGTCAGCGATTCCGATTATTGCACCGGGGCAGATTGCGGACAGAGCGTTTGATATACTGCTGACTGTAGCCGGCAGCCCCTCAGCGGCAGGACAGATAAAGGCGCAGGCAGTGCAGCTGGGGGTGCCGCAGGATAAGGTAGTGAATGCCTTTGCGGATCTGCGGTTTATGGATTTATTTATAGACCAGAGGATCTGTTTTATCAGCGGGTATGCTGACTGGATCAGGAGTGAAAAAATAGAAGGAAATGTGGCGGAATGCGGTGTGTTCCGGGGGGACTGCGCGAAGTTCATCAATTATTATTTCCCCGACAGGAAGCTGTATCTGTGCGATACGTTTGAGGGGTTTGACAGCAGTGACATGCAGTACGAAAAGGCCGGCAGCGGGGCTTTTGGGAAAAGCCGTTTTTCGGACCAGGCTTTTTTTGCGGAAACGGGGGTCGGCCTCGTGATGGAAAAAATGACTTACCCGCAGAATGTCGTGGTAAGGAAAGGATATTTCCCGGAAAGCATGCAGGGGGTGGATGACAGGTTCTGCTTCGTGAACCTCGATATGGATCTTTATGTCCCGATGCTCAACGGCCTGCGGTATTTCTGGGACAGGCTGGCGGCTGGCGGCTGCATTTTACTGCATGATTATTTTTCGGATGTATTCCAGGGCGTGAAGCGGGCCGTGGATCTGTTTGAGCGGGAGCAGGGAATCCGCATTGCCAAAACCCCGATAGGTGACGGGTGCAGTATGGCGCTGCTGAAAGATTAAGGAACAAAAATTCCGGCATGAGACAGAGGGGAAAAGAATCAGGATGAAACTGGCAATCTACGGCGCCCAGGGCTACGCCCTCGCCGTGTACGAAGCAGTCACAACTTTATACCCGAAGCGGGAGATATCCTGCTTCCTTGTGACGCACATGGAAGGCAACGCCCCTGTCCTGGGCGGTATTCCCGTGAAGACAGTGGCAGACTATGCGGCGGCGCTTTCCGGGGAAGGGAAACGGCAGGTGGAAGTCCTCATCGCCACCCCGGAACAGGTACAGCCGGTCATCGAGGAGACGCTGGAAAATTACGGGTTCCGCCACCACAGGCGGCTCACTTTTGCCCGCCATGCGGAGCTGATGAAGCTGTTCCATGCGAGGCTTGGGAGGTTCCTGCCTCTCTCCGCGCTGCCGGTAGGATGCCGTATGCCTTTTATCAGGACGTACATGGCGAAATCCCACGTAGACAGGCCCCTCAGGGACAGCGGCAGCCTGCCGGATTATGTGTTCCCGGTCCAGGCCGGCGCCGCCTGCTGTGACGTGCGGGTGGCTGACCTTGCGGACAACACCGGGGAGCATATCTCGGACAGGAACGGGAACTACTGTGAGCTGACGGCACTTTACTGGATGTGGAAAAATAAGATGGACACAGGCGGTTGTGCGGACGGTGAGGAGGGACAGTATTACGGGCTGTGCCAGTACCGGCGTGCATTTGAGTTTGGGGAGGACGACCTGCTGCGGCTTTTTGACAATGATGTGGATGTGGTGCTGCCTTATCCGCTCCCCTATGAGCCGGACATCCATGCCCACCACGAAAGGTACATAAAGGAAGCGGACTGGCAGGCGCTGCTGCAGGCGCTTTCTGAGCTGCAGCCGGCGTATGCGGCGGCTTTTCCCGAAATTCTGGGACAGCGGTATCTGTATAATTACAATGTGATTCTCGCGAAGAAGAGGGTGCTGCGGGAATACTGTGCGTGGCTGTTCCCGGTCCTTATGCGGACGGAGGAGCTGAGCGTGCCGAAGGGGAGAGAGAGGAGCGACAGGTATCTCGGATATATGGGGGAGACGCTGGAGACACTGTACTTTATGAAGAATGCGGACAGGCTGAATGTGGTGCATGGGGAGTGCAGGCTGAAAGTGTAAAACGTTATTCCGTTCATAAGTTCCATTGACATTTATCAAGTAATTCTATACAATAAATCCATCAGAGAAATTCTAACAGAGGTGCATTCCGCACGTTCAAAGACAGTTTCTGTCGGATTTTTCTATTATACAGACAACAGAAGATGCGGCAGAAACTGGAACATGCATTTGTGGGAGACATGCTCTCTTTTCTGCCGGAATACAGGAAGGAGAAAGCATGATACAGAAAAGACATGCATGGAAACGACGAAAGATTCAGAGATTTGGGCGAAGAGGAAAGGTACGCAGGAATGTGAAGGACAGGCTGTTCCGCTTTCTATTTGAGAAAGACAGGGAGGCGCTTTTAGATCTGTACAATGCGCTGAATGGGACGGACTACAGAGATTCGTCAAAATTGGAAATTGTGACGATTGAGAGTGCGGTTTATGTGGTAATGAAAAATGATCTGGCCTTTGTACTGGCGGGTACACTGAGCATGTACGAACATCAGAGCACCTGCAGTCCGAATCTGCCAGTACGGTTTTTGATTTATCTGGCGCAGGAATATCAGACGGTGATAGAGCAGTCAGAAAAGAGCCTGTATGGAACGAGGGTAATTTCCCTGCCGACACCGAAATGCGTGGTATTCTATAATGGAACAAAAGAGATGCCGGAGGAGCAGACAATCAGGCTTTCGGATGCATTTGAGGAGCAGACGGTCAAAGCGGACGTGGAGCTGACGGTGCGAGTGCTGAATATCAACCATGGGCACAACGGTATGCTGATGGAAAAGTGTGGGGTATTGAAAGAGTACTCAGAATTTGTCGATACTACAAGAAAGTTTATGCGGGAAGAGACAAGTACAGAGAAAGCGTTAGCAGGAGCGGTGGATTACTGTATAGAAAACAGGATTCTTGCAAAATTTTTAAAGGAAAACCGCGCGGAGGTGCTTGGTATGTTGCTGGAAGAGTTTGATGCGGAGAAGTATGAGAGAACGTTGAAAAGTGAAGGGCGTGAAGAAGGTATCAGCGAAGGCATTGAAGTTGGCAGGAAGCAGGGCATAGAGCAGGGTATCCGCTGTATGATAGAAGCCCTGCAGGAAGCTGGCCAGACGGAGAAGCAGGTGGCAGCAGCGCTTGTGACAAAGTATTCTTTATCTGAGGGTGCTGCAAAGGAGAAACTTTCATTGTACTGGAAATAGAGAAGGATAGGGAGAACAGAAATGGGAGCAGAGTTAAATGCAGTCGCAATCATCACCGCCCGGGGCGGCAGCAAGCGCATTCCGGGGAAAAATATCAGAGAGTTTATGGGGAAGCCGATGTTAGTCTACGGGATTGAAGCGGCGCTTCAGTCCGGGATGTTCCGTGAGGTCATGGTTTCCACTGACGATGAGGAGATTGCGAGGATCGCGCGGGATGCGGGAGCTGTGGTTCCTTTTATGCGAAGTGAGGAGACGTCGGGCGATTTCGCCACGACGGACGATGTGCTGATGGAAGTGCTCCGGGTTTATGAGGAGCGGGGTGAGACGTTTGATTACATGGCGTGCATTTATCCGACGGCCCCCTTTGTGACAGCGGAAAAGCTGAGAGAGGCAATGGAACTTCTGGTGGAGCGGGACGCTTCGGGGGTGATGCCGGTGGTGCGTTACTCGTTTCCGCCTCAGCGGGGCATGGCGGTCCGGGATGGAAAACTTGTGTACTGCTATCCCGAAAACGCGATGAAACGGTCGCAGGATCTGGAGCCTGTGTACCATGACAGCGGACAGTTTTACTGTTATCATGTGAAGCGGTATCTGGCATGCGGGGGCGATCTGCCGGACGGATATCTGCCCATTATCGTGCCGGAGACGGAGGTGCAGGATATTGACAATCCGTCCGATCTGGCGCTTGCGGAGATGAAATTCCGAATGATGCGGGAGAATCGTGAGCGGTGAGAGAAATGCATTGCGGCAAGCGGATGTGCATTTTGTGAGTGACGACATGCGCTGCAGGCAGGGCGTGGTTGAAAAATGTCGCTATATTTAGGAAGGAATAGAGACGCCTGACTGGCGGGGAGAGAAAATGAAACAAGATAAAATAAAAATCGGCAGCCACATGATCGGGGAAGGCGAGCCGGCTTACATCGTGGCGGAGATGTCTGCCAATCATCTGCAGGATTACGACAGGGCCGAAGCGATTATACGGGCCGCAAAAGAGGCGGGCGCGGATGCGGTGAAGCTCCAGACGTATACGGCAGACACCATCACGCTGGACTGCGATAACGAATACTTTCGGATCACGCAGGGAACGATCTGGGACGGTATGACCTGTCATGAATTATTTCAGGAAGCGCATACGCCGTGGGAATGGCAGCCGAAGCTTATGAAGCTGGCTAATGATTTGGGAATGGATTGTTTTTCCTCACCCTTTGATTTCACAGCGGTGGATTTTATGGAGGAGATGAACATGCCTGCCTATAAAATCGCTTCTCCTGAAATCTGGGATATTCCCTTGATCCGTAAGGTTGCAAGGCAGGGGAAACCTGTGATCATAGCTACAGGACTCGCCCATTTGGGGGATATTGAGAGAGCGGTGAGAACATGCAGGGAGGAAGGGAATGAGCAGATTATACTTCTGAAGTGCACGGCCACTTATCCAACGCCCTATGAGGATATGAATATCAAACTGATTCCCCATATGGCTGAGACTTTTGACTGTCTGACAGGACTTTCCGATCACAGCATGGGATCCGCTGTGGCGGCAGCTTCGGTGGCACTGGGCGCGCGTATGGTGGAGAAACATTTCACGCTCTCCCGTGCCGACGGCGGGCCGGATGGGGCTTTTTCCATGGAACCGGCGGAGTTCAAAAAGATGGTGGATGAAATCCGCATTGTGGAGAAGGCGCTTGGGAGAGTGACTTACAAATTGACGGAAAAGCAGGAGAGAAGCCGGGAGGAGGGACGCTCCCTCTTTATTACGGAAGATATTAAAAAGGGAGAGACTTTCACGGAAAAAAATCTGCGTTCTATCCGTCCGGCGTTCGGTATGGCGCCTGTGCATTATGATGAGGTACTTGGAAAGAAGGCGCGCTGCGATATTTCCAGGGGAACGCCGATGGACTGGAAGTTTGTGGAGTAAATGCCGATTCATGAGGCTGGGAAAGACGATGGGGATCAGCTGTCGGGCAGGGACGGATTTACGCGGGAAAATATTGGACTTATGCCGGTAGAGTATGGTGTGGGTGCGTTTGGGCGGAGAAAAATAAAGTGGAAGAAAAGCAGAAAAGGATCATGATTTTGGGCGCGAGCGCGCTGCAGGTTCCGGCAATAAAAAAGGCGAAAGAGTTAGGTTATCAGATTATTCTGGTGGATTATGACGAAAACGCGGTAGGTTTTTCGCTGGCGGATGTGAAGCTGGTGGTAAGTACCCTGGATCAGGAGGAGGTCTACAGGCAGGCGCTGATCTATCAGCCGGATGTGGTGATCACTTCCACCAGCGACGGCCCGGTACGGACGGCGGCTTATGTCAATGAAAAGCTGGGAAAACGGCCGGACTTGTCCTATGAGAATGCGCAGTGTGCCACCATAAAAAGCAGGATGAGGGACCGCTTAAAAGAATGCGGTGTACCGATACCGGAATACTACGCGGTTACGGATTTTGAGGCGTTTTCGGCGGCGGTGGACAAGCTGGGCGGCGACTGTATCGTGAAACCTGCGGACAATGCGGGGAGCCGTGGCGTGGTGCATATGGATTATAAAGTGCATCAGGGGGGGCAGCTGGAGTATGAGACGCTTGCACGCAAAAAGAGTGCGGAAAGAATGGCGGCATATTATAGGGCGATATACCACTACAGTCTGGGCAATGCCCGAAACAGCACGGTGATGGTGGAGGAATACATGCACGGCCCGGAGGTCAGCGTGGAAATTATGGTGACAGAGGGCGAGCCGCATATCCTCACGATTACGGACAAGTTTATCACGCCGCCGCCCTATTTTGTGGAGCTGGCGCATTGTGAGCCGAGCAGACTTGATCCGCAGACACAGGAGCAGATACGGAAAGTGGCGGCGCAGGCGGTCAGGGCAATCGGCATGGATAATGCGCCGGCCCATGTGGAGATCAAGGTGACGGAGGAAGGCCCGAAAATCGTAGAACTGGCGGCAAGGCTTGGCGGTGATTTTATAACTTCCAGGCTGGTGCCGCTTTCTACAGGTATTGACATGGTGGGAGCGTCGGTGCTTTTGGCGACAGGGGAAGTGCCGGACCTTACCCCGAAGTGGAAGCGCGGTGCGGCGATCCATTTTATCTCCGTGAGCAACGAGCCAGGCGGCAGCGAAGCTGACATTTGGCGAGCGCAGCGAGAGCCAGAATCCCTGCGGCTTGCGGAGGGGATGCAGGCTTTTGTGGACAGCAGACCGGGCGGCGAAGACTGTGAGTCAGCGTCAGGCGGGCAGCAGGAGGCGGTGCAGGCGGGAGTGATTACCCGGATCACCGTGCCGGACGCTCTTTACGGACTGGAAGGCGTGGAGGAGATCAGTCTCTACAAAAAGCCCGGAGACCATGTGCAGGGGACTCGGTCGAGCAACGACAGGCTTGGGCATGTGATCACGACGGGAGAGACGCCGGAGCAGGCCATGGAGCTCGGGAAACAGGTGCTGGCGCAGATTGGCGTGGAGATACGGTATGAAAGATAGAATTTATGTCTGCCACACGTATTATCATGTGTATGTGGCATGTTTAAAGGAGCTGAATCTGGAACGGGAAAAACGGGGTGGGGCAACCCTCGTTATGAGCACCATGTCCAACGATTTCGGGGATCTTGAGGAGAGGGCAAAAGCCTGTGGACTCTTCGAGGCGGTGTATATGTTTGAAGAGAAGGAGGACGTCAATTTCCCGGAGATTATGAAATACCATGTGGACAGGGGAAATCTTTTCCTGAATCTGCTGACCCGCATGCGCTACACGAAGCTTCTGGGAAAGGCGCAGGAGCCTTATGTGCCGGTGGACTTTAAAGCGTACAAAGATATTTATGTGTTCTGCGATTCCGACCCGATCGGGTATTATCTGAGCTATAAAAAGATTCGGTATCATGCGCTGGAGGACGGGCTTGACTGCATCAGCACCTACGATACCGCCCGCTACGACAACAGGGGGCACTTTAAGCTGAAAGCGTTTCTCGCTTCTCTGAATTTGATATTCATTCAGAACGGCTGGGGAAAGTACTGTATTGATATGGAAGTCAACGATATCTCCGTTCTGCCCTATCCCTGCCCCAAATATATCGAAAAGTCCAGGCAGGAGCTGGCCGATTCCCTGACAAAGGAGGACAAGGCGCTTCTGGTGCGGCTGTTTATCGCCAATATAGGGGAGATACAGCAGAAGCTGTCGGTGGGAAAGGATAAGATTCTTCTTTTGACGGAACCCCTGTGTGAGCTTTCGGTGCGGGAGCAGATTTTCAGGGACTGCATTGCCTTATATGGGCAGAAGGAAGGGGCGGAGTCGGTGATTCTGATCAAACCACATCCAAGAGACCTCTTAGATTATGAAGAAAAATTTGGGGATCATATCGTGCTCGATCGGAAATTTCCGATGGAAGTGCTAAATTATATCGAAGGGCTGACTTTCAGCCGGGTGATTTCCGTCTTTACGGTGGTGCACAATATCCGCTTCGCACAGGAGATCGTCTATCTGGGAGAAGATTTTATGGACAAGTACGAAGATCCGAAGCTGCACCGGCAGAATGAAGAGATTTAGAGTCCGTGCAATGCGGCCGCAGAGTGCAGATTTGCGCGATGGATGCGCTTGTGGTATACTCGATAACAGTTTAGCAAAGACGCGGGCAGTATTGCCGCCTGGTTTTAGAAGGAACCTGACAATGGTAAAGATTTTAAGGAAAATGAATGTCCTGCTGGATGGCAGGCAGAAGCGCGCCATGATTGCGCTTATCATCATGATGCTGATCGGCGGTGTGCTGGAAAGTCTGGGTGTTTCCATGCTGGTGCCCATTGTGACAGTGGTGATGGATCCGGAGGCGGTGGGGGAAAGCGAGCTTCTCTCTTCGGTATACGAGACGCTGGGGATGGAGAGTAACGCCGAATTTGCCATGTTTTTACTGCTTTCCTTTGTGGGAATGACGGTGATAAAAAATATTTACCTTTTCTTTCAGCAGAAAGCGCAGCTTAAGTTTGTCTATACGAACCAGTTTGCGACTTCCAGACGTATGATGATTAATTTTATGCAGCGTCCCTATGAGTATTATCTGAATGCCGACACGTCTGTCATTCAGCGGAACATCACGTCTGACGTAAACAACATGTACGGCTTGATTTTGAGCTGTCTGCAGCTTTTCAGCGAGTGCATTGTTTTTACCTGCCTGGTGGTGGCGCTGTTTCTCTATTCCGACGCCATGATGATTGTGACGGTGGCAGCGCTTATGGTTGCGCTTCTGTTTGTGATTAAGAAGGTGTTGAAGCCCATTATGATCAAGGCCGGACAGGACAACCAGGATTACTATAGCGGGCTTTACAAATGGATCGAACAGTCGGTCATGGGAATTAAGGAAATCAAGATCGGCTGTAAGGAGAATTACTTTATCAATGAATACGCGAAGTGCGGGGCAGGCTATGTCAGTTCCGTACAGAAATATAATCTGTTTAATGCGACGCCCAGGCTTCTGATCGAGACGGTATGTATTGCGGGCATGGTCGGATATTTCGTCCTGTCCATTGGGCAGGGGACGCAGATGAAAGAACTGCTTCCGCAGCTCTCGGCCCTGGCGGCGGCAGCCATGCGTCTGCTTCCCAGCGTGAATCGCATCAATAACTATCAGACTTCCATTTCTTACTTTGAGCCTTTCTTTATGGGAGTCAGTGACAATCTGCAGGAGGAAATACACGACGGCAGCGTGACGTATGACGCGGAGGCTTATAAACAGAGGCAGAATGTGGAAAAGCTGCCGTTAGAGAAGCTGATCCGGCTGGAGGATATCACATATAAATATCCGAACACGGAGACGCTGATTTTTGACCATGCGGATATGGAGATCCCGATCGGATCTTCCGTTGGTATCGTGGGCGTTACTGGCGCGGGAAAAACAACGATTGTAGATATCCTGCTGGGGCTGTTACAGATGGAGAGCGGCCGGATTCTGGCGGATGGCACAGATGTCAGCGGGCAGTATGAGGGGTGGCTTAAGAACATCGGCTATATTCCCCAGACGATCTTTATGATAGACGATTCGATCCGCAAGAACGTGGCTTTCGGGGTGCCGGAGGAGGAGATTGACGACGAGAAGGTGTGGCGTGCCTTGAAGGAGGCGGCTCTGGATGATTTCGTAAAGAGTCTGCCGGAAGGTGTGGAGACCGGGATCGGCGAGCGGGGGATCCGCATTTCCGGCGGGCAGAGGCAGCGGATCAGCATTGCAAGGGCGCTCTACGAGGACCCGGAGGTGCTTGTGCTGGATGAGGCGACTTCCGCGCTGGACAATGAGACGGAGGCGGCCATCATGGATTCGATCAACAGGCTGCATGGGAGAAAGACCCTCGTGATTATAGCGCACAGGCTGCAGACGATTGAAAAATGTGATATGGTGTACCGCGTACAGGCAGGTGCCATTTCCAGGGAGAGGTAGGACGTATGATAAAAAAACTGTGGGATTTCGGATGGGGAATGTATAGGAAGCATGAGGAGGGGATCAACTATCTGATCTTCGGATTTCTTGCTTTTGTTCTGAACTATATTCTGTATTTTATCTTTGCGGACGCCATTGCCATGCATTACATGGCGGCTACCGGGGTGTCCTGGGTACTGACGGTAGTGTTTGCCTACTGGACGAACAGAAATTTTGTATTTAAGAGCCAGAATAAGGAAAAAGCCTCTGTTTTGAAAGAGTTCGTTTCTTTTATCGGGGCACGGGTGGCTACTGAGGTGCTGGAACTGGTGCTGATGTATGTGATGGTAGATCTTTGCTCGATCAATGATAAGATTTCCAAACTGGTCTGCCAGGTGCTGGTGATACTGGCAAATTATGTGCTGAGTAAAATCTGGATATTCAAGGATACAACGAAGAAGGAAAAATGATGTAAATTCATCGGAAACAATGCAGAGTGTTGTAAATGGCGGCAAAAGTCCGGGTGAAGAAAAGGCAGGGCGTATGGGATCTGGAAGTAAGAGACAGGCTAATTTCGAGCTGTTGCGCATCGTGGCGATGCTTATGATAATCTCGCTTCATTATCTGGTGAAGGGCGGGATTGCCGTGTCATTTCCTTTTGATGTAATGGAGAACCCTGTCGGCGGTTTCGCGTGGCTGGCGGAGGCATTCTGTATTGTGGCGGTGAACTGTTATGTGCTCATCAGCGGCTATTTTCTTGTGGAATCTGCGTGGAAGCCGGGGAGAGTGGTCTCCCTGCTTTTACAGGTTCTTTTTTATTCCCTGCTGATTCCTGCCTTTCTTTTGGCGGCTGGAACGGTGTCCGCTTCGCAGCTTGGCGTTTATGACTGGTTCGGATTCCTCTTCCCGCTGGGAACGGAGCATTACTGGTTTGCGACGGCTTATCTTTTGATGTATCTGTTTGCCCCGTTTCTGGCGGCGGGTATAGATAAAATGAGCAGAAAGGAGCTGCAGACTGTGCTGGCGCTTCTGCTTGCGTTTTTTTCCCTGGAAAAGACCCTTCTTCCGCTGCCTCTTGTCACGGACCGCTACGGTTATGATTTCGGGTGGTTTATGTGTCTGTTTGCGGTGGCAGGCTATATAAGGAAATATGGCATCAGGTGGCTGGAAAAGCAGTCTCATGCGGTGGCGGGTTATGCCGTCTCCTGTCTGGGAATATGGGTGTCTGCACTTTTCTCAAACGCCTTTGGACTCGGAGGGCGTGAAATGTTTACCTATTACGCGGATTTGCTCTATACTTATAATCATCTGCTGTGTCTTGCGGGAGCGGTTTCCCTTTTCTATGTGTTTAGGAATCTGCATCTCAGGGAAGGGCGTTTTGCAGGGGCAGTGAGAAGGCTTGCGCCATACACGTTCGGGGTATATCTTTTGCATGAGCACATACTGGTGCGGTATGAGTGGATGAAGTGGCTTGGCGTGGAGAAGGTGGCAGACCGCTTTTACTTTTTGCCGCATATGGTTCTGTGTGTGCTGGCGGTTTATGCGGCTGGCACGGCAGTGGATTTTGTGCGGGTGTGGGTGTTTGCGAGGGTGGCAGCTCTGACCCGGAAGAGGCCCGGCAGGTGATCTAAAACAGAGGACCGCCGTTTCGGAGGAGCGGAAACATGGAAATATATCGAAAATATCAAAATTTCATAGAGAAATATCTGCTTCCGGCAGTTCTTCTGCTTTATCCGTTCCTGGCTGTCAATCAGGGGATTGACGTGGCGGACTCGACATACAGTCTGACTAATTTTCAGTACTTTGACTCGATGGATGGGACATGGATGGTGGCGACTTTTCTCTCCAATGCAGCAGGGTGGCTGCTTATGCAGCTTCCTTCCGGGGGGACGCTGCTCGGCATGAAATGTTACACAACGCTTGTGCAGTCGGCGACGGCACTTATGGTCTATTTCGGATTGAGAAAACGGATCGCTGCGCCGCTTCTGTTTTTGGGGGAATTTCTTGCGCTGGGGCTTTGCTGGTGCCCGTCCACGATTCTGTACAATTATGTGACGTATTTTTTGATGACGGCAGCGGTTCTGCTTCTTTACCGGGCGTTGACGGGCGGCGGCGCCATGTCGGAGAAAAGACAGCGGCTCTGCTTCGTTGTGGCGGGCATCTGTCTTGGAGCCAATGTGGCGGTGCGGATGCCAAATGTGGTGCAGGCTGCCTTGATTCTGGCAGTCTGGTACGGGATTGCGCTGACCTGCAGGGGGGATGAGTACGGACAGACGGGAGAGGTTACGGCGGCCCGTGGCGCTGCGGGGGAGCGGAATGCGGCACAGGGAAAGGCGGGAAAACAGTCTCTGCCATGGCGGCGGTTTGCGGAGACAACCGGCTGGTGCCTGCTGGGCTATATAGCCGGATTTGGTGTGCCTCTGGCGGCAATTTGCGCCAGATACGGTGTATCGGCATACCCGGATATGGTGCAGACCATGTTTGCCATGACGGAGCAGGCGGTGGATTATAAACCGACTTCCATGCTCACAGGGATGTTTGGCGATTACGGGAAGGGACTGTACTGGCTGGCGTTTGCCGGTGTCTGCGCGGCGGCGGCATGCTTTGCGTTCTGGGTGCGGGAGCGGCTGTACGGAGCAGGGGAAAACACCGGGCTGCGGGAAAGCGGGAAACTGGATGTGCAGGTCAAAGACCGGGCGGAAAGTGTTTCAGACAAGCTGGGCGCATATAAAATAACTGGTGTAATCATAAAGGCGGCGTATGTATTGCTTTTGCTGGTGCTGCTCCGCTTTTACTGGGGCAGGGGCATGTTTCATTTCCGGTATTATCAGTATGGAAACGGCAGCATTTATTACCCTGCGGTACTGCTGCTTCTGGTGACGATCGCAGCAGCGGCGCTTTGTCTGACTGGGAAAAAAGCGTGCGCAGAGCAGAAGATCCTGGCGGTGTTTGTGCTTTTGCAGATTTTTCTGACGCCACTTGGCAGCAACAACGATCTGTATCCGATTATCAATAATCTCTTTCTGGCGGCGCCCTTTCTGCTGTGGGTGATGTATGGCGGGCGGCCGCGAAACGGTGTGGCTTATGATTTTGTCTGGCGCGCTCCGGCGGTGTTCCTTGTTCTCTTTGTGACGGTGCAGAGCATCGGCTCCCATGCATGCTTTGTCTTTCAGGACGGTATTTACGGGGAGGCCCGGGAGATGTGTGTAAAAATGCCGGAAAAGGCGGCGGGGGTTTACACGAATCTGGAAAACGGCGCGCTATTGGAAGAGCTGTCCGGCTTTACGAAGGAGGAAGGGCTGACAGGCAGGGAGGCGATTACCTACGGCGAACTGCCGGGTCTCCATTATCTGCTGGATATGCCCCCGGCGCTTTCCACGGGCTGGCCGGATCTGGAATCCTATCGCATGGCAGAGTACACCCGGGATCTGGCGGCTGTGGAGTCGGAAAACAAGGCGGGAAAGGAGCTCCCGGTTATTATTGTCTCCTCGGGGGTGGCAGCTTACTGGAGCGACGACGGAGAGGCGATCAACTGGTTCGGCGTGGATGTGGAAAAGATGGCAATGGATGAAAAGCAGCGGATTCTGGGCGCTTTTGTGAGGGAACACGGATATACGGAAGTGTTTGGGAACGCGAGGTATGTGGTGTATCGGAAATAAGAAACAGAAAAGAAGCTGTTGTAGGAATTTGCTTCGCATTGTGGTATACTATGCGCGTAGGCACCGTGTGGTGGAACGGCAGAGGAAGTGAGGAAAGAGCATGATTAGTTTTAATATCCCCCCTTTTACAGGAAAAGAATTTGAATATATGAAAGAGGCTGTGGAGAACCAGAAGATCTGCGGCGACGGTCCCTTTACAAAAAAATGTGATGAATGGATTGAGGCGCAGACCGGCACAGCCAAGTGTCTGCTCACCACCTCCTGCACACACGCCACGGAGCTGGCGGCGCTTCTGGCGGACATTAAGCCGGGGGATGAGGTCATTCTTCCCTCCTACACGTTTGTGTCCACGGCGGACGCGTTTGTGCTGCGGGGCGCTACGGCAGTGTTTGTGGATATACGGCCAGATACAATGAATATAGATGAAAAATTGATCGAAGACGCTGTTACGGAGCGAACAAAAGTGATCGCGCCTGTCCATTATGCGGGCGTGGGATGCGAGATGGATGTCATCATGGACATTGCCAGGCGGCATAATCTGATGGTGGTGGAAGACGCGGCGCAGGGGATCATGGCTTCTTACAAAGGAAAGCCGCTGGGAACCTTCGGTGAGTTTGGCTGCTTCAGCTTCCATGAGACGAAAAATCTCAGCATGGGCGAGGGCGGCGCGCTGCTGATCCGGGATAAGGAAAATATTGAGCTGGCGGAGATCTTCCGGGAAAAAGGGACAGACAGAAGCCGCTATTTCAGAGGACAGGTGGACAAGTACCGCTGGCAGGAGTATGGCTCTTCCTATCTGCCAAGCGATATGAATGCGGCCTATCTGTATGCGCAGTTAGAGAAGGCGGAGGAGATCACGAAGGCCAGGATGGACAGATGGAATCAGTATCTGGAGCTGCTGACACCTCTGGCGGAGGCTGGAAGGATTGAACTTCCCTATATTCCCGAGTACTGTACGCAAAATGCCCATATGTTTTATATCAAGACGAAGGATATGGAGGAGAGGAGCCGCCTGATTGCCTATTTGAAGGAAAAAGGCATTTTGTCGGTGTTCCACTATGTACCGCTGCACTCTGCCCCTGCGGGGAAAAAGTACGGCAGACTTCACGGAGAGGACAGATATACGACAAAGGAGAGTGAGAGACTGCTGCGCCTGCCGCTGTTTTATAAGCTGACGGCGGATGAGACAGTTTATATTGCGGAGCAGGTGAAGGCGTTTTACGCGGCGGATTGATGGTGTGCAGTTGATGGGACAGAGAAAGACGCGGGGATACGAAAACTGCATACTGGCGTTCGCTGTCATGGGAGCCAGCGCGCTTTTGATGGGCTTTTTCTTTGATTTTTACTTTGACATGAACGACGATACCATGATGCGGGACATCATGTCGGGGATTTACAGCGGTACGCCGGACGGGCACAATATGCAGACACTCTACCCGCTGGGGGCTTTGATCGCGCTGTGCTATCGGATGTATGGCGCGTTTCCGTGGTATGGGGCATTTTTGTTTTTGTGCCAGTTCGGCTGCTTTTTTCTGGTGGGCGTCAGACTGTGTACGCTGGCGGACACCTTTTTCGATCAGAAACAGGCGGTTCCGGCAGGGGCCAGCACAGGGGATGGCGGAATATATCGGCGATTTGCGGGAAAACTGCTCTGCCTTTTGACGATAACTGCCTTTCAGTGGGGTATATGGTTGACCCATACAGTCAATGTCCAGTACACAATTACGAGCGGCATGCTTGTGGGTGCGGCCGTTTTTCTTTTTTTGACCATGCAGGAGGGGGCGGTTTCCAGGGAAGGATACAAAACGCTTCCCGTGAAAGTTTTTCTCCTTGGCAGTCTGCCGTCTTTGCTTCTGTTTTTGCTGGCCTTCCATCTGCGGTCGGAGATGGCGCTTTTAACGCTGCCGTTTTTGGGGCTTGCCGGACTTTTGGGGTGGTGGACGGACAGACCTGTTTTTGAAGGAAATAATCTGCGAAAATACGGCGGCCTGCTGTTTCTTCTCCTCGCAGGCATGGGCCTTTCTATAGGGGCGGACGGTCTTGCCTATGGCGGAGAGTGGAAGACATTCCGCCAGTTTTTTGACGACAGGACAACGATTTATGACTTTTATCCAGAAGTGATTTCAAAGCAATCGTTAGATGCGGATCTGGAAGCGCTGGGGGTTTCTTATGGGGCGCAGATTCTTTTGGACAACTATAATTTCGGGCTTGATGAGAGAATCGACGCGCAGATGCTTTCGGATGTGGCGGCCTATGCGAAGGAGCACGTGGATGGAGCGCGGGACTGGAGCGCGGATTTTAAGGAAAAACTGCTGCACTACCGTTATAGAAGTTTTCACAGCGGCGATGCGCCCTATAATTTTCTGGTGATTTTCGGCTATGGAACAAATTTAATAGCGGCAGTTATTTTATTGCGGCGGGATAGGCGGCATCTGGCCGGCGCAGGGGCACAGCTTTTTCTGATACTTGCAGTGAGAAGCGCGCTGTGGCTGTTTGTCCTGATGCGGGGGCGCGATCCCGAGCGGATTACCCATCCTCTGTATCTGGTGGAGTTTAGTCTGCTGATGGGAATGTTCTGGTGGCAGCTGCGGCATAGCAGGGCATCCTCTGAGGCAGGGAGGCTTCTGTGCGGTGCGGCGGCTGTGCTCCTTCTGCTTTCTTCCTGGGGGCTTTGGAAGGGGCTTCCCGCAGTGCGGGCTGACCAGACAAAGCGGCAGGAACAAAACGGGGACTGGGAAGCCATAGACGCTTACTGCAGGGCGCACCCGGACACTTTTTATTTGGAGGATGTCTATTCCACAGTGGCCTTTTCCGGGAAACTTCTGGAGCGCAGGGAGAATACGCTTGCGAATTACGACATTGCCGGCGGCTGGATGTGCAAGAGTCCTTTGTACCGGGAGAAGCTTGCGGCTTTTGACATAGAGGAAGCGGGAGAGGCACTGGCGCAGGGGAAGGCGGATTTTATTATGTCCGATGAGGAGGAAGGTCTGCGGGGACTTTTATGGCTTGCCGTTTTCTATGCCGAGAACGGGATGGATGTATTGATTGAGGAATATGGCAGGATCGGAGAAGATTACGGTGTGTATCAGGTGATTCCTGTTTCGGCGGAAGGACAGTA
The DNA here is from genome assembly GCA_965114645.1 of uncultured Lachnospiraceae bacterium. Taxonomy (GTDB): domain Bacteria; phylum Bacillota; class Clostridia; order Lachnospirales; family Lachnospiraceae; genus UBA3282. The sequence goes on along the minus strand of CBCOZL010000001.1, from coordinate 150,156 downwards.
TCTGCGGGAAATAAAAGGGGAACAGTAAACAGAAATAGATGAGTCGATTTTATGGAGAGAGATGGATGAGTGCAGGGAAAGTGTATCTGAGGCCGATCACGGCAGCGGACACGGCGAAGATTGTGGTCTGGCGGAACAAGAATTTTGTGCGGGGAAATTTTATTTACCAGAAGCTTTTCACGGCAGAAGGCCATATGGAATGGCTTCGGAAACAGGTGGAACCGGGGCATGTAGCGCAGTTTATCATCTGCGTTGAGAACGGGCAGCGGCGAGGTTACGGCTGTTCGCCGGGTGGGATAAAAACAAGCACGGAAACCGGCGACAGGGAAATCGGCAGCGTATATCTGCGGGATATAGACCGGGAGAGAGAGACGGCCGAGTATGGCGTTTTTATCGGGGAAGAAGATGCGCTTGGGTGCGGTTACGGTGTGCAGGCGGCAAAACTTATGCTGCAGTACGGATTTGAGACGCTTCATCTGGAAAGCATATTTCTGCGCGTTCTGGAGGACAACGCGGGCGCGCGAAAAAGCTACGAAAAAGCGGGATTTCAACGAATAGAGAACAGGCGGGAAAGTGTGCAGCTGGAACAGGGCGTAAGGTATGTTCTATTTATGGAGGTTAAACGCAGTACATGGGAAAAGACGAAAAACAATTTAGGAGCCGTCTGATTGCGGGCGTTTTTTCCCTTTTGTTTTCGACGGCGATTCTGTTTGGCGCCCGGCTGGACAGCGTGGAGAATGTGGATGTAGGGGATGCAGCGCTGTGGATTCAGCTGGTGACGTTTGCTGTCCTGTTTACGGGAATGGTGTGCCTTTTGTGGAGGCTGCCTGATTCTTTCGTGAAGAGACGTCCAAAGGGAGAGAGGAGACTTTCTCAAATAATAACGGATGTTACTGAAAAAATGGGCGGATACGCGGACATCCTTTCCTTTCTTTTTCTTCTTTTGTGCTGGCTTCCCGTGTTTTTGGCAGTATATCCGGGCTTTTTTGTATATGATGCGCAGGATGAATATATACAGGTGGCGACAAGGGTATTTTCCACACATCATCCGCTCGTGCATGTACTGCTTCTTGGCGGAATGATCTGCGGCGTCCATAAGCTGACGGATTCTTACAATCTCGGTATCGCCTGCTATATGGTTTTTCAGATGGTTCTTGCGGCAGGTGTTTTCACTTTCCTTTTCTCCTACCTTCGGAAAAAGGGGGTGACCCGTGTCCTGCGGCTGATCGGCATTGTCTGGCTGGGCCTGTTTCCTACGGTGGTGATGTTTACCCTCTGTTCCGCGAAGGATGCGTTGTTTACCCTCGCCCTGCTTCTTTTGCTCGTCTGCCTGCTGGAGATGGGCACAGAGGCAGCGTTTTTTGAGTCGAAGGGATGGCAGTCTCTCTTTGTGATCAGCGGGATGGGGATGATGCTTCTGCGAAACAATGGGTTCTATGCCTTTCTGGTGATGATCCCGGTGCTGCTTTTTTTGCAGAAGAAAAGACGGGGGCGTCTGCTTTTCCTGGCGGTCTGCGCGGTGGCGGGGTGCATGCTGGTCAACGGCGGGCTGAAAGCGGCGCTTCACGCGGATGATTCCGAATATCAGGAGCTTTTGACCGTGCCGATCCAGCAGCTTGCAAGAACTTACAAGTATGCGCCGGAGGTGTTTTCGGAGGAGGACCGGGAAGTTCTCTACGAGATACTGGATGAGGAGGCGCTTTCCCTGTATACGCCAAGGCTTTCCGACCCGGTAAAATACCGCTTTTCCAACGAGGCTTTTGCGCGGGATAAGGGGAAATATGCGAAACTCTGGCTGCGTGCCGGCTTGAAAAAGCCCTTGATCTATCTGAACGCATGGTGGATGACTTCATACGGATTCTGGTATCCCGACACGGTGATTAATGTGTACGGGGGGAATACGGTTTTTACTTTTACCTATAAAGACAACTCTTATTTCGGCTACGAGGTGGAGCAGCCTGGTGTCAGGGAGAGTAAAATCCCGTGGCTGGATGAGGTGTACCGTAAGCTGTCCCTGGAAGTATGGAAGGAGAAAGTGCCGGTGGTTTCGTGGCTGTTTTCGCCGGGAGCCATGTTCTGGCTGTACGCCTTTTTGTTTGCGTGGCTGTTAAGCAGGGGACGCTATGAATTGCTTTATCCCTTTTTGCCCATATTCCTTATATGGCTGACGGTACTTCTCGGGCCGACTTATCTTCCCAGGTATGTGCTGTTTTTCTGGTATGCACTGCCGCTGTTTCTGGCAGTCGCCCAGATGGGACTGCGGCCGCATTGATTTCTATGCAGACAGGGTGTACAATTTACTGAAACATACAGAAAGGACGTGCAAAGTTTATGAAAAAAAAGGTGTTTATCGACGGAAGTGAGGGAACGACGGGACTGAGAATTGACGAACGTTTTCGGAAACGTGACGATATAGAGCTGCTGCACATCAACCCTGAGCTGAGAAAAGACCCGGAGGAGAGAAAGAAAATGATCCGCGCGTCGGATATCACATTTCTCTGTCTGCCTGATGAGGCGGCAAGGGAATCGGCCGCACTGGCGGAAGGGGAAGATGTGGTAATTATTGACACCTCCACGGCCCATCGGACAGAGGAAGGGTGGGCATATGGGTTCCCGGAGCTGTCTGATGCCCATAGAACAGCGATTAAGGAGGGAACGCGGATCGCGGTGCCTGGATGCTATGCCACCGGGTTCATTTCGCTGGTGTACCCGCTGATCGCGGGGGGGATTCTTCCGAAAGACTACCCGGTCAGCAGCTTTGCGATTTCGGGATACAGCGGAGCGGGGAAGAAAACCATAGCGGCTTATGAGAGTGCGGACCGGCCGAAGGAGCTGTCTGCCGGAAGAGAGTACGCACTGACACAGCAGCATAAGCATCTGAAGGAGATGAAGAAAATAACCGGGCTTGCGCGCACGCCCCTGTTTTCACCGATTATAGACGACTATTACAGCGGCATGGTGGTCTCCGTACAGCTTTATGCGGATATGCTGTCCAGGAAGGAGCTGCCGGAATCACTGCTGGATTTTTACGCAGACTATTATAAAAACAGACAGTTCATCAAAGTGAGCGCTGCGGATGACGAGACTGCGGCAGGCGGGTTTCTGGCAGGAAACAGTTTATCCGGCTGGGACGGGCTGAAAATTTATGTGACAGGGAACGAGGAGCGCATAGTTGTGTCCTCCCAGTTTGACAATTTGGGAAAAGGCGCGTCTGGAGCAGCCATCCAGTGCATGAATATCATTTTGGGATGTGACGAGTCAAAAGGACTTGATTTGTAAAAACATCCCAAACGTGGTACACTAACTCCGGGAGAGAGCATTTATGAACCGAATTTTAAATAGAAAACAGGCCATTTGCGGCACAGTCTGGATATTGGCGGTATGCGCGGCGCTTGTTCTCTGGCCGCTTCGTCTGATTCAGGAGGAAGTGCGGGCTGTGAGCAGCAGGCAGCAGACGGTGGTTTCCGAAGAAGTCACCGCAGATTATGTGGTGCAGCAGAGATTTATCGCCCAGTATGACAGGCTGAAGGAAATAGAAATCTATCTGGCGGACAGAGTGGAGGGCGAGAAGCTTAATTTTGCGGTGCGGGACGCTTCCATGCAGACGCTGATGCAGCAGGTGATTGATACCGGGGATATGAAGACGATTCCCGGTTATCTTAAGGTACAGGTGAACATCGACACGGAAGTGGGACGGGATTATTACTTTTTGCTGCAGGGCGTGGAATCCGCCTTTCGTGTCGCCTATGCCGATAACACGGGAGAAAATATCAACATTTATATAGGCGCGCTCTATTATGATGACGTGGAAGATACGGAGCGGTGCATGATCGCGGACTACGTGTACGAGGTACCGTTGAGGAAGGGGAAGACGCTCGCTCTGTTTGCGGCTTTTCTGCTTGCGGGTGCGCTCGTCTCCTGTCTTACGACACACTATTACAAGAAATATCCAGAGCGTAACACGCTGCTCACGGTGGAGCGTGCCATGCGCTTTACCCTGAATCCGCTTATCGCGGCAGCGGCAGTGGCGGCGGCAGTGGCGATCGGACCGTGCCATCTGTTTACGACAGACATATATTCCATCCTGTTTTATGAGACCGGGGTGGTTTTTGCGGCAGCGGCGGCGTTCTATGCGGTGAACCATGACAGAACCGGGATTGCCTCGGACAGGACGCTCTTTGCGGTGATCAGGGAGAGATGGCAGGACGATCTGCAGTCTCTGATGTTTGCCGGGGCGATCTGGGGCTGCTGTAATTATATGAATGCGCTGTACGAAATTCATCATACGGTGGCGTACAGACAGGTGCTCATTTTCTTTGCACTTGCACTGATTGTGTCTTACAGGAAGAAGGAAATTTTCTGCTGGTATCAATTCATCTACGGTGCAGTGGCGGTGCTGATTGCCCCCCTGTATTACCGGGATGCGCTGGCTGCTCTTGTGGAGAAGAGTGCGCAGGCGGGACTGGAGGAGCCGGGTGAGCTGGAAATAAAGGCGCTGAAGCTTACGGTCTGGGCGGCTGTCCTTGCGGGTATCGTGATTCTGAATACCCTGAAACTGCTTTTTACAAGAAAAATCAAAGGGATTTCCGTGCCATACGGCCTGCTTGTCGGGGTGTTTTTTGCGCTGATTATCCTTTATCGGAATACGAGAGGATGGCCCATTTTTCTCGTCTGCTGTTTTACGCTTTACTATCTGCGGATGGCTTCAGGCGTAAAACGGACGGTTTTGCTGCACAATATAGTAAACGGCATTCTGCTGCATTTTGTCCTGACAGTGGGTTACTGTCTGCTGCACAGGCCGTATATGTATTTTCAGTATTACCGCTATCCTTTCCATTTCCATACAGTGACGATTTCCGCCGTATATCTGGCGCTGGCGGTGTGTGCGGCCCTTGTCAAATTTCTGGATGCTTACGGCCGGAAGCCGTCTTTGGCGGGAACCTATAAGGAACTGACGGTGCTTGGCACATCCGCCATGTATCTGCTGTTTACGTTGTCGAGAACAGGATATCTCTCCATTCTGGTGACGGCGGTTGTGGTGATTCCTGTGGCCTTTTTTGCAGGGAAGGCGCTTCCCCTTCGCGAGAAATGGATGCGCTTTTTGCGGGGAATGGGGCTGATGATACTCTCCGTTGTCATAAGCCTTCCTGTGATATTTACGGCGCAGAGAACGATACCCGCAGTGACGGCCGATATCCGGGCGCATGAGATCGAGGAGTTTCCCTCGGAACTTGTGCATGGCAGGGATATGGATTCCTATTACTATATCACGGTGGAACGTCTGATCCAGACCTTTCAGATGAAGGTGCTGGGGATCCCGCAGGAAAAATGTCTGAATGCGTTTCTCTATTTCAGCAAAGCGGACGGTGAGCCGGCGTACAGGAGCCCTTATCTGGAAAACGGAGGAAGGATACTGCTCGCCTCTGCGGAGGATATGGCGGCAGCCGCTGAGGCTGAGGAAGAAGAGTCATACACAAATGGCAGATTATATATATTTGAACGTTATTACGAGAGACTGAACAAGGCGGGGCATGAAGATATGGGCGTTATGGAGCCGGACGGCAACTATCTTGCCCATGCACACAATATTTACTTACAGGTGGCATATGATCACGGTATTTTTGTGGGCGGCGTGTTCCTTCTGCTGGGGATCGGGACGCTTGTGCAGGCAGTTTTCTATTATCGGAGACACCGGGAGGACAGGGAATGTGCGCTGTTTCCACTGGCGCTTTTACTTCTCTTTGCGGTGGCAGGTCTGACGGAGTGGATCTTCCATCCGTGCTGTCCCATCGCGCACTGCCTGCTTCTCGTGATGGCGCCGCTGCTTGCGGATACACGAAAGGAAGAAGGATAGAAAAACGGATACCAATATGGAAAAAACGAGAAAACCTTTTAACGCAAAATTGTTTTACAGACGGACATGCCTGATTATATATGATATTATCAGCATTGTCCTGGCAAGTTATGTGGCGATTTTGTGGCGTTATGATTTTCACTTGGACGAAATACCGAAGCATTTTATGCAGCCGATCGAACGATTTCTGCTGCTCAATATTCTCCTGACGCTGGTTATCTTTTATGTGATGCGTCTCTACAGCAGTCTGTGGGCCTTTGCCGGGGAGACAGAGCTGCAGAACATCGTGGTGGCCTGCGTGCTGTCCATGCTGTCGGACGCTGTCGGCCTGCAGTTTTTTAAAGTCACGACCCGGGCGGTGCCGCGAAGTTATTATCCAGCTTATATGGCAGTGCTGGTAGTCTGCATTTTTGCAAGCCGCTTTTCCTATCGTTTTTTCCGCGGATTAAAGCATAAGCAGCAGAACAAAAAGAACATGATTACGGTTATGGTGATCGGTGCGGGCGAGGCGGCGAACCTGATTATCAAAGAGATCGTCAACAGCAATTTTTCTACGATGGTCATCAAGTGCATCATTGATGACGACAAGGGAAAATGGGGGAAATATATCCAGGGAATCAAAGTCGCAGGCGGACGTGACAAGATTGTGGAGTGCGCGGATATCTATGATGTGGATGAGATCATTGTGGCGATGCCCTCCGCTCCCAGGACGGAGATCCGGGAAATTCTGGAAATCTGTAAGGACACGAACTGTAAGCTGCGATCCCTTCCCGGTATGTACCAGCTCGTAAACGGTGAGGTCAATGTGAGCAAGCTCCGGGATGTGGAGGTGGAAGATCTGCTCGGCAGGGACCCGGTCAGTGTCGATATGGATTCCATTCTCGGCTATGTGCAGGGGAAGGTGGTGCTTGTCACCGGCGGCGGCGGCTCCATAGGCAGCGAGCTTTGCAGACAGATCGCGACCCACCGGCCGAAACAGCTTGTGATCGTGGATATTTATGAAAATTCGGTCTATGATGTGCAGCAGGAACTGATACAGAAATACCCGGAACTGAATCTGATGGTACTTATTGCCTCCGTGCGAAACGCCAATCGGATGAACTGTATTTTCTCAAAATACAAGCCGGATATCGTTTATCATGCGGCGGCCCATAAGCATGTGCCGCTGATGGAGGACAGCCCGACGGAGGCGATTAAGAACAATGTTTTCGGCACTTTTAAGACCGCGCAGGCGGCGGCCATGAGCGGTGTGCAGCGGTTTGTTATGATCTCCACGGACAAGGCGGTGAACCCTACGAATATCATGGGAGCCAGCAAGCGGATCTGTGAGATGATCATCCAGACGTTTGACAAGCACTACGAGACGGAGTTTGTGGCGGTGCGTTTCGGCAATGTGCTGGGCAGCAACGGCAGTGTGATTCCGCTTTTCAGAAAGCAGATCGCGGCGGGCGGGCCGGTCACGGTCACCCACCCGGATATCATCCGTTATTTTATGACCATACCTGAGGCGGTGTCGCTGGTCCTGCAGGCGGGGGCATACGCAAAGGGCGGAGAAATCTTTGTTCTGGATATGGGTGAGCCGGTTAAAATTCTTTCCCTTGCGCAAAATCTGATCAAGCTTTCGGGGTATCGCGTGGGCGAGGACATCAAGATCGAGTTTACCGGCCTGCGTCCCGGAGAAAAGCTTTACGAGGAGCTTCTGATGGACGAGGAGGGAATGAAAGATACCGCAAACCGTATGATTCATATCGGCAAGCCGATTGAAGTGGATGAGCATAGATTTTTTGCACAGCTCAAAGAACTGAAGGATGAGTGTCAGATTGAAAATTCTGACATCAGGCCATTGATCAAAAAGATTGTACCGACGTATCACTACGCGGACAGAAAAGGGGTGTAAATCATGGACAAAAAGAGAATTTACCTTTCCTCTCCCACCATGCATGGGGATGAGCAGAGATTTGTGCAGGAGGCTTTCGACACGAACTGGGTGGCGCCTCTGGGACCGAACGTAACTGCGTTTGAGAAGGAGATTGCGGCGTATACCGGCTGCGGCCACGCGGCGGCGCTGTCTGCTGGAACGGCGGCCATTCACATGGCGCTGCGGCTTCTTGAGATAAAACAGGGGGATGTGGTGTTTGTTTCTGACCTGACGTTTTCCGCGTCCTGCAACCCGATTGCTTACGAGAATGGCACGCCCGTGTTTATTGATGCGGAGCCGGATACCTGGAACATGTCCCCGGAAGCTTTGAAGAGGGCTTACGAAAAATATCCGAATCCCAAGGCGGTGATCTGCGTGCACCTGTACGGCACGCCGGCGAAGCTTGACGAGATCATGGCAATCTGTGAGGCGCATGGCACGCCGCTCATAGAGGACGCGGCGGAGTCTCTCGGGAGTACTTACCGGGGAAAACATACGGGCACTTTTGGCAAATATGGCATTTATTCTTTCAACGGCAATAAGATCATTACCACTTCGGGGGGCGGCATGTTTGTGTCAGCCGATGAGGAAGCGGCGAAGAAAGTGACCTTTTTGGCGACGCAGGCCAGAGACCCTGCCAGACATTACCAGCATTCCCAGATCGGTTTTAATTACCGCATGAGCAATGTGACGGCCGGAATCGGCAGGGGCCAGCTCATGCACCTGGAGGAGCACAAGGCGAAAAAGAAGGAAATTTATAAGCGTTATTGCGAGGCGTTTGCGGATATTGCCGCGATACAGATGAATCCGATGAATCCAGAGGGGGATGCGAACAACTGGCTCTCCGGCATGGCGATCGCTGCGGACTGTAAGGTGACGCCGGATATGGTTATGGATGCGCTGGAAGAGAAGCTGAATGCGGAATGCAGACCGATCTGGAAACCGATGCATATGCAGCCTGTCTTTGAGGCGTGCGACTTCTTTGCCCACAATGAGGACGGCAGCAGCGTGGGAGAGGATGTCTTCGCAAGGGGCCTGTGCCTGCCAAGCGACGTGAAAAACAGCGAGGAGGAGATGGAGGCGATTATCCGCACGGTGAGAGAGCTGTTCTAAAGGCGTGGGGTAAGGCCGGATATCCATTTCAGCGTCACCGCGTGAAAGGAGAACGGGAACATGGATCAATTTGACGAGAGAGACAGAACGCGGATGTGTGACGAGATTGCGGCCTTTTTCAAGGAGGAGCATGATCTGGAGCTGGGTGTGATCGGAACCGGGCGGATTCTTGATTTCTTTCAGGAGATGATGGGGAATCGGATATACAATAAGGCGCTGGATGACGCGAAACGGTTTTATGCCAGATACGCGGATAATATGGAGACAGATTACTATGCGCTGTATAAGGATTTGAAGTAAAACAGCAGAGACAAATTTTTTAATTCCCGGATTGCAAAATTAATTTTCCTGTAGTAGAATGGAGACTGTTTCGACGCAGGATGCCGGACGGGAAAGGAGCATTGCTTGGAAAATGAGAAAATGGATGGTAGCTGTTTTATTGGTTTTACTGACTGTGCCTGCGGGGTGCGGGGCACGGCCTACCGTGGAAATTGTCGCGGAGGAGAAGACTTATCCAGAGCCGGATGCGGTGGCGGAGAGTCTGGAAAGCGCCGGATTTGAAGTGGAGCGTTCCGGGGTGTTTGAGGGGCTTGACATTGAGACGACCAGAATAAAGGCGGTCAACGGGGACGACTATCTGGACATCTGCTATCATGTACCGTCGCCGGATGACATGGATGAAATCGTAACATATTATACGCAGAATTATAAGAAATACAATCTGGTGAGCGGTACGGATGTGGTGTACTGCTACAGCAGTGACAGCGTGGAGGAGACGGCCGGTCTCCGGGAATAAAGAGATAAATGATCAAAAAATAAGAACCGTGCAAATCAACAAAATGGCGTCTGGGTGAAAACTCAGACGCTTTTTTGATTGACAAACTTATACGGGGGGGGGGTAAGATGGATTTGAGTATATAATAATTATGCGAGACAGGAGGAGAAGAAAGCATGGGTAAACGAAAAAAGCTTTGGCGGCTTAACAGGATGCTGGCCATGGTATTGGCAGTTGCCATAACCGTGACAGCTCTGCCCGCCACGGCATTGGCAGCTCCGGACAGCACAGAGGATGGCACGGAGCAGAGCGTGGAGCAGGATTCCGGGCAGCCGACGGAAGACGATGGTTCCACGGAGGAAACGGCGGCTTCGCCGGAAACGGACAAGCCGGAGGCAGCAGACGGGGAATCGGATCAGGATCCGGCTGAAGAGGCAGAAACCACAGACCCTTCAGGGAACCCGGATGGGTCCAGTGACACGGACCAGCCGGAAGCGGATGACACGGTGGATGATGAAACCGGGCTTGCGGATGGAAAGGAACAAGACTCTGTACAGGCGGATCAGAATGCGGAAAACAGTGCAGAGGGTACGGAAGAGGACGGAAACCACACGGTGGACGTGATGGCGGACGGAACGCAGAGAGAAGACGCGAAATATAACTTCGAAGCAGAGCTTTCTTCCGATGTCTGCCACAGAGAATATTCTCAGGGACAGGCACTTTTTGCGAGTGAATCGGAGACGGACGGCAAGAAAACCATGACGCTGGACGGGGAGATTCTTGCAGGCATTACACTGCATAAGGGGAACATGGGTGAAGTCAGTCTGGCTGATACCAGTGATCCGGCAGTGCAGACAGTGACTTACGCGTGGCAGAAGGAGGACGGCACGGCGCTTGGCGAAGGCATTTCCCCTAAGGATGCGGGCAAGTATAAGCTTGCTGTCAATCTGCCTGCAAAAGCAGGTCAGTGGCAGGCGGCGGATATTACGATCGATTTCGAGATCACCAAAGCGGTCGTCAGAGTAGAGCTTAATCCAGTAGAGGCTGTACCCGGAACCCTGGGGAAAGATATGCCCATGCCCACCTATTTTGTGGATGCGAGCGACGGCATGTCCTTTACCGCTGGAAAGAAGGGTGAGACTGGCAAGGATATTGAATTGACCACAATAGTCAAAAAAGCGGACACGGACGAAGTGGTCGGGGCGGAAGAAGCGATTGTCAAGGGACAGGATTATATCGTGACCATGCAGGCTGAATTTGCAGGGGCCAGCGCGGCGAAATATGCGGCTAACTATGAGTTCGTATGTGTCAGTGCGGCGGTGACGGTAGGCGAACTGCAAAAAACTGCGGTCAAGCTGACGCTGGACGGGACGTATGCCACAACCTACGGCAAGAAAGAGTTTGTCGACGGCGATGACAGCAACAAAAAAATTACGAAAGTAACAGTTCCCTATGAAGGGGCAGGGAAAGTTCCTGCAGGTGTGAAGGAGCTTGACAGCAAACTGACGAAGGAGGCTGTTGCGCTGATCACCCAGACTACGGAGTCGGGTGATAAAGTGACGGAACAGAAGCTTACCGTCAAGGATGAGGAATGGAAAGGCGTATGGTTTGAGGCGGAGTTCAGCTCTGAGAATGACGGTGCGCAGGACATTGGGTATCTGTATGTATTTGAAAGCAACCAGGTAGATGAGCCGAAGACGGCAGGTACATATGTGTACAGAGTTACATATACGGGTGACCAGGAGAAATACGGCAGCGCTTATGCGGATATGGTAGTGGAGATCGGCGCAGTGGAGCTGGTCATCAGACCGAAGCTTGAAGCGACCGAGTTTTTCTCCGGGCAGAAGGTGCAGGATGTACTTGAGAAGGTGCAGGCGGAAGTGCTGAATGCCAAAGACGAGAGCGCATTCACGATTCCTGCGGATTTAAAGGATCGTTTCTGGGGTACCAGTTATGCCGATTCGGGTGCGACACAGTCCTATGAACCTACGTTCAGGGTAGTGCGGGTCATCAAGGATGCGGCCGGTGCGCTGATCAGTGAAGAGGAGCTGGGAGATGAGGACAATCTCAGCTACGAGCTGCCGGATGCTTCCACTGAGAAGGTAACCTATGAGGTGAGATTCAGCGGATATAAGGCGGTCTATGACACCTACGGCTGGGCGGATGAAGTGGAAATCAATGCTGATTACACGGATTCCACAGACACTTCCTATCGGGTAAAAGATGATGGGGAAACCCTTCGGAAATATGCGGCGGCCATCACACTGGCAGCCGGTGAGCTGGCTGTGATTGATACTTCCAAGATTGGCGCTTCCATCACGGAGAAAACGGAAGTACTCTACAATGCGCTCACCAAGACGTATGACGGCGACAAAATCTTTGTAAACAGAGCTGATTACAAGAAGGCGGAGCTGAAAGACGGTAAGACCTCCAACAAAGACAATTATGTCTATACCTGGTATGAAAGTGCGTATGATACGGTGGAGGATGCTACAGAAACCGATGCGGACGGCAAGCTTGTGACAAAGGCTGATTTTAATGACTCGTCCAGATGGCTTGCACGTACTTTTATCAGCCCTTCGGATGCGGGTATTTACAAGCTGCATATCGAGTACACCGATCCGGCAGGCAAGGTGAAAGCCGAACCGGCGGATGTGTACTTTGTCATCAGACATCAGGAAGTAAAAATAAACCTCGTGAAGAAGGAAGGCGGATATCAGGAGTTTTCAGGTATCTATGTGGAACAGTTCCTGGAGGACGCAGATGTGGCCTTCACGGTGACGCCCGCAGGGGAGAAGCCTTCCAAGGCGGAGGACTGGAAGAATGCTGAGGGATTTGGTGAGGACGAAAACTGGTCCAGATATGAGTATCTCTACATCCCGGATTGGAAAGTAGAAGTACTGCAGAAGAATGCTGACGGTACACCGCAGACCGATGCGGATGGAAAGCAGATCTGGGTTGAGGAAGCCGGCTATGAAACGCTGGATAAAGACTCCACTTATCGGATTGCGCTTGGCGATTTTTATCTCGATGGTTCCAAAGGCAGAAACTTCAAGGCAGTTGCCGGCGAGACAGCCACAGACGAGATTAAGATTACAGCTATGGGCGAGGCGGAGCTTGCCATAGTCAAGGCGGACAACGGGGAATGGACGCCGCTTGGCCGGACAGTTGAGTATAACGGTAAATCCATTATAAATGATGCCGGGATTAAGGCTGATTTTACAAGCCTTGCAGACCCTGCAGCAGGCGCTTTCAAGCTGGTGAGTGTAAAAGCCGATGGCACCACGACGCCCGTCAGTGACGCAGAGCTGACTTACGAAGTAAGATATCAAGATTACGTTTACATGGAGGAGTGGAGCAGGACTTACCAGGGCAGGCTTCCACTGGAGGCGGAAGCCTGGGCGGATGCCGTAAACGCGGGCACTTATGAGATTCATGTATCCTTCAGAGGAAATGGAACTTACAGGCCGATGGCTGACACAATATTGGAAAATATTAGTGTTGCGCAGAAAGAATTAAAGATTCATGCACCTGAGCTGACGGTGGAGGCAGGAACGGACGTATATACTGCAATCTATGGCCCTGATGAAGAAGCCGAGTGGTGGCAGCTGCAGGGATTGAGGAAGGCATTTTTTGCACCCGACCGTGCGGATGTGGAAGGATATGTGCCTGAGGATGAGGCGTATTTCACGAAACAGGCGGGCCAGAAGGTATATCCGGCGTGGATAGAGGGCGAGAGCTTTTTCTGTCCTTACTTTGGAATATACGATGAGAAGGGAAATTTGCTTGAGGACTCCGATCTGCTGACCAGTGTAGGAAACAAGAGCTATCATCTGAGGCTGACAGGGGACGGCTCACTGTGGGGAGAGGGCGGTATCTGTGGGAACAATTATACAGGTGTTCCCGGAGAGACTGCGCCGATTACGGTTACAAGAGGAAGCTCCGTCGTGCAGGGGACAGCATATGACGAAATAGCCAAGACCGCGGTTTCAGACAGAATTACGACTGTGGAACAGGATTCCTATAAACATACGGTTGTGGCTCTGAATGCGGTTCCGTTCACTAAATGGTTCGCTTACGTTGATTATGAATATAAGGAAATAGAAGGAAACTGGGTGGCGGTAAAGATCTTCGCACCTATGGCATATGGAGCGGGCCAGGACATCTGGAACACCGCAGTTTATGAGGCGGCGGTCAGAAGTGCGGGAGGAATGATCGTTACAAGAGAGGGCTATGCTGAGCTTGATGGGAAATACCGCGCAGCAATGACGGTGCTGTTCGATGCGGCAAAGCAGAAAGATGCGAACTTTAATATCCGTTGGAAGGACGGAGATATCGAGCAGTTCTGTCTGAAGTTTAGTGACGCTGTGTGCATGGGGAATCTGGAGGAGGCGGTAGCGCCGAAGTCTCTTTCCTTTAACGCACCAGTTAAGACGATGGCAGTGGGCGAGACACAGAAGCTGGATGTCAAAATCACAAAGGAACAGAATGCGGACGTGATCTGCCTGGGCTATGAGGTTGACCAGGACGCACACGGCAAGTTCCTGCATGTGGATGAGTACGGCGAGGTTACAGCATTGGGAGAAGGAAAGGCGACAGTTACCGTATACCCGATGCGCGAAGTAAACGGAAAGAAAGAAAAACTGGATACCAAAGTGAAAGCGACCGTTACCATCACGGTGAAGAAAGTTACCGCGCCGAAGATTACGAAGGTGACGATGACGGATGCGTGGATGAATGTGCAGTATTCTCTCGTAAATGACGGCTACCGCAGGGAAGTCTATGTGATGGAAGGGAAGAATCTGAAAGAAGCGGACTTCACCGCAGCGATCGGCAAGATGAAGAACGGAAAGTGGCAGGGTATTTTTGCACAGAAGCCGAACTTCATTTCTCCCGAAAGTGAGAAGGATAGCAGCCGTAACGGTGTCTGGGATTCCAAGAAGAAAGCGTACGTGGCTGCACAGTGTTCCTTCTCGGGCCTGAAACCTGAAAAGGAGTATACCGTATATGTGAGAAATGTCAGCGCGGTGCGCACGCTTGAGGACGGATGCAAGGTGCAGAACAGCTTCGCGGGCAGTGCCAAGGGTTTTGTGATGACGAAGCCTCAGGTAGAAGGAATGGAAATCTCCCTGAAAGAGGGCACATACACAAAACTGCATACGGATACCTATTTTTACGATGAAGCGAATTATGATGAAGTATATGGGGATCTGTATGAGATTTCACTGGCGGCTGACAAGCCGGAAATCAATCTGACAGGTATTTTCCCGGATACGGCAGGCGAAGCGGAGCACTATGACTCCAAGGAATACGCATTGCCGCTCAAGGATGCGGATGCGAAGAAGACTTATGTAGAACCGAAGATTTCCTACTATTTTTATGAACGGTTTTCTTCTGACGGACGTGATGCTTTTGGGGATTATGTAGTTGCCGGTGATTGGGGCTGTACAACCACATGCAGTCGTGCAAGCATTGCCAAGAATGGCAAGATTACGGTAAAACAGCCGGGCATGGTCCGGATTATGGCGATGGATACCAATACCGGAGTGACTTCCAATTATTATAACAAAGAAACTGATACTGGAATGGAATTCCTCTATATTAACATCACTGCCGAGGCGGATGAGATGAAGGCAAGGTCTGTAACCTTATCTGTGGGACAGAGAATCAAGCTGGAGAGCATGGTGGACTACAGGCAGAAGGGTAAAGTCTTAGACCAGAGCTGCTACCGGGTAAGCGACAGGATCAGCCGGGAAGCGGTAGCGGAGCAGTTAAAGAACAATGCCAGCTTCAAACTGTCGGATGACGGTTATGTGACCGCTTACGGGAAAGACAGTGTGAAACTGAAGCTGAAAGATAAGTTCCTGGACCAGGAAGTTGAGGTTAATCTGAAATCTACAGAGCTTGCACCTGTCAAGGGGCTTACCCTGAAGGATCTGTATGACAACAGCGGCGTGGTTCAGTTTGAGAAGAACCCCTACGCTACGGCGTATCGAATCGAGGTTCGTGACGGAAGCTCCAGAAAAACTCTGATCAGGAGCGTGTACGTGAAAGACTACGCGACACTGGACAGATACTGGGATGGCAATTATGATGGCAGCTGGTCAGGTGACGGCTGGTGGTATGAGAACAACGGCGAGGCGGATAAGAAGTATAAAGAGTTCTGGAATTATTCTCTGGATGGCCTGACACAGAAGTCAAAGTACGAAGTGACCGTGACAGCCCTGTTTGACCAGGTGCCTTCCGGGAATACGGCATATGAGGGAGTGGAATCCAAACCGGCGTCAAAGGCGTTCATGACGACCCTTCTTCCGGCCAGCGAGGCGGATCTGGGTGAGTATGGTCTGAGCAGCAGTTACTATGGGATACAGCTTCGGATAAGGGATAACCGAAGATATATCAATCAAGAAACTTTCGTATCCGGGAATACCTATACGCTGGTTCCCGATGGGCACAACAAAGGTGCGCAGTATGCGATGACCGATACGCTGATCTGGTCCAGTTCCGACCCGAAGGTTGCCACCATCAAGGCGAATACAGGAAGCTATTCTGCCACGTTCAAGGCGGTGAAGGATGGAAGAACCAAGATTGAGGTGAGATCCAAGCTGACCAAGAAGGTAATTGCAAGATACTGGATTGATGTAAAGACTGTGGGAGACGCTTATAATTATCAGCGGTTCTACGGCGAGAATGAAAATCTGCGTGATTGATGGCAGAGTAATTGAGTAATGAGCGGGACAGCGTGGAGATATCATTTCCACGCTGTCCTGCTTTATTTATTTCATAGAAAATTGCGACAGTGCAAACCATTCAAGGAGAATGCGAAGCATTCTCTGAATCGTCGCTGCCGAGCGACGATTTTTTCATAGTAGAAACACCGGCAAAGCCGATGCGGATAACATAATTTAATTGAGGCATGGGAACAATTATGATATACTATATCCTCAGAGAGGTACAGTATATGTATAAGAAATGTATCAAGAGATGCCTGGATTTTCTGTTGTCCCTGTGCGGCATTATCGTGCTTGGCCCCGTGCTGGCTGTTCTGGCGGTTTTAGTGCGGGTGAAGCTGGGGAGCCCGGTGCTGTTTAAGCAGGAGAGGCCGGGGAAGGACGAAAAAATTTTTACCCTCTGTAAGTTCCGTACAATGACGGACGCGCGGGATGAGAAGGGGGAGCTTCTGCCGGACGCAGTGCGGCTTACGAAGTTCGGGAAATTCCTGCGGGCCACCAGTCTGGACGAGCTGCCGGAGCTTTTTAATATTGTAAAGGGTGACATGAGTGTGATCGGCCCAAGGCCCCTGCTCGTCTCCTATCTGCCCTACTATACGGAGCGCGAACGCTTAAGACACAGCGTGCGGCCAGGGCTGACGGGACTTGCGCAGGTCAGCGGGCGCAATTTCCTTGACTGGGACAGGCGGTTTCAGAAGGATGTGGAATATGTGGAGCATCTGACCTTTGGCATGGATCTGAAGGTGCTCTGGATGACGGTGCAGACGGTGCTCGGGCACACCGATGAAGTGGCGGAGGATACCAGCGCAGCGGAAGGGAACTTTGCCGAGATCAGAAAGCGGAGACTGGAAGAGACGGGGAGTCTGGAAGTATGAATATCTTGATTTTGAGCGCGGGCACCCGCGATAAGGTGGTGCAGTATTTTAAGAAGGAGCTTGCAGGCAAGGGCAGGGTGATCGCGACAGACTGTTCCAATCTGGCGCCCGCAGTGTACGAGGCGGACGCCTTTTATCTGGTGCCAAGGATCACGGCGCCGGATTATCTGGACCGGGTGCTGGAAATTTGCGAAAAAGAAAAAATAACAGGCGTTTTTTCGCTGATTGACCCGGAACTTTCCCTTCTGGCGAAGGAGCGGGAGCGGTTTCTGGCGGTGGGGACGACGCCCATTATCTCCGACTATGAGCTGGTGGAGACCTGCTTTGACAAGTACAGGATGTTTGAACTGCTGCAAAAAATGCAGATTCCTACGGCGAGGTGTTATACGGATCAGGAGTCCTTTTGCCGGGCAGAGGAAGCCGGGGAGATTTCTTACCCGGTTTTTGTAAAGCCGGTGCGGGGCAGCGCCAGCATACACATCAATAAGGTGGAGAGCAAAAAAGAAATGGAAGTGCTTTTCGACCTCTATGAGGATCTGATGATCCAGGAGTACATGGACGGCACAGAGTTCGGTGCGGACGTGTATGTGGACATGGTATCCGGGAAATGCACGGATATTTTTGTGAAAAAAAAGATCAAGATGCGGGCGGGGGAGACCGATAAGTCCGTGTCTTTTAAAGATGGGAAACTGTTTGAATTAATACGGGATTTCGCGGAAACATGCGGTTTCCGTGGTATGATAGATATCGATATTTTTGAGATCGGCGGCGTTTATTATCTCTCTGAGGTGAATCCCCGCTTCGGCGGCGGCTACCCCCACGCTTACGGCTGCGGTGTGAATATGGCTGCGGCGGTAGTCCGAAACCTCTCCGGGCAGGAGAACGAGGTGCGGATCGGCGAATATAGAGAGGGAATCTGCATGATGAAGTTTAATGAAGTGATGATACGGGATATGGCGGGGGAGGAGATTGTGCCGTGAAAAAGGTCTTGGTTCTGACAAACTCTTCCGGCGGCCTGTACGATTTCCGGGGCGAGTTTATAGAGGCGCTTTGTGCGTCGTATGAAGTGTGGGTGAGCATGCCGGATGACGTGAAAGGCATGGAGCTTACGGCTGCGGGATGTCATATCATAGAGACGCCGATCAACCGTCGGGGAATCAATCCGCTGGAGGACTTGAAGTTATACCGCGCTTACGCTAAAATGATGAAGGAACTTAAGCCGGATCTGGTGATAACTTACACGATCAAGCCCAATGTATACGGCGGATTTGCCGCAGGCATGAAAAGGATTCCTTATATTGCCACGATCACGGGGCTTGGGGGCGCCTTTGACAGGACGGGACCGCTTCTTAAGCTGATCGTCGGGATGTACCGCGCGGGCTTAAAGAAGGCGGCCTGTGTGTTCTTTCAGAATGAGGAGAACAAAGGTATTTTTCAGAATATGGGTATCACGGCGAAGAAGACACGGATGGTCATGGGCTCCGGGGTCAACCTGGAAAAGCATAAGTTTGAGCCTTACCCCGAGAGGGAGAAGACACATTTCCTCTTTGTGGGCAGGGTGATGAAGGAACGGGGTATTCTCGAATATATAGAGGCGGCGCAGAGATTACATAGCGACCGGGTATTTTTTGATATCATGGGTTACTGTGATGAGGATTATCAGGAGCTCCTGGATGATCTGGAGAAGGAGGGAGTGATCCGGCAGATCGGTTTCCACACGCAGGTACACAGGTATCTGGCGGCGGCAGACGCCATTGTGGTGGCATCCTTCCACGAAGGCATGTCCAACGCGCTGATTGAGGGCGCGGCAACAGGCAGGCCGGTCATTGCATCGGATATCAGCGGCTGCAAGGAGGCTTTTGAGGAGGGCGTGACGGGCTTTGGATTTACGCCGGGTAAGCCGGAGGAGCTGATTGCGGCGATGGAGAGATTTCTCGCCCTTTCCACGGAGGAGCGGGCGGCTATGGGACAGCGCGG
This sequence comes from uncultured Lachnospiraceae bacterium, assembly GCA_965114645.1. Taxonomy (GTDB): domain Bacteria; phylum Bacillota; class Clostridia; order Lachnospirales; family Lachnospiraceae; genus UBA3282. The sequence goes on along the minus strand of CBCOZL010000001.1, from coordinate 130,913 downwards.
CAGGGAAAAAATGGAGCGGGAATTTGACCGAAAGCTGGTGACGGCAGCTTATATGGAAGAGGCCGGATTGATTCTGGGCGAGGTGCAGAGCAGTCTGAAATAGGGAACTGGCTGACAGGAAAAGGAGGAGACAGATGGACTTATATGAAAAACTGGTGAGCGGGGAGGAAAAGCTCTCTCTGGTAGGACTTGGTTATGTGGGTATGCCGATCGCGGTGGCTTTTGCCAAGAAGATCAAGGTAGTCGGATTTGACTTGAACGAAGCGAAGATCGACCTGTACAAAAACGGCGTTGACCCCACTAACGAGGTGGGAGACGAGGTGATCCGCAATACGAAAGTGGAATTTACGGCTGATCCCGCAAAACTTAAAGAGGCAAAGTTTCATATTGTGGCGGTGCCTACGCCTGTCAACGAAGACCACACGCCGGATCTCTCCCCGGTGGAAGGGGCCAGCCGCATTCTGGGGCAGAACCTGACGAAGGGCTCTGTGGTGGTGTTTGAGTCTACTGTGTATCCCGGCGTGACGGAAGACATATGTGTGCCGATTCTGGAAAAAGAGTCGGGCCTGACATGTGGTGTGGATTTCAAAATCGGATACTCCCCCGAGCGTATCAACCCGGGCGACAAAGTGCACAGACTGGAGACGATCACGAAGATCGTGTCGGGCATGGACGAGGAGACGCTCGATACGGTCGCGAAGGTCTATGAGCTTGTGGTGGAAGTGGGCGTTTACCGCGCGGAATCCATCAAGGTGGCGGAGGCGGCCAAGGTGATTGAGAACAGCCAGAGGGATATCAATATTGCGTTTATGAATGAACTTTCTATCATTTTTCATAAAATGGGAATTGACACCAAATCCGTGCTGGAAGCGGCGGGCACGAAATGGAATTTCCTGCCCTTTATGCCGGGACTTGTGGGCGGCCACTGTATCGGCGTAGACCCTTATTATCTGACCTACAAGGCGGAGCAGCTCGGGTATCACTCCCAGATCATCCTCTCCGGCAGGCGGATCAATGACGACATGGGCAAATATGTGGCGGAGAGCCTGGTGAAAGCGCTGATTAAGGCGAATATTGCCGTCAAACACGCTAAAGTGGCGATTCTGGGCTTTACCTTCAAGGAGAACTGCCCGGATACGAGAAACACGAAGGTGATCGATATTTACAGGGAGCTTGGGGAGTACGGAATTGTCCCCATGGTGGTTGACCCTGCGGCGGACGCTGCGGAGGCGGAGCGGCTTTACGGGATTACGTTCCAGACGATGGACGATATCAAGGACGTGGACGCACTCATTATTGCCGTGGCGCATGAGCAGTTCCTGAGCCTCGACAGAGAGAAAATTTCTTCTTTCTATCATCCGGCGCATAAGAGAAAGGTGCTGTTAGATCTGAAGGGCATATTAAACCGCAGCGAATATTTGACAGAGGATTATCGGTATTGGAGATTGTAGGCGCGCCGGAGAATCGTGGGGGATAATGTGGGTAGAAATAAAAAAAGGGCTCTGTATCTTTTCACAGGGCTCCTCATCTTTTTTGGGGGGCTGCTTGCAGTCGGCGGGGTCGGGGTTTATAATGATTCCGAACAGTACATCACGATGCATATTCACAGGGAGCCGCTCTATCCGCTCTATCTGGCGGCCTTCCGGGCCGTCTGCGGGGAGTGGTATCTGACGGCGGCCATGGCAGGGCAGGGGATACTCACAGCGGTGGGGATCACAGCACTCTCGGAGTATCTGGCAAGGCGTTTTGGCCTGTGGCTTTGGGAAGAGCTTCTGCTTGTGGCGCTGCAGCTTCTGCCGCATCTGATTACGAGGTATGTGTCCGCGCTGCACATTTTTTTGGAGAATTCGGTGATGAGTGAAGGGCTGTGCATTCCGCTCTTTACCATATTTGTATATTTTCTGCTGCGGATGCTCTTTGAAGGGAAGGTGCGCGACGCGGTGCTTGCGCTCTTTTTTGCCTATCTGCTGTCCATGACCAGAGGACAGATGATGACTACGATTCTTCTGTGGGCGCTTCTTCTGGGGATCCGTATTTTGTTAAATAAAAAATATCGAATGTTATTTATGTGTGCATCGGCCGTGATACTTGTCTTTCTTTTGCGGGATCTGACGGTACATGTGTATAATTACGGTGTTACCGGGTATTTTATGGGCAATACCTATGGCAAGGTGAATACGCTGACCAATGTGATCTATGCCTGTGACGAGGAGGACAGAGAGGTTTTTGAAGAGGGGGATCTGGAGCAGGCCTTTTTTGACAGCTTTTACCGTAAGGCGATGGAGCAGAGGCTGAACCATGTGTATGCCGGTGACAATTTTGATGAGCGGGCGGCATATCTGGAGGAAAACCATGATATACTGAAATTCCAGATTCTGGAAGCGGAACTGTCAGCTTACTATTTCGGTCTGGGAGAGGTGGACTACTATGAGCAGAGCAGCATGTCCGACGAGATGGCGGGCAAGATGATCAAAAAACTTTTGCCGGCCTGTTTAGGACAGTGGATCTATGATTATATGCTGTTGTGCCGCAACGGATTTGTCAGGAGCATTGCAGTGGTGCATCCGCTCATCAATTTTGCCGCGCTTTTTCTGTATCTTCTGGCGGCGGGGCTGCTGCTGCGGCAGATGCTTGTCAAAAGGCGGTTTCAGGCGGCGGTCGTTATGGGAACGGCGTTACTGTTTATCGCGGCGAATGTGTGCGCGACGTCAATTACGATTATGTGTCTGTCGCGCTATATGATATATGGGTTTTCGCTGTTTTATATTGCTCTATATCTGTTGGTCAGAGAAGTGTGTGAGAACAAAATGCTTTGGAAGAATCAGGGAGGTAAGGAATGAGCTATCAGGACATCAAATTCGAGAAGAACTCTGTATTTTTGGTGACAGGGGGCGCGGGCTTTATCGGTTCGAATCTCTGTGAGGCGCTGCTTGACATGGGCTGCAGCGTGCGCTGTCTGGACGATCTGTCCACGGGAAAGTATGAAAACATCGAGCACTTTATGGGAAAAGAGGGATTTACCTTCATAGAGGGGGATATCCGAAATTTTGAGACATGCGAGTCGGCCTGTGAGGGCGTGGATTATGTGCTGCATCAGGCGGCCTGGGGAAGCGTGCCCAGGAGCATGGAGATGCCGATTGTTTACGAGGAGATCAATATCCGGGGCACCTTGAACATGATGGAGGCGGCGACACAGTGCGGTGTGAAAAAGTTTGTCTACGCTTCAAGCTCCTCCGTGTATGGGGATTCCACAGAGCTTCCGAAGAGGGAGGGACAGGAGGGGCGTGTGATCTCGCCCTATGCCCTGACCAAGAAGACGGATGAAGAGTATGGACGGCTTTACAAAGAGCTGTACGGGCTTGACACCTATGGTCTGCGCTATTTTAACGTGTTTGGCCGCAGACAGGATCCGGACGGCGCCTATGCGGCTGTCATTCCGAAATTTATCAAGCAGCTTCTCCACGGGGAGACGCCCACCATCAACGGTGACGGCAGACAGTCCCGCGATTTTACCTATATTGACAATGTGATTGAGGCGAATCTGCGCGCCTGCAAAGCGGAAAGCAGCGCGGCCGGGGAGGCCTTCAATATCGGCGCAGGCGGGCGTCTTTTTCTGATAGACATGTACGAACAGCTCTGTAAGGCGCTGGGCGTTGCGGTGGAGCCGGAGTTTGGACCGCCGCGGGCGGGCGACGTGCGGGATTCCAACGCGGATATCAGCAAGGCGCGCAGGCTTTTGGGGTATGATCCTTCTTTTGATTTTGAGAAGGGGATCGGGCTGGCCATCGACTGGTACAGGGAATATTTGAAATAGTGGAAGGCGGGGTGCGGTAAGCATTTTGCCATGACCGGGATAAACCTGCAGAAAAGAGAAGGGAAAGAGAAGCACATGAGATATAGGGTCGTTGTTTTCGGTGTGAAAGATACTTCGGAAAATATCGTAAATTTTATTCAGAAGGAAATCTGCCCGGTAGATCTGGTCATCACGATCAGCCCGGAGGTGACAAAGAAAAATCAGGTTTCGGGTTATAGAGGACTGTCTGTGCTGACGGAAAAGTACGGGATTCCCGTACACGAGGCGGACAGCTATTTCCTGACGGACGAAAAGACGCAGAAGCTGATGCGGGAGAACGAGTTTGACATCGGCATTTCCATGGGCTGGCAGCGGCTGATCCCGGCCAGTGTGCTGGACTGCTTTAAGCACGGCATTTACGGGTTTCACGGCAACAGCGGGTACCTTCCCTTCGGCAGAGGGCGCTCGCCCTTAAACTGGTCTGTGATTCTGGGGGACACCCGGTTTAACTTAAATCTGTTCCGCTATGACGAGAAGGCGGACAGTCCCAATGTGTTTGCCACGGAAATGTTTTCGATCACGCCCCACGATGATATCCGCACGGCCCAGTACAAGAATATGATCTGTTCCAAACGGCTGATCCGAAAGCTGCTGAGCGCCTATGAGAGCGGGCATATCGAGATCCGCACAGATTCCAGGGATTTTGATTCCTGGTACGAGAAGCGCACGGCGGCGGACGGAAAAATTGACTTTCATAACAGGACACGTGATATTTACAATCTGATCCGCGGTGTGGCGGCGCCGTTTCCGGGAGCTTTTGCGGTTTGCAGGGGAGAAGAGGTGCGCGTCTGGACGGCTCATCCCTTTGACGAGATGATTGATTTTTCGGCTTATGCGCCGGGTGAGGTGATCGACGTGTTTGACAAAAAGCCCGTAGTGCGCACAGTGGACGGGTCGCTTTTGATCGACCGTTACGAGAGCAGTCTGGAGCTGAAAGCGGGGGACATATTAGAATAAGGGGCATGAGAATATGGAAAAACCGATACATGTGCTGCACGTGCTTGGCGGCGTAGGGCTGGGCGGTGCGGAAAGCCGCATTATGGATCTCTACCGGCAGATGGACCGGGAGGAGATTCAGTTTGACTTTTTGGTGCATGATTCCACGGTGAGAAACGGTTTTCGGGAAGCGCGGCGGGATGAAAGTACAGAAAAGCAGCGCGAAAAAACAGCCGAACGCGTCAGAAAACCGCAGTTTTACGACGAAGAGATACAGGCTATGGGAGGACATATCTATGTGCTCCCGAAATTTAAAGGATACAATTATTTTTCTTACAGAAGAGCTGTCAGGGATTTTTTTGCGGCACACAGGGAATTTCGGGTGGTGCAGGGGCATATGACCAGCACAGCTGGCATTTATCTGCCCATCGCGAAGAAAGCCGGCGTGCCTGTCGTGGCTGCCCACGCCAGAAACGCAGGTGTGGTGAAGGGATTAAAGGGGCTTGCGACCCGCTTTTTCAGGCGGGGACTTGCCGGGAAAGCGGATTACTGTTTTGCCTGCTCGGCGCTTGCGGGACAGGATGTGTTTGGCGGGGAGGCCATGAATACAGGAAAGGTGAAAATCATCCACAATGCAATCGATGTGGAAAGATTCACTTACGATGAGAAAGTGCGGCAGGAGGTGCGGGCACAGCTCGGGATCTCCGGCGGGCTTGTGCTGGGCCACGTAGGCCGTTTTGAATACCAGAAAAACCACCCATATCTGCTGGATGTTTTTGCGGCGGTGTGCAGGGAAAGGCAGGATGCGCTTCTGCTGCTTCTGGGAGAGGGTGAGGACAGGCCCGCCATGGAGGAGAAATGCAGGCAGCTCGGTATCGCTGACCGGGTGCGCTTTCTGGGAAACCGCAGGGATGCGGAGCGGTTTTATCAGGCGATGGATCTGTTTCTTCTGCCTTCTTTTTTCGAGGGACTGCCGGGTGTGCTGGTGGAGGCGCAGGCAGCGGGACTTCGCTGTATGGTGTCAGACACTGTCACAAGAGAGGCGCAGGCCACGGATCTGGTCACTTACCTGAGTATCGGGGAGTCTCCCGCGCGCTGGGCGGCGGAAATCATAAAGCAGGCGGACTATGGCCGCAGGAATACGGCGCAGGAGCTGCGCACGGCAGGCTTCGACGTGCGGACGCAGGCGCAAGGGTATCGTCGGTTTTACCTCGGTGAAAGTACGGTTCTTTAGGACGGCAGAGGCCGTTTGGAGGCCTGAAATGGAGTTTGCAAGTATATGAAAAAATTGTTATTGATTGTGCCTTCCCTGCATCAGGGCGGGGCGGAAAAAGTCTGTGCGGCGACAGCCGTTGTCTTAAAACCGTACTTTGATGTGCAGATTGCCATATTTGATTCCGCGAATATAGATTTTGATGTGGAAGATATTCCAGTGGTGGATCTGGGACTGCCGAGCCGGCCGGGAAAGGCCGCCAAAGTGCTCAATGTTTTGCGGCGCGGATACAGACTTAAGCGTCTGAAAAAGAAAGAACAGATTGACATAGCTTACAGTTTTGGCCCCACGGCCAATCTGGCAAATGTTTTTGCGGGACGTCTTTTTTCGGGAAAAGGCGCAAAGTGCTGGCTGGGAATCATGAGTTATATGGATATGGACAGCTCCTGGCTTGGACTTTTCTGCAAAAAGGCGGACAGGCTTTTATGCTGTTCGGAGACGCTGCGGGGGATGATTGCGGAAAAATATGGGTGCGGCTGTGCGTACACGTTGACGGGATTTTTTGATATTCCGCAGATTCGGGCGCGGGCGGAGGAAGAGGAAGCCTCCCTTCCATGGCAGGACGGCCGGATCATTGTCTCCATGGGGCGTGAGGATGTGGTCAAGGGCTTCTGGCATCTGATCAAGATCTTCTCCCTGGTGCACAGTAAGCTGCCGGATACGAAGCTGCTTATCATCGGCAAGGGAGAATTTGAGGAGTACCGAAAACTGGCGGATGATCTGGGCGTTGCAGATGTGGTGCATTTTGCCGGGCTTCAGAAAAATCCGTATCCGTATTTGAAGAGGGGGAGTCTCTATCTGCTGACCTCCTACTGGGAGGGCTTCCCCAATGCGCTGGTGGAGGCGATGGCGATGGGGCTTCCGGCGGTGGCGACGGACTGTATGACCGGGCCGGCGGAGATTTTTGACGGGAAATACGGGGTACTGGTGCCGAATATGGGAAAAGAGCCGGATATGGATGCATCCCACATAGCGGAGGAAGAAAAAAGCACAGCGGCCAGGGTGATTTCCCTTTTGGAGAATGAGGAGGAGATGGCGCGCTACAGCAGACTCTCCGTGGAACGGGCAGGCGTTTTCTCCAAGGAGGAATATATCCGCAGGATCAGGGAATGGTCGCTTGACTAAAAAGGTAACGTTTGGGAGGAGTTATGGCACGAAAGATTGCGTTTCACTTGAATTGTCTGGAACAGGGCGGAGCAGAGCGGGTGGTTTCCAATCTGTCCAACCGTTTTGTGCAGAACGGCTATGAGGTGCTTGTGGCTACAGAGTGGCAGGGTGAGGATGAATTTTGGATCGACGAGAGAGTGCGGCGCGTGCATGTGGGGCTCAGGCCGGGGGATGAGAAGAAAAGCCGTCTGACCCAGTTTTTTCTGCGCATCCGTTATCTGAAAGAATTTCTGAAAAAAGAAAAGCCGGACATTCTGATCCCGTTTGCGAGAAAGGCTCTGTACCGGGGGCTGACGGCGGCTTATTTTATGAAGATCCCGGTGCTGATTTCCATACGGACAGACCCGGTGGGGCATTATGACAGGCCTTTCGATAAGGTGCAGATTCCTTTTTTGTTTCCGAGAGCGGACGGCTGCGTCTTTCAGACGGAAGGGGCGAGAGAGTTCTTTGCGCCCAGATTGCAGAAAAATTCGCGCATTATCTTAAATCCGCTGAATCCCAAGTATATTGGCGTGCCGGAGCCGGAGAAGCGCACGAAGACGGTGGTGCAGTCCGGGCGGCTTGTGGATTTCAAAAATCAGGTGATGCTGATCCGGGCTTTTTACGAGGTGCATAAGAAGCACCCGGATTACGATCTGAAAATATATGGCAGGGACACGGAGGACGGAACGAAGGCGCTTCTGGAGAGGACGATAGAAGAACTCAAGGCCCAGGATTATGTGCATCTGATGGGCGCCAGTGACAGCCTGGAAAAGCAGCTCCCGGATGCGGCGCTCTTTGCGTTTAGCTCGGATTGGGAAGGGCTGCCGAACGCCCTGATGGAGGCGATGGCGCTGGGACTGCCCATTGTGGCGACGGATTGTCCCTGCGGCGGCCCGCGCACGATTATGAAAAACGAGGTGGACGGTCTGCTCATTCCGATCAAGAACCAGAAGGCGATGGAGGACGGCATCAACCGGCTGATCGAGGATCCGGCGCTGGCCGAAAGGCTTGGCCGGGAGGCGAGAAAGATCGCGCTGAGAGCCAATGATGAGGCGATTTACGGACAGTGGCGGGACTATATAGAGGAAGTGTGCGGGGCATACCGCAGAAAGCATAAAAGCTGATGGAGTACGGAGGAAATTGCATGGGATCAGAAAGGGATATGAAAATACAGCGCCCCACGGGACGTAAGCTCCTGCCTCTGGTTCCCATTGCTCTCTGTTATGCCTGTTTTGTCGTGCTGGGGGACTGGCAGGGCTCGGTGGACTACAGCAATGCGCAGAATCTGGGGCGGCTTGTGCTCTGGGCGGCGGGAAGCTTCGCTGTAATGCTTGCGGCGGGGTTTCTTCTGGAGAACGCAGCGGCTCTGTCTGGCCGTCTGCCTTCGGGTGTACTGGAGTTTTATCACAGACTTTTTCCGCCGAGGAAGGGACGAAAGGGACATTGGTGGATCTGGCTTCTTTTTTCCCTGCTGTGTCTGATCTGCTATCTCCCTTACTATCTTATGTATTATCCGACGTGGTTTAACAACGATGCGGTGTGGCAGATGGAACAGGCGCTTGGCATGGCGGCGAAATCCAACCATCACCCCTACTTTCATACGCTCATCATCAAAGTATTTCTGACGGTGGGCTGTGGTCTTTTTGGCGATTACACGGCGGCGGTGGCGCTGTACACTTTTTGCCAGATGGCGCTGACGGCAGCGGTATTCGGGTTTTATCTGTATCTTTTGTACCGACGGGGCACAAGACTCCTCTGGCTTGCCCTTGCGGTATTTTTCTATGCCCTTTTACCCGTCAACGGGATGTTCAGTATCTGCATGGGCAAGGACGCATGGTTTACGGCGGCGTTTCTCCTGTTCCTGTGGGTGGTAAACCATTGTGTCAAAGAGGCGGAAGTCTCTTCCGGCGCAGACGGGCAGGAGAAAATGGCCGGTGTGTCCGGCAGCAGGCGGTGGCTCTGGTTTTTCCTGACGGGAGTGTCGGTCTGCCTGCTCAGAAGCAACGGCATTTTCGTCTTTCTGGGGACGGCATTTCTGCTGGTCTTGTCGGAGATTTTAGCGGGGAAAAGGAGCGGACAGAGCAAAGGCGCAGAACCCCGTGAGACGAAGAAACGGGCAGGGGCAGACCGTGCCGGAAGGCAGGGCATGTACGTTTCCACAGCGGCGGTGCTGGTCTGTTATCTGCTCTGGCAGGGGCCGGTTCTCCATGGTCTGCAGGTGGAGCCGCCGGACACGATTGAGAGTCTGACCATGCCGGTACAGCATCTTCTCTGTGCCTATGCGCGGGGCGGGAATCTCGAGCCGGAGGAGGTGGCGATGCTGGAGGCGGTTGTTCCGCTGGAAGAGATCGACGAGTACTACAACCCCTATTTGTTTGACATGACGAAAAATTATATACGCCAGCACGGCGACCAGCAGGTGATCGCGGAGAACAGGGGGGAGTACGCCAGGCTCTGGCTGAAAGTGGGACTTCGCAATCCCATGCTTTATGTGGAGGCTCAGATCAGACAGACGGCGGGGTATTACGCCTTACATATTCCCCATGACCAGATTCTTTACAGCGAATATTTCATGGTGGACAATCCTTTCGGCATCGAGAATGAGAGAAAGGTTTTCAGCTATGACGCAAGTCTTGCCATGGGTGAATTTTTGCAGTGGTTCCAGACTTTTTACAACAAGATGTGGAGTCTGGGGATGAATACGTGGCTGCTGCTGTTTGCGCTTGCATGCACGCTTTACAGAAGGCGGCGGGCGATTTCGTTCGCGCCCTGTGTGATGCTGTTAGGAAGCCTGCTTCTGGCGACTCCGGTCTACAATGAGTTCCGTTACGCCTATGGGGTGTTTGTGGCGCTGCCGTTTTTGTTCAGCGTCGCTTTTGGGAGGGGCTGCAAACGATGAAAAAATGGTTGAAAGCGGTTCTCTTTCTTCTGCCGCTGTTTCTTTTCATAGGATGGGTTAACTGGTATGTGGATTCCTACGCGCTCCTGCGTGTCACCTACGACGGGATCGCCGCACAGATGGCGGCGGGGAAGAACGTGGAAGGTCTGGAGGAGTCCGATTACAATGACAGGAATCTTCTGGCGGCGCGATTAACCGGGATGGAGGAGGCGCCGCAGATTATGGCGCTCGGCTCCAGCCGGGTGTACACCTTCGAGAGAACGATGTTTGACACGGATTCTTTCTACAATGCGGGGCTGTCGGAAGCAACGATTTACGATCTTCTGGCGGTGGCGGGCATTCTGGCCTCGGAGGGGAAACTACCGGAGACTGCGGTGATCGGCGTGGACGCCTTTCTTTTTAACAAAAGCCATGACAACGAAAAGTGGAAAGAATTGGAAAGCTACGCCGATTATATGATGCTGACCCTGGACGGCAAACTGTCTCCAGAGCTGGCAAATCCAGGTAAAGAGACAGGAAGGGAATTTGCAAAAGCGCTCTCTTTCGACTATTTCCGCTATAACGTCACCCTGCTTCCCGACCGAAAGCGGTTTGCGGTTTCCTACACGGATGAGTGGGAGACGGAAGGCTATCTCAAACATTCTGACGGGAGTGTCAGTTATCAGCGGGAGCTTCGGGAGGTAAATCCTGCGGACGTGGAGGAGATGACGAGGCAGGCCATGGAAGAACATGTGGTCTACCGCATGACCGATTACGAGGAGATAGACGGGCATCATTTCCAGTGGTTTTCGCGGATGATTGACTATCTGCTGGACGCGGGCGTGGAGGTTATTTTATACTTGCCACCCTATTCGCCCATGATGTATAATTACATAGAATCTGAGGACGCTTTTCAGATCGCGCTGGATGTGGAGGAGAAGGTGAAAAACCTGGCGGAGGAGAAAGGGATTGCGCTCTACGGCTCCTACGATCCAGAGGGATGCGGTCTGGAAATGACTGATCTGTATGATGTGTACCATGTGAAGACGGAAAAGACGGCGGATACTTATTATCCCGTGATTCTGGCGAGATGAGAGGATAAAATGAAAGCGAACGTTACCTATTGGCTGGACGAGACGGCGGCGCGTTTCCCCGATAAGACGGCCTATGCGGATGAGAATAAAGAAATTACTTTCAGCGAATTGCGGGCGCAGGCCAGGGCTATTGCCGGTGAGCTGACGGAGAGAGGACTCTTTAAGAAGCCTGTTGCCATCTTTTTGGAAAAGGGCGTGGATGTGCTTGTCTCCTTTATGGGGGCGGCCTATAGCTGTAATTTTTATTCCCCCATTGATGTGGATATGCCGGGAAGCCGTGTCAACAAGATTCTGGAAGTGCTGGAGCCAGCCGTGGTGATCACCACAGGAAGCTTGCGTGAAGTCTTTTCGGCGTATGATTACAAGGGGGATTTTCTGCTGTTAGAGGAAGTTCTGGTGTCCGATGTGCGGGATGACGCCTTGGAGGCGGCGAGGAGGAAGGGAATTGACACCGATCTTCTGTATGTGCTGTTTACGTCTGGTTCCACGGGTGTGCCAAAGGGCGTGACGATCAATCACCGGGCGGTGATCGACTACATTGACTGGGTGACGGAAACTTTTGACATCACAGAGAAGGACAGCTTCGGCAACCAGGCGCCGTTCTATTTTGACAATTCCATTTTAGACATTTACAGCACCTTGAAAACGGGTGCGACGACTTATATTATCCCGAAAACGCTTTTTGCCCAGCCGGTTTTGCTTCTGGAGTATTTGAAGGAAAAGAAAATCAATACCATTTTCTGGGTTCCCTCGGCGCTCATTGTGGTGGCGAAGCTCAAGGCCTTTAAGAACGTGGATTTGTCGGACACGCTGCGGCGGGTACTGTTCTGCGGCGAGGTGATGCCGAACAAACAGCTCAACGTGTGGCGCAGATTCCTGCCGGATGTGCAGTATGCCAATCTGTACGGGCCAACGGAGATCACGGACGCCTGCACCTATTATATAGTAGACCGTGAATTTTCGGACGAGGAGCCGCTTCCGATCGGATTTCCGATGCCGAACACGGATATTCTCGTTCTGAATGAGAAGAATGAACCGGTGACAGGGGAGGAGGCGGGTGAACTCTGTGTCAGAGGCACATCCCTGTCCATGGGATACTATAAGAACCCGGAGAAAACGAAGGAAGCGTTTGTGCAGAATCCGCTGAATCAGGCGGTGCCGGAATTGATTTATCGGACGGGGGATGTTGTGAAATATAATGAGCGCGGGGAGATCGTCTATCTCTCGCGAAAAGATTTCCAGATCAAGCATATGGGGCACAGGATCGAGCTGGGAGAGATTGAGACGGCGGTGTCTTCGCTGCCGGAGATTTCCGTAAACTGCTGTCTCTATGACGAGAAGCGGCAGAAGATCGTGCTTTTTATCGAGGAGGAGCTGGAGAAAGCGTATATCAACGAAAAAATCTCTCACCTGGTGCCGGAGTATATGCTGCCGAATAAGGTGGTCCGCGTGGAGAAAATGCCGATCAATGCCAACGGAAAAATTGACCGGGTGAAATTGAAGGAATATATCGCGAAATGAGAACGGATTTTGAGAAAGTCGTGGTGATCGGTTACGGGAAAGCCACCGGGGAAATACTGAAATATACGGACACCAGGCGGACGGATTATGGCTATGAGCTGGAATTTATTGAGCATGAGCCGCATGCTCTGGGTGTCACGAGGCAGATCTGCGAAGAGAGGGGCATTCCCTTCGCGTCCATGCCGGATAAGCGGGGGCTTGGCGCTTATCTCGCAGAAATACAGGAGAAAACACTGATTGTCTCCGCCAGCAACAATTTTCTGTTTCCGGCGGCGCTGGTGGAGCGGGAGAATATTACGATCATCAACTTTCACAATGCGCTGCTGCCGGAGTATCCCGGAAGAAATGCGCCGAGCTGGGTCATTTATCGGGGCGAAGAGCGGACGGGCATCACCTGGCATTATGTGACGGCAGGGGTGGACGAGGGCAGCATCATTGTCCAGAAAAGCTGTGAGATCGGCCCGGATATGAAAGCTTATGAACTGACGGAAGTGTTGATGGATCTGGCGTGTGAGGGATTTTACGAGTGCTTCGATTCCGTTTTGCAGGGAAATGCCGCAGCGAGGCCGCAGGGGTTTTCGCCGGACAGGCGGATGTACCGCTCTTTCGAGATACCGGGAGACGGCTTTCTGGATTTGAGTGAACCGGCAGAGAAGGCGTATCGCCTGCTACGCAGCGTGGATTACGGGAAAAGCGGGATCTTTCCGCCGCTGCAGACGGAAACAGAAGGCGTGCGCGCGGAGGTTTTGCGGTATCGGAAGATTGGCCCGGAGAAAAGGCAGGAGGGGGCAGATCTGCTTTATCTGCCGCTGCCGGACGGGGATTTACTGAAAATAAAATATCGACCGTTATAGTATTCCGGGATGTATATGGATACGATATATGCGGTTTATGATTTATCAGGAAAGGACATCACTTATGGAAGAAAAGGTATTGGAAATATTGGAAGAGTACTGTGAGGAAGCTCTCAGTTATACGGGCGACAATATGATGGAGGAGGGCGTGATTGACTCCTTTACGGTGATCAATGTTGTGAGTGAACTGGAGGACGCCTTTGATATCGAAATCGATGCGAAGTATGTAGTGGCGGAGAATTTCAGGAACAAAGAGGCGATCATAGAGCTGGTGGCACGGTTGGTAGAAGAGTAGCAAGGAAAATGCCCGGATGGCGGTATTTTCTGCGCGGAGGAGTATATGCAGTTTTTGTCAACCAATTTTGTAATATTGTGGGTGATTTCCTTTGCCCTCTACTATCTGGCGCCGAAAAAGCGCCAGTGGATCGTTCTGGCCGTGGCGAGCGGCCTGTTTTACGTGGCCGGCACGGGCGGGCTTCCGATCGGGCTTTTACTCACGGGGGCAGGCGCGTATGCGTGCGGTCTGTATTTAAAGCGCAGTCTCGAGGCGCAGAAAGCGGCGCTTTCGGATCTTGCGGACAAAGAGCGCAAAAAGGCAGTGAAGATGGGATTTGAGAGGCGCAGAAAACGCGTTCAAATCCTTTATTTTGTGTTGAGCCTTGGCATTTTGCTCTGCACGAAATATATGGTGGTGATTCTGCCGTTTTTGCAGGAGATAGGGCTGACTACGCCCCTGGGTGATGCGTTTTTTGCCCGGGTAGTGATGCCTTTGGGGATCTCCTTCTATACGCTGACGGCAATCGGCTATGTGGTGGATGTGGGGCGGGAACAGTGTCCGGCACAGGAAAATCCGATCAGATTCTTCCTGTTTCTGGCTTATTTTCCGGCGATCACGCAGGGGCCTTTTAACCGCTATGGGAAATTGCAGGGAGAAATGGAGCGGGAGCACATTTTTGACTTTGAGCGCATGCTCTCCGGCGTGCAGCGGTTTGTCTGGGGTGCGTTCAAAAAGCTGGTGATTGCGGATCGGATCAATCTCTTTGTGGGAAATGTGTTCGGGGGCGACGGAGGCGGATTTCCGGGAAGCATTTACGCGCTGGCGGTGGTTCTCTATATGCTGCAGCTCTACGCAGATTTTTCGGGATACATGGACATGGCGCTGGGAGTCAGCGAAACCTTTGACATTTCCTTGCCGGAGAACTTCAAAAGGCCCTATTTCTCAAGGTCTGTGGCGGAATTCTGGCGCAGATGGCACATTACGCTCGGAACCTGGTTTAAGGATTATGTGATGTTCTCCTTTGTCATGTCCGGGACGGGGCGGAAAATTGCCAAAAACGCGAAAAAGAGATGGCTCAGGTCTGGAAAGCATGTGACGGGTATCATCGGGACAATGCTGGTCTGGCTGCTGACAGGTATGTGGCACGGCAGGACTGCGAGTTATCTTCTCTGGGGCGTCTATTACGGCGTGATTATGTGTGTGTCCCTCGTATTGGAAGCACAGTACGGTGTATGGAAGGAAAAACTCCATATAAAGGAAGGAAAAGTTTACGGTTTCTTTGCCATGGCAAGGACGTGGCTCATTGTGTTTGTGGCGGATGTGCTGATCCGCTCGGAAAGCCTTTCTCAGGCAGGGGAGATTTATCGGGCGCTTTTCATGGATTTTCGGTTGAAAGAAGGAATCCTGCAGGTGACGTCCTGCGGAATCAGCAAGTACGGATTTTTGCTGTTGGCGGCAGCCTGCCTGCTGTGGCTGGCAGTTTCGGTATGCGAGGAACGGGGTAAGGATGTGCGGCGCATGCTGACGGAAAGTCCGATGGTGCTGAGATGGTGCTGTTATTACGGTGTGGTGCTGCTTTTATTGATTACAGGGATTTATGGCGGAAGTTATGACACGGCAGCTTTTTTATATCAAAGTTTCTAGTGTGGGCGTCTTTTGGGATTCCCCGGAGAATGGAGGACTCGTGTGAGAGGAAAAAAAGCGGCGGAAATTCTGATTTCTATAGCATGCGTTATTTTAATAGGAGCTGTTATCGTTGTTTTCTCTGTGGGGGCGGGCTATACCGTTTTCAGCGGGGATGACTTTACCCACGGCGTGCGGGTGGGAGCGTTTCACGTCTCGCTGCCGCAGTATTTTGCGGCCTCTCTTCTGTATGTGCAGGATCTGTACATGGACTGGCAGGGCACGTGGTTTTCCATGTTTTTGCAGGCGTTTCTCTCACCGATCAACAATTTCGGTCTGCCGCAGCTCAGGGCTGTGATGGTGGGAAACGCATTGCTGTTTCTCATTTCACTGGCGGTTCTTTTGTGGGCCGGGCTTTCCTTTTTCCAGACGGCAGACGCGGCGAAGAACCTTATGCCGTTTAAAGCGGTGATTCTCACGCTTTTCTTTTTGACGGTGGTGAATGCGGACGTCTATGCGGAGATCTATTTCTGGTTTTCGGGGGCGGTGGCGTACAGTATGCCTTTTTCGCTTATGCTCATTGCCTTGACGCTGTTTCTTTTTATAAGTAAGAAGGAGAGCAGTTCCCGTGGGAAAAAAGTCTGCGTGGGAATTGCGGCGGTTCTCCTGTTTCTGTCATCCGGCGGATCGCTGGCGGTTGCAGGGCTTGGCTGCTATATGGCGCTGATGCTGACGGCGGTGTTTTTCCTTTCCACGGGAAAAGTTTCACGATATCATCTCGCTGTCTTTGCGGCAGGCTTTGCCGGTGCGCTGATCAATGCGGCTGCACCTGGCAACTTTTCCAGACATGACGGAACGGCGGGAGCCGGCCTGCATTTCGGACAGGCGATAGCCTATACTGTGCGTATGTTTGCGGAGGAGTCGGGAAGACTGTTCCGGGAGACCATGCTCGGGCTGGTGTTTCTTGTGATGATAGCGGCTGGCGTATATTTGTCGGGAAGATGCCGGATCGCCTTGCGGGAATATGGTGCGGCTGCGGTGTTTGCGCTTCCCGCAGGACTTGTGGCCTACTTTCCAGTGGCTCTCGGCTATGGCGGGTATTATGTGCCAAACAGATGTTATTTTATAATAGATACAGCCCTGGTGATTTCGCTTCTGAATCTGGCGCTGTTTCTGGGCGTCTGCTGTCACAGACTTTGGGGTCTGTCGTCGGATGGACACACGGTTACGGTAATGCTCTACATTTGTCTGGCGGCGCTCATCGTTACGCCGCTGACCGTGGAGGAACTGCCTCTCTATCGTGTGGCCCGCTATGTGCATAACGGAAGCTACAGGGACTACTATGAAAAATGCAGGGCGATCTACGACTATCTGGATACCTGCCCAGAGGAGGATGTGGAGCTGGAAATGCCGGAATATATCGAGGATTTTGAGTGTTTTTACATTGACGAGGACGAGACAGGCTGGGTCAACCAGGGCATTGCTGCATATTACGGGAAAAAGTCCGTGCGGCGTGCGCAGTAGCGGTTTTAAAAAAATTGTGGTAAACTTACTAAAAGCAGAGGGGTACATACGCCTCAGAGCGGAGGGAAATATGTTTTCATTTGACGATTACAGGGAAATCATCAGAATTATAAAGGCAACAGGCCGTCAGTGCGGCTATGCGGAGGCGTTCGGCCGGGATTCGTTTATTATCATGCGCCATGACGTGGAGTACAGTGTGGAGAGAGCGTGGCAGCTTGCCAAAGTGGAGCAGAGCATGGACTTTACTTCTACTTTCTTTTTCCAGTGGACAAACAATTCTTACAATATTCTTTCCCGCAAAAATATGGATATCATCAAAGACATGCATGAGAGAGGCCAGCGGATCGGTCTGCATTTTGCCTTAAACGGCATGACAGACATGGAACAGATCAAGAAGCGCATCCGCATGGAAATCGATATTTTAAGTGAGATGTTTGGCTTTGCCATCACAGAATTTTCGGTGCACAGACCTTCCAACGACGTGCTCAGGGAGAATATCAAGCTGGATGGTCTGCTCAATGCGTACCAGGATGATTTTTTTACCTATGCAGATAAAATAACGGGCGATACCAAATTGAATGTGAAATATATGTCGGACGCAAATCACATCTGGCGCTACGGCTACCCGGACGAGGCCAATATCACGGGGCATGACAAGGTGCAGATTTTGACGCATCCGTTTGCATGGTGTAAAGAAGGGTATGATAATTTCGACAATTACAGGGCTCTGATGCAGGAGAAATATATCGAGCTGGTGGAGTCCGTGGACAACGAATGTAAGGATTTTGGAGAATACAGGGAATACTTTATGGGCAAGGATGTGAGATAACGGCGCGAAAGGAACCTCTGAATTTTGCGTGGGAGAATGCACAAAGCCGGCATTTTCCGGAATGGAGTTTGTAATGTGTGGGATATGCGGATACATCAGAAGACGGGAGGTCACACCCGGACAGCTGAAAAAGATGAATGATACGATGTATCACAGGGGCCCCAACGACAGCGGGGAAGAGGCTTACACGCTGGCCGGCGGTTACCGGGCAGGGTTTGCGCAGAGAAGGCTTTCCATTATGGATCTTTCCGCTTTGGGGCATCAGCCCATGCACTCGGCGGATGACCGGGTTGTTGTGGTCTTTAATGGGGAAATTTATAATTTCAGAGAACTGAGAGAGGAATTGGCGGACTATCCCTTCCGGTCGGACTGCGACACGGAAGTTATCATAGCCGCCTATTTAAAATGGGGCATTTCCTGCGTGAACCGGTTTAACGGTATGTTTGCCATCGCTCTTTTTGACAGAAAGGAGGAGGCGGTTTACCTGGTCCGCGACCGTATCGGCAAGAAACCCCTCTATTATTGGTACGAGCAGGAAGAGCTTGTGTTTGCGTCGGAGCTGAAGCCGATCATGGCCTGCCCGGATTTCCGGGGAAGGATAGACAGGGGCGTGCTTTCGCGCTACCTGTACCAGCAGTATATCAACGCGCCGGAGAGCATCTATGAGAATGTCTATAAGCTTGCGCCGGGCGCGATCCTCAGGTTTCAGAATGGACAGATCAGTACATGGAATTACTGGAGTGTGCGGGAGGCTTACGGGGAAGCGGCGAAGCGGCCTGTAAAAAGCTACGGGGAGGCGAAGGAGCAGTTGAAAGCGCTTTTGCAGCGCGCGGTGTCTCTCCGCATGATTGCGGATGTGCCGCTTGGGACTTTTTTGAGCGGCGGCTATGACTCCTCTCTGGTGGCGGCGATGGCGCAGGCCCATTCTGCGGAGTCTGTAAAGACATTTTCTATCGGTTTTTACGAGGAAAATTACAATGAGGCGCCTTATGCGAGGGCGGTGGCTGACCATCTGGGAACGGATCACACGGAGCTGATGATCGACGAGACGGACATGCTTCGTATGGTGGAGAGCATTCCCCGGTATTATGATGAGCCTTTCGCGGATCCGTCCCAGATACCGACGATGCTGGTCTGCAAACTGGCCAGAGAGCAGGTGACGGTGGCTCTTTCCGGCGACGGCGGGGACGAGTTTTACTGTGGCTATAATATTTACGAGAAGGTTGCCCAGGCGCAGAAGCTGGACATGATGGGAGGCATGGTGCATGGTCTGTGCGGTCTGCCGGGTGTAAGGCGGCTTTGTCTGGAGGAAAAGCTGCCCTTCAGGGTGCGCGTGATTGCCGGAAACAGGGATCGTGAGACGAAGACGCAGTTCGGTGCGGGAAATTATCCGGGGATGGCGCGGGCTATGGTGGGCGGGCTGTCACAGGCGCAGCGTGTCCTGCCGGTGCACTATCCCGTGGAGAGCGCATATCCTGTCAGCGACTGGCAGATCTGCCGGATGCTTCTGGATATGGACACTTATCTGCCGGGAGATATTCTCTGCAAGATGGACCGTGCGTCCATGAAATACTCGCTGGAGGCGAGATGTCCGATTCTTGACCCGGATGTGATGGACTTTTCTTACCGGATTCCCCATGCCTATAAATATGCGGCGGGGGACAAAAAGCATATTCTGAAAGAGATCGCTTATGATTATGTCCCGAGGGAACTGCTGGAGCGTCCGAAGAAAGGATTTGGCGTGCCGCTTGACAAGTGGCTGAGAGGCCCACTGAAAGAACAACTGTTATATTATGCCGGACACGACCTTATGAAACGTCAGAATCTGTTTGATGAACCGTATATATCGAAGATGGTGAAGGACTATCTTGATACCGGAGACAGAGGACGCGGGACGGGAGAAAACTATTCGGGGCTGATCTGGGCGTTCTTTGTCTTCCAACAGTGGTACACACATTTTTGCGAGAACGGTAACAGATGAGATTTTAAAAAACGAAGGAATAGCGGATGTTTTTTAGAAAAAATTCGAGAAGAATTTTCAGAAAATAAAGTGAATTATCATCACATTCAAAAGGATGAAAATAAATGAGAATTTAATTAAGACCGCAGTTTTTGCTGTATTTTGGCGAAAAATGCAGGAAAAATATTTAAAAACAGCTGTTTTTGTAGAAAAATGAAGGAATTTATGCAAGACCATGAGTGAAAAAAGAGAGCGAAAAAAAATAGCCTTCTATATCGGCTCCCTCAGCAAAGGTGGAGCAGAACGTGTGTTTGTAAATCTGGCTGAATACTTTCAGACGGAAGGGTATTGTGTCGTTATGGTGACGCAATATCAGAAGGAAGAGGAGTATGAACTGCCGGATGGAATTGAGAGAATCCTTTCCGATATTGAAAAGGAAAAGGTCTCTGGAAACCGGGTCGTCAATTTTTTCAGAAGGCTCAATAAATTACATGCGATATGGAAAGAGCAGAAGGCGGATCTTGTGCTGTCCTGTATCGGAAAAAATAATTTTATGGCTGTTGTCACCACTATGAGGACGAAAACGAAGGCTGTGGTCTCCGTAGTCGGGGAGGCAAAGGAGGAATATCCTTCCAAGGGAATGCGGATGCTGGCGGATTTTCTTTTTTCCCGTGCAGCGGGAGTCATCCTGCAGACGGAACGCTCCAGGAGCTTTTTTTGCAGGAAGGTGGGAGCGAAAGCCGTAATCCTGCCTAATTCTCTGAATCCGGCCTTTATCAGGCCAAGATATGAGGGTGTGCGGGAGAAAGAAATTGTGTCTGTGGGGCGCATGGACGCCAACAAAAACCAGGAAATGCAGCTTCGCGCCTTCGCTGCGCTGAAAGAGAAATACCCGGAATACACGTTTGTGATCTACGGCGACGGGGAACTGCGCCTTCATTTAGAAGAGACGGCGGCAGAGCTCGGTATTGCAGAGCGCGTGTCCCTGCCCGGGGTTGTGCCCGATGTGGCGGCGCGGATTGGACGTGCGTCCCTGTTTCTTCTTACTTCCTATTCGGAAGGGGTTTCCAACGCCCTGATAGAGGCGCTGGCGCTGGGACTGCCCGTGATTGCCACGGATGTGCCAAGCGGCGGCACGGAGGAGCTGATGGAGGACGGCGTGAACGGTCTGGTCATTCCTGCGGGCGATCAGGCAGCGCTGGAGCGTGCAATGGACAGGCTTCTGGGAGATCCTGCTTACGCGGACAGGCTTGGCCGGGAGGCGGCGAGGATTCAGGAGAGACTTGCGCCGGAGCGCGTAAATCCGCTGTGGAAAGCGTATTTTGAGGAGATTGTAAATGGATAACATGCGTAATAAAAAAATAATTCTGCAGGCGGCCATTTTTGTGCTGCTGTTTCTGGCCATTCTCCTGCCTGTTTCCTATATGGTGAGGACAAATGGGGATGTGAAGGATCGCTTTGCAGGCTTTTATGCGGAGAAGAAGAATTCGCTGGACGTGGTGATGATCGGATCAAGCCCGGTTTTCCCGTATTATGCGGCGCCAAAGCTGTGGGGGGAGACCGGCATTGCGATGTACCCGCTTTCCACCAATGTACAGCGGCCGGCGGCCATGCGCTATCTGGCCGAGGAGGCGGAGAAAACCCAGTCGCCTTCGCTCTACATTTTTGAGATGCGCATGTTTACGATGGAAGAAGCCGGATTGATGGAGAATATGGCTTATACCCGGGGTGTGACGGACAACCTGCGCTATTCCCCCCAGCGGATCAGGACGATACAGGGCCTGGTGCCGGAGGACGATGAGGAAGGCCGTTTAAGCTACTATATCGATATTATGAAATATCATACCAACTGGAAAATGCTGGCGCTCCCCTCGGAGTGGGCCAATATGTTCTACCGCCACAGACATCCGTTAAAGGGCTATACCTTCCGGGATGAGGTGGGGCCCCAGCCGAAACCTCTCTGCGGCGGCGCGGAGGGAGTGCTGGCAGTGCCGCAGGAGCAGGAGGAATATTTGCGGGAACTGATTGCCTGCTTGAAGGAGAAGGGGCAGGAGGCGTTGTTTATCGTCTCTCCGTATGGGGAATCTCTGGAGGAACAGCAGATGTTCAACTATCTGGCGGGGATCGTGGAGGAAAGCGGATACGCCTTTTTGAATATGAATGATTATTACGATGAGATCGGCATTGTCTTTGAGGAGGATTTTGCGGATTATGGCAGTCACACTAACGCGGCAGGGGCGGAAAAGTGCACGGATTTTCTGAAGGAATACCTGACGGCACACTATACGTTTCCCGACCACCGAGGGGACGCTTCCTACGACTCCTGGGACGCTTCCTACGAACTGTGGCAGGCAAGGCAGGAAGAGGCAGTCAGAACCATCAGAGAGCGGATTGCAAACGGCGATTACGCGGAGATCATTGAGGAATAAGACATAAAAACGGTATCTGCGGCATGGAGGAAAGGATAAATAACATATGTGTGGAATCGCGGGTTTTTGTAATTTCAAAGGAGACTGGCAAAAGAATATCGGGCGGATGTGTGATAAAATGTACCATCGGGGGCCGGATGCCTCGGGGATCTGGGCCTCCGATGACCACAGGGTGGTGCTTGGACACAGGCGGCTTTCGATCGTGGATCTGTCGCCGGCGGGAGCACAGCCCATGGTTTCCCACGACGGCAGATATGTGATCGCCTTCAACGGGGAGATTTATAATCATGTTTCCATTCGGAAAAAGCTGTCGGCGGAGGGGAAGGCGGCTGCCTTCCGGGGAACTTCCGACACGGAAACGCTTCTGGAGGCGATTGCCGCATACGGTCTCAAAGATACACTGAAAATGGCCAAGGGAATGTTTGCCATTGCGTTGTATGACAGGGAAGAACGTGTGTTATTTCTTGCTCGGGACAGAGTTGGAGAAAAACCGTTATTTTATGGAATATTAAAGGATGATATAAATAACAGTGAGAATGATGGCAGCTTTGTCTTTGGTTCGGACCTCTGTTCCATCGCCGCGCTGGATGGATTTACCAATCCAGTCAACGTAGATATCATGGGCGATTACATGCGTTATGGTTATATTCCGGCGCCCTACACCGTGTATCGGGGAATCTGGAAGCTGGAACCGGGAAAAATATTAAAGGTTAAAGCACCATTTGATAAATCGGAAATAGAAGAGTATTGGTCGATGATGGAAACGGCGGTTTCCGGGCAGAAAAATCTCTTTCGGGGAAGTGAGGAGGAAGCGGCGGATGAGCTGGAGCGTCTGTTGCGGGAATCCATCGCCGGACAGATGGCAGCGGATGTGCCCGTAGGCGCTTTTTTGTCTGCCGGGATTGACAGCAGTACGGTAGTGTCGCTGATGCAGGCGCAGAGCGCGCAGAAGGTCAGAACCTTTACTGTGGGCATGTGGGAGGAGCAGTACAATGAGGCGCCGGTGGCGAAGGAGATTGCCGCCCATCTGGGAACGCAGCATACGGAGGTCTATATCACGGAGGAGGACGCCAAGAGTGTGATTCCGATGCTGGCGGGGATGTTTGGGGAACCCTTTGCGGATTCTTCCCAGATTCCCACCTATCTGGTGAGTCGTATCACCAGGGAGCACGTGACAGTGTCTTTGAGCGGAGACGGCGGAGACGAGCTGTTCTGTGGGTATAACACCTATTATTCTATTGACCGCATCTGGAATAAAGTGAGAAAGATACCGGGTGTCCTGCGCTTTCCCGCAAGCGCTGTGCTGAACCATGCCAATGTCTTCGGAAAGGCTTCCCTGGCGACCAGGGCGAGGCTGCTTGGGGCGAAGTCCATAGAGGATATGTACCTGCGCTCGGAGATCGGCGAAGGACTCGGGCTGGTCAGGGGCGGCGTAGCGGGACGGGCTGCGGATTTTGGCACCTGGGATGCCATACAGTCCCGCAGGGCAGGCAAAACATGGATGGACACATACCCTTCCGGGCTTCTGGAGGAGCAGCAGCACAATCTCATGCTGATGGATCTGCTGATGTACCATCCCGACGATATTCTGACCAAGGTGGACAGGACGGCGATGGCAGTGTCGCTGGAGACGCGTGTGCCGATGCTGGACAAGGATGTGGTGGAATTTGCGTGGACGCTTCCCCTGTCTTACCGGCAGGGAGGCGGCCTCAGCAAAAAGATTCTGCGGAACATTTTATATCGCTACGTGCCCCGGGAACTGATGGAACGACCCAAAAAAGGCTTCTCCATTCCGCTTCACCGATGGTTGAAGGAGAAGGAGCTGAGAGAATGGGCAGAGAGCCTGCTGGCGTCTTCCCTTTTGGAGGAGCAGGGGCTGTTTGATACGGCAGCGGTCAAAAAATTATGGGATGATTATATTATAGGAAATATCTGGAGGCCGCAGATTTGGTACATTCTGATGTTCCAGGAGTGGTGGATGAACAGAAATATAAAATGAAGATTTAATTTATCGCCACACAGGAGCGCCGGAAAACATGTGTTACAGAAGAAATGTGACTTTTGAGAAAATGATTTCGTAACAGGTGCTCAGTGTTATTTATTACAGATAATAGAAATGATATCTGGATGGAATAAAGAATAACGATAGAAATATATCTGCCCTGCGGACAGGAAATGCACAGACAAAGAGGCGGGAACAGATAGACGAAAAACAGATACGCAGCAGAGAAGGAGAAAGGGACAGTGGAAATTTTGCAACAGTACCGGCCACCCGAATTGCATAAGGAGGAGCAGACAGAACTGATTTCTGTGATCGTTGCCGCCTACAATATAGAAGCCTATATCGAGAGGGGAGTCCGCTCTGTCTGTGAGCAGACTTACCGCAATCTGGAAATCATCGTGGTGGATGACGGTTCCGCGGACGCTACCGGGACAATTTTGGACGAACTTGCAGAGAGCGATGCGCGGATACAGGTGATACACGAGGAGAACGGCGGCCTTTCCCATGCGCGGAATACAGGGATTGCGAGGGCGAGGGGAAACTATATCGGTTTTGTGGACGGAGATGACTGGATCGATCCCGACATGTATGAGAAGCTGTTTTCCGCCTTGCAGGACAAACAGGCAGATCTTGCGGTCTGCCGCTACCGGCAGATTTCCCGCTCCCGCACATTGGATGAGTCGGTGGACAGGGCAGTCCTGTTTGAAGGGCAGGAGGCTCTCAAGGTTTATGTGGAGGAGCGGGAAGAGTTTGCGATTCAGAATGCGGCGTGGAACAAGCTCTATCGGAAGGAACTGCTGTCGGGAAATCTGTTTCCCGAGGGACGGTGGTACGAGGATATCGTGTTTGCCACGGAGGCTCTGGCGCGCGCCGGACGTTGCATTTACCTTGACATTGCCCTGTATAACTATATAATAGACAGAGAGGACAGCATTATGAACTGCCGGATTAATTCGCGCACTTTCACGGATCAGATTCCTGCCTATTATGAGAAGACAAAGCTGCTGCAAAATCTCGGCAGGGAGGATCTGGCTCTGACCCACGATTATTTCTTTTATAAACGACTTCTGTTATTTTACTGGGAGCTTTCCCGGACGGAGGATGGCGGGGGATACCTGCTTCGGTTGACGGAAATTCTCGAGAGGGACAGAAAGAGGGCGGAGGAAGCTTTTCAGAGTCCGATGGCGGCGCCAGGAGACCGAAAGAAGCTGAAACTTTTTTACCGCTCTCCCGATGCCTACTGCAGAAAACTGCGGTGGGACGAGCAGGTGGTGATTCCGTGCAAGGTGAGAGTGAAGCGGCTTCTCGGAAAATATAAATAACGTTCGTTCCTGACACAAAATGGTTCGAAATGGATGAAAAGATGATAATCATACAACTTGCGGGCGGCTTGGGCAACCAGATGTTCCAGTACGCCCTTTATTTGCAACTGAAAGACCTTGGCAGGGAGGTCAAAATAGATGATGTTTCCGGGTTCGAGCAGGATGCCCAGAGAATGCCGGCGCTTGCTCCTTTCGGGATCACATATGAACGGCCTTCCGGGAAGGAACTTCGGAAGATGCTGGACTCTTCCATGCTGCCGTGGCACCGGGTGAGGCGGAAGCTCTTCGGCAGACATAAGAAATCGTATTTTGAACAGGGCAAGCTTTTTATCCCGGAGGTGCTGACCTGGGATGACATTTATCTGGAAGGTTACTGGCAGACAGAAAAATATTTCCAGCCTGTGGAGAAGCAGGTGCGCGATGCTTACGATACGGACAGGCTGTCAGCGTATCTGGAAAGGGCGGGCCTGTGGCGTGCCGGTGAGAGCGGAGATGCCGGGAAAGCCGGAAAGGAAAAGAAGGGATGCAGCGGGAACGGCGGGGAGAGAAAATCTGCCGGACAGTATCTGCAGGAAATTAATAACGGGTGTTCTGTAAGCCTGCATGTGCGCAGGGGAGATTATCTGACACCCGAAAACCAGAACCTTTACGGCGGGATCTGTACGGACGCCTATTATATAGAAGGAATCCGTCAGATGCGGGAGAGATATCCGGGATGCCGGTTTTTCCTTTTTACCAATGACAGGGAATGGGCCAGACGGCAGTTTGGCCAGGACAGGGACAAGGCGGAGGCGGATATCACCTGGGTTGACCTGCAGGGAGCGGGAGACAACGACTATATGGAATTTCTGCTGATGAGCCGCTGCAAGCATCATATTCTTGCAAACAGCAGTTTCAGCTGGTGGGCATCCTATCTGAATAAAAATCCGGGGAAAACAGTGCTTGCGCCGCAGCGCTGGCTCAACGGGGCGGATAACAGCGACTTTTACCGGGCGGACATGCAGAAAATTATAGTTACACAGGCGTAAACATATCATTTTGGAAGGAACTGATATATATTATGAAGAAACAGAGTCAGGAACATGTGGGCCTGCTGCAAAAAATTGCATATCTTTTTG
Organism: uncultured Lachnospiraceae bacterium; assembly: GCA_965114645.1. Lineage (GTDB taxonomy): Bacteria > Bacillota > Clostridia > Lachnospirales > Lachnospiraceae > UBA3282. The sequence goes on along the minus strand of CBCOZL010000001.1, from coordinate 104,271 downwards.
ACCGAAAACAGTTTTGGCAGCTCGGCGGCCTGGCCTTTCTGATCCTGATCGGCGGTATTTTGGAGACATTGGGCGTTTCCATGATGCTTCCTGTGGCGGAGGCGGTTATGTCGCCGGACAAAATCATGGAGAATGAATTGGTGGGGAAAGCTGCCGCTTCTCTGGGGATAGATTCATCCAGAACTCTCATTATCTGGATGCTCAGCGTTCTGATCGGCATTTTTGTCTTTAAAAACGTCTATCTTCTTTTTCTGACTTATGTGCAGAACACGTTTGTGACCAGAAACCGCAACCGAATGATCAGCCGGGTCATGCGGGAGTTCTTAAACCGTCCTTATGAGGATTATCTGGGGGCGGACATTCCCACAGTATTCCGATTGACGGACAGCGATATTCCCAACGCCTTCCAATTGATCCTGGTACTGATCCAGATGACCACGGAAATCGTTGTGGCGGTATCCATCTGTATCGTGCTGATGTGGATGAGTCCGCTCATTTCCATAGGCTGCGGTGTGCTTTTTCTCGGGATGACGCTGATGATTACCAGAGTGCTCAAGCCCCGACTGAATGCCATCGGGCGCAAGAACCAGGCGATCCAGTCACGGATTGCCAAGTGGAGAATCCAGTCTATTTACGGTCTGAAAGATGTGAAGGTGCTGCACAGGGAAGAGTTCTTTGTGCGCAATTACTATGAGAGCGGCGCGGTCGGAGCCAATGTGGCGAGAAACTATGCGGTGATGAACAATACGCCGCGGCTGCTGATCGAGACGGTGTTTATCGCCGCGATGCTGTCCTTCATCCTTGTTTTTATCCTGCAGGACGGTGATGTCACTGTGCTGATGCCCCAGCTCATGGCTTTTGCGGCGGCGGCGGTGCGGGTGATGCCGGCCACCAACCGCATCAACACCTATCTGTCGGAGATTGCTTACGCACAGCCGTGTCTGGATTACCTGTATGAGAACCTGACGGATCATATGAAGCGCGATGTGAACGGCAGCGTGACCGGGCTTACGGGAGAGGAAAAGCAGGAGAAACCGCCGCTTGCGCTGACGGACAGGATCGTGCTGGATCATATCAGCTTCTCCTATCCGAATACGGAGAAGCCTATTTTCACGGACGCGCATATGGAGGTCAGAAAGGGGCAGTCGGTAGGCATTATGGGGCCTTCGGGCGCCGGTAAATCTACCATTGTTGACATTCTGCTGGGCCTTTTACATGTGCAGGAAGGGACGATCACCTGTGACGGCAGGGAAATTTTTGAAAATTACCCGTCCTGGCTTTCCAGGATCGGCTACATTCCCCAGTCCATCTATCTGATCGACGAGTCCATCCGGGACAACATCGCCTTCGGCATAGATGCGGACAGGATCGATGATAAGAGAATCTGGGAAGTGCTGGAGGAGGCGCAGCTTAAGAGCTTTGTGGAGGAATTGCCGGAGGGACTGGAGACGACAATAGGTGACAGGGGTGTCAGAATTTCCGGCGGGCAGAGGCAGAGACTCGGGATCGCAAGGGCGCTCTACCACAATCCTGAGATTCTTGTCTTTGACGAGGCCACTTCCGCGCTGGACGGCGACACGGAGACGGCGGTGATGGAGGCTGTCAACAGTTTCCACGGCAAAAAGACGATGGTGATTATTGCGCACCGGTTGAATACCATTGCCAAGTGCGATGTGATATATAAGGTGGAAAACGGGAAAATTACGCAGACAAATCTGGAGGAATAAATGTTAGGAATTGAGACACAGGAGGGCTTCGGGCTTGGAAATCAGCTGTTTTTCTATGTGACAGCCAGATGTATCGCGCAGGATCTGGGGTATCGGTTCAGCGTGCTTGACCCGGAGCATTTTGCCAACAATATGCACAGCGACTGCGGGCTGTATTTTATGGATCTGGATATGGGCGTCCCCTCGAAGAAGGAGGACTATAAAAAGGTCTATTACGAGAAGGAAACCAGACTTTTTGCGGGAAATTCCCCCCATGACCTGACCCACGGCGTCTATGTCACGGATGCGGACAGACAGCTTTTCGAGGTGGAGGACGGCACACTCCTTTACGGGAATCTGCAGGCGGAAAGCTATTTTATCTCCCATAAGGAGGAGATCAGGGAATGGCTGAAGGTAAAGCCGGAGTACGACTGTAAGGAGTACAGCCGGGACAATCTCTGTATCCTGCATCTGCGCTGCAGCGACTATATGGGATCCCCGGAGCTTTATCTGCGGAAAAGTTACTGGATCCAGGGGATGCGCCAGATGCGCAGGGTTAACCCCGACATGCAGTTTATGATCATCACCAACGATGTGCGGGAGGCAAACAAGTTTCTGCCGGGCATTCCGGCTTACAACTTTGATCTGGCCAAGGACTATTCCATTTTGAAAAATGCCCGTTATTTATTGCTGGCAAATTCGTCTTTCGCGTATTTTCCTGCTTTTACGAGCGATACGGTGCAGTATATTCTGGCGCCGAAATACTGGGCGAGACATAATGTGTCAGACGGTTACTGGGCGTCGGAGCAGAACATTTACGCGGGATGGCATTACATGGACCGAAAGGGCCGTGTGTTTACGGATGAGGAATGCCGGGAGGAGCTTGCGGCCTACAAAAGACGGTCTAAGAAGTATGCGGAAGTAAACAAAAAGCCTGCGGGCATGAGACTTCAGATGATGAAACTTCGTGCCTGGTATCTATATAAGAAGGCGTATCTGGGCAAAATTGGCCGCGGCGTGGTGCGGCGGCTGAAAAAGCTGGTGCATCCGGCCTGAGGCTGCGCCGGCACAGATTCAGGGAAAAGGCGGATTTGAATGAAGGCTTGGGAAAAAGCGGAGAATTTTTTGAGCGGCAGACGGGCGGTTTTTCTGGCGGCAGGGCTTTTGGTTCTGTCACTGATACCGTTACTCTGGCTGGGAAAATATAATGTGATGTGCATTGACGACTACGATTACGGCAGGCGGGTGCACGATGTCTGGCAGGAGACAGGGTCTTTTACGGCTTCTGTGCAGGAGGCGTGGCGGCAGAACATGGACTTTTATCAGGACTGGCAGGGAACGTATATATCCTGCTTTCTGATGGGCATGTGCCCCATGAATTTTGATTACAGCATTGCGTGGGTTGTGCCGATTCTGATGATCGGCATGTTTGCATCCTCCTCCTTTATCGTGGGAAGGCATATTCTGGTCAGATGGCTTGGCTGTGAAAAGACAGGAGCGTCCCTTTCTATGGCGCTTCTCCTGTTCGTGTTCTACCAGGTGATAGAGGCCCCTTTCGAGGGAATTTACTGGTACAACGGTTCCACCCACTATGTACTCCTACAGTCCGTCTGGTTTTTCCTGCTGACCCTTGTCTCGGGAAGTCTCTGGGCAAAGAAGAAGGGGAGGGCGTGCGCTTTCTGCGCGGCGGCGGCAGTTCTCTCTCTGGTCGTGGCCGGCGGCAATCTGGTGACAGGCCTGCAGGCGGAGATTCTGATGGCATTACTCGTGTGCTTCGCTTTTTTTCAGAAAAAGGATAGAATAGCGCATGTTATTATTCCTTTTCTGACAGGAAGCGCCGGATTTTTGGTGAACATTCTCGCCCCCGGAAACGGCAGACGGGGGAGTATAGACATGGACGAGGGATATTCCGCCGTGAAGGCAGTCGGGCTGTCTTTTTATAACACGGCGGTGTTTGCAATCCGCTGGACGCCGGTGCTGGTGATTCTTTTATGGCTGGCGCTTCTGCCGCTTCTGTGGAAGTATATGAAGGCGTCCGAACGGGACTTTTCCCATCCCGTGCTGGTGACGGCGGGGGCATACTGTGTGGTTTCGGCCATGTTTACCCCCACGCTCTTTGCGCTTGGTATGACAGGGCTTTCCCGTGTAGATAATATCATTCAGATGACTTACTATCTGGCGGTTCTGATGGTGACCGCATACTGGCTCGGGTATTTTTCCCACAGAAAACAGCGGGAGGATGGCGCGCCGGAAGCGTTTGGCATCTTTCTGGAGCGGACGGGAAAGCGCATGAGCGCGGCATGTCTGTTGCTGCTTCTCGGTGTGTGGACGCTCACGGCGGACAAGAACACATACACGAGCATTTCCGCCCTGCGGTCCGTGGCGAGGGGCGAGGCGCAGACCTTCTATCAGGAGGCGATGGCGCGGTATGAACTTTATACGGATGAGGATATGACTGATGTTGTGATTGCACCTTACAGTGCGCGGCCGGCCCTCTTTGACTTCACCGATCTGAGCGAGGATGAGGGAAACTGGATGAATCTGGCCGTTGCGCGCTATTATCACAAGGACAGCGTAAGAAAGGGCGTATATGAAACAGAACACGCAGACAAATGAGCGGAAGCTTTCCCTTCCAAACGTGACGCTGGCGGCTATGACCAGCGTAAATGTATATGAGACGATCCGCGCTTTGGAATACAGTATGCGGGGGATTTCCTTTGGCGATGTGGTGCTGATCACCCACAGAAAACCGTTGTCACTGCCAAAGGGCATCCGATACTCCCACACCTCAAAACTGGATGACATAGACAAGTTTAACTACAAAATGGTGTATGAACTGGGAGAGCACATTCACACAGAATTTGCGCTGATTGTCCACGCTGACGGTTTTGTGGTGCATCCAGAGAGCTGGCAGGACGCGTTTCTGGATTATGACTATATCGGATCCCCGTGGCCGCTGCCGCAAAACGACTACTCTTACCGGGATGCGAAAGGAGAGATTGTCCGTGTGGGAAACAGCGTGTCGATCCGAAGCAGAAGGCTTATGGATTTTCCCGCGCAGGCAGGGCTTAAGTGGGAAAAAATAGAGAAGGAAGATGAATATAACGAGGATATCTTTCTCTGCTGTAAATACCGCAATGAAATTGAGGCGGCGGGGATGTGTTTTGCGCCCATTGAGGTGGCCAAGTATTTCGGGCATGAGCATATGATCCCCGAGATCATGGATGTGGAGAAGCCTTTTCTTTTCCATAAATGGCGCGGCAGGAACGCGCAGTATCCGCAGTTTAAGAACCCGTGGAAGAGCAGATGGCAGAAATGCAAGGATTTCGTGAGACCTCTTTTGTTTTGGCGCAGGCGTTCCAGATAAAGCGTTACCAATGGGAAAGCGGCTGCCGGCATGACATTGCGGAAAGGATAAATAACACATGATATTTGACTGTATTCCCTTTTTCAACGAACTGGATATCTTGAAACTGCGTATGCAGATCATGGCGCCGTATGTGGATTTTTTTGTGATCGAGGAGGCTTCCGTCACGTTTTCCGGGGAGCCGAAGCGGATGATTTTTGCCGAGAACAGGAAGCTTTTTGCGGAGTTTGAGGATAAGATACGGTATGTGGCGGTGGAAAATTCGCCGATGGAGGGAGTTACCACCCATGAGCGGGATAAATTTCAGAAAAACCAACTGATCCGGGGACTTTCCGGCTGTAAGCCGGAGGACGTGATTATATTCAGCGATGTGGATGAGATTCCGAACCCGGACACCCTGGTACAACTGCTTGCACATTTTGAGGCTGGGAAAATTTATCATCTGGCCCAGCGGATGTTTTACTGCTTCTTAAATATGGAGGAGGTTTCCGGCAATTTGCTCTCCATCACGGGGGAGTTTCCGGGTGTGAAGAGAAGACAGTGGCTGGGCACGAAAGTCTGCAGTTTCTCGGAGCTGCCGGAGGAGGGCATTGTGTATCTGCGGGAGGTGCCGCCGGGAGATCCGCGCAGTGTGCGCGTTGCCGACGGGGGCTGGCATTTTGGCTATATGGGCGGTGACGGCGAGCGGGATGTGGCGAAGCGCATCGGGGTGAAGGTGCAGGCGGCGGCGCACTCGGAATATAACAGCAAACGCTACTTAAACGAGGCGGTGGACAGACTGCTCTGCGGTGAGGATATTTTTGACCGGGATGCGAAGTTTGTGCGGGTAAAGATCGATGAGAGCTTTCCGGCTTATCTGCGGACGCACCGGGAGGAGTATGATTTTCTGCTTGCCCCGGAAATCAGCCCGGCGGGGATTTTCTGGAAGAGGACAAAGCTGGCGGGTAAGCAGTGGCTGCGCAGGGCGCACGGGGCGCTGGCCCGGATCCTGCGGCGGTAAGGACGGCCGGATCTGGCTGCAGGCGGACGGTCGGTGGACGGTTTGCCTGTTTGCGGAGGGGACAGAAAGAGTACAGAGTTGAGGTAGATTATGGTAATGAATTTCTACAGGCGGCTTCGGGAGGAAAGCCCGTTTCCCCGTCTTGCTTTCTATATTGGACTGACCATAGAGCTTTTGATGGTGATTGTCGACAAGAGCAGCTATGTCAATCCCATAGAGGGGTATCTGTTCCGCCTCACCTTTCTTCTGTTTGCGTGTAAGCTTCTGCTCACGCGCTATGAGCGGCGGGAGTGGGCGCTTATTTTTGTGATGGAGGCGGTGGGTTTTGTATCTTACAGAGTGACGGGAGCCAACGACATGATCCGTGTGGTGACGTTTGTGGCGGCCTGCAAAGGCATTCCTGTGAGAGAGGCGCTGAAATATACGTTCTATGTGACACTGACAGGGTGCCTTGCCATTGTGGCCCTGGCTGTGACAGGAATTTACGGGGACATCAGCCTGACCCAGGATTTCGGGCATGAGGCGGCAGAAATCACCCGCTATATCGGGGAACTTGGGGAGGAGGAAACCCGCTACACGCTCGGGATGGGACACCCGAATGCGCTCTCCTGCATGTTCTTTATGCTTGCGGCTCTGGGCGTTTACGTCTGGTTTGACCGGATGAAATGGTACAGTTACCTGTTTTTGATGCTGTTAAACGCGGGTGTCTATGCGCTGACCCGCTCGAAGACCAGCATGCTGATTACGGCGGCGTTTCTTTGCGGAGCCTGCCTTTTGACTGTCGTGAAAAGCCTGCGGAAAATGACGTTTTTCTATGTCTGCGGCCTGTTGGTTTTTTTGCTGTGCATCGCATTCTCCGTGGATGCGGCGGTCTGTGCCGAACGGGTGCGGGTGGCGCAGTGGAATGAATTTTTCTACTGGAATCCGGGGGATAATGAGCATATCGTGCTGTTAGGTAAGATTGACCGCTATATCAACGGGAGAATCGTGTCTTTGACGGATTCTGAAAAAAATGACGGCATGATACAGACATGGTCTGCCTTTTCCTGTGAGAATAATATGAATTATTATTTCGACATGGGCTGGGTTAAGGTGTTTTACCGTTATGGCGTGATTCCGGGCATTTTGTATGTGGGGGCTAATCTGATTCTGCTCTGGCGCCTCTGGCGCAGACGGGACGCCTGCGGGCTTGCGCTCTTCGTGATGTTTGCGGTGTACACGGTGGTGGAGGCCCATCTGATTTCTGTCTATATCGGCAGGAATTATCTGCTTATGCTGATGGGATGCGAATTGTCTGCGCTCCCCGAGGCCAAAGAAACCTGAAATGCGTATTTTACGCCGCTTGTGGCGGTGATGGGGAGTTTGTGGTAAAATAGATACCGAAATGAGAAACTGAGGTATTCCTATGAATCGTAGAATGAAATTGATAGAGAGCTATCTGCTGCTTCTCACGGATCTGTTCAGCATAGCCCTGACATATATGACAGCTATATTGATACGGTATCGGAAGTTTTCCAGAGTCATGGAGCCGGAGCTCCACTTCGTGGTATGTATCGGATTTTTGCTGTTCTGCACGATTTACAGCTTTATGTTTGACTGGAACAGGGAATTTATAAAAAGAGGCGTTCTGGTCGAGTTTATAGCGGTTACCAAATTCAATGTCTTTATGGAGTTGTCCGTGATGGCTTTTCTCTTTATGCTGCAGAGAGGCGCGGACGTCTCCCGTCTTGTGATGGGGTATTTTGCCATTCTGAATATTTTTGTCGTATGGCTTGTGCGGCTTGCGATGAAGAAGGTACTGCGGGTCTGGTTCACGGCCAAGTCCAACATTGTAAAGATTATGATTATCACGAAAGACGCGGCGATGGAGAAAACCCTTTCCAAGCTGAGAGAGGCGATGGATATCAATTATGAGATCGTGGCGTTAGCCTGTGTGGACAAGGACAGGAAGGGTGAAACGGTGGAGGGCGTTACCGTGAACGCGAACCGGGAAAATGTGCTTTCCCTGGCCAGACAGATGCCCCTTGACGAGGTGTTTATCAGCCTGCCGGACGAGGACATGGTCTATGTGAAGCACATCATCTATGACCTGGAGTCTATGGGAGTGGCCTGCCACTACAACATTGATATCATAGAAAGGCCAAGCAAGGAGGTCCGGGTGGGAAGCTTTGCCGGATTTACGGTGGTAACCTATTCGATCAATCATTTTGACTACAGGCGTATGATCGTGAAGCGGCTGATTGACATCGTGGGCGGTCTGGTGGGCTGTCTCATAACGATCGTAATCACCCCGTTTGTGGCGCTGGCCATCAGGCTGGACTCGCCGGGGCCGGTTCTCTTTGCACAGACAAGAATCGGTAAAAACGGCCGCCGCTTTAAAATTTATAAGTTCCGCTCCATGTATACGGATGCGGAGGCGCGGAAGAAAGAGCTGGAAGCGCTGAACGAGATGCAGGGGCTCATGTTTAAGATGGAGAACGACCCGCGTATCACGAAGGTAGGTAAATTTATCAGAAAGACAAGCATTGACGAGCTGCCCCAGTTTTTTAATATCGTAAAGGGTGACATGAGCCTGGTGGGCACAAGGCCGCCCACGGAGGGTGAGTTTGAGCAGTACAACTCCCACTACAGGCGCAGGATCAGTATGACGCCGGGACTCACGGGACTGTGGCAGATCAGCGGCAGAAGCGAGATTGTGGATTTTGACGAGGTTGTGAAACTGGATCTGGAATACATCGACAACTGGACGCTGGGACTGGATATCAAAATCCTGTTCCAGACCGTGTGGGTGGTACTGACGGGGAAGGGATCCAAGTAAGAGGGCGCGGTTTGCCTGTCGGAGGAGGAGCAGCGGTATGCGGCCGGGGGAGGAAAGAAATTGCATGTATGTATGATCGTGCCGAATGAGGCCGTGAAAGGCGGAATCGCCTCCGTGGTAAACGGTTACCGGGGGAGCGCCCTGGAGAAGCGGTACCGCATCACCTATATCGAATCCTATCAGAACGGCAGCAAATGGGCCAAGCTGAAAAAGGCACTGGAGGGGTATCTGGCCTTTCGCAGGCTGCTCAGGAGGGACCGCCCCGATCTGGTGCATGTCCACTCTTCCTTCGGGCCAAGCTTCTATCGGAAAATGCCGTTTATCCTGTGGAGTGCATCCAGAGGGATTCCTGTGGTCAACCATATCCACGGAGCGGAATTTGAGGCGTTTTATGACAAGGCTTCCGATGCAAAGAAAAAGCGGGTGCAGAAGGTGTACGGCAGATGTACGCGGCTCATAGCGTTGTCGGAGGAATGGGCGGCGCGTCTGCAGCAGATCGTGCCCAGGGAGAGAATCGATATTCTGGAAAATTACTGCCGCATGCCCAGAGAGCCTTACGATGCAGAAAGAAACCCCGGACAGGTTCTGTTTTTGGGGGAACTGGGAGAGAGAAAAGGGTGCTTTGACATTCCTGCGGTGTGGGAGCAGGTGAGAAAGAACCATCCCGGCGCATCGCTTGTGATGGCAGGGGACGGTGAGATGGAGCAGGTCAAGACAGCGTTTTCCCGGAAAGGACTTTTGGATACGGTCACGTTTCCCGGCTGGGTGCGGGGAGAGGAGAAGGAACGGCTTCTCAGGGAGAGCGGCATTTTCCTGTTTCCCAGTTACCATGAAGGCATGCCGATGGCGGTGCTGGAGGCTATGGGCTATGGCTTAGGCATTGTCACGACAACGGTAGGCGGAATTCCGCAGTTGATTGATCATAAAAGGAGCGGATTTCTGGAAACGCCCGGGGATGTGACCGCTATGGCGAAAGATGTCAGCGCGCTTATACAGGATGAGGAGCTGCGCCGTAATATGGGAGAACTGGCGAGGAGATCGGTAGAGCAAAAATACAGTTTAGAGATTCACTTGCAGAAATTGGAAGAGACTTACAGAAAGGCATGTATGACAAAATGAATGTAAAGTTAAAGGCTTTAAAAAGTCTGTTTAAAATCGCTTATTGGAAGTGCCGTTACGGGTCTCGGCTCAGGATGCCGTGGATACAGGGATTTGACCGTGTCTATCTTGAACTTTCCAGAAAAGGGCATATGAGTTTTGGGGAGAAAAACGAGAACCGGGGCAAGATGCATTTTATCTGTGCGGGCGATGGCCGGCTGGAGATAGGAAATCATGTCATTTATGCGATAGGCGGCTGTATTACATGCATGGGGCATATCAAAATAGGAGATTACTGCAGATTTGGCAATAATGTGGTCATTGTTGACCATGACCATAATTTCAAAAATCAGGGCGAGGAGTTTCTGATCGGTGAAATTACAATCGGAGACCGTGTCTGGATTGGTGCAAACTGCACCATCTTAAAAGACGTGCATATCGGGGACGACTGTGTGATCGCGGCGGGAAGCGTCATTAAAAAGGATGTGCCGCCTCATACAATCTGCTATCAGAAAAGAGAAACGGTGCATGTACCGATTTCAACGATGGAAAAGGGAGTATGAGGAAAAAGTGGATCAAATCAGCGTGATAGTCCCGGTTCACAACGGGGCTGCTTATCTGGAAGAATGTATCGACAGCATTCTGGCGCAGGACTGTGAAGCGCTGGAAGTGCTTATTATTAACGACGGCTCTACGGATGATACGGCTGCGGTCTGCGAGCGGCTGTGCGGGCAGCATTCCTGCCTGCGGGTGATTACGCTGCCGGATCTGGGCGTCTCAGCGGCGCGCAACCGTGGGCTGGAACAGGCAAAGGGCGCCTATATTATGTTTGTGGACGCCGATGACAGACTGCGCCCAGGCGTGCTTAAGAGTCTGCATGGGCTGCTTTGCCGGACGGGCAGTGATATGGCGGGCTGCGGCTTTGCCGCCTGGGGAACGGCAGGAGAGTGGGAACGGCTTCGGGCGGAGGGAGAAATGCCGGAGGAGCTGACTGGTGCGGACACAGGAAAAAGATATGACAGCGAAAGCTATCTGAGAGAAAATATACTGCGGGGGAATACCCGGTGCTGGAGTAAGCTCTACAGACGGGATCTGATCGGACAGGTGCGGTTCCGGGAGGGACTGACCATCGGTGAGGATATGCTGTTTCTTGTGGAGCTTCTGCCTCGTATGAAGCAGGCTGTGGAGACGGCTTATCCCGGCTACGCCTATTACCAGAATCCCGGCGGGGCCATGCAGAGACCCTTTACGCCGGCCTACATGGATCAGATTTACTGCTGGGAGATGGCCCGCGAACTGATTGTGAAAAGGGAGCCTTCCCTGGCGGCCCAGGCGGATGCCCAGATTATGGTGGCGGTTATGCTGACGGCGGGAAAGATGGCCCGGCTGTCCGGGAAGGAGCGGAGGCGGACGAAAGCCTATCTGCAGGTATGCCACAGGAAACTGAAGGAAATTGCAGATAAGAAAGCATGCGATCCCTATCTGCCGGCGGGTTACAGGATTAAGGTGAGGCTGTTTGCCTGCCTGCCGGGGCTTTATGTGTGGCTGTATCACTGCAGCAAAGAGAGAAAGCGGGAAAAAGAATGAAAAGGACAAATCCGTTAATCAGCATCATAGTGCCTGTATACAACAAAGAGGCGTATTTGCGGGAGTGCGTGGACAGTATTCTGGGACAGACTTACCGGCGGATCGAGGTGATTCTGGTGGACGACGAATCCACGGATGCAAGCGGCGCGGTCTGTGATGTGTACGGGCAGGCAGACGCGAGGGTGCGTGTCATCCATCAGAAGAACGGCGGCCCCACAGCGGCCTGCGTGGCGGGAATGGAGGCGGCCTCCGGCGGGTATTATATGTTTGTGGACAGCGATGACTATCTGGAGCCGGAGATGCTTGTCCAGATGACCGAACGTCTGGCAGGTGTGCCGGGAGAGATCGTCTGCTGTGACCATGTGGTGGAGAAGCAGAGGGGAACCGAGGAGGTAAAAAACGGCACAGAACCCGGAATTTACGAGGGTGACAGGCTGCGGGAACAGATTAAGGCGAAGCTGATCGGGGAGGAAAAGAAGGTAATTCCTCTGTCGCGCTGCATGAAGCTGTGTGAAAAATCTCTCTTCGAGGGCAATGAAATATATTATGATTACAGTCTCCGCTTCGGGGATGACACAAACCTGATGTATCCGGCGTTTCTGGAGAGCAGCCGCGTGGTTATTATGAAGGATGCTTTTTATTACCATTACCGTTATGTGGAGGGGTCTCTGGTGCACGGCTATGACGAGGGGCTTTTTGCAGGCGTGGAGAGGCTGATGGAGGCTGTGGAACGGACAGCGGCGCAGAAGAAGGCGCCGGACGCCGCCCGTGCGGTGGCGAGGGAACACTGCTACATGCTGATGTATGTGATGAAGAACGAACTGCGCGCCCCGGACAAGGGTTACCGAAAGCGGATTCAGGCCATTTTCGGGGAGGAGAAGATAAAAACAATGCTGCACAATACGCCGGTTGCGGTGACGGAGCGGTCCAACCAGCTTTTGTATTTGGGAATGCTGTATCCCGGCGGCGTGCTGTTGCGGGTGCTGCGGCTGATCCTGCGTCTCTATGACCGGCGGTAGTTCTGCGGGGAAATAAAAACATCACTCCGTTTTACATGGGAGTGAACGGGAGATAAGAAACGTGATAATCATAAGAGTTATGGGCGGACTGGGCAATCAGCTGCAGCAGTACGCGCTGTTTCGAAAATTTCAGAGCCTGGGTGCAGAGGTGAAACTGGATCTCTCCTGGTTTCTGCAAAAGAACCAGGAGTCGGCGGCCGCGCCCAGAAAATTTGCGCTCTCTGACTTCGACGGACTTTGCCTGGAAATGGCTTCCGAGAAGGAAGTGCGGGCGCTCCTTGGGAGAACCTATGAGGAGGAGGCAGGCTTTGCGGAGAAAGTGAAGAAGCGGATTGCGCCGGGAAAGATGCCCCTGTTTGAGGAATCGGAGATGTATCATCCGCAGGTTTTCTCGTGGCAGAACCGCTATCTGTCCGGGTATTGGGCCTGCGAGGCGTACTACGCGGACATTCTTGACAGACTTAGAGAGGAAATCCGTTTTCCGAAGAGCGGTGATGCCAGAAACCGGGAGACTATGCAGGCGATGGCAGAACAGCCCTCCGTCAGCATTCATGTCCGCAGAGGGGATTACCTGGACGCCGCCAACGCGGCTATGTTTGGCGGGATTTGTACAGAAGCGTATTATGACGCCTGTGTCGGTTATATGAAAGAAAAGTGCCCCGGAGCGGTTTTCTACGTCTTCTCGGATGACGCGGATTATGTGCGGGCGCATTTTCAAGGGGAAGCGTTCCATATCGTGGACTGGAACCAGGGTGAAAACAGCTTTTATGACATGCAGCTTATGAGCTGCTGCAGACATAATATATGCGCCAACAGCACGTTCAGTTTCTGGGGCGCGCGACTGAACGGAAACCCCGGTAAAATCATGCTCCGCCCCTCCATTCACAAGAACACCCAGACCTGCGTCCCGGAACAAATGAAAAAGCTCTGGCCCGGCTGGACACTCGTCACGCCCGCCGGAAATGTTTTACTGTAACCCCATGAAAGTTTATGATATAATGTTCGCGGTGGCAATAAGCACGGACCGAAGCGGAGCGAAATCGGGCGTGCACTGCGTCACAAAGCAAAATGGAAGTAAAACTTTGAATGAGGACAGGCATGGAACACAACAACGACAGAATAGTAATGTATTTGCACGGCGGAAGCGGCAATCACGGCTGTGAGGCGATTGTCAACAGCACCTGCCATATGATAGAAGAAATTCCGAAGCTCCTTGTGACGAACAGCGAGCAGGAGGACAGACACTACTCGGTGGAGCCGCTCTGTGATATCCTGCAGGAGCGCAAGATCGCGGAGCATTTTTTCGCCCATGTGTGGTATTACGCCTGGCGGAAAATTTTTCACGATCCCGAATCCTTTATGCGCTATCGGTTCCACGAGGTGATGGGCAAAAATCTGGCGCCGCTCTATCTTTCCATCGGCGGAGACATGTACTGCTACGAGCTGTCAAAGAAGGAGGCGGTCACCGCCAACAGCGCGTTCAACAGGGCGGGAGCAAAAACCGTTCTCTGGGGCTGTTCCCTGGAGCCGGAACTGTTACAGGACCCGGAAGTGGTGGAGGACATGAAGCGGTACGCGCTGATTACGCCGAGAGAGTCGATCACGACGCAGGCGCTTGCGGCAGCCGGGGTGACAGAGAATGTGAAGCAGTTCCCGGATCCGGCCTTTGCCCTGGAGCCGGAAAAGACAAAGCTTCCCTTCGGTTTCAGCGAGGGAAATACCATAGGCATCAATATCAGCCCGATGATTCTCAAGTACGAAGAAAAAGACGGCATTACAATAATGAATTACCGAAAACTGATTGACCATATTTTGGAGACCACGGACTGCCACATCGCGCTGATTCCCCATGTGATATGGAAGAATAATGACGACAGACTGACAATACATGAACTTTACGGCGTTTACCAGGGGAATGACAGAGTGGTGAAGTTTGAGGACATGTCCTGCCAGAAACTCAAATATGTCATTTCCAAGTGCCGGGCATTTATCGGGGCGAGAACGCACGCCACCATCGCGGCGTATTCGTCCATGATACCCACGCTGGTGGTGGGGTATTCCGTGAAGGCAAGAGGAATCGCGAAGGATCTCTTTGGAGACTCGGAGCGCTATGTGCTGCCGGTGCAGACCCTCTCCAACCCGGAGGAGCTGATCGGCGCGTTTGAGTGGATGATGGAAAGAGAGGACGAAATCCGGGGAAAACTGCAGGAAATCATACCGGATTACTGCAGGAAGGCTGCCAAGGCAGGGGAAGAACTCCGCAAGCTGTGGAACAGCCTGCATGAAAGCCAGAGGGCGCCGGAAGTTCTGTGACATCCCTGAGACGCCGGGAAACAGGGAAATGCCGCGCTGAG
>CBCOZL010000001.1:0-89222 GCA_965114645.1 uncultured Lachnospiraceae bacterium | reverse complement strand
GAGACGTCCCGGAAAACAGGGAAATGCCGCGCTGAGGAGACGTCCCGGAAAACAGGGAAATGCCGCGCTGAGGAGACGTCCCGGAAAACAGCCTGAGGGTGAAGAGTATGGGCAGAATACAGAAAGCCGGAAAAAATATCATATTCGGATATATCAGCAATCTGGTGATCCTGCTGGTGAATTTTATCCAGCGGACGACCTTTATCTATGTGCTTGGCAAGACGTTTTCGGGAGTGAATGAGACGTACACGAATGTTTTGAGCGTTCTGTCCCTGGCGGAGCTGGGGATCGGCACGGCCTTGAATTACAGCCTTTACAAGCCGGTTGCGGAGCACGATATCGAGAAGATCAAGTCCTACATGCGGTTTTACAAAAAGGCGTATCTGACGATTGCGGGTGTGATCGCGGCGGTGGGCATCGCGATTTCCCCGTTTTTGAAGTTTATTCTGAAAAATCCGGGCAGTCTGACCGTGAAGGAACTGACGCTGTACTATTACCTGTTTCTGTTTAACACGGTGATCAGCTACTTTGTCGCCTATAAATACAGTCTGTCGAATGCGGAACAGAAAAATTACATCCAGACCAACATCACGACCCTGACAAAGATAGCGGCGGCCACAGTGCAGATTACGGTCCTGCTGCTTTTCAGGAATTTTCTGTTTTATCTGCTGGCACAGTCCGCGGTGGAATTTTTACAGAAAATTTTTGTGACGCTCTATATGAACAAGCTTTATCCTTATCTGCGGGATAAAGACGTGAAGAAACTGACACCGCAGGAGACCCAGGTGGTTGCCACCAAGACGAAGGCGCTGATCTGCCACAAGGTCGGCGATGTGGCCAGACTCCAGACGGATATCCTTGTGATTTCCTCCTTCGTCAATGTGGATACTTCGGCCATTGTGGGCAACTATGTCTACATCATCACCTATGTGGGAAATTTTGTGAACATTATTTTTGACTCCGTGATTTCGGGTTTCGGCAATGTGGTGGCTACGGAGTCGAAGGAGAGGCAGTATCTGCTCTTTCGTGTATACCGCTTTTTTGCCTGCTGGCTCTTCGGATTTGGTGCGGTGGGCTTTTTTCATCTGCTCACCCCTTTTATCGGCGGGGTGTGGCTGAGGGATGAAAGCTGGACGCTGCCATGGATCACGGTGACGCTTCTGGTGATGGATTTTTATCTGAAAGGCGGACGCACGGTGCTTCTCAATTTCAAGATTGCCTCGGGACTTTTCGAGCAGGACAGATTTCTGCCGCTTGTGCAGGGAGCCGTCAATCTGGTGGTGTCCATTGCACTGGTGCAGAAAATCGGTGTGACGGGCGTCTATGTGGGGACGTTGGTATCAGGCATATTGGCGAATCTGATCCGCCCGGGGATTATTTACCGGGTCTGCTTTGAGAAAAAGGCGGGGGCCTATTTCAGGGATTCTCTGAAATATATCGGAGTGATTCTGGCGGTGGGGGCGGCTGTTACGCCGATCCGGCATGTGGTCATGGGGGAGGTCACAATCTTTACGTTTGCGCTGATGGTGATTGTGATTACGCTGTTCTACAATCTGGTATTTCTGGCGGTATTTCACAGGACGGAGGAATTTTCTTATCTGTGGAAAGCGGTTGAGGGAAGGATTCCGGCGCGATGGAAAAGGTGAGGAGTGAAATTTCCGCGGGGCGGAAATCAGGGAGGTTCCTATGAATAAGATTCCTCTGATCGACAATGCTTGTAAAGAGCTTATGGAATACGGTGTGCGCAGCGGGCGGGAAAAGGGTAAAGATCTGGTCAAACGCCTGCTCTTACGGCGAAAAATTCCGGGAGAAGACGTCATTTTCTGGCCCACGGGGCTTTTGGCGGCGGGGCTTTGGCATTGCAGGGCGGAGCTTGCGCAGGACGCGGCGGCTGCAAAGAATCCGGGAAGCACAGAGACTTTGGAAGCTGCGGCACGGATGGAGCACATAGAGCGTTCCCTCGCGGCATATTACGGGAGATGGCTGAAAAAGGACATGCCGGTTATGTATGTGGATGATCTGCTTGCCGGGGAGACGCTTCTAAACATGTATACGGAGATAAAAGAGGGGGGCGCAGGCCGGATCGCTGGGCTGTCAGAGGGGCAGCTAAAAACAGCGCTGGACAAGATGGCCTCCTGTGCGGCGGCCCATCCTGTGGACGGCGCCGGAAGTTTTTTATACCGCCCGGCGAACGGAGAGAAAACGGTCTTTGTTGACGGGATCGGTCTGGCCTGTCCGTTTCTCTATCGGTACGGGGAAATCTTTGACAGGCAGGAGTACAGGGAACTGGCCCTTCGACAGATTGTGAACTTTTTATCCTACGGTATGGACGGCGCATCGGGACTTCCCTATCACGGTTACGATATGACGGACGGATGCAAATACGGAATCATCGGCTGGGGCCGGGCTGTGGGCTGGCTGCTTCGGGGTATGATGGGCAGTATGACTTCCGGGTATGGCAGGGAGCGGCTGGAGGCATCCTGCACTGCGCTGGTGGATGCAGCGCTGGCTTATCAGAGGCAGGACGGCTGTTTTTCCTGGCAGCTGGAAGCGCTGGAAGGGCCTGCGGACACCTCGGCGGCGGGAATGATCTGCTGCGCTCTGGGACAGGGAATGGCGCTTGGCGTGCTTGCAGGTGAAAAATATGAGAATGCCCTGACGGCGGGGAGACATGCGCTGGAGCGTTCTGTCAGGAACGGGCTGGTGTATCAGTGCTCCGGGGAGTGCGAGGGCTTCTCCCAGTATCCCCAGCGTTACGGAGCGTATCCGTGGTCACTTGGCCCGGCGCTGGAAGCGCTTTCGTCTGATACGGCCAGGGTGTGTGCAGGGGAATGATGCCGCGAAGCGAAAGGACTGGACGGAAATATGGAACGAATTCGACAGTATGAAAAAACGATTACCATACAGGAGGCGTGTTACTACGGATTTTTTATCCTCCTGTCCCTGGCAAAGGGGCTGGGATTTTACGAGGGACAAAAGCTTTTTTATCTGCTTGTTGTGCCTGCGTTTGTTCTGGGCTTTTTGAAAATTCTCATTACGCCGTATACAAAAAGGCAGGCTGTCCTGCAGATTTTATCACTGGCGCTCACTGCGGTGATATACTGTGAGTCGCGGCAGATTGCCATTTTTTTTGTGGCATTCACGGTGCTTGGCATGAAAAATATTTCGGTCAGAAAAGTATTCCATCTTGCGCTCTGGGTGTGGACTGTCTGCGCTGTGGCGCTGTCAGCGGTTTCTTTCTTCTTTCTGGAACATACCATTTACAGGGTACACGCGAAGCTGGGGCTGGGTCATATTTTCCGCTGGAGTCTGGGTTTTACGCATCCGAACATTCTGCATATTACTTATCTGATGCTCTGTGCTCTCATAATATATGAAATGGGTGACAGATATGGCTTTAAGCAGTACGCGCTTCTCATGGCCGGAAATTTTCTCGTATTTTTATACTCCATCAGTTATACCGGCTTCGGCATTGTGGCGGTTCTGCTGACGGGATGCCTTTATGTGAGGTTCCGGACAAGGTTTTGTTTTGTGGAGAAATTCCTGGCTAATCTGGTGCTGCCCGTATGCATTATGCTGTCTTTTGTACTGCCGTTTTTCCTGTATGATTACTTTTCATTGATCAAATTCGGGGGCATTCCCTGGATTGGCATCTGGACACATAAATTAAATAATCTGCTGAATACGAGAATCTGGCTGGCGGAGCAGTTTTTGAAAGCCGGTTACACAAGTATGTTTGGTACGGATGTGTCCGAGATTGTCAGTTCGACCATGAATATGGACAACTCCTATCTCTGGTGCTATATCAATTACGGTCTGGTTTTCACCGTGGTGATCATTGTCGGGTATTTTGCCCTGCTGTTTTATGACACCCATAAGCAGAAGACGAGAGAGCTGGTGATTCTGGTGAGTTTTCTGGCGGCGGGGTGGACAGAGCAGCTGTTGTTTAACACATCTTTTAAAAACATTACGTTTGTTTTTCTGGGGGCATTCCTGTTTTTGCAAAAGGAAGGGGAGCGGGAATATAGTCTGTTTTCCCGTCTGTCCAGGCGGCAGAGCCGGGTGGCGGTTCCCCTGGGTGCGCTGCCGGATCTGATGGCTGTGCGTGTGCATGCGGTTTGTCGGACACACAGACGTCTGGTTTTGTGTGCGGCGGCAGCAGGCGTCCTGATGGGCAGCCTTCTATGCGGTCTGTTTTATCAGGAACCCGAAGGGTATGTGGTGCAGCGATTTTATACGGACGGCCTGGAGGAAGCGAGTGTCTATCTGGAGAGCGAGAACGATCCGGCCTACGAAGGATACCGGGTTATGAATTATCTGGATGCCCAGACGCCCATGCAGATCGTCTCGGGGAAGGCTGTGAAGCTGGAAACGGCGCGGTATTATGTGGGAAGCGCGCTGCTTGGCGGGTTACTGGGAGCGTTCACCGCAGTTCTATGGCATCTGATACGACAGCGTGGAAAATGGACTATGGCGGTTACGGAAATTTCAGGGTACGATAAAAGATAAATACGGTAAATGCGGGATATCATATGCCGCGAAAGAAGGAACAACGAAGCGAAGTGAGGAATCAGATGAAGGAAAAGCTGACTTACTGTAAAATTCTGGGAACAAACATCAATGTCACGAACATGGAGGACACCATCTCCTACATCACGGACAATCTGGAGGAATTAAAGGGGGATTACATCTGTGTCTCCAATGTGCACACTACCGTGACGGCTTACCGGGATAAGGCGTACCGCCATGTGCAGAACAGCGGGGCTATGGCCCTTCCCGACGGACAGCCGCTCTCCATCGTCAGCAGGAAGAGAGGCTTTTCGGAGGCAAGGAGGGTGCCGGGGCCGGATCTGATGCCGGCGATTCTGGACCTGTCACAGAAGACGGGATACCGCCATTATTTTTACGGCAGTACGGAAGCTACGCTGGAGGCGCTGCGGGCTGCCCTGCTGAGACGTTTCCCGAAGCTGCAGATCGCGGGCATGTATTCGCCTCCCTTCCGGGAACTGACCAGGGAGGAGGACGAGGAGATTGTCAGAAGGATCAATGACAGCGGCGCCGATTTTGTGTGGGTGGCCCTTGGCGCGCCGAAACAGGAGTGGTGGATGTATGAGCACCGTCACAGGGTAAAGGCGCTGATGCTGGGCGTGGGCGCGGCCTTCGATTTTACGGCAGGCACGACCAAGCGCGCGCCCATGTGGATGCAGAAGCTCTGTCTGGAGTGGGTGTTCCGTATTCTGAAAGATCCGAGGCGGATGCTGCCCCGGTATCTGAATACGAATTTCGCTTTTGTATACTACGTTAACAGAGAGGGAAAGGCACTCAGGCGGGCACGCAGACAGGGGATGCGCGTTGCCATGATCGGCCACAAGCGGATCCCGTCCAGGGAGGGCGGCGTGGAAGTGGTGGTGGAGGAACTCTCCGTGCGCATGGCGGCGCTGGGGCATCGGATCGACGCTTACAACCGCTTTGGTCATCACGTTTCCGGGAAAAAGTACGATCAGGAATATGGATGGAAGGGCAGGAAATTTTACAAGGGCGTCCGCGTCTATATTGTGCCCACGTTCAGACGGAGCAGCTTAAACGCTATCGTCTATTCCTTTTTTGCTACAATTATGGCGCTTTTTCATCATTATGATGTGATCCACTTTCATGCGGAGGGGCCATGCGCCATGCTCTGGCTGCCCCATTTTCTGAAAAGAAAGATTGTGGTGACGGTTCACGGCCTTGACTGGCAGCGGGCGAAGTGGGGAAATTTTGCCTCTTTTGTGATCAAGTTCGGTGAGCGCATGGCTGCGAAATATGCGGATGAAGTGATTGTACTGTCGGAAAACGTAAGGCAGTATTTCAAGGAAACATACAACAGAGAGACGATTTATATTCCCAACGGGATTACCAGACCGGCACCCCAGGGCCAGACGGTGATCGGTGAAAAATACGGTCTGAAAAAGGATGGCTATTTCCTGTTTCTGGCGCGGATCGTGCCGGAGAAGGGACTGCACTATCTGATCGAGGCATTTTCCGAACTGGAAACAGACAAAAAGCTGGTGATTGCCGGGGGCAGTTCCCAGGCTTACGGCTATATGGAGCAGATTCATCGGATGGCGGCGGAAGATGAGAGAATCCTGATGACCGATTTTGTGCAGGGACAGGTTTTGGAGGAACTGTATGCCAACGCCTACGCTTTTGTGCTGCCAAGCGACGTGGAGGGTATGGCTCTTACGCTGCTTGAGGCCATGAGCTACGGGGACTGCTGTCTGGTCAGTGATATCCGTGAGAATACGGAAGTGGTGGGGGATAAAGCGCTGACCTTCAGGAGAGGCGATGTGAAAGACTTGAAAAGACAGCTTGTCTGGATGCTGGAACATCCCGACGAGGTGCGCCGCATGGGGGAAGAGAGTGTGGACTATATATGCGGAAAGCATAATTGGGACGATGTGACGGGGCGGACTTTGGCCGTTTATGAAAAGGCGGCGGGGAAAAAGGAGATCGTTTGATGCGCAAGAGGACTTGTATGGGCATTTTGCTCGCCGTGGCAGTTGTGGCGGCGGTATGCTGTCTGTACTTTATGAGAATAGATCACGTTCTGCTCAGGGTGGAGAACGGACAGCCATATATCAGCGTCCGCACGGCTCAGAGCGAAAATCGCGTGGTTCTGTGGCAGGATGAGGAAACGGCGGCGGGGTATTTTTTCCTGCCATCCTGTGTCGGCAGCCATAAAATCCGCCTGGGCGATACGGGTGGAAGCAGTGTGAGGATAGACGGAAAGCTTTACCAGGAGGGAGACCGCTTTACATGGGAGGAGGGCCGCACTTACGCGCTTCAGATCACCGATGATTCGGGCGGATCCTTTGCCTGCGAGACTGCCGTGATGGCATCGGCGGACATTCCGGCCCTGTTTATTGACACCGCCAGCGGCGGTATGGAGTATCTGCACGAGGATAAAGAGAACGAGGAGACGGGGAAGATCTGTGTTCTGCAGGCGGACGGCGTCACGGAATATCAGGATGAGCTGCCGCGGATATCCGGCAGGGGAAATTCGACATGGGAATATGAGAAAAAGCCGTATTCGCTGAAATTGAAGGAAGATCAGCCCCTCTGTGGTCTGAGAAAGAGTGACAGGTGGCGGCTTCTGGCGCTGTGGAATGAGGGCAGCAGGCTGGGGGATAAGCTGGCGATGGATCTGGCACAGGAGCTTGGCCTTTCCTACAGCACCCAGGGAACCTGGGTAGACCTGTATCTGAACGGGGAATACCGGGGCATTTATCTTTTGACAGAATCCATTACCGTGGGCTCGGGCCGTGTTGATATAGATGATATGGAAAAGGATAATAAACGAAAAAATGTTTCCATAGAAGAGGGGACGGCGCAGCGCTACGAGGAGGAAGGCAATAAGGGATTCCTTCTGGAGGACGGGGCGGATGTGGACGGCGGCTATCTGATCGAGAAAGACCATCCGAAGCATTGGGAAGCGGAGGAGAGCGGTTTTTGTCTTTCCAGGGGGGATCACTTTACCATCAATGCGCCGCAGCATGCATCGAAGGAGCAGGTGGATTATATACAGAGCCATGTGGAAAATATTGACGCGCTGGTGCAGAATGGGGATTCCGCAGTCTGGGAAAAGCTGGATCTTGCCAGTTTTGCAAAACGGTTTCTGGTGGATGAGATTGCGCTGGAGATGGATACGGGCTCTACCAGCATGTATTTCTATAAGGACAAAGGAGATGACAGGCTGTACTCCGGCCCGGCATGGGACTATGACCGGGCGTTTGGCGAAGACGGCAGCGACAGCTTTTATGTGAATTACGGGGAGACCGTTGTGAACAACAATGAGCGTCTGGCAATCGCCATCAACTGGTATCAGAAGCTTTATGAGACGCCTGAACTGTATGCGCGCATTGTGGAGGAGTATACGGGAGTTCTGCCCTTTTTTGAAAAACTGTTAAGCACGGGTATTGACAGATATGCGGAGCGGATCAGAGCCTCTGTGGCGATGGATGAAGCCAGATGGGAAAGCGTGCGGACTTCCGGGGATGATCTGCTGCGGTATGCAAATTATGACGCGAGTGTCAAGTATACGAAATATTTTATTGCAAACCGGCTGAACTGCCTGTGCGCCAGATGGGGTGTGTCCCACGAGGCTTTTGCCGCGCCGGCGGACGGGGAAATGCATCAGGTGACGTTTTCGGTCTATGAGGGTGTGGTGGAGCAGATACAGATTCCTGACGGGGAAGCGCTCACTTACACGCCGGATTATGACAGCGGCGTGTACCAGGGATGGACGTACAGGCGGTGCGGGGAGTCTTACAGCAGTTATATTCCCATTTATGAGGATATGGAACTGTATAATGCAAAGTGGGAGTAAAACAAATGAAAATACTGATGGTGAATAAATTTTTGCATCCAAACGGCGGATCGGAGACTTATATTTTCAAGCTGGGGGAAGAATTACAGAAGAGGGGACACGACGTACAGTATTTCGGTATGGAGCATGAGGGGCGGATTGTGGGCAACCGGGCCGGATCCTATACGTCCGACATGGATTTCCATACGGGAAAGCTGCAAAAGCTCGTTTATCCCTTTAAAATTATCTACTCCTTTGAGGCGAAGCGCAGGATCAGCAGGGTGCTAAAGGACATGAACCCGGATGTGGTGCATCTTAATAACATCAATTTCCAGCTCACGCCTTCCGTGATTTACGCGGTGCGCGCCTACGAAAAAAAGACCGGCCGCAGGATAAAGCTTGTGTACACGGCCCACGATTACCAGTGGGTGTGTCCCAACCATATGATGCGCATTCCCGCCACGGGCAGGATCTGTTTCGACTGCAGGGGCGGATACTTCGGAGCGTGCAGCAAAAACAGGTGCATTCACAACTCGCGCATAAAAAGCCTGCTGGGGACGGTGGAAGCCAGGTTTTATATGCGGCGGCAGACATACGGCATGGTTGACGTCATCATCTGTCCCAGTGAGTTTATGAAAAGACAGCTCGACACCAATCCCCTTTTGGCGGAGAAGACGGTGATGATGCGAAACTTCGCGGAACGGACGGCGGAGGGAAAGCCGGGAGAGGCAGACGCGGTAACGCCGGGTGGTGTACAGCCGGCGGGAGAGGCAGGCAAGGCAGGCGAGGGAAAGCCTGGCGGTGTACAGCCGGCAGGAACGGAAAAACAGGGCGGGGCGGCATCGGATTATGTGCTCTACTTCGGGCGTTTTTCCGAGGAAAAGGGGATCGGCACGCTGTTGGAAGCCTGCAAAGCTTTGCCGGACATTCCCTTTGTTTTCGCCGGATCCGGGCCGTTTGAAGAACAGGTATCGAGGGTCAAAAATGTGGAGAACAGAGGGTTTGTGACAGGGGAAGCCCTGCACAGACTGATTGCAAGGGCTCGGTTTTCTGTTTACCCGTCCGAGTGGTATGAGAACTGCCCGTTTTCCGTGATGGAATCCCAAATGTACGGTACGCCCGTGCTGGTCTCGGATCTTGGCGGCGCGCCTGAGCTGGTGCAGGCAGGCAGGACCGGGGATCTTTTCCGGGGAGGGGACGTGGAGGAACTGACCGCCCACATCAGGGAATTGTGGGAGCAGCCAGAGCTTTGCCGCGAGTACGGCAAAAACTGTAAAGATATAAAATTCGATACAATTGGGGAATATTGTGATAGAATAGTGAAGAATGTATATATGTAATGTGGTGCCCGGATGAAAGTTAATATCTGCGTCGCCGCGCTCCCGCTCCGTAAAATGCACAGCGGACACTAAACTCGTGAAAGACCTCGTTAAGTGCCGATGCATTTTAAGGGGCTCCTTGAGAAATGAACTTTCATCCGGGCAGGCGCATTGGATATTTGACAAGAAAATAACAGATAGGAGCTAACAGAATGTCCAGACGAACACTTTACGGGACGGTCATAGTGACATATAGGTGTAACGCACGCTGTAATATGTGCGACTGTTTTAAGGATCCGACGAGACCCGATGAGGAGATTACGCTGGAGGATATCAAAAAGCTGCCGGAGATGGCGTTTACGAACATCACGGGCGGGGAGCCTTTTATCAGACAGGATATCCCGGATATCGTGCGGGAGCTGTACAAGAAATCTGACAGGATTGTCATATCTACCAACGGCTATTTCACGGACCGCATCATTGCGCTTTGCAGGGAGTTTCCGAAGGTGGGAATCCGCATCAGTATCGAGGGACTGCAGGAGACGAACGATAAAATCCGGGGGATTCCCGACGGTTTTAACAGAGGCTATAAGACGCTCAAGACACTGGTGGAGATGGGGCATCCCGATGTGGGGTTCGGCATGACGGTGCAGGACATGAACTGCGAGGATCTGGTGCCGCTCTACCATATCGCCAACGATATGGGGATGGAGTTTGCCACGGCGACTCTGCACAATTCGTTCTATTTCCGCAAAACGGACAATAAAATTGACGACAAATACAAAGTGGCACAGAATTTTGAGAAGCTGATCAACGAGCTGTTAAAGAGCCGGTCGCCCAAAAAGTGGTTCCGCGCTTATTTTAACCACGGGCTGATCAACTATATATACGGCAACAAACGCCTGCTGCCCTGCGATATGTCGAAAAACGCCTTTTTTATCGACCCTTTCTGCGATGTGATTCCCTGTAACGGGATGGAGAAGAAGGCGGTTATGGGAAATCTCAGAGAGCAGTCGTGGGACGAGCTTTGGAACTCTGAGCAGGCGGAGAAAGTAAGGGCATGTACGAGAAAATGCGACAGGAACTGCTGGATGATCGGTTCCGCGTCCCCGGCCATGCATAAGTATATCTGGGTGCCCGGCTGGTGGGTGATCCGGCATAAATTCTTAAAGGGCGGGAAGTACAGTCTGAAAGAGAATAAATATATCGGGCGGAAATAGAGATGAAAAAAGCGTCTGATGAAGAGATGAATTATGGAGGATGGCATGAAATTCCTGTATGTGGCGCCGCGCTACCACACCAACCAGATGGATATCATGAAGGGACTGACACAGCTGGGGCATGAGGTGCGCTTTATCAGCCACTATGCGGCCATCATCGAGGACTATTCCTGTGTGACGCCCATTGTGCTGGGGTATTCAAAACTTTACAAGCTCATTGATTTTCTCTATGTAAAGGTCATTCACAGGAAAGATCCGACAGCCATTGTTTTTAAAATACAGCATGGATTTCCGCCCCTTGGGAAACTGAAAAAACTGATCTGTGGATTTGAGCCGGATCTGGTTATTCTGCGGGAACGCTCGGTGTATTCTATGGCGGCATATCATATTTGCAGGAAGAAGGGGTATCCCTGTATTCTCTACAACCAGAATCCGCTCTGGTCGGAGCCTGCAAAGACGGATCTGGTGCACCGGCTGGTGGACCGCATGACGCCGGCGCTTCGCATGACACCCGTGATGGGTGAAAAGAAGCCGGGTATGACCGTGCGGGAGAACGATTACTTTGTCCCCTTTGTGGTCAATCCGCAGAGAGCGCCCAAAGAGCGCGCTTATTTCGCAGACGGCAGGATACATATCCTCTGCATCGGCAAGTATGAGATCAGAAAGCACCATCTGGAGCTTCTGCGGGCGGCAGAGAAACTTCGGGATAAATATGACATGCATGTGACGCTTGTGGGAGAGGCGACGAACCGTTTTCAGAAGGCATACTGTGAGCAGGTAAATGCTTATGTGAGGGAACACCACATGGAAAATCTGGTTACGGTGAAGACAAATGTGGCGAAGCGTGACATGGAGAAAGAGTATCTGGCGGCGGATCTGTATGTGATTCCGAGTACGCTGGAGATGGCATCGGTATCACAGCTGGAGGCTATGAGCTATTCCCTGCCAGTGATCTGCAGCGACACCAACGGCACATCCTGTTATGTGGAGGACGGCGTGACAGGGTATCAGTTCCGGGACTGCGATGAGGCGGATCTGTCCGGGAAGCTGGATGCCATGCTGTCAGACCGGGAGCGGATGCTGTCTATGGGGGCAGCAGGTTACCGCGCGGTAGTGGAAAAGTATAACTTTGACAAGTATTTTGATACCATCATGGGCATGCGGGAGCGAATCGTGCAGGAGCGTCTGCGCTGAGCGGTAACAGGGCACGGACTCCGGGGCGGTCAGGAAGAGATATGAAGCAGAAAATAAAAGATGTTTTGGCGGCGATTGCCTATTTTCTCTATGAAAAAGGCATCCTGCACAACCGAATACAGGTGCACACCATCGACGAGACCATAGATGTTCTTTTAAATACCGAAAAGAGCATGGTCCGATTCGGGGACGGGGAGATCGTGATGATAAAGGGCGGCGACCTGATGCTGCAGAAGGCATCCCCGGAGATTGCGGAAGGACTTGCCGGGATTTTGGCGTATTCCCATGACGATCTGATTGTGACGATACCGGGTATTTTTGAAACCCTTTCCGATCATCACAGGGAAAGCCGGCAGTTCTGGAGGGATCATCTGCTGTTTTGCAGAAAAACCTATGAGAGATACTGCAATCCTGACAGGGTATATTACAGTACCTTTGTTTCCCGCTGCTATTATTATGCCGCCGATCGCAGCGGCTGCGGCGCACAGTTTGCTAAAATCAGAAAAATATGGGAAAATAGAGACGTTGTTGTTGTGGAGGGGGAGAGAACGCACAACGGGGTTGGCAATGACCTGCTTGACACAGCGCGCAGCGTGGAGCGCATCATCTGCCCTCCCAGCAATGCTTACGGAGCGATTCCCGCCATTTTGGATGCCTGCACGGCCTACGGTAAGGACAGGCTGTTTTTATTGTCGGTGGGTGTGGCCGCGAAGTTTCTGGCGGTGGACCTGTTTGAGCGGGGGTACCGCGTACTTGACATCGGCAATCTGGATATGGAGTATGAGTGGTTTGTGACACGTTCCCCCGGCAAGAGGAAGCTGTCCAAGCATGATCTCGTCACCGAGGAGGCGAACCGTGCGGCGGGATTCACGGCGTATCTGGAGCAGATTAAGGTGAGAATATGATAGACAGCAGGCAGAAATACAGAGAATATATAAGACAGGATCAGCTTGCGCTTGGACGGAAGCAGGATGCGCGTCCCCGCCTGTTTGGGGATGAGATCTGGAAGTTTGAGATTCTGCTGCGAAAAGTGGAGTATGATTTGAACTGCCGCCGCGGAGTCATGGGAAAACTGATTGGTAAGTGGCATAAAATGCGGTTTCACCGTCTGAGCGTCAGGCTTGGGTTTACGATTCCGCCCAATGTGTTCGGGCCGGGACTTTCCATACCCCATTACGGGACGATTGTGGTGCATGGGAATGTGCGGGCCGGGAAAAACTGCCGCCTGCAGGAGGGTGTGACCATCGGCGCGACGAACGGAAGCCATGAGGCGGCTGTGATAGGGGATAACTGTTATTTTGGAAGCGGTGCGAAGGTGATCGGCGCTGTCCGCATAGCGGATGATGTGGCGGTGGGTGCGAACGCCGTGGTGACGAAGGATATTACGGAGTCTGGCGTCACCTGGGCGGGAGCTCCGGCGGGAAAGATAAGTGACAGGGATTCCCGCAGCAATCTTTGCAGTGCGCTGTTTGCACAGGACGCTGACGGAAGAGAACCTGTGTGAAAATACAAATGATTCGGAAGCGGCAGGATGCCGGGATGAGGAGTATGCTGGCCTATGGGCAGAGAGAACAGTAATTCGGGAGCGGGAATGCTCACAAAGCTTGGATATATATTTGATAAAAGGGATAAGAGAAAGCTTGCGCTTCTCACGGCAGCCATCGCGGCAGGGAGCTTTTTGGAGCTTCTCGCGGTTATGGTTTTTATGCCTTTTATTGACGTTCTCCAGCACCCGGAATCGGTTCAGAGGACCTGGTATCTAAAAATGGTATACGATTTTTTCGGTTTTCGGTCCGCTGAACAGTTCATGGTACTGCTTGCGGCCGCCATCATCGGCATCTACCTCGTCAAGAACGCGTATCTGATTCTGGAGAAAGATTATATTTTCCGTTTTTCTTACAATACGCAGATGAAGCTTTCAACGAGGCTTCTTTCCGCATACATGAAGGAGCCGTACACCTTTCACCTGAACAATAACATTGCGATTCTGCAGAGAAGCCTTTACGAGGATACGTCGCGCTTTATGCAGGTGATCCTTTATGCGCTGGAGCTTGGCGCAGAGCTTGCCGTCTCCGGGGTGCTGGTGATTTATCTGTTGGTGATCAGTAAGTCCATCACGATCATTGTGCTGGGATTTCTTGCAGTTTTTGTGGGCGGTTTTCTGATGATCAGCAGAAAGTACAGCCGCCGCCTCGGAATGGAAAACCAGAATTATGAGGGTAAAATTTTTCAGTGGATGAATCAGGCGCTCGGCGGGATTAAGGAAATTAAGATTCTGGAGCGGGAGAATTATTTCACTGACGAATATCGGAAATACTGGAAAAAATATGCCAGAGGGCTTCGGATTGCCAGGACTATTTCGATTCTGCCGAAGTATACGGTGGAGGCCGTCTCCATGACGGGACTTCTGAGCGCCGTAATCGTAAAGCTGCTGTTCGGCGAGGCAGATATGGTTTACTTTGTCTCCCAGCTTGCGGTTTTCGCGGTGGCGGCTATGCGGCTTATGCCGAGTGTGGGACGGATCAATGAGCACGCTTCTAACATGCTCTACGCCCTGCCTTCCGTGGAGCTTGTTTATCATGATCTGGTGGGAATTGAGGGACTTACCCAGAAGGACGGACAGGAGTGTATAGAAGACTGGAAACTGCAGAAGGGAATTTGCGTGCAGGATGTGTCTTACCATTATCCAGACACGGACGAATGGGTTTTGGAGCATGTGAATTTTACGATTGAAAAGGGCACGACCGTGGCGTTTATCGGTTCCACCGGGTCTGGGAAAACGACTATGGTGGACATTATACTGGGACTTCTGGCCCCGGTAAAGGGCGCAGTGATGGCGGATGAGATCAACATCCATGAACAGGCCAAAACATTTCATGCGCAGGTAGGATATATTCCCCAGACCATTTATCTGTCTGACGATACGATCCGCAATAATATTGCTTTTGGCGTGCAGGAAGGGCAAATTGACGAGAACGCTGTGATGGCGGCGGTGGAGAAGGCGCAGCTTAAGGAGTTTATCGAGAGTCTTCCGCTCGGACTGGACACCGTTGTTGGTGACAGAGGTGTCAGATTATCCGGCGGGCAGAGGCAGAGGATCGGTATTGCCAGAGCGCTCTACCATGACCCGGAAATTCTGGTGCTGGATGAGGCGACCTCCGCACTGGACAACGAGACGGAGGCGGCGGTTATGGAGGCCATTGATCATCTGCAGGGGATAAAGACGATGATCATCATTGCGCACAGACTTACCACGATCCGCAACGTAGACACGATCTACGAGGTGGGAGACGGAAAGGTTGCGCAGAGGAACAAGGCTGAAATATTTGGAGAATAAGGCGGGAAAACGTATGGTAGAAAAAGGAAAGCGGATTCAACTGAATGAAGTACAGAAGAACCGGCTGTTTTACGGTTCTCTGGTTTTGCTTGCCCTTTTTTCATTCCTGGTTGTCGGTTCGAGAGAGCCGGTTTTGTTTGATGACAGCGGCGCATACACAAAAATTGACCCGATAGAAGGCGTTATGCCTGTTTATCCGCTCTTCCTGCTGCTGAACCAGTGTCTGTTCGGTCTGGACAGATATCTGTATGCGGTTATCGTTGAGCAGGGGATTCTCGCAGCGGTATGTGTGATCTTATTTGTCAGGACGCTTAAGGATGAATTCCATTTACACTATTGGGAAACGTATCTGTTTTTCTTCTTATCTTTGATGCCGTTTACGACGGAGATGCCACAGTCTATGGCTACACAACAGATTTTGACGGAAGGACTGTCATACGCATTGTTTTATCTGTTTGTGATTGTGCTGCTGAAAGCGGTGTGGACGAAAAAATATGTGTGGTTTGCGGGCAGCCTTGCGATGACGTTTGTACTGGCAGCGCTGCGCTCGCAGCTTCAGATTCTGTTTGCAGTTTGCAGCGTTATTTTTTTATATATCGTCTGCAGACGAAAACAGGATGGGCGCAAAGCCTATGTGTGGATCCGTGCGTTCATCGGAATAGCCGGAGGGTTATGTATATGCCTGGCTGGCATTTTTGTAATATCCAGACTGACAGCCGGATATAAAAATCTGATTAAGACGAATGAAACATTTTCTATGTTTGCGATGAAGGTGCAGTCTCCAGAGGATTATGAAGCATATCTTCTGAGCGGTATGGATGCCGAAAAGGCTGCTGCAAAAGAGGCCTCCAGAAAGAAAGAGGAGGAGGAAGACAGGGAGCTTGCTCTGAAAAGGAGACTAAGCAGATTCACTACGAGTCAGTATGTCAGTCTGATCTTTTCGCGCGGTATGTACGAGGCGGACAGCGAAGACGTCTATTTGTTTGAGGATGAGATCGTAAGGGGGCTGTATGAGGCGCTGTATGAGGCGACGGATGCACAAAAGCAGCGCTATGTGTACGCGCAAAGCGGCCTGTGGATGTGGAAAGATATTGTGGGCGGGGTAGGACAGGTGGGAAAGACATGCCTGAGCGTACCGTCTCTGTACTACGCGGAAAACTATCCGGAGATTGTACTGTCCGACCAGTACAGCGAAACCCGCAATGCGCATCTGACACTGATAGGGATAACCCTGCTGAAGGCACATTTTGGGCGGTTTCTGTATCATACGTTTATGATGCTTCCGCAGGCGTTTATCTGCACTGTTTTTTTTCAGATCAGACCGATTTACCTGTTGTGCCATCTGGTGACGCTTTTCCTTTATCTGTCCGCCCTTGTATTGATGATCCGGGAGTTTATTGACGGGAAAGCGGATCAGAGATGTGCAGAGTTCATGGCGCTTATTCTGGGAAGCAATGTGGTGATGGTAATTGTGATATCTCTGGTCTTTTTCGGGCAGCAGAGGTATCTGGTGTATAATTTTGGCGCGTTCTATATTGCCTACTATCTGCTGCTCAGGGAGCTGTGGAACGGTCATATCCGTGATAAAGCAAGAAAATGGAGAAAAGCATGAAACAGAGTCAACGGGTGCTGGTTATCATACCGGCATACAATGAAGCGGAAAATATTGTGCATGTGGTAAAGCATATGATGGACACGGCGCCGCAGTACGATTATCTGGTAATCAACGACGGCTCTACCGACGATACGTGTGATTTGTGCAGGCGGGAGAATTTTCACTATCTGGATCTCTCAATCAATATGGGGATCGGCGGCGCGGTGCAGGCGGGATATGTCTATGCCAGAAAATATGATTATGATATTGCCGTACAGATGGATGGGGATGGACAGCACGATATAGCCTATTTGGGCAAGCTGCTGGAACCGATCGACAGTGGGGAGGCCGATGTGGTGATCGGTTCCCGTTTTTTGGAAAAGGAAGGATTTCAGTCCTCTGTGACACGTAGAATGGGAATCAATATTCTGAGTGCATTGATCTGGCTTGTTACCGGCAGGCGCATTATGGATGTGACCAGCGGTTACCGGGCAGTGAACAAAATGTTTATCAAAATATACAGCGAAGATTATCCGATGGACTACCCTGAGCCGGAGGCTATCGTTGCCGCGATCATGCATCTTGGAAGAGTAAAGGAAGTGCCGGTGCAGATGCGGGCCAGGGAAGGTGGAATCAGTTCCATCACCTTCAAAAAATCCATTTACTATATGATTAAGGTCACTTTGGCAATACTGATCTGCCGTATGGGCTATGGAATCCGAAGAGGGAAGCGGGAGGATCTTCAGAATCCGCGTGGGAAGGAGCAAGGGAAATGATACCTGCTACACTGAGACTGACATTAATCATTGCGGTGATCTGCTATTTTATTATGATTCTGTATTTTTTAAAGCAGAAGGCGCTCAACTTAAAGTATACGCTGCTGTGGCTGGTGGCCGGGGTGGTTATGGGCATTCTGATTGTTGTGCCGGAGCTTCTTGTGAAGATTATTCGGATATTTGGCATTCAGGATAATATGAATGGCCTGTTTATCTTCGGTATCGGATTTATTATTATGATTCTGCTTTCCCTGACATCAATTGCGTCAAGGCAGAATCGGAAGATCAGGACGCTGACGCAGGAACTGGCGATTCTGGATAAGCGGGTGAGGGAATTGGAGAAGAGAGGGGAAGAGTGACTGGCACGGATCATGCTAAGGAGTGATGGAAAAATTGATGTCATACAGGGTGAGACAGCGCGGAATGCTCCTTTTTCTGATTGTTTTCCTTGCTGCAGTTGTAGCGCTGCTGGAGAGAGAGGCATATCATCGCATTCAGAGAAATGGCGGCTACATGGAAAATATCAGTTTTGTTCTGGGCAATTCCGCATCGGAGCAGGAAATCTTTTGTTTTACGGATGAGGAGGAACAGACCAGTTATTTCTTTCTCCCCTCTTATGCGAAGAAAAATGAGGTGAAAATTTCTTTTGCGGGGGCGGATACTGTGGTCTTTGCGGGGGAGAAGGGTGACATTTCACTGGTAAACGGGGCAAGAATCGATGCGCTGGACTACAACGAAAAATATCAGTTGTATTTTTGTGACAGAAGAGGGAAACAACTGGAAAAGCAGGATGTGGTTATCATGCATTCCGCAGGAATACCGGCCGTCTTTCTGGAGACGGACAGCGGTTCCATGAGTGATCTGGACGCAGACAAAAACTATGCGGAAAAGGGAAGGATCGTTTTGTTTGATGCGGACGGAAATGTAGCCTGCACGGACAGACTGGACCGAATTTCCGGGAGAGGTAACTCCACCTGGGCCTATCCGAAGAAGTCATACGGTATCCGTCTGAAGAACCGGGCGGATCTTTTTGGCATGGGGAGCGCCGACAAATGGATTCTTCTGAGCAATGTGGAAGACCGCGCCTACATCCGCAATAAGATTACTTATGATATGGGTGTGGCGGCAGGAATGGCGGGATCGCCGCAGTCGCAGTATGTCGACCTCTACGTGAATCACAAATACCACGGCATGTACCAGCTCTGCGAGAAGGTGGAGATTGACCCGGAGAGAGTGCCGATTGCTGATCTGGAGACGGAGAACAAAAATCGGAACAGAGAGATTGAAAACTGCGGACGCTTTGAGACAGAGAGAAAAAAAGGCGTGGTGCTTTCTGCAGAGCCGCCGGACATCACGGGAGGGTATCTTCTGGAGCGGGATGTGGCCGAAAAATACCGCGAGGAAATCAGCGGGTTTTACACAGAAACATTAAAGGATCTGTATACAATCAAAGAGCCGTCATACGCATCCGAAGCGCAGGTGGATTATATCAGTGGAATGGTGAATGCCCTGGAGAAAGCCGTTGTTTCTGAGGACGGCGTGAATTCTGAAAGCGGCAGGCATTTTTCGGATTATGCAGATATGCGGTCTTTTGCGCAAAAATATATTATCGAGGAGCTATGTAAGAATAACGGTGCGGGAGCGACCAGTTCTTTTTTCTACAAGCCGGATGATTCGGTCAGCAGGAAACTGTTTGCCGGACCCGTGTGGGATTATGACAAGGCTTATGCCAATCTGGATGGGATCAACGAGTCGACGCAGGATCTGTGTTATCTGATGCAGAGGGGTACGGATCCGACTACGCTCTTCTGGCATCTGAATGCCCATTCCGAGTTTCAGCAGGAGGTGTCAGCGTGCTATGAAGAATTTTTCTCAGACTATATGCAGAAGATCCTGGACGTAAAAATTGACGAATATGTATCAGAGATCAGCGTCTCCAAGGATATGGATCTGATCAGATGGAAAGAGATTTATGGGGAGCAGGTCGACTATGACAGCGAAGTGCAGAGAATAAGGGATTTCCTGTCATTGCGCAAGCCGTTTCTGGATGAAGTATGGGCAGGAGAAAAAGAGATCTGTACGGTTTGTTTTGTTTCGGAAGAGGGAATTGCCCACAATTATGTGAGTGTGATAAAAGGGGAGTGCATGGAGCGGATGCCAGGAGCGGCGCCGGGGACTCTGAGCGGAGACAGGATGTTTGACGGATGGTATACGGAAGAAGGTACATACTTCGATACTGCGACGCCTGTTGTGAAAGATATTGTGGTGTATGAACGAAGTCATGAAATTACAGGGACAGATTAGAACGGGAAGGGAAACTATGCTTGTAGCAGCGGTTGATTTACTGTGGCTCCGCCCCAAAAAGGTGGGGGGAACAGAATTTTATATCAGGAATTTGCTGGATGGTTTTTTAAGACTTGAGGAACCGTTTCACCTCTTTTTGCTCGTATCAAAAGACAATAAGGATACCTTCCGTCATTATACAGAGGATAAGAGGATGGAACTTTTGGAGACAGAAGTGGTATCTGCCAATATTCCGGGGCGGATTCTGTGGAACTTTTTCTGTCAGAACCGTTTTCTCAGAAAAAGAGGCATCCGCAAATGTTTTGTGCCGGTATACTGCCGTCCGCTGTTTAATGGCGGCGTTGCCTATGTCAATGTAATCCATGATCTGCAGGCGGCGCATCACCCCGAATACCACCCGTTTCACGAAATTGCCTACTCCAGACTGTGCTGGTGGCTTGACGCGCATTTATCCAGACACCTTGTGGCGATATCCGACTGGGTGAGAGATGACGTCCGGGAAAAATATCATGTAAAGGGTGAGAAAATTACAACGATCTACGATCCGATTACGGTGGTAAAGGACGAAATTGTCAGCTTTGACTGTCTTGCAAAAAAGTATCATGTGGAGGAGAAGGCGTTTTATTATACGGTTGCGCAGCTGATTCCGCACAAAAATCTGGATACACTGATTGCAGTTATGGAACGGATTAAAAGCACGGGGACGGATCTGCCGTGCAGACTGCTGATTTCCGGGGTGAACGGGGAGAGCAGGGAGAAACTGGAAAGACAGATTCTTGACAGGGGACTGGAGCGTGAGGTGACGCTCACGGGATTCGTGGAGAACGCCGAGAGAAATGCGCTGTACCGCTATTGCAGGGCGTTCCTTTTTCCCAGCGTGTTTGAGGGTTTTGGTATGCCGACGGTCGAGGCAATGCTTTTCGGTACGATGGTGATCGCCACGGACAGGACGTGCATTCCAGAGGTGACGCAGGGAAAGGCGAACTATGTGAAAGACCCCTATGATGTGGAAGAATGGATCAGGGTGATGAAAAACCCGGCGGACAGGATAGCGGAGATGGATTTTAGTCAGTATGACCAGATGAAGCTGAGCCGGAAATACTTTGAACTGCTGAGAGAGCATCTTGCTTAAGACAGGCTTATATGAGAGGAAAGCAGGGGCGGAATAAAGAATGGCAACGGGAAGAACAGGGGCAGTGCAGTTATGAAACTGGCGGTTATTTTGGTAAATTATAATGGGGAAAAATATAACGTTGCGTGTATAGAATCCATACTGGCAAACAGCAGCGCGGCGGAGTTGAAAATCATTGTGGTGGACAACGCGTCACAGGATGATTCCATGCGCCTGCTGGGGGAGAAGTATGCGGGGAATGAGCAGCTGGAGCTGATCCGCCTGGACGACAATTATGGATTTTCCTACGCCAACAACGTGGGAATTGACAGAGCAAAAGAGCAGGGTGCAGATTATGTAATGCTTTTGAATAATGATACGGAAATCATGCCGGATATGCTGTCTCAATTATGGGAGTGCGCAAAAAGGCATCCCGGCAGCGTGGCTGTGCCAAAGATTTATTACAGTGACGACAGAAAGCGTCTCTGGTCTGCAGGAGGAAGCTTTTCACCGGTCATAAAAAAAGCGGGACATATCGGTCTGGATGAGACGGATCAAGGGCAATATGACCAGGAGAGGGAGATCGGATTTGCCACGGGGTGCTGTCTGTGGATTCCGATGGAAGTGATTGAGAAAGCGGGAACGCTGGATGCACGTTTTTTTCTTTACTATGAAGATACGGAATACAGCTTCCGCCTGCACAGGATGGGCATCCCCATTTATTATTGTCCGCGGGCGGTAATGTACCACAAAGTCGGGGCGAGCACAAGGGGAGCGGACAGTGCGCTCTGCGCTTACTATATAGCGCGCAACTGGCTTCTGTGCAACAGGCTGCATCTGGGGCGGCGCTACCCGCTGTTTCTGGCCTATTATGCGCTGAATCGGACGGTATGCTGCCTGCTGTGGCTTGTACGCGGAAAAGGACAGCTTGTGCAGGCGACTTTAAAGGGGATTTCGGATTACGGGAAAGGAAATTTCGGCAGAACAGAGTATTACCGCTGAGCGGATTCAATATAGTCGACAACCGGCTTCATGGCGGAATCCATGCTCACATGTGATTCGGCGAACTGCCGGATGGTGTTTATAACTGCCTGCTTGTTCTTTTCCTTTTGCCTTATTTTGTCATAGAATGCGATCACTTCATCTATATCGACAGGATCTGCGTTATTTGGGAAATTACGGACAAATTCATATCGGCTGTCCAGAACATCGATCTCGCAGCCCGTTATGATGGGCATTCCTTTCGCCAGATATTCCCTCGTTTTCAGTGCGGACAGCTTTGAAAACATTCCTTTTTTATAGGTGCCGAAGGAGGCCAGTGCAATATCGCT
Source organism: uncultured Lachnospiraceae bacterium (assembly GCA_965114645.1). Taxonomy (GTDB): domain Bacteria; phylum Bacillota; class Clostridia; order Lachnospirales; family Lachnospiraceae; genus UBA3282. Next base: position 66,692 of record CBCOZL010000001.1, on the reverse strand, counting down.
GATATCGTACATTTCGTCCAGCGCCTTTCCGGACATGGTAGGATAAAACCGCACATGGTTTTCTAAATGATATTTTTGGACCAGCGACTGGTAAAAGGGCTTCTCCGGACCGTCACCGATCAGCAGCAGCTCGACGGTATACTTATGGTTGACATTCTGATAATAATGATACAGGCCGTCAATGATCCGCTCATATCCGTGGTGGCTCTGCATGTAGGCGACCGCCATCATAATTATCCTGTTGTCCTGATAAGTCCCCTTTGCGGGAAAGATGTTTTCAAGCTGGATGCCGTTTATCGTACGTATGGTAGGAACGCCGAAAATTTCCGTATCTTCGGTATAGGTCACAAAGGCATCTACGTATTTTTTCAGATTTTTGCGGTACAGCAGTTCTTTGATATAGAAAGGCCAGGCATTCCAGCGGGCAAAATCATCTTTGTCGTAAGGATAAGTATAGACTTCTATGATAATTTTGCAGTCTGGATATTTCTCTTTTACTTTTTTCCAGAAATTTACATAGGCACGATCGGCTACTGAGCGGCGGACATATAAAAAGTCTGGTTTTTTCAGATCCAGGAGAGCGCTTTTGTAATCTCTTTTGATGGATGCAGTGGGGAACAGCCCGAAAATCCTTTGCGGGAGAGATCTTTTTGAGGTATCAACCTCTATTTCCCCCATATCGAAATATTTCGAGAGAGCTGTTGTCTGCATGTCAATTTTTTTGCTGATCCCGATAGAGCTTCTGCCCTCAAAATGTACATAATATCCTTTTTTCATGCTTTCTCCCAATCGGATGTTTTGTCAATGATCCGTTCAATTACGGATCTGCTTAGTTCATGATCCAGATCTCTAAAATTATTGTTCAGATTGTCATAACAGTTTAGAGAAGTCTGTAATATCGCCTTTTGCAATGTATCTGTCAGAGAGACTTCCCTGCCCTGCATATACCAGAAAGGATGTGTCAATATGTGCAGTCTTGGATAACGTCCGCTCTCGACGATTTCATCTACGTTTTCACGCCAGTGACGCCGGGAATCAGACACGTATTTCATCGTTTTAAAATAGGTTCCGCTGTAAGCGTTAACCATGCCGGGGAAGGTCATTTCAGCGGATAGAATTTTTTCGGAGGGCCTGTGCATGGATACCACGTCTATCTTCCTTCCGGCGACAGCAGACAAAATATCCGTTTCTTCACGCACATATTTCTGCATTTGGCGTTCGTCTGAAATTTCATACTGCGTTTCGTCAAAATGCAGTCCGATGATTCCGCCGTTGTCCATAATCTGATGGATTTGTTCTTTGGAAGCCCGGGAATGAATATTGTAGAAATTGGTGGATACTAATACAAAATAAGTTGCATGTGCGCATTCGGAAAAGGCGGACTTCTCAATTTCCGAGAAAAAAACTGCTTTTTCCAGACTGTAGTCCACATCGTGCCGCAGAATGACAGAACGATCCGTTTCCTGCCAGTTGTTATAGTTTTTAAAGTGATAGCCTCTTGTATGCAGTTCTTTTAGCAAGGCAACATAGGATTCACAAGTAAATTGCATAATATACGTCCTTAAAGCTTTTCCTTTCCACAGTTTTCCCTTATGACTTTAGCAGGGGCGCCAATGACAACTTTGTTTTCTTCCACATCGGCTGTTACAACGGAGCCCATGCCAATGATGGTATTTGCTCCAATATTTGTCTGATTTCGAATCGTACTTTCGGACACATAGGTATTGTCGCCGACGGTTACGCTGCCAAACAGCTTTGCGCATATGATGGAAACATTTTTGCCGATATAGTCATTGTGGCTTATGTGCGAAGAGGGTGCGATTTTTGTCCCGCTTTCGATCACGGTGTCATCGATAGTGCCTCTTCCTATATATGTGAGACTTCCGACAAAAACGTCATTTCCAATGGACACTCCCCCGAAATGTCTGATCATGGTTTTTATATGAAACTCATCTTCGGAATAACTGAATCCGCCTTCTCCGATTACAGTAGATGATTGTATGATACAATTGCAGCCGATTTTCACCCGGTTTCGGATAACGACATTGTCACCTATGACTGTTCCGGCCCCGATGGAGACATAACCTGTGATAGAACAGTTGCAGCCGATTTTTACATTTTCACCGATATGGACATCGGAACCGATCACAGAGCCAGGACCGATATCCGGCATATCGTTATCGGAGCTGTCTCCCCAAAAATGTTCTACAATAGAAAAAAATACAGCTTTGGATTGTGGGGTGATAATCTTGACTGCTGCATCTAAGTCTGCCCCCTCCTGAATGACACAGGCAGAAACAGGAACTGATGTCTGAATGCTTTTTTGGGGGGAATTGATCCAGGTGACCGTACCCTCATGATAGCGGGACAAAGAAGAGAAACCGCAGACGGTTTCTTCGGAATTTCCCTGTATAACATGAGGAAGCTTTCTATCTTCCAGATATGCTGCAATTTGTTTTATGGTAATCAACTGATCCATTTTATCACAGATTCTCCATCAAAAACAGTTTCATTTTTCTGATTTAAGCAGATTGTATTCAGCATAGCATATGTTGCGTGAAATGACAAGTAAGACAAACTCCCGGATGAATTCGAAGTTTAGATATATTTGCATTGAAAAAAGGGATATGCTATTATTAAAAAAGAACTGTATAACTATGTCTGGGACGGAGATTATTATGATTGTGCATATTGTGGGAAACCGGCCTCAATTTATTAAACTTGCGCCGCTCTATCAGGCGCTGGAGCTGGCCGGTTGTCAGCAAAATATTATTCACAGCGGACAACATTACGACGAGAATATGTCCGATGTTTTTTTTGGGGAATTGGGTATACCGGCGCCTTATTTGAATCTGGAAGCGGGAGGCGGAAGCCATGCGCAGGTGACAGCCAAGGCAATGATCGGGCTGGAGGAAGAACTGTTGAGAAGCAGACCGGATCTGGTCATTCTCTATGGAGACACCAATACGACGCTCGCCGGTGCACTGGTGGCGGCGAAGCTTAGCATTCCTATGGCGCATGTGGAGGCGGGTCCCAGAATCAACATAAAGTCCAATCCAGAGGAATGCAATCGGATTACAACAGACCATCTGTCGGATATTCTGTTTTGCCCGGATCACGTGTCCATGCAGAATCTGCAGCGGGAAGGGCTTGCCGGCCGCGCTTGTCTGACAGGTGATATTATGTACGATACCTACCTGTCTATTGCCGGGGGGCTTGCGGGAGAGAAGCCGCAGGAAGATGTCATTGTGATGACATGGCACAGGCAGGAAAATACGTCTGACAGAGCACGTATGGAAAGTATTTTGCGTCTGGTGGAGGGCCTGGAGGATCATGTGATTTTCCCCGTACATCCGCGGACAAGGAAATGTCTGGAGCAGTTCGGACTGATGGAGAGGGCGGCAGGCATTCCGGGTCTGGAGATGACAGAGCCTTTGGGTTACGTGGAGATGGTAAAGCTCATGCAGAGAGCCAGGCTGATTCTGACGGATTCCGGCGGTGTGTCCAAGGAATCGTCCTTTGCGGGAGCGAAATGCCTTTTTATGCTGGATGCGGACGTGTGGGAGGATCTGGTGCGTGAGAAGTGGATACGCAGGGTGAATCCACAGGATAAGAACAGTGTGGAAGAGGCGCTGCACTTTGCTGCGGAGGCCAAACGTGTGGCAAACGAGGACCGGCCCAAATTTTATGGGGACGGACATGCGGCATCAAAGATGGTACAGGCGCTGCGCGAGCGGCAGCTTATCTAAATTGTGGAGGACAACATGAAATATGCTTTGATAGGGTGCGGGAGAATTTCTCCCAATCATATTGTGGCAGCGCAGAAGAACGGGCTTGATATTGTGGCAATCTGCGATCTGGAAACTCGCAATATGAAGGACAAGATTTTAAAATTCAGACTTCCTAAAACGGTACAATGCTATACAGATTATAAACAGATGCTGGAAGAAGAGAAACCAGAGCTGGTGGCAATTGCCACGGAGAGCGGAAAGCATGCACAGATTGCGCTCGACTGCATGACGATAGGGCACGCCAATCTGATCATTGAGAAACCGATCGCACTGTCCCTGGCGGATGCGGATGCGATCATTGAGACAGCGAAGCGGGAGAATCTGAAGGTGTGTGCCTGCCATCAGAACCGTTTTAATAAGTCGATCCAGAAGATACGGGAGGCCGTGGAGATGGATCGTTTCGGCAGAATGTTTCACGGTACGGCACATATCAGGTGGACGAGGGACTATGAGTATTACTCCAGAGCGAAGTGGCGCGGAACCTGGGAGCAGGATGGTGGCGCACTGATGAACCAGTGTATTCACAACATTGATCTTCTGCGCTGGATGATGGGTGATGAAATAGACTGCGTCGTAGGTATGACAGACAAACTTAAGCATGACTATATTGAGGCGGAAGATCTGGGCATCGCCCTTGTCAAGTTTAAAAACGGCGCTTATGGGATCATTGAGGGAACGACGAATGTGTATCCCTCCAATCTGGAGGAAACATTATACCTGTTTGGTGAGAAAGGAACCGTGAAAGCGGGCGGCAGCTCGGTCAATGTGATTGAGGAATGGCGGTTTTCTGACGCGCTGGATAACCCGGAGGAGGTTAAGGCACAGTTTCATGAAAGTCCGCCTAATGTATACGGGTATGGGCATACGCCGCTCTATGCGGATGTGATTGAGGCCATTCAGGAGGACAGGCCTCCCTATGCGGATGCCTTGGCAGGGAAAAGGGCTTTGGAACTGGTACTTGGCATATATCAGTCCGCATACACGGGGCAGCCGGTACAGTTTCCGATGGAACAATGCGCGACGATTGATTTTAAAGGAATATTTTCCTGATTGAGTAAATCAAACGAAGGGACAACAGACAGGATGGAATTTAAGGATTTAAAGACACAATATATGAGACACAGGGAAGCGATAGACAGTGCAGTCAGGCGGAATATGGAGGCTGGTCAGTTTATCGGCGGGGAACCGGTCACCAGCCTGGAGAAGAGACTGGCGGACTATGTGGGCGTGAAGCATTGTATTTCCTGCGCTAACGGTACGGATGCGCTGCTGCTTGCGCTGATGGCGTGGGGCGTTGGAGAAGGTGATGCTGTTTTTGTTCCGGATTTCACATTCTTTTCTACTGCGGAGGTGGTGCCCTGGATCCGCGCTGGTCTGGTCTTTGTAGATATTGATGCAGACACCTTCAATATGTCTCCAAAGGCGTTGGAGGAGGCGGTTGAAAGGGTGAAAAAGGAAGGCAGACTGACACCCCGGGCGGTCATAGCCGTGGACCTTTTCGGACAGCCTGCTGAATATGAGAGAATCCGTCAGATTGCCGAACGATATGATCTCTTCTTACTGGAGGACGGCGCGCAGGGATTTGGCGGCAGAATAGGTGAGAAAAGGGCGTGCAGTTTCGGAGATATATCCACCACTTCCTTTTTTCCGGTGAAACCGTTGGGCTGCTATGGGGATGGCGGCGCGGTTTTTACGGATAACGATGAGTGGGCGGAACTAATCCGCTCCTATAAAGTACATGGAAAAGGTTTTGACAAGTATGACAATATCAGGATCGGCATGAACTCCAGGCTGGACACGATACAGGCGGCTGTACTGCTTGAGAAGCTCAGCTTTTTTGATGAGGAGCTCGTAGAGATGAACCGGGTGGCGGAAGTCTATACAGGGCGTCTGCAGGGAAAAGTGAAGACGCCGGTTATCCTGCAGGGGTATTATTCCAGCTGGGCGCAGTATACGGTGCAGTTTGAGGATGCGCGGCAGCGGGAAGAAACAATGAAAAAACTGGAGGCGGACGGAATTCCAAGCGTTATTTACTATGTAAAACCTCTGCATATGCAGACTGTGTTCTCGGATTTGCAGGGAGAAGGAACAGGGTGTCCGATTACGGAACAAATCTGCGCTACATGTCTGTCGCTGCCTATGCACCCGTATCTGCGGGAGGAAGAGATAGAGGCAATCTGCAGCGTGCTGGTGTCATAATCGGAGAAACTGTTTTAGGGAAGTGGGAAGAAGGTGAAAGTATTGCATGGTTTTTTGGCAGCAGGGAATATGAATATAGAATGTCTTGGGCAGTATACTGACATGGGACAGTGCAGGCAGTATAATCACCTCCTTGATAAATTTCCGAAAGATCAGGTGTTTTTAGACGAAGAGGGGCAGATCAGTTTTTTGGACGGATATGTCCATAATAAGGGGCAATTCTGTTTGGGCGGGGCGAAAGACTGGCAGCATGCTTTTGCGCAGGCCATGAGGGAGGACGAGACAAGATGTCTGCAGTCACTCAGAGGGGGATTTTGCGGCTATGTATATAACAGGCAGGATTCCAGCCTGACGGCTTACACAGACCAGATATCTGTCAAAGCGCTGTACTACTATGTCAATGAAGGCCAGTGGATCGTGTCCAATCATATACCGTATATGACTGCGGTTTTAAAGGCGAATGGGGTACAGTATCACTTTAATGAGACGGCAGTGAAATATATGCTGACGTACGGATATATGTTAGATGACAGCACTTTTGTCAAGGAGATTCATCGTCTGCTGCCGGGACAGCTTGTACACATCAAAAACGGCAGCGCCAAGGTGGAGAGATATTATCTGATTCCCAACAGGGAAGTTCGGATGTCTGAGCAGGAAGCAGTCGATAGGATTGACAGCGCGTTTAGAGAGGCAGTCAGACGGGAGTTTGACAAGGATAGGGAGTACGGATACCGGCATTTAGTGGACTTGAGCGGCGGCCTGGACAGCAGAATGGTTTCCTGGGTGGCGCATGATATGGGATATACAGACCAGTTAAATGTCACATACTGCCGGGCGGATTACCTTGATTATCAAATATCTAAGCAGATAGCCGTCCATTTGGGACATGAATATCTTTTTAAAGCGTTGGATGATGCGAACTGGCTGTATGATATTGATGATATTATCTCCAAAAATAACGGGGCAGCGCTTTATACCGGAATAACGGGCGGAAGCAGGCTGCTCGGGATGCTTAACACGGATCAGTTTGGGCTTGAGCATACAGGTATGATCGGGGATATTACCTTGTCCACATTTTACCATGACAGGGAATTAAATTTCGGGAAACCACGTTTGGGCCTGAATCAGTATTCGAATAGATTTTCCTATGTAATGGATAGTCAGATTATGGCGGAGTATCCTTGTCAAGAAATGTTTGCTATTTATACAAGAGGAATGATGGGAGCCATGTCCTCTTATATGATCAGACAGCATTTTATAGAAGTGTCATCCCCGTTTACAGATGTAGATTTTCTGGAGGTTAACTATTCGATCCCTTTTGAGTACAGGGACAGGCATCGTATTTATCTGAGATGGATGCTGGAAAAGTATCCGCGGGCTACACAGTTCGGATGGGAGAAGTGGGGAGGTATTAAGCCCAGGGCGGATCATATATTTTTAAGAAAATTCAGGACTGCACAGAGGCTTCTGTCGCAGGCAGCCTGTAAGGCGTTTGGTGTGCAGAACAGGGACTCTATGAATCCGATGGACTACTGGTATCAGCGGGATCAAAAAATACAGAACTATTACAGGGCATATTATGTTCAGAATATTGCTCACCGGGCGATAGGCAAGGAACTGCAAAGCGATATCGCGCAAATGTTTACAGATGGAAATGTCACTGAAAAGAGTATGGCGCTTACGGTTCTTGCCGCTGCAAAAATCTGCTTCCAGGGGACGAAAGATTGAAAAGAAAATTGATTATATTATTTAATGAGTATCCGTATAGGGCAGGGGAGTATTCGTTTGTCCGGACAGAACTGGAAGTTCTTGCGAAGCAATTTGAGATATGTATCATATCCCTTTCAACCTCTCTGGCGGAACAGAAGATGACGACAGATAAACGGATTGCAGTGTATCATTGTATTCGAAAGTTTGGCATAAAAGAGAAGCTGTCGGCGGTTGCAAAATATCTTTTTGGGAGATATGGCTGCAGCGAGACAATAAGGATTTTGAAAAGCGGTCAGAATATCGTGGGTCGTCTGTACGATTCCATCGTTTTTTTTGGAGAAGCGGATCAGCTTCGGAAGTATGTGAAAAAAAATAGATTAATTAACGGCAATGAGCTGGTGTACTCTTACTGGTTTAATGCGAACTGCCTTGCATTTCTTATGGATAAAAAACGATATCCAGACATTAGAGTCGTTTCCAGAATACATGGATATGATTTATATAATGAAAGAAATTCGCATGGCAGACAGCCGTTCAGGGAATATATGGACAGGAAAATTGACCGGCTGTTCTTTGTGGCGGATGCAGGACTGGAATATTATATGAGGCGTTGGGGGAAATCGGAGGAATTTGGAGATAAGTATATGGTTGCCCCGATTGGGACGACATGTGAGGATTTTCAGAAAGATCGGATTTTCAGAAGCCAGGAAAAAGTTTTTCATCTTGTGAGTTGCTCTGGTGTGATTCCTTTAAAGCGTGTCGAACTGATTGTTGAGGGACTTGCGCGGATAGAGAATATTAAGATTAGATGGACACATTTCGGGGCGGGCGACTGTTATGATGAGGTGAAAGAGTGCGCCCGGATCATGCTGTCAGTCAAAAGTAATATTTCCTATGAAATGCCGGGCTTTGTGCCACTGGAAGAAATCAAGGAAATTTATGCAAAGCAGCATGTGGATTGCTTTATTACAACGTCATCGACAGAAGGATGCCCGGTATCCATTCAGGAGGCGATGTCCTATGGAATTCCGATTATCGCCACAGCAGTTGGGGAAATACCAAGTATGATAGAGGGCAATGGTATTTTACTGCCGGAGAATCCTTCCCCGGAGGAAGTGGAAGAAGCGGTAAGGTGTATGCGTGATTTTCCCCGGGAGAAACTTTTGAGAATGCGGGAAAGATCCAGGGAAAAATGGGAAACTAGGTATAACGCCGTAGAGAATGCGGATCGGTTTTTAATGTTTCTGGATTGTGAAAGGCAAAGCAGCGGGAGTAATAATGATTAAAATATGCGACAACTTAATTATAAGTACTGAAAACAAAGAAATACCATCGTTTCCGATAGGGGATGATCTGTTTCATAAAGTACATTTGTATGTGCGCGAAAATGATGTATCTGAGGGCACGCATTTTTCGATCCTTGATAAAAAGGGGAGAGTACTGTTTGGGGCTGTATATTTGGAGGATATGATTGCGGGAATCAAACGCAAGGATCTGTCGGACTATCATATTAGGTTTCGGAACGATGCGGAGAATTTGGATTTTACTTTTTTAGATCGATATCAGAAGTTTGTTTTTTTGGGCGTGGATGAATATTCAATTGCAATCGCAAGATTATTATTAGAGTATCGGCCTGAAAAGAAAATAATTTTTGCGGATAAGCGGGCAAAATATTTTTTGGGAACGAAACGGGTGCAATACCTGAGGTACCCGCGCGATGCGGCGCGTTATATGGAATTGACGGAAGAATGGATGAGGGGAAACGGGGGCAGCTTTTGGGAGAGACTGAAGGCTCTTGCTGGTTGGAAAATTCTGGGCCGGCTGAAGAACAAAGGAATCTGCTGTGTTGTTAAGGCAGACAGAAGAAATCACCCGGATGAGGACGGCACAGTGTATAACAGTCAGAACATTGTGTACAGCCTGTTATGGAAGCAGCGGCAGAGAAGTTTCGGAGAGAAAAATGCGGATCGGGAGATTGTCATTTTAGATTATGCCTGCGATGATGAAGGACTTGGATCGATTGCGAAATGTACGTTTGCACATTTTATGTGGCTGACCCGGGGCGGCTATGTACCAGTCATGAATTTGTCAAAATTACCTAATCAATATCTGGCGGCAGAAGGGGAAAATATGTGGGAATATTTTTTTGAGCCAGTCACGTCTGTGTCGGTCGAGGAGGCATATCAGAGCCGGCATGTTTATGTCGCAAGTGAGAATGATATCTCGTGGTGTGACTTTCACATCAATCCCTATCAGAGAACTTATATGAAAGCCTTTGAAAATAGTGAGGAATTTCGTCGGATCATACGGATTAACCAGGAGACGAAACAACATATTGAGAGGAAAATGCCGAAAGAGATCAGGGATGGGAAACGGGTGCTGGGTGTTGTCGCGCGCGGGACAGATTTTAGAAATGCTGCTGCAGTGAAAACAAATAAAACATGGAGGGAAAATGTAGTTGAGATAGACAGACTGATTGAGGCATGCTGCCACTATAAGAAAAAATATAACTATGATTATGTCTATGTGGCGACGGAGGATCAGGAATATTTCGATAAATTTAAGAACTGTTTCGGCGAGAGCCTGCTTTCCATTTCTCAGAAGAGGGTGACCTATGATTATGAGAATGAAGAGTTTAAGCCGGTGAGGGAGCTGCTTGCCGCAAAGAACGGAAAAATGATGGGAAGGGATTATCTGTCAGGTGTCTGGAGTTTGACAGAATGTACAGCGTTACTCTATAATGTGGAATGTGGAGCGGTTCGGCTGGCATGGCAGTGGAAACAAGGCGATTATGAGCTGTTTCAATGTATAGATCCGAAGTTAGGGGGAAATGTCGATGAATAAGAAGGCATTGCTGAAAATTCTGGCCTGTGTTTTTGCCTGCCTGGGTTTTGCACTGGTATCGAACCATATGCCATCACTTATGAGAGCAGTCTATCATGCGGTGTTTGGTGAATTTGACCACGTAGATTTCCTGTTTGTCATGGGGCTATTTGTTATTGAGATAGTTACGTTGAAAAAATGGGGCAAAGATATGCGCTGCCGTTACTTTTGCCTCGGAGCGACAATTATCGCAGCATGTATTATATTGTCTAATGGAAATACAAACTTTACGGAAAGACTGGCTCCGGGGGCGGACAGCACATTGATTTATGCTGCGATGACGGATCCGAATGTGGGAGAGCAGAGTCGGCAGAATGCGTTTGCCGAGTACTATTTTGACGGCAGAAATCTGGCTGTACCCGAGCAGATGAGAGATAAGGAAGAACATCAATATATATATAAAATGGCTGTTCCGGCGCGAAGGATCGTAGCCGGAGAGGCAAGTGCCGTATCGGAAGAGGAAGCGGAGATGATACTGTCATATCCATTCAGGGAATACGGCTCTGATTATTTTGTGTTAGACGAGTTTTGGGAGCATACGGATACGATCAGAATTGCGGCATGGGGAGACGGATATATATTCTGTTCGAAGGAGTTGCTGGAAGCTGTCCTGGATCATTCGAATGATGCGATCCTCACTGGAGAAGGAATAGAATTATTTGCATATGCGGAGAAAGGGTCATACAGAGAAATAAAGCAGACATTTATCATATTACTGCTGCTGCTAATAGGAGCAGTAATTGTTTTGCCGTTTTGGGGCAGGGAGTATCCGTATCTTGCACTGTTTTTGAGTCTGCCAGTCGGGGCGGCCGTATGGTGCATCGCCTGTGTGCTGTTTATGATTTTTAATATTCCGTATCATGTGATAACGGTGCTGGTGTGCACGGTTTTGGGAGTGGGGATTCGCCTGTTCAGACAGAGGAATAAATTTAAGGAGATTGACAGGACCTCCTGCTTTCATTTTATATTACTGGCAGTCGTAACTACTGCCTTTTTTTCCTGCTTCAAAATATGCAATATATATGCGGATTCAATTACAAGATGTATTTACGCCTATCGTATGGTGATTTTTGGCAGTCTGCGTGATGTATTGGAATATATAGCGCCTTTTGGAATGCTGGAACCAATGATTATGTCGATGGGCTATCTGTTTAAATGTGATACGGTATATGTATTTTATCCATTGATGGCAATTTGCGGTATTGGCATTATGTGCGCCGGATTATATTATGTTAATGGCAGGAAAGATGATTATATGTCAATAGTGGTATTAGGGGCAGGGATTTTGTTCATGCTTACTAATTTTGACTACATGTTCAGCACAGTATTGGCGGCGGTGCATGGACCGACTGCGGTATATTTTCTAATATTTTTTGTATTTATCATAATGAAAAAGCAGTTAAATATTGCAAAATTTGAGTGGATTGCAGTACTTGCCGCTTCCGTGATCCTGATGACAAGGATTGAGGGGGCAGTGTATGTTATGTTTTTTCTTGCGCTGTCTTTAGGGATGGAAGACGAAGTTTTGAAGATGGACAAAGTGATTCCGGCAGTGGCCGGGGTTCTTGTTATATGGAATGTTTTTCAGATGATAGTGATAGGGCACGATGGAAACCCGATGTTTTGGACACCCGAAAGGGGCGCATTACTCATTGCGGGATCGCTAATTGTTGTCGTGGCAGCCTGGATTTTCAGAAGACCCTGGAAATGGCTGCGTTGTATAAAAGAGCATTATTTCCTGATTGTGGTAAGCGGGATTTGTCTGGCAACGGCCGTTGTTTCTGCACTGGCAAAAAGAGAAACAGCGTCAATTAATCTGCAGATTTATTTGTCACATTTCTCAAATAATGAAGCAATGAATGATCGCATCAATGCGGGCGCAATCTGGACATTCATTTTACTTTTATGTCCAATTGTGATAAAAGGTGGTAGAAACCTGGCAAAGTTTACCGTTTCCATGCTTGTTGGATACATTGTTTTGATCTATTTCATTTGTCTTTTCCGGGAAGGAGCGTTGCTGCATTACGGATATTATGATTCGGGACGGAAAACACTTGTTCAGATTATGCCTGCGGCGATTTGGCTGCTGGCGTGCAGTGCAGGAGACAGGGAGCGCATGGTGCAGATAAAAAATGAAGAGTATAATAAAAAATAGTTTTGTAGAAGGGCTGATCTGGAATTATGGCAGCGTGGTGATACTATCTGCCAGCGGATTTCTGATTAATTTTCTGATAGTATATTTCTATGATGCGGCAGCATTGGGCATTTTTAGCAGGGCACAGGCATGGTATGGTGTATTTTCGCAGATTACTGTGTGGGGAGTACACATGTCTGTTATGAGGCTGATTCCGGAGTATAGGGATAACCGCAGGGAGCGGGAACAGATTATATCGTCGGCATTGACTGGAGTTTTTCCGTTTTCGGCATTTTGTGTCGCAATTATCGAATTTCTGCTACCGTTTATTGTAACGAATAATTACAATTTGCTGATAAGCATGCAGATACTTATGCCAGGTCTTGTTTTCTTTTCCGTGAACAAAATTTTGCTCAACTATCTGAATGGCTTGTCAGAGATGAAGCCATATGCAGTTTTTCAGTCTCTGAGATATATTTTAATTGTGTTGATAGTTTTTGGAATGGGGATTTTGCGGTGTCATTACAAGTGGCTTACCGTTTGCTTTACATCGTCAGAAATTGTATTGTTCTTTTCTATTGCCGCATATTTGATACGCAGGGGATTGTTTATAAAGAAGCCGGAGATCAAGTATCTGAAGCGCCATGCCCGTTTTGGCACTTATATTCTTATGTCAAATCTGGTGACTGAATTAAACACAAAGGTGGATATTATCTGTCTTGGGTTTATTGTGGGTGATGATTATCTGATCGGGATTTATTCCTTTGCAGTATTATTTGCAGAAGGCTTTTACCAGTTGTATTTTGTTATCAGAAGAAGCGTTAACCCTAAGATCACAGAATATTATGTGGACGGGAAATTGAAAGAGGGCGTTGAGAAGATCAATGCAGGATTGAAGAAAATTCTTCGCATTTTATCGCCCATGATATTTGCGGCACTAATTGCCGGATACTGTATTATGTGCTGTATTCTGAATCAGAGGGATTATCTGGCAGGAATGCAGTTTCTGGTTATTATAGGCATTGCAATTATAGTCAGCGGAAGAAAAATTATATTTGGGGATATTTTTGCTCAAACGGGCTTGCCTGCGAAGGAATCCTTTATTAATTTTGTTACGGTAGCCTGTAATTTTACGTTGAATATTATTTTGATCGTATGGATTGGGTTGATGGGTGCTGCCCTGGCAACGGCGGCTTCCTATTTAATATATGGATATACGATGCGGTATTATGTAAAAAAACAATTGAAAGTTGTGATATAGGGAGGATAAAGAATGAAGGTGTCGATTATTATTCCGGCATATAATGAAGCGCAGGGAATAAAAGAGACTTTGACGGAATTAGAGGAGTATCTATCAGAAGATTATGAGATTCTGGTTGTAGATGACGGATCTACAGACAATACTTTTGACATTGTAAATCATCTGGCAGCCGGTAATATCCGCTGCATTCAGCATAAAGTAAACAGGGGGTACGGTTCTGCAATTAAGACAGGGTGTAAAAATGCCTTGGGGGATATTGTCGTATGGTATGATGCCGATGGTCAGCACAGGCCGGAGGATCTGGTTAACGTCGTACAGAAAATGGAAACGGAAAATCTGGATTACTGTATCGGTGTCAGAAAAAAAGAATCCCATTGTGATCGGAACCGCAGGCTGGGAAAATTTGTTTTAGGAAAAATTGTCAATATACTGGCGAAAGAGCCGATGGAGGACTTTAATTCGGGAATGCGGGCCTTCAAAAGGGAGGTGCTGTTGAAATACCTGTCGCTCCTGCCGCAGAGATTTGGCGCTTCGACAGTAACTACATTTATTATGCAGGAAACGGATTGCATAGGGGGAACGTGTGAGATCCTGGTTCGCAAAAGAGTCGGAAAAAGTACTGTGAAACCAATCAGGGACGGCATGCGGACAATTATGCTGATTATGAATATTGTGATTCTGTTCCGGCCCAAAGAAGTGTTTGGGACGGTGGGGGCGCTTGCCGTTTTAGTCGGTGTTGTCTACGGTGTGGTCAACGCAATTACACAGGGACTGGGAATTCCTGTGCTTGCGGCAATCCTATGTATTTTCGGTATTCAGACATTTTTCTTTGGGATCATATCGGCACAGATCAGTCAGCTTCGGTTAGAACATTACAGCTGATGTAAGAGGGAAGCTAGTCTGGTTCGGACATGGAGGAAATGCGGTTGTGATAAGAATATGCAGTGGGTCAATGGCAGGGGACAACAGGGTTGCGGATAAAATATTTTATTTGTCGGAGAACCTGTTCCTGGAAGCGAGGGATTATATTTATGCGAACCAGGTAGAAGACGGAACATGCTTTTTGGTATCGGATGCGAAAGAAAAACATCTGTTCTGGATTCAGTACACAGAAAATATGGCGCTTGGGATCAAAAAAAATGATTTTCCCGATTATGAAAAATGCATTTTGGATGGGGATCGTCTGGACTTATCTTTTTTGAATCAGTATCGTATGTTTATATTTACGGAAGCAGAGGAATATTCTATTGCCGTCGCACGGATTCTGCAAAAATTTTGTCCAGATAAAAAGAGCGTTTTTCTGGATAAACGGGCAAAGCATTTCATGAAGGATAAATCTGTTCGGTTTTTGCCTTTTGGTGGATTGGCAGGCAGATATATGGAACTTTTAAAAAGCTGGATGCAGGGGAAAAACCGTGATATGAGCATTTGGAACAGGCTGGTATGCATGTTTCTTTACCATATGGTTAAATTGGGGGATAAAAAGAGTCACATATGTATTGTAGCCACAGACAGAGAGTTTTTCTGGCCGGTTGACAGCGTCTGTAACAGTGTGAAGCTTTTGTACAGCGTGCTGTGGTGTAAAAATAAGAAAGCTCTCGGAGATAAAAATGAGGATCGGACCATTGTGCTGCTGGACTATCCCTGTTTTAACGAGGGGCTGGTTTCTATCATACGGTGGACTTACACGCATATCCGTTGGATTTTGGAGAAAGGATATGTGCCGGTGGTGGATCTGCATGCTTATCCGAATCAGTATCTGAATTCTGAAGAAGAGAACATGTGGGAGTATTTTTTTGAACCGGTCTCGGACATATCGACAGAAGAAGTTTATGAGAGCAGACATGTGATCAGCGCGTCCGATAATACAATTCTTCTTGGAGAGAGTAAGATCAATCCTTATCAGGAGAAGTGGGGCAGAAGGCGTCTGGACAGCGAGGCTTTCTGTAAATTAATCAGAATGAACGATGAAACAAGACGTTATATAGAGGAAAGAATGCCCAAAGAGCTGCCCGGGAAGGTTCTGGGTGTGGTTATGAGGGGGACAGATTTCAGAAAAGAGGCAGCGGAAAAAATCAACAAAGAATGGCGGAAAAACATTGTAGATGCGGAGACTTTTTTGCGGGCTTGCATTCATTATAAAAACGAACTAGAATATGAATATATATTTCTTGCAACCGAGGATGCAGAGTATTTTGAAATGTTCCGGCAGATCTTTGGGGATAAGCTGCTGTCGATGGATCAGAAGAGGGTATCCTATGATTACAAGAATGGGGAATATATACAGATTAAAGATCTGCTGGCTATTCAGGATGGGAAGGCGGCGGGAAGGAATTATCTGGCGGTGATACATTGCCTGTCAGTTTGTGATTCATTGCTTTTTAATATTGAATGTGGGGCGGCGCAGCTTGCTGAATGCTGGAATAACAGCCAATACAGGCTCTGTAAACAGATCTTTGCAGGATGGAAAGAGTAAGGTGGGAGAACTTCGGATGCAAGAATATGATTTCCTGCTCATGTACGAACATAAAGTGAGGGAACTGGATAATCTTTCCCTGCTAAAATACGAATTGGACAAGCGGGGCTATAGGACTAAAATACTGTATGCCAACGATTATAATCTGGTAAAGGCGCATACGGCAGTATATCGGACAAAGGTGCTGGTGATCGGCTACTGTTATACCAGCAGCTCTATCAGGGACTATGCCAGTTATCGGATTAAATTCGACAAAGTGATCAATCTTCAGTGGGAGCAGCTGACCACAAATGAGCAGGAGGAAGACAGCGGCAGTTTTCGCAATTTGTCTGGTCTGGCAAAGGAAATTGTACACATATCCTGGGGCGAAAAGAATCAGAAAAGGCTGATTGAAAAAGCGGATGTCGCACCTCAGAATGTGAAAGTGACCGGAAACATAACCATGGATCTTCTGCGTTCGGAATTTCGAGGCTTTTATACATCCAGAGAGGAAATATGCAGGCGGTATGACCTGCCGTCTGAAAAGAAGATATGTTTGTTTATAGCCGGGTTTAAGTATGTAGAGGCGTCAGCGGAGGAGAAGAGAGCGACGATTGCACGCTTCGGAGAAGGGCGCAGGCGCTATCTTGAGGTGGCGGAAAAAGAACAACTTACCATCCTGCAGTGGTTCCGGCAATTCCTGGAAGAAAATGAGGATTATGTGATTGTTTATCGTCCGCATCCAGGGGATGCATCTTTGCGGGCGCAGCAGCTGGCACAGGAATATAAAAATTTCAGGGTCATATCAGAGCTTTCGGTGAAGCAGTGGATTGTAGTCAGCGATCTGGTTTACGCCTGGAACAGCACGGCAATTCTGGAGGCTTTTTTTGCAGGCAAAAATCCGATGTATTTATGTCCTTATCCCATACCTGAAGATCAGGATCATCCTCTGCTGATGGAGATGAACAAGATTGAAGACTACGAGATGTTTTGCAGGACAGTTTCTGGGGAACAGGTTGATATCGGGCTCACGAAAGAGATGGTGAATCCATTTTATCTGGTTGATGAGAACCGGGCAAGCTATCTAAAAATTGCAGATGCTTTTGAGGAGGTGCATCGGGGAGCAGGATATGCACTTGACAGGAAGCAGAAAAGGGAATACAGGAGGCTGTACTCGGCTAAGGAGAGAGCGGTCATAGCCTTTATGAGTATGACGTTTGTGTACCGAATATACATCTGGACTCTTGAGAACATCCCGCTGCCTTTTATAAAGAAACGCAGGCAATGGCTGGAGAGTTATCAGGATAAAGAGTTCCGCAAGTGGAAGAAACTGAACGAAATTGAAGCGGAGAGAGATGGAGAAGTGGATGCGGTCATTCAAAGAATTAAGGGACTGCTGGAAGGCTGAGAATGTGTGCCATTGCGGCAGAACATTCTGAAACGGGGGAAAAATGGAAATTAGCAAATGGTTTGCGGAAGGCATCGCACAGAACAAAGTATATGTGATCGCGGAAATATCCCAGAATCACGACGGCAGTCTGGGTCAGGCGCACGCATTTATTGATGCGGTGGCAGGCACGGGAGTCGATGCGATAAAATTCCAGACGCATATTGCGGAGGCGGAGAGCACGCCGGACGAGCCATTCCGCGTCAGGTTCAGCTATGAGGACAGAACCAGGTATGATTACTGGAAAAGAATGGAATTTACTTATGAACAGTGGGAAGGTCTGCACCGCCATGCATGGGAGGCCGGGCTTGATTTTCTGAGCTCTGTTTTTTCTGTGGAAGCGCTTGAAATGATGCAGGCCATCGGCATGCCAGCATGGAAGCTTGGTTCGGGAGAAGTTTTTAACAACTGTCTGGTCGAGAGGATGGTAAAAACAGGGAAACCGATTCTTTTGTCCTCAGGCTTAAGCTCTTTCGAGGATATTGACCATCAGGTGGCGATGGTCAAATCAAATCCATATGCAGTGATGCAGTGTACGACAGCTTATCCGTGTCCGCCGGAGAAGATCGGATTGAATCTTATTTCCGAGATGCGAAGCAGATACAGATGCCCCATTGGGCTTTCGGATCATTCCGGGACGATATTTCCGTCACTGGCGGCTGTGGCGAACGGCGCGCTGATGATAGAAGTGCATGTGACTATGAGTCCTTACATGTTCGGCCCCGATGTGAAAGCGTCTGTGACGATAGAACAGCTTCGGGAAATGACAGAGGGCATCCGAATGATTACCGCGATGCGCAATGCACCGGTTGATAAGACAGCGTTGAATGAGGAGCAGAAGGAGTTAAAGCGTATTTTTGCAAAGGGCATTTACCTGAAGCGGGATATCGCAAAGGGGGAAAAGCTGGACCTGGAAGCGCTCTCCTTCAAAAAACCCTTAAACGGCATCTCCGGGGAACACTATGAGGAAGTGCTTGGAAAAAGACTGGTAAAGGACCTGAAGATGGGAGGAGCGCTGCACTGGTCCGACCTGGAGGGCGGCAGTGCGGAAGAATAGAAAGGGGATACACCGTTTAGCATGAAGAGAAAAGTATGTGTGGTAGTGGCGAGCAGGGCTAATTATGGCAGGGTGAAATATGTATTAAAAGCGATACAGGCGCACCCGGATCTGGAACTGCAGCTTGTTGTAGGGGCATCCGTTTTGCTTGATCGTTTCGGGAATGCGCTCCGCGTGATTGAAAAAGACGGATTTACACCCACCAGAAAGATTTATTATGTGATAGAGGGTGAAAATCTGGAAACACAGGCCAAATCCACAGGCCTTGGTATTATAGAATTGTCCACGGTTTTCGAGGATATCCGGCCGGATGTGGTGGTGACTGTCGCTGACAGATATGAGACGATGGCGACGGCGATTGCCGCAACCTATCTCAATATTCCGCTTGCCCATATTCAAGGGGGAGAGATTACGGGAAACATTGACGAACTTGTGAGACATGCGATCACAAAACTGTCACACTACCATTTTCCGTCAACGGAGCAGAGCAAAGAACGTCTGATCAGGATGGGGGAGGAGCCGGAGCGTATTGTGAACAGCGGTTGTCCTTCCATAGATACGCTCTGTCATCAGGATCTTACAATCAGCAATGAAAAAATGAGGGAATATAACAGCGGAGTAGGTTATCAGATTGACTTTGATAAGCCATATATCCTGATGATGCAGCACCCGGTGACGACGACGCCGGAGGAAGGACGTGCGCAAGTGGAAAAAACGCTTGCTGCATTGAAAGACAGGAAAGAACAGAAAATAGTAATGTGGCCGAATATTGATGCCGGAAGTGATCTGGTGTCGAGAGGCATCCGTATTTTCAGGGATAACAACAGCGAATCCAACTTTGCATATTGCAAGAATTTTCCGCCGGAGATTTATAACTGCATTTTGAAAAATGCCATCTGCGCGGTGGGCAACAGCAGCTCCTTTATCAGAGAAGCTTCTTTCCTCGGAACTCCGGCGGTTATTGTCGGAGACAGACAGGAGGGGAGGGAGCACGGAAGTAATGTTATGCTTGTGGATTATGATACGGAGGAGATCGCCGGATGTCTGGAGAGACAGATAGCCCACGGGAGATATGAATCGGAAACTATTTTCGGAAAAGGAAATGCAGGCGAAATCATTGCGGATTTTCTGGCTAAGGTGGAACTGTCCATCCACAAAAGAATGACATACTAGAAAAAGGGAAACTGTTCAGAACAGGATTTGGGGTGAGATACATGAAAAAGAGGCTGGCAATTATTCCCGCCAGAGGAGGTTCAAAGGGGATTCCCAAAAAGAATATATATAATGTGGCGGGACATCCGCTGATTTATTATTCCATTCAGGCGGCGAAAGAGGCGAAGGAAGCCGGGGCGGTTGACAGAGTGATCGTATCGACAGATTCCGAGGAGATCGCTGCCATTGCGAGGGAATGCGGCGCGGAAGTGCCATTTATCCGGCCTGCCGAGCTTTCGTCTGATCAGTCGAAAAGCGCGGATCTGATGATTCATGCGTTGAATTTTTATCGGGAGCAGGCAGAATATTACGACGATATTGTTTTACTGCAGCCGACTTCGCCGCTTAGGAGAGGGGAAGACATTATTGGGGCCATTGCGCTGTATGACAGGAAACAGGGGACATCTCTGGTAAGCTGTTACAGGGAGGAGAGCGTCAGTGAGTACAATGCCTATCACAGGAAGGACGATATGGGCGTTGCGCTGCACCCGGATCACAATAAAGGAAGGCGGAGGCAGGATCTGCCTGAACTGTTTGTGAGAAACGGGGCAGTCTATATTACGGACGTGCAGTATCTGCTTGCTTCTAAGCTGGTGATCAGCGATGAACCCGTCATCTATGTGATGCCGGCGGAGCGTTCCATGAATATTGATACCCGGTATGATATGGAGCTGACGGAGTGGCTGATGGAGAGGGAGTCGAATGGAAAATAAAAAAACGATTCTGATGATTGCCAACAGCGATACAGCGGCGAATGGGTTTCTGTCTTTCATGGAACGGCTGAAGGATAGGAATGACATTCGCTTTGTGATGGTGTGCCATCCGCGTGTCCATCTCCGTGTGGTTAGGGAGAAGGGCATGAAGACCGGCGCTGGTGACTTTGCAGTCCTGGATTTTGATGAGAGAGAGAGGAACCAGTGCAGATCGGAGGCTGATCGTGACTATAAATATGTTAAGGATAAGTTATACGTTTCAGCTGGAAAGGCTGTTTTTAACATAGCTAAAATTATAACGCATAACAGGCAGGGGCTGCGCAAAGCAAAACATATTTTTAAAAATGAAAAACCGAATATTATATTGCTTTATGCAGATAATAAGTCTGAGCTTGAAAAATTTTTTATCTATTATGCAAAAAAGCGGCATATCAAAACGGTAATAGCGCCGATCTGTTTTTCAAGTATAGCCTCCATTTTGTCCAATCCTACAAATGGATTCCGGCTGAATAGAAGAGATATTCTTCCGATATCAGCAAAAATTGTCCGGCGTATCAGCTCGAAATCGGAAAGATGCAGCGGGGATGAAAGGGTGTTTTTAAAACAGCCTTTTGCGGAGATTATGGATCGTCTGATGGGATTTTACGTTCCCAATCCGTGGGTGCAGGGCAGTCTGGCGGATATGGTATGCACGGCCTACCCGGAGCAGTATGATGAGATCAAAAGGGAGCTTGGAGATGACAGCGCGGCGGGAAGACTGTTTTTGACGGAGTCCGTGGAAGATGGGATTATCATAGACGGGTATCAGAACAGAAAGCAGATAAAAGATAATTTGTCCGAAAAATACGGACTGCGTGGGGGAGCGACAATCGTTATCGCTTTCTCCGAGAGACTGCAGATGTGGCCCCGGGAAAATGATTTGTACAATAAAGGTTTAATCGTGCAGAGTGTATTGGAATTTTATGACGAAGCGCTGGTTTCAATACATCCGAAATCAGATCCGGCCGAGAACCGTTTTCTGGGAGAATATGAGGGAGCTCATATTGTGGAGGAACCCCTGCGTTCCATAATTGGGGCGGCGGATCTGGTGATTTATGCGGACAGATCTTCGCTTGGCAGATGGGTTGAATGGCTGCAGATCGAGCGGGTGACTTATCCCAGCTTTTCCATGCAGGATAAGTGGACTGAGGAGATGGTTCGGGAGTTTAGAGAAAAACTGGCTCTTTCCGTGAAAACAGAGTCGGAGAGACCTCTTCTCAAGTTGGAAAGAAGAATGGACTTTACGGAGCTTATCCTTGATCTCCTGTAAGCGGCAGGGGCAGATTATTCTTGACAGAATGAATGGAAGATGGGATTATTAATGGAAGGGAAAACAGTTTTATACGGTCGTTTCCGCGACGGATATAAGAGAGAATAGGAATGAAAAAACTGGAGATTTTTATGGTGGAAGAGGGAAATTCCATCAAGGAGGTCATGAAAAAAATTGCCGTCAATGCAAGAGGACTTGTCTTTGTCTGCAAGGGCGGCCGCCTGCTTGCGACAGTTACGGATGGAGATATCAGAAGATATATACTTGCAGGCGGGGATATAGAGGGGAAAGTGACGCAGGCTGCCCACTATTCACCTGTGTTTGTCTATCCGGAAGAGCGGGAAAAGGCGAAGGACATAATGATCCGCCGCAGCATAACGGCGCTCCCTGTTGTAGATCATGACCATCGGATCATGGATATTCTTTTTCTGAGGTATCCTGATGCGGAGGAAGCGGAGGAAGCGAAGGTCGGGGTGGACGTGCCTGTAATCATTATGGCGGGCGGAAAAGGACAGAGACTGAAGCCGTTTACGGATATTCTGCCAAAACCATTGATTCCGCTTGGAGAAAAGACGATTACGGAACGAATCATTATGAGATTCCAGAAGTACGGTTGTAATTGGTTCTATATGATCGTGAATTATAAAAAGAATTTTATCAAGGCATATTTTGCGGATAATGAAATGAACTATAATATTCAGTTTGTGGAGGAAGAAAAGTTTCTGGGAACCGCAGGCGGGCTGAAGCTGGTGCAGGGAAAGGTTTTCGGTGATTTTTTTGTTTCCAACTGTGATATACTCATAGATGCCGATTATCAGGCAATACTTGAGGAGCATGTCCGAAAGCAGTGTATCATAACACTGGTCTGCGCGCACAAAAAGTATCAGATGCCTTATGGAACCGTAGAGGGGGATGAGGAAGGGTATGTCTGTAATATGCTGGAGAAGCCGGTATTGTCCTATAACATAAACACCGGTCTTTATGTAATCAATGAAAGATTTTTGGAGATGATACCACAGGACACCTTTGTGGATATGACGGAGCTGGTGGGCGACTGTATTAAAAAGAAAGAAAAGGTCGGAATTTATCTGATTGAGGAAGAGCAGTGGCTGGATACAGGGCAGATGGAAGAACTGGAAAAGACGTATACGGCGCTAAAGCTGAACGGCTAGATGGGAGGAATCATGAAAGACATTGCATTATCACATGACTTGTTAAATTCATCAAAGATACTGTTCCACTACGGAAAGATGCTGGAGGATATCAGCAAGGGAAAGGAAGACTTTACGCCGGTTGCGATAGAGGTGCATCCGACTGCAGTCTGCAATCACAGATGCATCCACTGTTCTTACAAGGAGCGCAACGAGCACCGGGCGAGTCTGGCCAAAGAGGTGATGGACAGGCTTGTTGATTCCATTATTGCGATGCAAATACGTGCAGTGTACTTTTCCGGCGGCGGTGAACCGACCCTGTATCCGGGTATCGCGGATTATATTACGAAACTCCATGACAATGGCGTGGAGTGCGCCATGATTACGAACGCCACCGCCTTTGAGGAGGTCGGACTGGTTTCGATTGCGGATAAGTTTAACTATATAGCGATTTCGGTGCCGGGTATTGACGATGAGACTTTCCGTGTGATTACGGGCACAGGCAATATGGAAAAGGCGCTGTCGGTGCCGGCAAAGATCAAAGCATGCCACGGGGAGAACAGCCCGGTGATCGGCTCCAGGATTGTGCTGACGAACAAAAACTACAAGTGCGTTAAGGATTTCCTGCGGATTATGAAGGAGCGGAAGTTTGACTATGCTTTATTTAAGATTGTCAGGGATTACGAGGACAATGGCCAGGGACTGACGAAGGAGGAGGAGGCGTATCTGAAAGAGGAAATCCAGGAATGTGAAGGCTGTGATGAAAACTTTACAAATCTGAAATCTATTTTCAATTACAGGAAACTTCCTGATTTTGTGAATAAGTGCTGGACGAACCAGCTCGGCATGATTGCGAACGTCAGCACCGACGGAAAAGTATATCCGAACATTGTCGAGATCGATAAGGAAGAGTTCTGCATTGGGGATCTGAATGAGATGACACTCCAGGAGATGTGGAATTCGCCCAGACATCAGAAAGTAAAAGAGCTGTCCAATGAGAAGTGGCGAAGCGGTGAATGTAAAAACTGCCGTGCAATGGCCTATAATAACATTATCAACCATATCAGTGAGGCGATGCCAAATTATTTCGATCCTTTTATTTGAATTATATGGTTTCGGGGAAAAGACAGATGAGAAATATTGCGATTATAACGGCAAGGAGCGGATCCAAAGCGTTGCCGGATAAAAATATCAAAGAACTATGTGGAAAACCGCTGATAGCTTACACTATAGAGTGCGCGTTGCGCAGCGGCCAGTTTGACAAGGTATTCGTTTCGACAGACTCCCAAAAGTATGCAGAGATTGCAACGCGTTTTGGTGCAGACGCGTCCTTTCTCAGATCGGAGGAGACTTCGGGAGATACGGCGAGTTCATGGGACGTCGTGAGGGAGGTGATTTGCCAGTTTGAGCAGAAAGGCGAGTTTTTTGACCGAATCATGCTCTTGCAGCCGACTGTGCCGCTGCGAACTGCGGACGATATCAAAAACAGTTTCGCGCTGATGGAAGAAAAGGACGCGAACTCGGTGGTGGCCGTGTGCGAAACAGAACATTCCCCTCTGTGGATCAATACGCTCGGAGAGGATCTGTGTATGGACAATTTCAGACGGGAGGATTACTGCGACAGACGGCAGGAACTCCCGACATATTACAGATTAAATGGGGCGGTATTTCTTGTAAAGAGAGAGGAACTGGAACAGCCGCAGATATTGCGGCACAAATCTTATGCGTATATTATGCCGGCGGAACGCTCGATAGACATAGATACGGAATTCGATTTCAAAATAGCGGAATGTTATTTGCGGGAGTGGAAGATGGCCGAAGTGATGTGAACGGCATGGAAAGGACAGCGGATAAGATAAGATGAGTAAAGTGCATATCATCATGTATCACTATGTCAGGGATCTGAAGAACAGCCGGTATCCGAATATCAAGGGGCTGGACTATGAACTGTTTAAGCAGCAGATTGCCTTCCTGAAGGAGCGCTTCACAATCGTTACCATGGAGGATGTAATTGAGGCATGCCATTCAAAAAATGCCATACTGCCGGAAAATGCGGCCCTGCTGACTTTCGATGACGGTTATATAGATAATTTTACTGCGGTATTTCCCGTTTTGCATGCGCATAAGATACAGGGATCCTTTTTTGTTCCGGGGAAGAGTTTTACGGAGAATGTTCTGCTGGATGTCAACAAGATACATTTCATATTGGCGAGTACAGACATTCACACATTGGAAAGAGATATTTTAGTACTGCTGGACCGGTATCGAAAAGAAGAGCCGGCTTTGGGTATTCCTTCTAACGATGAACTGTTTGAGAAATATGCTGTTGCCGGCCGGTACGATGATAAAAATACGGTATTTGTTAAGAGAATATTGCAGACAGCTGTCCCGGAAAGAATACGCAATCAGATATCCAGCGAACTGTTTCAGACATATGTGGGAATACCAGAGGACAAGTTTGCCCGTGAACTGTATATGAACAGGGATCAGATTCATTGCATGAAGCGGGAGGGTATGTTTATCGGTGTGCACGGGTATGACCATTACTGGCTTGGAAACCTGCCGGCCCAGGAGATGCAGGCTGATATTGATAAAGCGTTAGAGGTTATGGATGAATTTATAGATAAGGACAGCTGGGTGTTAAACTATCCTTATGGTTCGCACAATCCGAATGTGCTGCAGTATATAGAGACAAGAGGGTGCAAGGCCGGGTTGACGGTTGAGGTGGCAGTGGCAGATACAGACAGATACGGCAGATATGAACTGCCACGATTAAACTGCAATGATTTTCCGCCAAAGAGTGAAAATTATTTGACGATCCGATAACAGGCCGGATATAAAAAGTAAAAATCCAGATGGAAAGTGTTTTGAAATGGAGGGAAAATGGAACAGGAGATCAGGAATGCATTGGCGGAAATTAATCCGGGATTCAAGAGTTATGATGGAGATAATATGTGCGCCGATCTTGGAATAGATTCTCATGATATTTTTAATGTGGTAGTGAATCTTGAGAATGCATTTGGAATTGAGATTGAGCCTTTATATATGAGGATGGAGAACTTCATGAGTATTACAAAAATTGCAGCCATGATACAGGAAATTCAGGACAAAGCCTGAGAGTAAGGGGAAAAGGGATGCGGAGAGTACCAGTAGAGCTTGCGGAAGGGTACACGATCAGATTTGCGAATAGGTCGGATATAGTCAATATTATGCAGTTCTTTAAGTCGTACAAGAGCGAAAACCATATTCTTGCCAATGACAGGGCTTTTTTTGAGTATGAATTTTGCCGCGGTGACGAGGTGTGTGTGGTTCTTCTGCTCAATGAAAATAATGACATAGAAGGAACGCTGGGATATATTCCTTACGGCGGGGAGCTTCGCGATATTTTTACCGTAATGTGGAAAGTCCTGGATAGCGGGCAGATGTTTGCGGGTGTCGGTCTGCTTTATTATCTGATTGATCACGGGCGCTGCCGTCATATTTTCACCAGTGGCCTAAACGAAGGAACCCGGAATATTTACAGATATCTTGGATTTGAAACAGGGGATTTACAACATTTTTATATGCTGAATCCTGACTGTGAAAGCAGAATCGCACAGATTGTGGACAGGACAGAACTGAACACAGATTATCAGGATAGCAGTGTTTCGGTCACGCTAGAGAGGGTGACAGATCAAAAACTGTTTCTTGCAGATTATTCTCCAGAGAAAAGGGAGGACAGGATACATAAATCTCCCAACTATATGGTGCACAGATATTTTGAGAATCCCAGATATCAGTATATGATTTACCAGTTGTGGAGAGAAGGGGAAAAGACGTCCTCTTTTCTGGTGGCAAGGGAGCAGAAACAGGGAGAGAGTGTTATACTCCGGCTGATTGATTTTGTGGGGGATGAGGAACTGCTTACACATACGGGAGAAGCGCTTCGCCGTCTCATGAGAGAAAACGGCTATGAATATGTGGATCTTTATGTATACGGTATGGCAGATGAAGTCTTATATCAGGCCGGTTTCAGCAAAAAGGCGAAGGATTCCGCAAATATTATTCCGAATCATTTTTCGCCATTTTGCAGAAAGAATGTCAATATTGGAATCTTCTGGGAAAAGGAGATGCACCCGATGATCTGGAAAGGTGACGGCGATCAGGACAGAGCTTCGGTGTAAAGTGGCCGAATACCAGAAGGATATAGAGGATTGGATTGACGAATTTTACGGATGGTGTAAATATGATCAATGTACTGGAAATGCTGGAAGGATCAGCTGAGAAATATGGAGATAAAACAGCTTTCGTGGACAGTGGGATGCGGGTGACTTATGCGGATGCCGTTGACCTGGCAGGAAAAATCGGGAGCGCTTTGGCGGCTGACGGCATGCTGAGAAGAGCGGTGGCGGTTCTGATTCCCAAGGGGGTGAAAGAGCTGGTCAGCTTTTTCGGTATTGTCTACAGCGGGAATTTTTATGTGCCCATCGATACGGAAATGCCGGTCGAAAGAATGCTGCTGATTTTTGAGACGTTGAATCCTATTGGTATTATTGTAGATGAGACAACCAGCGATATGGATTTAGGCAGATATAACGATTTGAAGCGTAGCTATGGAGAGCTGGTTTCCCGGGGAAAAAACCAGGTGCTGTTGGAAAAAATCAGAAAGAGCGCTATTGACACAGACCCGGTGTATGCACTGTTTACGTCTGGTTCTACAGGAGTGCCGAAAGGAGTAATTGTCTGCCACAGATCCATTATCGATTATGCGGGATGGTGTGTGGCTACATTTGATTTAAGCGCTGAAACGGTTTTTGGGAATCAAACACCGTTTTATTTTAGTATGTCCGTACTTGATATTTATGCGACAATCTGCAGTGGCGCGGCACTTTTCATCATTCCGAAAGTGATGTTCACATTTCCGATGGATCTGCTTACTTTTTTGAATAAAAATAAAGTTAACACGATTTACTGGGTTCCCTCGGCGCTGTGTATGATTACTAAATTTAACATGCTCTCAGCGGTGGAGCTTCCGTTCCTGCAGAAAATTCTGTTTGCAGGGGAAGTGATGCCGACAAAGCATCTGAACTTGTGGCGAAAATACCTTCCAGATGCCTTGTATGCTAACCTTTTCGGGCCGACAGAAATTACAGATATTGGGATTTATTATATTGTGGACAGGGAATTTCAGGATGATGAGCCGGTTCCTATCGGCAGGGCATGTAGAAACGTGGATGTTTTTGTTCTGGATGATGAGAATAAACCGGTCACGGAACCGGGGACTGTCGGAGAATTATATTATCGGGGTTCTTATCTGGCACATGGTTACTACAATAACTGGAATAAGACGGATGAGGCATATGTGCAGAATCCCTTGAATACCGCCTATCCAGAAATTGTGTATAAATCAGGTGATCTGGTACAGTGGAACCGGTTTGGGGAGCTGGTTTATGTTTCCAGAAAGGATTTCCAGATCAAACATATGGGTTATCGGATTGAGCTGGGTGAAATCGAGAATGTGGCTGGGGCTTTTGCCGAAGTGGACAGATGCGCGGCGGTGTACGATTCACAGAAGGATGACATTGTTTTGTTTTATGAGGGAAAAAAATGCGAGGAAGAGAAGCTGTGGGAGTTTGTAAAAAATCGACTTCCGATTTATATGGTGCCGCAGAAACTCCAGAAGACAGCGCGACTGCCGCTTAACGAAAATGGGAAGATAGACAGAAAGGACTTACAGGCACGGCTGCCACTGTAAGAAGAATCCTTTTGTGGAGCAGGGAGATAACATGAACAGTCTTAAAAGTACAAAAATACTATTTGATAAATTCAAAGTGATACTATCAAAACAGCAGAAATCATGGGCTGCGGTCCTGTTTGTGATGACACTGGTCGGTGCAATATTTGAAGCGATAGGTGTGTCGGCAGTTCTGCCTTTGATCAGTGTGATTATTGATCCGAATACATTGAGAAATCATGAGATCGG
Organism: uncultured Lachnospiraceae bacterium; assembly: GCA_965114645.1. Taxonomy (GTDB): domain Bacteria; phylum Bacillota; class Clostridia; order Lachnospirales; family Lachnospiraceae; genus UBA3282. Next base: position 37,408 of record CBCOZL010000001.1, on the reverse strand, counting down.
GTCGAAACTGCTCGCACCTTTTCCTGGGATTACCGATGAAGAGATTATGATTTTGACGGCTGCGGGTGTCGTTGCGGTTTATATTTTTAAGAATGTGTATATGTCTGGTCTTGCTTATGTCAGAATTAAATATTCATGCAAAGTGCAGCGAGAACTTTCTATTAAAATCATCAATTCTTATGTGAATCGGGGTTACTCGTTCTTTTTGAACACGAATGTCGGGGACGTGCTGCGGGGAATTGGCGGAAGCATATCAGGCGTATATATGATTTTGAACCAATTTTTTGGTATTCTGGCAGAAATGCTGACGATAACCTGTATTTGTGGGTATTTGATCATAGAGGATGCGGTTTTAGCGGGGACAATTATTGTTTTGGCGCTGTTTTGTGTTGTACTGACTCTGTTGATTTTTAGAAAGAAAGTAAAATACTTTGGAGAAGTGCAGTTTAAGTATAATTCAATTGTTGGACAGAAGTCGCTGCAGCTTTTTTACGGAATCAAAGAAGTTTTGGTTATGAAACGTGTGCAGCATTTTCTGGATGAATATGAGAATGCGTATGTCCATAAACAGAAGGCGACGGTCAGTCAGACCATGGCGGCAGCTTCACCAGCGTATATAATTGAGGGAACCTGTGTAGCGGGCATTATCGTAGCTGTCTGTATCCGCATGGGAGGAATGGAATCGCCAGTATCCTACTTTCCACAGCTGGCGACATTTGCCATGGCGGCGTTTCGTATTATGCCATCCCTTGGCAGGATTTCCAGCGGATTCAATACCTGTATTTTCTACTTGACAGCGGCAGATGAAACCTATCAGAATATTTTGGAATTAAAGAAGTATGAGAAGCGCGTGACAGATCGAAGCAGGAGGATAGAAAAAAGGACTTTTACATTTGAAAAAAGCATTACGGTTGAAAATGTCGTATGGAAATATGAGGGCGGAAGCGAAGATGTATTAGAGGGGCTGAATCTGGAAATTAAAAAAGGACAGGCAGTCGCGCTGGTCGGACAGTCCGGGGCAGGGAAAACCACGCTGGGAGATGTGATATTAGGGCTGCTTGAGCCGCAGAAGGGGAGAGTCTGCATAGATGGCACGGATATTCAGGACATGGGTGACGATCTGGGAAATATAATTGGATTTGTGCCCCAGAGCATTTATTTGACAGACGACACGATTAGAAATAATATTGCGTTTGGTATAGATGAGGGGAACATTGATGACGAAAGGATTCAAACGGCATTAAGAAAAGCGCAGCTGATAGAATTCGTGGAAACACTGCCTAACGGACTGGATACCATGATCGGGGAAAGAGGGGTTCGTCTTTCCGGCGGCCAGAGACAGCGTATGGCAATTGCCCGTGCACTTTACCTGGATCCGCAGATTCTCGTGTTGGACGAGGCCACATCCGCTCTGGATGAGGGAACCGAAACAGCCGTTATGGAGGCGATCGATGCGTTGCAGGGGGAGAAGACACTCATTATTATTGCGCATCGTCTGTCAACGATCAGGAACTGTGACGTTGCCTATGAGATCGCGGATGGGAAGGCAATAGAGCGGAACATAGATGAACTGGTTCAAGAATGATAATGCGAGGGAGGTTGGAATTTATATGAAGATTGGTTATTTTGCAGATGGACCCTGGGCATGGAATTTGTTCGATAAGATCATTGCAGATGATTCATTAGAGATTGCATTTATGTCGGTGAGGTTTGAAAAGAGAGATGAAGAATTAGAGAAGCGGGCGAAAGAACATGAGATTCCACTGGAGCTGAGCAGGAATATTAATTCACAGGAGTACGTTGAAAGAATGAAAAAATATGATGTGGATTTATTTGTGTCCATGTCGTTTAATCAGATTTTTAAAAGTGAAATGATAAATCTGCCCAGATATAAAACCATTAATTGTCATGCCGGGAAACTGCCTTTTTACAGGGGCAGAAATATTCTTAACTGGGCGCTGGTTAACGATGAGAAGGAATTTGGCGTGACAGCGCACTATATAGATGAGGGCATTGATACCGGGGATATCATTTTGCAGGAGGTGTACCGCATAACGGACGAGGACAGCTATGCAACGCTGCTTTCACGGGCGCATGTATACTGCGCGGATGTGCTTTACAGGGCGATAAAAATGATTCAGAATAATGAGGTAAAACGCATCAGGCAAAGCGATATTGATCCGATCGGCATGTACTGCGGGGCAAGGGAAGAGGGGGATGAAATTATTGACTGGAACCAGACCAGCAGGGAGATTTTCAATTTTATCCGTGCAGTCAGCAAACCGGGACCGCAGGCGATGTCATGGATAAATGGAAACAGAATCAGTATAAACAAGGCAAGAATGATTCCCGGGGCTCATTGCTATAAAAACAATAATGGGCAGGTTATCGGAAAAACCGAAGAAGGTTTTTTGATAAAAACAGGGGATACTGTGTTGGAAATTACAGAATATACTTATGAAGGTAAAATAAAAATAGGAGACAGATTGAAGAGAAATGAATAAGATTTTTATTATAGCGGAAGCAGGCGTAAATCATAACGGGAATATAGAAACAGCAAAGAAACTGGTAGATGTGGCAGTTGCGGCAGAAGCCGATGCAGTTAAATTCCAAACTTTCAAGGCAGAAACCCTGGTATGTAAACAGGCGCCAAAAGCGGCATACCAGATGGAGACCACCAATGCGGGGGAATCCCAGTTTGATATGCTTAAAAAGCTGGAATTGACGCCGGATATGCACAGGGAACTGATCGCATACTGTCGTGAAAAGGAGATCATGTTCCTGTCGACACCGTTTGACCAGGACAGCCTGCATTATCTCGTCGACTTAGGCCTCGGCGTCATAAAGATACCTTCCGGGGAGATAACCAACTATCCGCTGCTCAGGGAAGCGGCAAAATCAGGGAGACGGATTATTCTTTCCAGCGGCATGAGCACGATTGAGGAGGTCAGCGAAGCGGTTGCGGTACTGAAGCAAAACGGCAGCACGGATATTACAGTTTTGCACTGTAATACGGAATATCCGACGCCTTTTCGGGATGTGAATCTGAGGGCCATGGGTACAATAAAGGAGGAGATCGGTGTTTCCGTGGGCTATTCAGACCATACGCCGGGAATTGAGGCTGCGGTGGCTGCAGCGGCGCTGGGGGCAGAGATTATAGAGAAACACTTTACACTGGACAAAAATATGGAAGGGCCGGATCACAAGGCGAGTCTGGAGCCTCACGAACTGGCAGAGATGGTCAGCGCAATCAGGCATATCGAGGAGGCGCTGGGAGACGGGGAAAAGAAAGCATCGGAGTCTGAAAAGAAAAATATGGCTATTGCGCGCAAGAGCATTGTAGCCGGATGCAGTATCAAAGCCGGTGAGAAGTTCACCGAGGACAATCTGACAGCGAAGCGGCCGGGAACGGGGATGTCCCCTATGATATGGAATCAGGTAATCGGGCAGACAGCGAAGCGGGATTTTGCCATGGATGAGATGATTGAACTATGAAAAAAATAGGTATTGTAACGGGGACACGGGCAGAGTACGGTCTGCTGAAACCGGTGATTGAAAAAGTAAATAATGCCGATACCATGGAACTGCAGCTGTTGGTGACGGGTATGCATCTGTCCCCGGAGTTTGGGCTGACATACCGTGAAATAGAGCAGGACGGCTATCCGATCAGTGCGAAAATTGAGATGCTGCTGTCTTCCGATACAGGTGTGGGGGTAACCAAATCTATGGGGGTTGCACTGCTGGGGTTTGCCGACTATTTTGAAAGGAACCGGCCGGATATCGTCGTCATTCTGGGGGACCGCTATGAGGCTCTGATGGCGGCGACTGCGGCCATGATGGCGAGAATACCGATCGCCCATATTCATGGCGGGGAGACCACGGAAGGAGCGGTAGATGAGGCAATCAGGCATTCTATAACGAAAATGAGCCATCTTCATTTTACGGCGGCGGCGACGTACAGAAACCGGGTGATCCAGCTGGGAGAGCAGCCGCAGAATGTTTACCATGTCGGAGCGCTCGGTGTGGAAAATGCCAGATCGGCTGCCCTGCTTGACAGGAGGGCGCTGGAAGATGCGATACAGTTTACGTTTCGTCCGCCGACGATTATGGTGACTTACCACCCGGTTACACTGGAAAATAGGACGGCAGGGGAGCAGTTTGGGAATCTGCTGCATGTGATCGACCGGCATAAAGAGCTGCAGATCATTTTTACGAAAGCCAATGCGGATCCAGATGGCAGGGTTGTGAATCGGATGATAGATGACTATGTAGAGAAAAATCATACCAGATGTGCAGCGTTTACCTCGCTTGGGCAGCTTCGGTATCTGAGTGCACTGCAGTTTTGTGACGCGGTGGCGGGCAATTCTTCGAGCGGAATTATCGAGGTGCCCTCCTTTGGGATTCCCACTGTCGATATAGGGGACCGGCAGAGAGGAAGGGTCAGTGCGGAATCGGTGATTCACTGCAGAAACGAGGAGGCGGATATAGAATATGCCCTTGCGCAGGCACTGTCATCGGAGTTTCGAAACCACATCCGCGATATAAAAAATCCTTATGAGGGAAGCCATACTTCACGGCGCATTGTGGAAGTGATTGAGGAAGCGCTGAACCGGGGAATTGAACTTAAGAAAAAATTTTATGACTGGAATTAACCAGAGGCACCGATAAGCGGTGCCTCTGGTTAATTAAACACGACAATGATTTTATCGGCATTCGTATAGCAGGAGTAGATTGAATTTGCAATAACTGGTTCCGCTGAACCGGCAATCTGCCTGTCTTCATCGGTGTCCTGCTCTATGGTTAAATCATCCTGCAGATAGTGCTGCACATGGGCTCCGCCGCTCCAACCATCGTTGGTAAAATATTCGGGGAGCAATGCGCCGGTCAGAGGATATTTATCGCAAAACATTTGTGTACGCTGAGAAACGGGCATTTTTCCGATGAAAGAGAAACGGGAAAAGTCTCCGTCTGCATTGATCGTCTCAAGGTCATGGGATACATGATATACGATGTATTTTGCATATTCAGCATGGTTGTTTACAGCATTCCCATATGAATAAATATTTGCATAATGATAAAGGCTGCATAAAACGAGCAGCAACAACAGGGGACGCATAAAAACAGGCTTCCTTTTTGTGAAATGCAGCAGGAGGATTCCAAGATAAAACAGAAAGCCTCCCAACGCTATAAATATTCTGAGCTTCAAGGTCTGCTGCACAAGAACCATCAAGGGTAAAAAGGAAGAAATAAAGACGCAGGCAGGGGAGAGAAGCAGAAAGGCAATATCAACAGCCCTGCGCCATCCCTTGTGTCCTCCCTTCTGGCAGTACAGCACGACAGATAATGTCAAGGTCAATATAATGAATAGTGCTAAAACGATTTGGTACCACAAGGCGGCTTCCGAAAGGAACTCCGTTAAATAATCACAGGTGGCAAGAATATTCTGAAAGATCTGAACAATGGATTCGGGTTTTAATTCGAGTGTCTGGGAAGCTGTGTAGCGCCAGTCGGAATCATTGATATAGTGACTGGCAATAACCAGCTTATAGGCAACTGCGCCCGCGCCAATACCAAGAATTCGAAGCCCCTCATGGGGATAATCCACCTTTCTTTCCCGAAATAGCATGAAAAAAATGTTGGTTATGAACAGAATGAGACACATTCCAATGGCGGCCTGATATAGAGACATCAGAGCCATACTAAAAAGAGAGGAATAAACAAATATTTTTATTTTTGAAACGGTATCCGGTATGGAAAACATGAGAAACGGGATACCGAGGGCAGCGAACATAACCATGGAACCGTATCGATAAGAGAGACATTCCAATGCAAAAGGATTGCCTAAAATCAGCAGTAGTACGGTTAACAATGCATAACGGTTGGATATGAAGTCCAAATTTGTCCTGGCATACAGAATAAGTGAATAGGATAAAAATAAGACTGCCAAAACAAGTGGAAGGGGCGCAGTATCCGTGACCGGCTCACCGCCGCACAGTGTAAGAACAAGATACTCCCCTAACGGCCGGCCGTCGCCCTTAAGGCCAATGCTCCCCCTCAATGACCATCCCAGATCATCCTTAAAATACAAGTTGATCAGGACGATGGGAAGGATATACAGAAGACTCAGCATTGATAAGAGCAGATAATTTATTATATCTTTTTTGTCAAGTTGATACCACTTCATCAGACGCTCCTTTGGAGAGAGACACTACGGGTTCAGTAGGTCTGGCGTTATACTATCGGTATATATACCAGCTATTCCTTGACGGATTAGCTCGTTTGCATTTTTCACGTCATTTTCTGTGTGTACATACCAGGGAATATCGTATGCTCTGGTAATTTGCAGCAGTTCCGGAGTTACATAAAAGTTCCAGGTGGTAATACCGTTGATGTGATGTCCATAACAAAAGCGGACACACTGCAGGAAGGTCTCAGTATCCCCGCCCCAGAATTTATAGAGTGTGTATATCCATGATTTAAAGGGGTATATACGATATACAGTATGATACATTTCCTCGTTATAAATCTGAACGATCATCCGATCCAGAACAGATTCCATTTCGTGCGTTTTCATTGTCTCCAGTAATACTTCAAAATCCTGTTGGACAGATTCCACTGTACTGTTCTTTGTATCTGTTACTACCCATATATCAGGATATTGCTCCATCAACCGCCCCAATTCCTCGAGAGAGAGAGGGGTATACTGTCCACGGATCAATGTGCTCATAAATTTCTGCGAGCTTATTTCTTTGTCGGATGTGCCGTCCTCCAGAAGCGATGGCTCCCAATTATGTGTGCATACAAGCTGGTTGTCAATGGTGCGGGCAAAATCTATCTCGAATACCCTTTGTCCTTTACTGTAATTGGCTAATATAGCCTCCAGGGAATTTGTATAGTCATGACCATCAATCATTCCGCCGGCATGTGCAATTGTCAACGAGCCTGTCCAGGTATCTAAAGTGTTTCTGCACAAATGTCTATATGAAGGAATTGCCAGCAAAACGACGGTTGCGCCAAACGATAAGAGCATAAGCAGTTTTTTGTGATTTCTGAAAAACCTGATATCGCCTACATGAAAAGAAAGTCCTCGAATTCTGACATTCCAGTACACGACCAGGTTACTTTCAAGTAACAGCACAAACAGCGTTGCCAAAAGGACAACCAATACGGTCATAGGCAGAAAGATTCTCACCAGATAAATTCGATTATCCCTAAAGCCTGTAAACAGATCATACAGAAGCAGTCTGGGCGGGATAGCGGCCCTGGCATTGACTGTCGCTATAGCAATATACCATATTGATATTATCCACAGGAAATATAAGAATATTTTCTTTATCATATTGACAACCGATGCTTTCCTCTCAGATCTTCTTATTCAAAATCTTTATCTGTGTCTGCATTGTGGTCCGTATTTTTGTGAATCTCAAGAGATACGGAAATATTTGCTTTCATAATTCTATACACATGCGCAGACACTATCGCAAGAACGGATGCGATAAACAGATACTTTGTAAAGAACGGAAAACTGTCAAAAGCATCAATTGTTACGGTTCCCAGCTTGAAAACATAGGAAATCAGAGATTCTGTTAATAAAACATTGCCAATCAGAAAAACGGCATACTTATAAAGATAGTCAAACCAATTCCAATTGCGCCCTTCTTCCTTTTTGTATAATATTCCTACACTCAAGATTGCAGGAAAAAATAATGCAATATATCTCATTTTGGCTCCGTTCCTGTGCCGGACTGAATGGATGTCAGGCAATATCATATAGTTTTAATAAATTTTAAGGGAAATTATTCTACGGGAATAAAATCTCCTGATTGTAAAACGAGGACTTCTTGCTCATTTCCTTGAACATTTCCTCATAGCCGTATTTCTCGGGCAGTGTCGGCTCTTCTGAAAACAGATTTGTTCCCAGAGCAATACGGTTACCTTCAATGTCAGCTCCAAGGGCAGCTAATATGGAAGGGAAAAAATCCATGGTAGTAAATTTTCGGTTCTTTGTTTCTACAGGATCGACTGCGGAATTAATGAATACATTGTAAACATTTCTATTCGTGCTGCCGTTATACTTATCGTAGTCAAATCCGTTGACGAAGTCGCTCTCCATGCTGGAATGATCGCCAGATATACAGATCACCGTATCGTCATAAAAATCCTGTTGCTGCAGCCAGCTTATAAAATCGGCAAGCTGCATAGATGCGCATGACCATACATTGGCGTAGGTGTCTTCAAACTTATCGGGGCACAATTCACAGACCGCATTGTCGCCGCTGTTTGCATGCGTGTCTACGGTCAGCATGCAAAAATTAAATGGCTGTTCTTCTTTGGCCAGATCCAATAGCTTCTCTTTTGCAAAAGTATAAAGTTTCTGGTCTTCGAAGCCCCAGTTAATATAATAATCTTCTGGAATTTTACCATCTTCTATAGCGGATAAATAGTCCCATATTTCGTAATTTCCGTGTTGTGTAAAATATTCTTCTCGCCCACCATAGGAAAATTTTGAGCCGGCAATAAAGAAATTATGATAACCCTGGTCGGCCAGCACTTCTCCTATATTAACTGCTCCGGGAAGGAAATATTCGAAATTCCCCAGACGATTATCGCCTCTCGTGTAAACTTTCAACGGAATGCCTGCTGTTTGTGCCACCAATCCGGCAATCGTCCATCCGGTTCCAGGCGCAACCGCAGCGCCGTCTAACAGGTCTGATTGTGAAAAACTGATATTTTCCAGGGCAATCGCTGTCATCTCCGGAATCATATTTTCATCAAATACACCGCCGTTTTCTTTATTCTGAAAAGTTGTTTCCGCAGATTCCACGAAAATACAGATTAAATTTTTCTTTTCTTTCGGAAATTGTATATTGATTTCCCTTATATCAACAAATTCGTTTTCTATAAAATCAGATGTCTGGACGGAACTTTTAAGATAATCAAACAACTGGTAATTTATATTGGCTATGATGAGCAAAACCAGAAGCCATGCAGTTGGTAATAACCATCCGCGTTTTAAAAACCGCTGCGTAATTTTAGCGGTATGGAAAATTTCTTCCTTCTTCATTTTAAACAGTCTGAATCGCAGATAAATATCGAATGTCGGCAGCTTTACCGATAATCTGAGCAGCACAATCCGTATAAGCCACAATCCCATATATCCTGCTGCGGAAGCCAGGAATGCCTCTGTAAAGTAAGCATAAAAGTACTCATTTGGTGTGCCCTTCAACGGCATGTTCAATGTAAATATGATTTCGCTCATACTTATATTTCCAAAATGAGCTGTGCACCATCTCAGACTGAAAGAAAGCAATATCAAGAAATACAGGATTATTTCATACAATATTATCATTAATCGTTTTTGAAGGCAAATCTTTTTCATAATCTAAATTCTTTCTGTAAAGTTCACTATATATACAACATGCAGGGAGCTTAAAAGTAGTTCCGATTACCCGGGTAATATTTTTATGTTCTTTCGTCGAAGAGACCCTGCGAAGCGGAAAAATGAGACATAACAACCATTGTGTCAAATGACAACAATATAACAGACGAAAATTCAGACAGATTAAGGCGTCGCTCATTCATGTGGGATATACTGGATATGGCTGTCACGCATTTATTATAGCACGTTCCGGTTCTATGTCAATAAGTGGTGATTTGCGACCTGCGACCGTATCATGGCAAAAACATATAACTTGACAAGCATATGGAGGCGGGGGTAAAATTATCTACAATGTATGGCGTGGAGTTGATACTTTTTCTGTCTATGAATTTGCGTGTGTTTATATATCTCAATATTGTAATGTTGTGAGAGAGGACGTTGTAAATTGAACAGATTTTCAAAATACATAGATAAATGTATATGGATATTTCTTATCCTGTCAATTTTGCTTTTGTGCTATTTATTTCCGTACACAGCTGATGATTTTGCATGGGGGAGTGAGAGCGGATTAGCGCTGTGGAGATCCGGATATCGGGATTACAGTGGCCGGTACGTTGGAAATGCGATCGTTTTGCTCCTGACACGCAGCAGATGTTTGCGGATGCTGGTGATGACGGTGTTTATAGTCGGAATGGATTATTTGATTGTTAAAATCAGCAACTGTAAACAGTATACAGCGCTGATTATTATGGCTTTGCTGTTTGCAGCGCCCAAAACAATTTTCCGGGAGAGTGTTGCATGGACAGCGGGTTTTAGCAATTATACGACATCGATTACGCTGTTTATCCTGTATATATATTTGATCACGTGCGTTTTTGTAAATCAAAGTGTGAGTAAATACAGATTTGCTGTCAGGGCTGCTTCACTTTTGCTTCTTGGTTATCTGAGTGCGATGGTTGTGGAGCATGTCACAATCATGCAGATCATATTGGGAATTGGAATCGCATGTTATGCGTGGATTAAAAAGGACAAGTCCAGAATAATGTGCTGCTTTTATCCTGTGGGTTCTATTTTGGGTGCAGCCACGATGTTCTCCAATGGATGCTATGCGGCGGCGGCAGCGGGAACGGATTTCTATCGCAATATACCGACAGGCCCAGAGGCAGTGTATGACAAAATGTGTCTCCAGTATTTTGACATGTTAGGGAAAGAAATGATTTTAGATAATATTGTTCTGGAATTGTTTGTGGCTATAGTCATTACGGTCTTATGCTTTCAGAAGATAGGGGGGGGGGGAAGAACGGAAAGAACGACAGTTTGTTTTGGAAGCGGCCGTAATGCTGGTCGATGCTTCGGTTATGTATGGCCTGCTTACTCGAATCAATACTTCGTGGAGCGAGGAAAGAGGATCGGGGAAATATATGGACGGTCTTGTAAATGTTGTATTCTGGCTGGCGTTATTTGTATTTACTGTTTTTATCCGTGTAGAAGAGCGCAAAAAAGCAGTAATGATTATGAGTCTGTTTGGAATCGCGTGTGCGGATGGCTGCCTGCTGGTTGTTTCACCTATTAATTCACGATGCTTTTTTGCCGGCTATGTCCTGCTGGTGTGGTATTGTATGGAGTGTATATCCCTGATTACAGTGAAGCAGGAACTAAGAACCCTGATAACAGGAATCTCCTTATTGTCAGCCTGTGTTGTTTTATATATGAATTTACATATTTACGGAAGCCTGTGTATGCAGGATAAGCAGCGGCTTGAAACAATACAGCAGGCGATAAGAGAGAAAAAGACGGAGATCGTTCTGCCGCGTTTTAAGTATGAAGATTATATCATTGGTTATACGAGAACAAAAGATTTCTTACCGTTTAATGATATAACATCAGATTTAGAGATCAGTTATGAAGAATAGATATATTCTATTATGGTGATTCTTATAAAATGGGTAAGTTTTGTTCGTATGGATAGTGGGTTTTATGACTAAAAAAAATGTTGGGATATTCTTGATTATGCAGATTATGAATGTCGCGTTTTCCTTAGATGCGGTTCTGATGAAACTGGCGTCTGTATCATGGCAGGAAGAAGGTCTTTTTGCGTGCAGAACGATTATGATATTGTTTGCGGCTGTGGCGGTACTTGGTTTTTATGCTGTGGCATGGCAGGCGATTTTGGGAAAGGTCGATTTGTCGCAGGCCTATTTGAATAAGGGAACGGTGGTGTTCTGGGGACTGTTATGGTCAGCGGTTATATTTCATGAACAGATTACACCGTTCAACATTGCAGGCAGCTTGATCATTTTTATGGGATTGCTGATGGTAAACTACCATGAATAAGTGGATTGCGGTTTTTTTGTATGGCTTCAGTGGTCTGATCGCGGCCATATCCCAGCTTCTTATGAAGCTGGAAGCAAAAAGGAATATAGGGGAAAGCGGAATCAGACGCATTCTGCATTTCAGAGTGATTGTTGCATATGGGTTGATGTTTGGTACGATACTGATCAATATGGTTGCAATGCGCTATGTACCCTATAAGTATGCGCCTGTGCTGGGAACATTTTCATACATCTTTGTGCTGCTTCTCGGATATTTCGGATTAAAAGAGAGAATAGGAAAAAGAAAAGCTTTGGGCGCCTGTGTGATTCTTCTGGGAATTGTTATATTTAACCAGGGGTGAGGGGCGATAGGATAGAAAATATGAAACAGATGAATATCATGAAGATCATGGCTGCGCGGGAACGCCACAGACTTCTGCTTTCCACCATTATTGTTCTGGCTTTACTGCTGCTGACGTGGTCGTTGATTCCGATCGTTTTTGAGACGAACGACGATTCATTTATGATGGGTTATTTGGCGGGTGCATGGACAGGAAAACCGGAGGCAGATACGATATTCAGCCTGTTCCTGTGGGGAAGGATTGTGTCAGCCCTTTATGTAGTCAATGCGGGGATTCCCTGGTATACTCTCATTTTTTTAGCGCTTATCTTCTTATCTCTGACAGCGGTCTGCTATTGTCTTATGGTATCGTTTCCTAAGTGGGGAGAAGGCATGTTCTGCCTGCTATATTTCTGTATGTTTCTATATTATACAGTTCTCCTTCAGTTTACGATGGTGTCCGCTTATTGCGGCGCTGCCGCGCTTTCCCTATTGCTGATTCATAAGAAGGAGGAAGGGCGCAGGGATTGCATTATTAGGAATATTATCATTTTCTTCTTCATGTTCTTTGCGGTCAATATTCGTTCCAAGGTGGGATATCTTACTTTAGGAAGTGCGGCTTTTGCGGTTTGTCTTGAGATTGTCAGATATCTGCTTAAAACTGCTGACAGGCAGAAAATAAAAAAGGCGGTCGTTTCTTTTATTGTGATCTGTGCTGCAGCCGGCCTTTCCGTATGTGCCCATAAGATTCATGAATCGCGGAATGGGTGGGAAGATTTTCGGGAATACCATGCGGAGAGAGCGAGGTTTACAGATTACACACCGTTGGATTACATGTCCAATCAGGAACTGTTTCAGCAGATCGGATGGTCAGAGGACTTTTATCAGCTGCTCAAGGAATGGTTTCTTATGGACGAGACGATCAATACAGAGACTTTTCAGATGATAAATGAGCGCAATGCACCTGTGGCTACAGGTGTGAGATGGGCATTGTCGCATGACTTTCCCAGAATAGGTTTTCAAGCTAAGGCGTGGGTGCTTTTACTGTGCCTTCTGTTCGCCAACGCGCTTTGGCGCCGCAAAGGAGGCTTTGTCGTAAATGCCTTACCATTTCTGTGGGTGCTTATGTGGCTTGCGGAGACATGGTACTTTGCGCACAACGGAAGACTGATGGAGAGGGCATTCGAAGCATGGACGCTGCTTGCCGCAGTTCCCTCGATATTGGGAGCGGGAGGTTCGCAGAGCAGTGAGCCGCCTGGAGAAAGTGGAAAGGGCAGGCTGGAAAGTGCTGTGGTATATGTGCTGGCGCTGGCACTGTGTATTGTATGTGTGTGTCACGCGGATGGGGGATACCGCGGCGCAAAGGTTTTTTCGCAGGGGAGTGGCAGCGCGCAGTCAAGGCAGGCTGCCAGCGAAGACTATGCGATGGCGCACCCGGAGAATATATATATTGGCGAGATGTCTCTCTTATTGGGAGCAGGAGGACCGTGGAGGGTATATTCGGAGGGAAAGCCATATAATTTAATATTCTGGGGCGCTTCTTACTATCATTCACCGCTTTACTATGCGCAGCTTGAAAGGAATGGCTTTGAACATCTGTATGAGGAGGACTTCTTTCGGGAGAATGTCTATCTCATGGCGGGTGAAAAGCCAAATGAGAATCTTCTCAATGTGATGGCGGAAAAATTTCCCGGCTGTACCTATGAGATCACTGAGAAGAGGGATGAGTTTATCGTTTATCAGTTTCATAGGGCAGACTGAACTGTGGCAGCGGGAGGAGGGGAAAACACAAGGTCATGAAAGAAAAAATATCGGTCATTATTCCCTGCTATAACTCTGAAAATTCGATTAAGGCAGTGGCGGAGGGTGTGCTGGATGCACTGGAGAAAAGCTATGAAAGCCAGATTATCCTTGTAAATGACTGCTCAAAGGACAATGTCTGGGATGTGATAGCGGGATTGTGCGCTGACCATCAAAATATCATAGGGCTTTCCCTGGCCAGAAATTTCGGACAGCAGTCCGCCAGAATGGCGGCAATCGAATATGTGACCGGAGATTACGTGGTGTTTATGGATGATGACGGACAGCACAATGCCGCTGATATCCTGAAGCTGATAGAAAAGCTGAAAACGGGTTACGATATTGTGTATGCCTATTTCCGTCATAAGAAGGAGAGCGGATTCCGCGTTTGGGGCAGTAATATTAACCGCAGGATGACGGACTGGGTGATGGGTACGCCAAAGAATGTGCACACCAGCAGTTTTTTTGTCACAAGAAGGTTCGTGGTGGACAAGCTGAAAGATTATCCCAATCCGTCACCCTATATTTTTGGATACTTTATGCACATTACAAGGAATATAGCGGATGTAGCAGTAGAACATCATGAGCGCATATATGGAAGGAGCGGGTACACACTCGGGAAACTTATTGGCCTGTGGATGGAAGGGTTTACCGGGTTTTCTGTGATTCCTCTGAGGATAGCAAGCATTGTCGGCTGTGGTATGGCGGTGATCGGTTTTCTGGGAGGCATTTATACAGTCATTCATAAGCTGGTGGAACCGGCAGTGGCTGCCGGCTATACGTCACTGATTGCTGTCATGCTGTTTTGCTGTGGCATGATTATGATTATGCTGGGACTGCTGGGAGAGTATGTGGGCCGGATTTTTATGAATCTGAACCATCTGCCGCAGTATGTAGTTAGGGACAGGCTGAATGTACCATGCAATAAGAGACTTTTGGAAAACCAATCAGGCGAGGAGAATGAATATGTACGAGAATATCAAAGAAGTAGAAAAGAAATTTAAGATATCGGAGTTTCCGTTGAATGTAGCCATTGAGACAGGGAACTACTGTAATTTGAACTGTATCATGTGTGCGAATCATAAGCTGACCAGACCGAAAGGACAGATGAATATTCTGCTGTATAAAAAGCTCATAGATGAAATTGCGCAGGAAAATCCCTACACAAGAATCTGGCTGGATTATTACGGAGAGCCTCTGCTGCAGAGATTTAAGATTTTTTATATGATTGATTATGCGGTGAAAAAGGGATTAAAGAATATCAGTATGAATACAAATGCAACTCTGCTGGATGAGGAAATGGCGGAGATGATGTTAGATTCCGGAATTGATTTTATCAGCATTGACTGCGATGGCTTTTCTAAGGAGGTATACGAAAAAATCCGGGTAAACGCGAATAGGGATGTTGTATATGCGAATATTGAACATATTTTAAGACGTAAGCAGGAGCGCGGGTTGACGAAACCTATTATTGAAGTAAAAGCGATGGAAATGAAGGAAAATGTGCATGAGATAGAGCAGATCCTTCAGTATTGGAGAGAACGTGGCGCATGGACAGCGGTTCGAAGACTGATTTCGTGGGGCGGGCAGTGCGAAGATATTGCGCCTGAGGCGGTAGATGAAAGGATTGCCTGCGGCAATGCGGTGGGAATCTTCCCGATTACATGGGATGGCAGGGCGACATTGTGCGTCATGGACACGAATGCCGATTACCAGTGCGGGGATCTGAACACCACTTCTATCAAGGAGATCTGGCAGAAGAGGAATGAGGAATTTGTAAGAAAGCATATGGAACACCGCTTTGACGAGCTTCCCGAAATATGCCAAAGCTGTACGGATTGGGAGATTGTCGGGGAGAACCGTTATGACGAGAACGGCAATGAGGTGGGTAAGAGCTATGAGGAAAGAGAACAGATGCTTGGGGAAAACGGATGAGTAAAATTCTGGTTACCGGCGCGGCAGGATTTATTGGCACTTATGTGACAGAGCATCTGCTGACACAAGGATATAATATCATAGCGCTGACAAACTCGAAAAAACTGAATGTGCAGTCGGACCGACTTACTGTTATTGAGGCTGATATCTGTGACGAAGACCTTACAAAGAAGGTGTCCGGCGCGACCGGGCAATGTCAGACGGTAGTTCATCTGGCGGCGGATATTCGTGTGCCGGGCGACGGACGGACAATTGACGTGAACTGTCTGGGCACTTATCATGTGACGGAACTGGCGAATGAACTGGGGGCGGACAAGCTTATTTATCTGTCCAGTGTACCAGTCATTGGAAAACCGGTTGATGTGCCAATAACAGAGGATCACCCAGCGCATCCGGAAACCCTGTATCATATTACCAAACTGGTCGGAGAGGGGATTGTGAACAAGGTCGGTGCGCCTGGGATGAAAAAAGTTATGCTGCGCATCCCCTCTCCTGTCGGAAGAGGGATGCGGCAGAATGTCTTTCTACATCGTATGCTTGAGCAATGCCGCAGAGAACAGGACATCCTGCTTTATGGAGCGGGCAGGAGAGTACAGAATTATGTAGATGTACGTGATATTGCGGAGGCGGTCAGCCTGTCGGCGGCCCGGGATGCGGAGGGTGTGTTTTTGATTGGAGGGGAGAGCATCTCCAATCTGCAGCTTGCTGAAAAATGTATTGCCTGTACAAAGGCAGATGTGCAGATTCGGTTTGCCGGGGTGGAGGATATGGCGGAAACGGAATGCTGGGAATTATCCGGGGAAAAGGCGAGAACCGTATTGGGATATGTGCCCCGGCATACGCTGGATGATACGATAGGGTGGATCTACAGCGAAATGTAAGAGGGGGCGGACTGTGCGCTTAGTTGTTTTTTCTGACCTGCATGGTAATTCCGATGCACTGGATGCGTTTTTAAAAAAAATAGAGCAGGAATCTTATAGCCATCTGGTTTTCTGTGGGGATATTTTCGGTTATTATTATAATCAGCATGAAATCATTGCGAAACTGGATCAACTAGAAAATCTGATCTGGTTAAAAGGGAATCATGATGCGTATTTTCTCCAACTGTTTCGCGGGGAGAAACGCGAGGCTGATTTTATTGAAAAATATGGACATTCTTATGCTGCCCTCAACAGACGCTTTACAAAAGCGGAGTGCGAAAGACTTGAAAAACTCAGGTCAGAGTGTGTAATTTGTGAGCAGGGCTGTAAAATAGGAATTTTTCATGGAACGCCGCAGGATACATTGGAAGGCAGGCTGTATCCCAGGGATTTGATTAAAGAGCCGCAGATCTATCAGCAGTATGATATTGTCATTTTGGGGCATACCCATTGCAGGATGGAGCGGTCTGTGGGTGATACCTTAGTAGTTAATTCCGGTTCACTTGGTCAGCCAAGGGATGGCAGTGGTTATGGATATGCTGTGATAGACACATCTGATAAAACGGTGCAGTTCGAGAATGTCACACTGGACACAACGGCGTTATACAGACAGATTGATCAGTATGACCCGGGACTTAAGAAATTGAAAAGTGTTCTGGAGCGCAGGAAGGAAGATTTCATATGAGAAGGATTTTGGTTACCGCAATCAGCGGGGATATCGCAAATGGTATTCTTAAAATATTACAGGAAACGGAAGACGAGGTATATGGTTGTGATATCTATGATTATCCTGTCGGCATGGACCGGGTTATCACCTATTGGCAGAGTGATGCCGCAGTCAGCTCTGCATATGTAGAGAATTTATTAAAAAAGTGCAGAGAGTATCGGATTACGCATTTGATTCCTGCAAACGAAGTGGAAATCAAAGTTATCTCAAAAAATTTCCGGCTTTTTCAAGAAGCAGGAATCAAGGTGATGATCAATGATCCTGATACAATCGAAATCTTTCAGGATAAATACGAGACCATCCGGATGCTGAACAAAATAGGAGAAATAGACACGCCAAAGACCTGTCTGTATGGCGATTTTTCAGAGGATGGTAAAACATATATTGTTAAGCTCAGAAACTCCTGTGGATCTAAATTCTTAAAGAAGATAAGGACAGTTGATGAGATCAATGAATTAGAAGTGGATGCCGGGGAGATTGTGATTCAGGAATATATAGACGAAGAGGCGCAGGAGTATACAGTAGGCGTTTTTTCTGATGGCAGGAATACCTCTACGATTATTTTCAGGAGGAAGCTGAAGCACGGTTATACATCCTTTGTTGAACTGGTAGAAGATGAGGGAATACGCGCGGCAGCGGAAAAAATAGTAAATTATATGGAACTTCGCGGCTATATCAACATTCAGTTGAGAAAACATGAGGATAAAAATTATATATTTGAAATAAATGCAAGAATTTCTGGCTCCGTATATTTTCAGTACATGCTGGGACACAATATTGTGATGTGGTGGCTGGATCTGTTGGACGGCAAAGCAGACCATGTATATGAGAAAAAGTATAAAAAAGCGATTGGAATCAGGGAACTGACAGAGAAGTTTGTGATAATGGAGTAAAGAATATGTATTATTTTATTTATGGAACGACAGATCTGGCAGAAAATCTTTTCTATTTATTGGAGGAAGACGGCATTGAGATTGCCGGATTTGTGGTGGAAAGAAGATATATCGCAGACGACTGCAAAGAAATCTCTTTTAAAAATGAAATCAGAAAGCTGCCAGTTATTCCCTTTGAAGATTTGGAGACACATTACAAAAAGGGGGAGATTGCCCTATATCTGTGTATTGGGTACACCGGCATGAACCGTGCCCGCAGGGAAAAATTTATGGAGATAAAAGAGCGCGGTTATCGGATAGAGAGCTATATACATAGGACAGCGTGTGTGGAAACGGACTGGCTGGGGGAGGGAAATCTGATTTTTGAGCAGGCTTATATAGGAATGTATGCCAGACTCGGAGATGGGAACATTGTTTATCCAAAAGCAATGATCGCGCACCATTCAAAGGTTGGAGACTTCAATTATTTTGCTATTTCCACATCAGTAGCCGGACATGTTACAGTTTCGGATGAGAATTTTTTTGGCAATAATGCGTCTACGAAGGATAAGATTATAATTGGAAATGGAAATCTGATTGGGGCAAACGCTTACGTGCAGCACGATTTGTCGGATGAAAATGTAATAGTTCCAGAAAGAAGTATTATTTTGAAAGATAAGAAAGCTACGGACTTTTTGTAAATAGAATGAGGTGGACGGTATATGGAAAAGAAACTGTCATTTGTAATTCCCTGCTATAAATCACAGAAAACGGTGGGAAACGTGATTGAAGAAATAAGGGAAATGGTCAATAAAGAAGGGAAATATGATTACGAAATTATTCTGGTAAATGACGGCTCGCCCGATGGCGTTTGGGATGTCATAAAAGAATATACAGAAAGGGATGATCACATTCTGGGAGTTTGTCTGGCAAAAAATTTCGGGCAGCACAGCGCGGTGCTTGCAGGATATCACTACTGTACAGGTGATTATGTGATATCGCTTGATGACGATGGACAGACACCGGCGGGAGAAGTCCCAAAACTGTTGTGTGAACTGGAAAAGGGCTATGATGTGGTATACGCAAAATATGATGAGATGCATCAGAATGCGTTCAGACGATGGGGATCTGATTTTGCAAGGCGAATGTCGGACTATATTTTTGGCGTGCGGGGATACTACACAGGCAGTTTTTTTGTTGCACGCAGATTTGTTACAGACGAGATGATACGGTATCAGAACTGCTATCCTTATCTTGGCGGACTGGTTCTCAGAACTACCAGAAATATCGGATATGTTTCGATACAGCATAATGACAGGCTGGCGGGAGCATCCGGCTATAATCTGAAAAAGCTTTTTTCACTCTGGTTTAATGGCTTTACGGCATTTTCTGTGAAGCCGCTTGAAATCAGCACGTATATCGGGTTTTTAATTGCGCTCATTGGCTTTATCTATACGATTGTCATTGTAGTCAGGCGGCTGTTTATGCCTGAACTGGAGGCGATTATTCCGTACGGCTGGAGTTCCCAGACAGCTATTATACTTGTAATAGGCGGACTGATTCTGATTAATATGGGACTGATGGGAGAATATATCGGACGTATTTATATATGTATCAATAATTCACCGCAGTTTGTTGTCAGGGAAGTGTGTGGAAATCAGACAGAGAGAGCAGATTAAGAATTGTATTAAAACGATTTTTTCTTTATTTTGCGATAACATGATAACATGTCGTGCTGTATGGAGGCGGGTAATTCCTTTGAAATGGGGTGGAAATGGAAAAAAATATGAAATGTAAACTGACGGATATCATAAAGGAAAACAGGGCATTGCTGATATTTTTGGCAGCAACAGCTTTCTTGATGCTGTGTAGTATAATCTGGGTATATCATGTAAAGGTCCTGAATGCCCCCAAGGTATATTCTGATGGGTTTGGGTATTATGTGTATCTTCCAGCAATGATATATAGAGATTTCAGCTTTGGTTTCGTGGAGGGGTGGGAGCATCCCCTGGATCTGATACAGTCGGCGGGAGGAATTGTCAATAAATATCCTGTAGGAGTTGCAATTATGGAGAGCCCGTTTTTCTTTCTGGCACATATCATTTCTCTTCTGCGGGATACCATGACGGGAAGTGTGACGGCAACGGGGTACACCAACTTGTACCAGTATATGATACTTTTTGGCGGGGTCTGTTACTGGGTGGCAGGTACGGTATTGCTGTACAGACTGCTGACCAGATATCTTGGATTTTCGGATAAGGTGTCGCTGCTTGCGTGTATCATTATCACATATGGGACAAATCTGTTTCACTATGCCTCATACGACGCCTGTTTTTCCCATGTTTATTCCTATTTTCTGTTTAACCTGTTTCTTTACTACCTGTGCTGGTATGAAGAACGCGTCAGCGAAGGCAGAAATAAACTTTGGCAGACCTGTATCTTTGGCCTTCTGGCGGGACTGATCTTTATGTGCCGTAACACGAATATTTTATTTGTGCTGACTTATGTGTTTTATGGTGTTAGAGACTGGGACACGCTGCAGGATAGGATGAGGGTGATTTTGAAACCAATCAGGGCCGTTCCGATTATTCTGGCAGGTTTTGTAACGATATTTCCACAACTCCTTTACTGGCATACGGCAACCGGGCACTGGTTTCTGTACTCTTATGGAAATGAAGCTTTTTACTGGCTGGCGCCGCAGCTTGGGAACTTTTTGTTCAGTGTGAGAAAGGGACTGTTTTTCTGGAGCCCGGTCCTGCTCCTTGCACTGGCGGGAATGATCATGGCATACAGAGTGAGAGAACGGCTTTATGTCGGACTGGCTGTGTTCTTTTTGCTGACTGTATATGTGTCAAGTGCGTGGTGGTCATGGTATTACGGCGGATCATATGGACAGCGCGTAGCCGTCGATTTTATGTGCGTGTTTGCGGTTTTTGTTGCCTGTGTGTTTGGGAAGCTGGAGGAACTTCAACGGGAAAACAGGGGTTGTAGATTCATATCCGTAGCAGTTTACGGATATTGTGGAATATGTGTTGGATGGAATTTGATTTGCATGATGGCATACTGGTACCGTGTGCTTCCGTCGGATCAGGCGGACTGGAATACGGTCGGGAATATCATCCATATGATTTTTTAGGAGAAGGAGAGCTAGATGTACCGCGTAGAAGACAAATATAACTGTTCAGAGGCAGAGATGTATATGCTTCAGGCGCGAATGGAAGCGGTTCTTCATGCCGACGATCATGAAAACAGTCTGGAAGGCTACCGCATTGTGAGCCTCTATTTCGACGATCTTTGTGATTCCTGCCTGCAGGATACGGTGGACGGTGTGAACCGCCGCGTGAAATATCGGATCAGAATATATAACGATTCCCTGGATGTGATCAAGCTGGAGGTAAAATCGAAAAAGGACAACCGTATCTTAAAGCGGTCGAAGAACATTTCAAGAGCACAGATGGAGCGTCTGATGCGGGGAGACTGTATTGAGGAAGAGGGTTCGGCGGAGGATCCGGCGACACTCTTTAATCTGGCAATCAGGACACAGGGGCTCAGCCCCAGGGTGATTGTGGCTTATGAACGCAAAGCTTATGTGTATGAGCCGGGGAATGTGCGTATTACCCTTGACCGCAATGTGCGTGCAAGCACCCGTGTGGAGGATTTCGGGCAGAAAAATATCAGCTATGAGTTTCTGCGGGAGTATGATAAGGTGCTGGAAGTGAAATACGATGCGTTCATGCCGGATTTTCTGGTACAGCTTCTGGAACTGGGCAGCATGCGGCAGTCGGCATATTCCAAATACCAGTTGTGCCGGGAAGGAACAGCCCTTGAGACGGAGGGGAATTATTAATTATTTTCACATATAAAGGAGAATTGCCATGTCAATAAAGGATGTCATTAAAAACAGTGTTTATGAGAGCCTGGGAGGCGGTACGAACCTTTCGGCCAAAAGCATTTTGCTGCTGCTTGTGATTGCGGCGCTGGTTGGAATCTATATTTTCATGGTGTACAAGCTGGCTTCCAAGTCGGCCTTTTACTCCAAGGATCTGAACGTGACGCTGGCGGGTATGCCGGTTATTGTGGCGGCGATTATGATTGCGATGCAGTCTAATCTTTTGGTATCTTTAGGAATGGTGGGCGCGCTGTCCATTGTCCGTTTCCGCAATGCAGTTAAGAATCCGATGGATCTTCTGTATCTGTTCTGGTCGGTCAGTGCAGGTATTATTGTGGGTGTTGGGCTGTATCTGCTCTCCTTTGTACTGTGTATTGTGATGACGGTGCTGCTTCTGGTGCTGGATCTGGTACCGGGTGCCAAGGCGCCTGATCTGCTTGTGCTGCGTGCCCTGGCGGTGGAGATCGATTATGAAGATCTGGAGAAGCTTCTGAAAGGGAAATGCAAGTATCATAAGGAAAAGTCCAGATGCATCAAAAATGGGGAGGCGGAACTGATTATTGAAATCAGAACGGCTAAGAAAGAAGAACTCCTGGATGCACTTTCCAGAATTAAGTGCCTGACACAGATCAACTGTATTTCCCACGACGGAGAGAGCCGCGTATGATTTTAGATTTTTTCGGGGCACTGTTGTATATTGGCATTGTTTTTGCTGTCGGCCAGTGGACGGTTAAACGGCTTTATAAAAATGAGGGAGATGAATCGGCAGAGTGGCTTTCCTTTGCGGCAGGCTTCGCGGAAATGACTGTCTTATCAACCTTTTTGTATTTTACGTGCCATTTGTCTGTCCAGCTCATACGGATTGTCTGGCTGTTGTTCGGAGGCGCAGCGCTCTTTTCGCTGATAAGGCGGAAACTGTTTACGAAAGCAGGGGCAGCGGTTCTTGGATGTGTGGCAGGACTGTGGCTGGTCATGCTTCTTCCGGGACTGGCTGGCGGGGACCAGTATTATGTGTACAGAGGAAACTGCAGCGACCAGCAGACATATGTCGAGGAGACGGTGGCAATGTCGATGCATCCGATCGGCTGGTATGAGAGCCGGACAGAGGAACAGATAGGGATAGAAAGCGACGTTTTATGGCGCGGGTATCAGTGGATGGTGCATGACAGGCCGTCAGCGGGACTGATGATTGCTGTGCTGCGGTGGAACGGTGCGGGAGAGATATACTGGGTGGTCTATCTGTTCAGGATGTTTGTGCAGGCCATGATTCTGCCGTCGCTTTTTTATCTGTTCCAGACAGTGACAAAGCAGCGGCCCGGAAAGTATCGGATGTGGACGGCTGTCGGGATTGCAGCGGCGGCATTGTACTGTGCAGGCTTCTGGGGGCAGATTCAGTATGACATCGACGCGGTGTCACAGATGTCTTCCATAGCGGTTCTGACTGCTCTTACGGCGGTTTTTTTTCAATATATGCAGGGAATGGCAGATGGAGAGGCGTGGAACAGCAGACAGTATGTGCTGCTCGTGCTGCTGGCGTCGGCAGGGCTGGCGCTGTACCTGGAAAGCGCCCTTGTGCACGGCGCACTGTATCTTTTGTGCGGCCTGCTTCTCTTTGTACGTGAAAGGAAAAAGCCCGGGTGGAAGCGGGGGATTCAGACGGTATGTATACCGATTCTGTCACTGCTGACTGCCGTTGCCTCCAATTACAGAATCATGGGATTTTTGAAAGGACAGATTAATTCCTCGGTGGATGACGGAAGGCAGGCATGGGCTGACTATTTTAACAGATGGTGGCTGGGCAGATACGGAATAGATGACGGGAGGATTACGGGGCCTGTCAGCAGGCTGGTAAACTGTATTCTGTCTGTTTCCGGGATGTACAATATGACGGTCAATTATGACAGGTATTACGGGGTTGCGGCTCTGGTTCTGACAGGGCTGGCGGTATTGCTTGCCTGTCTGGTTTTATTCTGTCTGGTCCGGCCTGCTTTTGAAAAGACAGAGCGGACGGCATGGATGCTCTGGACTTTGGTGCTGACTGGCGCGGTGATCGTAATCGGCATGTGTGTCGGCAACAAATATTGGAGCGCCGGGAAATTGCTGTATTATATATCTCCGTACTGGTATGCATTTCTGTGTATGCCGCTGCTGCAGACCGAAAACCGGCGTAAGCTGACAGCCAGACTGGCGGTTTTCCTTGCGGTGGTCATGTTGTTTTCCAACGCGAAGATGGTTCTGGAAAGAGCCTATGATACAAAAATTAACTGGGCGTGTTCGGGCTATCGCGGAAATTATCCGTCTGACATGATTCCGGGACTGAAGCATTGGGCAAAATTTACTTTTGACATAGAAGAGGTGAAGGAGGCTGACGGCGTCATGATCCGCAATCTGGAAATGGTGTCGGATCACCAGTTTTATCTCCAGTATCTGAAGGTAAAGCTGACCTGTGCGGAGATCCCGTTTATTCCAGAGAATGATGTCAACTACTATGGAGATAACGTGGGTGTATCAGAAAAACGGTCTCTGGAAGGGAATATACTGACACTGGAAGCGGTGGCGGATGAGAACGGAAGATATGAAATCAGACAGACTGCGGATCAGTGAGCGGACGGTGAAGACAGTCCGGGACATTTTTAGAGAATTGGCAAGTATTTACTTGTTTCAATTCTCTTTTTTATGTTATGATAGGAGTCAAAATGGTAGACATAACATTGCGGCCGCTCTCCAGTTGTGCGGGAAAGCATGGCAGAGTACAGAGAAAGAGCGATCAAAATGGAAGATTATGGAAAATAACGGGAGATGAGATATATGACGTTTCACAGGATGGGACGAAAAGTATGGGAAAGGACAGGAAGTAAGAGAAAAGCAGGAAGGCTTCTGGCGCTGCTGCTCAGTGCAGCGCTCTGCGTGGAAGGCATGTCTGTGACGGTGTGGGCACAGGAGGTGTCGTCGATTTCCGAAAATACGGCAAACCCGGAAGGAGACAAAATTGCAGAAGGAGAAGAGCCGGGGAAGCCGGAAGAGGATAACGCGGAGGGAGAGACGGCAGAGAAGCCGGAAGAGGACGACGCGGAGGGAGAGACGCCAGAGGAGCCGGAAGAGGACGGCGCGGGAGGAGAGACGCCGGAGAATCCAGAGGAAGATGACACAGAGGGAGAGACGGCAGAGAAGCCGGAAGAGGACGACGCAGAGGGAGAGATGCCGGAGAAGCCGGAAGAGGATGACGCAGACGGAGAAGCGCCGGAGGACGATTCTGTCTCTGAAAATGACACAGACGTCGTTTCTGGGAACGATCTGCCTTCAGTTTCTGAAAACGACCTGTCCTCCGTCTCGGAAAACAGTCTGGATGCAGAGCGGGCGGCGATGATAGAGGAGGCGCAGAAGTCTTTTGCCGCGCTGGTTTCCGAGAAACCATTGATGGCGCTGCTTTATCATGCAGACAGCTATGATGTGCGCAGGGAAGCGGATACAGAGAGTGGGAAGACGGATTCGCTGGAGATCGGACAGACCTTGTATGTGCAGGGCGTGGAGATTACAGAGGACGATGTCTGGTACCGGGTGCAGTATCTGCAAAACGGTGCGGAGGGCACAGGATATGTGCAGAGCTATTATCTGGCGTACTCTGATGAGGACTGGCTGGCATGGGAGGAAGAGTATCTGCAGCCGGTTCTTGAGCAGGGCCTGGATATCTACAAAAGTACGGCCTACGGAATGCGGACATATTCCATGATGACCTACGCGGTGGACACTTCGGATATCAGCGCTTTTCCCGGGGCGTACCAGGCGGATCTGAGAAGCTTGAAAAGCGCCCATCCGAATTGGACTTTTGTGCCCATGAGGACAGGGCTGGATTTTAATACGTCGGTCTCTAAGGAGATGGGGGGTAAGAGCCTAATCCAGAGAACGGCCTCCAACGTGGAGAAGGGGTGGGTCGGAAACCCGTGCCCCAGCGAGATCGGCTGGAACTACGCGACGCGTCCGGCTGTGGCGTATCATATGGATCCACGCAATTTTTTGACCGAAACTTATATTTTCCAGTTTGAGCAGTTGACTTTTAACGCGTCCTATCACACGGAGTCCGCAGTGCAGTCATTTCTGAACAATACCTTTATGAAGGGAAAACTTGCGGATGATCCACAGGGCCGTACCTATGCAAAGGCATTCTATGAGATTGGCAGTGGCAGGAAACTGAGTCCGATTCACCTGGCTTCCCGCGTTTACCAGGAGCAGGGACAGGGAACCTCCGGCTTGATTTCCGGCACGTATCCGGGCTATGAAGGATATTATAATTTCTTTAATGTGGGGGTGAACGGTTCTTCCACGGCGGAGAAGATTGTGAAAGGCCTGACCTACGCAAAGAATAAGGGATGGAATACCCGGTATAAGTCTCTCGAGGGTGGCGCCGCAACGATCGGTAATAACTATATCTTAAAAGGGCAGGATACGATTTATCTGGAGAAGTTTAACGTCAACAAAAACAGTCCGTATGGCGTCTATGAGCATCAGTATATGCAGAACATCCAGGCGCCCCGGAGCGAGTCCTCCAGCACGAAGAAGATGTACGCCAATGCGGGGTCGCTGAACAGCGCATTTGTCTTTAAGATCCCTGTCTATGACAATATGCCGAATGATACTTACTATCCGGCGCTGAAGCTGGATAAGACAAGCATTTCTTTGGACAGATCTGCTGATCCGGCAAGCCCGACGACACAGCAGCTCAAGTTCTATGTGGATGACGTGGAGTCTGATCCGGCGATGGCAGCGTGGAGGAGCAGCGATACTTCCGTGGCGACGGTGCACAACGGACTGATCACGGCTGTGGATCAGGGAGAGGCGGTAATCACGGCCTCCTACAAAGAGGTGGAGGTATCCTGTCAGGTTGTCGTTAAAGTGCCGCTGCAGGGTATCGTGCTTAACAAAAAAACGGTCACCCTGCGCAGACCTGACACGGTGGTGGAAGACACCAATAATCTGAGCGGGCAGGAAAAGGCGGAGAATACCGCCACAGCGGATCTGCAGGTGAGTTTTGACCCGGCGGATACCACGTCGGACAAAACGATCGTCTGGACATCTGCCAATCAGAAGATTGCCACCGTCAAGGCAGACCCGGATGATTCGTCCAAAGCAGTGGTTAGCGCTGTCGGCACAGGGGAAGTGAAAATTACGGCGAAAGCCGCAAAGGCGGGAAACAAAACAGCGGTCTGTGTGGTTAAGGTGATTGCGCCCATTTACAGGCTGGAATTATCAGATCCCGGTGCGGAAGAGGGGGCTGTTAAGACGGATTTGTTCCAGGGGCAGAGCATCAGTCTGAATGCGGAGTACTGGCCGAAGGATACCACGTCGGACAACAGCATTAGCTGGAGCAGCTCCAACGAGAAGACAGCAACTGTGAAAGACGGCAGGGTGACGGCACAGGGAGCAGGGACGGCAAAGATTACGGCTTCGGTGCCGGGATATACGGCGTCTTATCATGTGGCGGTGAAGGCGTGCAATGTCATTTTTCACAACGAGAACGGAACTGTGGCACAGCGGCTGTCCCTGGGATATGGGGAAAGCGTAGGCGGGGAGAGGATGCCGGAGCATAGACAGTTTGTCGGAAAGATTTTCCGGGGCTGGTACACCAGAGCCGGCGGACAGGGAAGTGTGTTTACGGCGGATCAGCCTGTCTATGTGGAGGAAACCCATGTTTATCCCCACTATCAGGAGATCGGAACAGAAAAGGGCTTCTATGTGATCCCTGTGGGAGACCAGGTTTATACGGGCAGCGCGGTCAAACCGAAAGTGCGGGTGTTTGACAGCACGGTTGCTCCCGACGGAAGTCTGATTGTTCAGGGAGACGATCAGGACGGTAAAACGGGAGAGGTATTTGAGCTTGTGGAGGGCAGGGATTATACCCTGTCGTACAAGAATAATAAGAATGTGAACGCAGAGGGCCAGGCACGTCCGACGATTACCGTAAAAGGCAAGGGTAATTACACGGGGACAGAGTATGTCTATTTTGATATTGTGCCAAAGGCATTGACGGATCATGACATTACAGCGGATGATGTCCTTGTGGCGTTCAGTGGAAAAGTCATCAAGGCTTCTCCGGCCATATACCGAAATGGAAAAAAACTTGCGGCGAACAAGGATTATACGTTGAGTTATCCATGGACAGGCGCGGGGGCTTACAGCAGGACAGGTGTCTATCCGATTGTGATTTCGGGACAGGGCGGTTATAAGGGGCAGATTACCATTTATGAGAAAATCACCTCCGATGTGCTCCTTAGCAAGGTCAGTGTCGCGAAGATTCCGAATCAGACTTACAGCGATGCGCTGCTGAAGGAAGAGGGAGGGATCAGGCCGAATGCGCTGACAGTGACTTACAAGAAGCAGCCGCTTGTGGAGAACGAACACTATACGCTCTCTTACAGCAATGACCAGGCGGTCGGCAAGGCCACGGTTACCCTAACGGCGGTGGATGGCAGCGGCTATGCCGGAAGAAGGAGTGTGACATATCAGATTGTGGGGACTTCCATCGCGAAGGCGAAAGTGGAGGGGCTCGAGAATAAGGAGTATGTGGCGATCGATCAGAACCTGGACACAGAGGGAGCGGCATATGAGAGAGAATACCAGAAAATGCTGCAGACACCCGGCGCGTACACACTGACGCTGAATGACCGTGTTCTTGTAGAGAGTAAAGATGGCAGAACCGGCGATTATGTGGTGTCATACACAGGCGCGGCGAAAAAAGGCGCCGTTAAGGCGGGAACGGCTGCGATTGTCTTTCAGGGTATCAACGAGTACAGCGGGCAGCTTAAAAAAAGCTATAAAATTCAGCCCTGCGAATTGCGTGAGGACAGGATCGGAAGCGGGCGTGATTTCACACTTTCCTACTATACGCAGGCTGCGCCTGACAAGGTGACAGATCTGACGGGACTGGACGGGATCACGACACCCTATGTAAAAGGCGGGAGCAAGCCTGTGGTTCTTCTGGCATATCGGGGAACGGCTCTCGAATGGAATAAAGATTATCGGATCAGCTACAAAAATAATAACGCGCTGACCACGGATGAAATGGAGGAAAAGAAGCTGCCGGAGTTCACGATTACCGGCAAGGGAAACTTTAAAGGCAAATTGACGGGAACCTTCACCATTACGGACGGGCAGTTCGCTAACATAACCAGCGATGGGCAAAGGAAGATTACCATGACCCTGAAGGATGTGGTTTACCGCGAGAAGAAGGGCGCTTATAAGACAAAAGCCGTGCTGAAGGATGTGAGCGGTTCCACACTGACTGCGGGCAAAGATTATGACAAAAATCTACAATACACCTACGAGACAAAGACCGAGGTGCTCGTTTTGGAGGAGGGAGAGCTCTTGCGTGCGGTGCGCAGCGCCGGGGACGTTGTGGGCGAGGAGGACATTCCGCAGGCCGGCACGTCAATCCGTGTGACAGCGCAGGGAATCGGCCTCTATGCCGGGACGGGGGGAACACCGCCGGAAATCTCCGAAGTGTACCGCATCGTTTCGGCGGATTTCACCAAAGCGAAGGTGAAGGTGGCGGCAAAGCGCTATCAGGACGGCAGGCCGGTTACACTGACGGCGGAGGATCTGACCGTGACAATGAACGGTGTGGAAGAGCCTCTTGTCCTGGGTAAGGACTATGTCATAAAGGAAGAAACTTATGTAAACCATTCGGCAAAAGGCAGGGCAAAAGTAACCTTGCGTGGTATCGGAAACTATGGCGGGGAAAAGACCATCACCTATACCATCGGGGCCAAAACGCTGTTGTGGTGGTTGGAATAAAGAAGGACAGGCTGGGCCATGGAGTAAATCTGTGGCTCAGTTTTTATGTGTATAAGCGGATTACTCAAAACAACTCAAATATTTAGCAAAATTAGTGAAATATAATTAGAAGAAACTTAAATAAAGAAGAAAATAACTCAAATTGAGATGAGGAAGTGAAATGATTAGTGAAATTTCTTGAATAAATTTAATGAAAATGCTAATATCTAAAATACAAAGGAGAGAAAGTTAAATGACCCCCGAAGAATTTAATGAAAAATTAAATGAAATTCAAAAGAAGAAATGTGAATGTGCAACATTGGAAATCAAAGCGGCGGCAAAGGGCTGTCCTAAGAGACTGTATGACACGTTGTCCTCTTTTTCCAATCAGGACGACGGCGGCGTGATTGTATTCGGTGTTGACGAGGAGGCAGGCTATCTGGAGCAGGGCGTGTACGATACACAGGATCTGCAGAAAAAGATTAACGAGCAGTGTCTGCAGATGGAGCCGGTTGTCAGACCTTTGCTTACGGTAACGGAAAAGGATGGGAAAAATTATGTTGCCGCGGAAATTCCGGGAATGGATATTGCGGAGAGACCCTGCTACTACAAAGGGCAGGGGCGTGTGCGGGGATCTTATGTCCGCGTGGGTGACAGTGATGAGCCTATGACTGAATATGAAGTGTACAGCTATGAGGCGTTTCGTAAAAAATATCAGGACGATGTACGCGAGGTACAGAGAGCTGCGCCTGCTATGCTGGATTCTGAAAAAGTGGATTCCTATATTGCGCTGCTGAAAGAGGGGAAACCCAATCTTGCCAATTTAGGTGATTCTGAAATTCGGGAATTGATGAGTATTACAAGGATGGGAGCGGTAACACTGACTGCCTGCATGTTGTTCTGTCCGTATCCACAGGCATATTTTCCACAGCTATGTGTTACGGCAGTGGTGATTCCAGGCAGGGAACTGGGCGAACTGAACGACTATGGAGCGAGATTCATTGACAATCGGAGAATAGAGGGCAGTATACCGCAGATGCTTGACGAGGCTCTGCTGTTCGTGAAAAGAAATATGAAGAAGATGACCATTATCAATGCCAAAACCGGCCTGCGGGAAGACCGGACAGAATACCCGGTTACAGCAGTCAGAGAGGCTGTTCTCAACGCCCTGGTGCATCGGGATTACAGTATGCATACGGAGGGAATGCCGATACAGATCCGAATGTATGAAGACAGACTTGAAATTCACAGTCCGGGAGGCATTTATGGCAGGCTGCGCGTGGATCAGCTTGGAAAGCTGCAGCCCGACACGAGAAATCCAGTACTGGCGGCTGCGCTGGAGATGCTGGGAGTAACGGAAAACCGTTATTCCGGCATACCAACGATGCGGAGAGAACTGCGGGAATATGGATTGAGAGAGCCGGAGTTTACGGATAACAGAAATGAATTTCGTGTATGTTTTTACAATGCGGGCAGCGCAGAGACTGTCCTAAAATCTGATGAAGAGCAGGAGCCAGGGAAGGATCTGGCTGTGTTCTGCCAGGTGCCAAGAAGCAGAAAAGAGATCTGCGCGTATCTGGGACTCTCCTCCATGGCCTATGCCATGAAAAAGCATGTACAGCCGCTGATTGATGCCGGGGTGATTCGTATGACACTGCCGGAAAGACCGAAAAGTTCTAAGCAAATGTATATCAGCGCAGAGCGGCAGACCGAACATTAAGATTTTCTTAAAACACTAGATGTAGTGGATTTCCTATTGCATAATACAATTACGGATGTTATAATCAAAACCATCATAGGGTGACATAATAAAATGTTATGCAACTCACTGTGCAGATGACATGATAAAACACGGCAGTAACAGTTAATGTACGCATGGAAAAAGGTGGTAAGTAATGAGGAGAAGAAGAGTATTTGCATTATTGTTGGCGCTCAGTCTGGTGGTGAGCGGAAACGGCATGACGGTTCTTGCGGCGGAGCAGGGAGCGGACATGCCTGTTTCGACATCCCAGGAAGAATCAGAGGAGACAGTGCCTGGGCAGAAGGAGGACACCTCCGGCGGTACGGAAGATACCTCCGTGGAAGACGTGCCGGAGACTGACAATACATCTGAGGAGACGCAGACCCCGGCGGAGGGGGATTCGTCCGATGAGGAAGATAAGACGCAGGAGGGTGAAGACCAGGAAAGCCCCGGGGAAAGCGATCCCTCTGTGCCGCAGGAAGACGATGAGGAGCAGGGCGATGACCAGCTGACTGGGGAAGAGGATGAGGAAGAAAATCTGGATGAAACACCCGGGGAGCCTGTGAAGGAGATACCAGAGGAAGAGCCTGTGGAGGAGCCAGAAGGAAAAGAGCCTGTGGAAGTAGAGAGCAAGCCAAAGGCCTATGTCAGCAGAATGGTAACCTTCACGGACGATACGGGAATGCGCGTGACTTATGACGCGAACGCTTCCGAGAAGTATATCTACAAAGTAGAGAACGGTGTGCTTACGGGTGTGACCCAAATGGAAACAGAGACTGTAAGCGGAAATACCATAGAAGTGGAAGTGCCGGTGGAGTTCGAGGGAAATGTGGAACTGAAACAGCCGGAAGAAGGGGAGAAGTATACCTCCATCGCGCCAGGTGTATTCTCTGGTAATCAGAATGTTACATATGTGAGGCTGCCTGCGGGGCTGACTGCTATTGCAGCGGAAAGCTTTAAAGGATGTACCGGGTTAAAGGGTGTCTACATTCCCTCAACGGTGACCGAGATCGGAGCAAGTGCGTTTGAAACCTGTACGGCAATGACACAGATTTCAGTGCCGAAGGCTGTGACGAGTATTGGGGACAGTGCGTTTAAGGGTGATATCAAGCTTCATCTGGTATATATCAAGGACAGGGATTACTGTGAGCTGGTTTCAATCGGGGCGAGCGCTTTTGAAGGGTGTGCTGCGTTGGCGGAATTTTGCTCGGACAGAGGATTCGTTCTGCCGATCAAACTGGAGCTTATCGGGGAATCCGCTTTTAAGGGGTGCAAAGCCATTAAGACAGTGGATTTTACAAATACGCGTCTGACTACGCTGGGGGCGTACGCTTTCGAGGGCTGCACAGGGCTTACGGATTTGTCGCCGGGCACAACACTGGCTTTGATTCCGGAGCGCGCGTTTTCAGGTTGTACAGCTTTGAATGCCATAAATTTTGTAAATGGAAAAAATATGACAATTGGCAATTACGCTTTTTCGGGATGTATCGGACTAAAGCAGCTGACCCTTCCGCAATCTGTGATCGCAGTGAGAAACTATGCTTTCCAGAACTGTACGCGACTGACCAGGGTGAAGCTGGAATGTTATAATATAGAGATCGGCGATAGAACTGAAGATGGGGAGATAGCTGAGGTGGAGGCATTTCCCGGCAATGCCAATGGATTGCTGATTATAGCGGAAGAAGGCAGTAATGGTTATAAATATGCGAAGAAAAAAGGTCTTGAGCCGGCTCAGGATGCTTATTACAAATATACAGTGGAAGATATAAACGGTACTCCGATGTCTCAGGACGGGTTCCCTGGAGGTACGGTTCTTGTAACACTGGATCCTGCGGCAAGTAGTGATGTTAACGACCAGAATGGAAAGAAGGGTGTCAAAGCCGGTGAAAAATGCTGGGTGTTTCCCATGCAGACGACTGATAGCCAGAGAAAGAATTATACATTTATTTCTGGATCTTTGCGTTGCAACGGCTTGCCGATGCAGAAGGAAGACGAGAAGTATTACTTTCTTATGCCGGAGGGCGGTGCGGTTATTACCGCAGAATTCCGCTCTAATACGCCGGATATGATCAAAGGGCAGAAAGTAACTGCGGAATTTTCGGCCGGGGAGCTGCTGCAGGATGGAAAGCAGGACGATCAGGGGTATCTCGGTGTAGAACTCAAAGTAGGGCAGACTACCCGGATGTTCCTGCTGGATGAGGATGGGGAGTCCATTCCTGCTACGAAACTAGGTTTTTCCTCTTCGAATAAGAATGTGGCGACAGTGAATAGTAGCGGTATCATCACTGCTGTCGGAACGGGAAACGAGGAAAAGGCCGATGCCACCATTCGGGTTGTAGTGAAGGGAGGCGACGGGAAAGATATCGAAATCAACAGAACCATTGTCGTGAGGACGTCAGAGGCCAGGAGTATCACACTCAAAGCGTCCGGTTATGATGACTTAATAGAAGTGAGCGGGGATAAATATGGCATTCAGACGGCCATAGTTCCTAAGAATATTGTGGCCAGCAAAGATTATAAGTTTACACTGGAGGCCAACGTATATGACGGCGAGGACAGCATTGGTAAAACGCTGAAATGGACAAGCAGCGATGACAGGGTGGCATCTGTTGAAAGTTTAACCACAGAGGCGAAAAGTGCGGAAAATATTGTAACGATTAAAAAGGGCTGTGAGGGTGAGGCTACCATTACGGTGACGGCCAACAATGCGGCGGGCGCTGAAAAAGATAAAGTGACGCAGAAATTTGTGGTCCGGGTGTACAAGGAGGGCTACAGGCTTGCCTCTTCTACCGTGACGGTGAATCCCAATACGACGGATGGCGGTACGATAGAGCTGATTTCAGCTTACGGTCTTGGGCTTAGTGATGCAAAGATTACGCTTTACGAGGAAGGGTCTACAGCTTCAACTCCGTTTACCTATGAGTTTAATGCAGATACCAGCAATAAGAGTTGCAAGAAATTTAATATAAAACCTATTGCTCCTTCCATGAAAGATGGTACATACAAGGTACAGGTTGCTGTGAATGGTAATACCAATTTAAAAGACCGCCTGCCCCTCACCATTAACGTCAAGCGCACAGTGCCTGCGCCGACCATCAAGTTTAACTCGAAGAAAGTAAAGTTTAATCTTTTTTATAAAGATGGCAGAAGTACGGCGGACGGGGAACCGACAGTGGTGACTACGGAGATCACCAAGCTGGGGATTACTGATATCCGTGATGTAGTACTGGAACCTCTGAACAAGAATAATGCGGACGACAAACTCTTCACGGATAATTTTGAAGTGGATAAAACCTTGAGTGATTTTGCGTCTGGAAAAGTGATTATAAGGCGGACAGAGGGCGGGCTGAAATATACGAGCAAAAAGAAGCCCGCAGTGACAGGAAATCTTGTTATTTATTATGAAGGTTATAGCGACAGCGCGGCGAAGAGAATGAAAGTGACTATGCCGACCTGCACCACAGCTCCCTCTTATGCCCTGCGGGAGACGAAGGCGACCTATTGGTCGAATTGTGGGAGACGGGAAGAAGTTCTGGAGCTGTATGATAAGAAATCAAAGACTAAGGAGAAAGTATACCTTGGCGGGGCATACGCTGTTACGGTAGATTCGGAAGATATTATTTTATACAAGGCGGCCCAGATTAAGGACGGTTCCGTTGCACTTGATTTTGAGCCGGACAAAGGTAAGATTAAGCTGGCTGTGCGCAACACGAACTGGGATCTTGACCAGAATGGCAATGAGAGAACGCTTAATTTAACTTATACGGTGAATGTCAGCAGCGCGAAGCCCAATATTAAGACGGATAAATCTTCTGTATCCTTGAATTTGAACTATCCCGAGAAGGAGGCGGCATTTACCCTTGTCTCCAATCAGAAGGGACTGGATATGGGAAGAACTCAGACATTTCGTCCTGTATCTGGCGGAGGAGCGATTGACAATCTGACAGTGAACTGTACAGACGGTAAGGGTACAGTTAAGATCGAAGCAGGAAAAACGATAACGAAAGGAACATATAAGTTTGAGTGGGACCCGCAGAATGACGGTCTGGATTTAAAAAAGGTCAGACTCACAGTAAAGGTTGTAGATACAAAACCGGTTGTCAAGCTTGGTAAGGGTTCCTTGAAATTGAATCTGGAAGCGTTTAGGAACAACAATAACGCGATTACTGATGCTGATGAGCCGGTTGCCGGATCCGGGGAGACGGCGGAACTGTCTTTTAAAGTAAGCGGTGTTCCAGATGGCTACAGTCTGTTGGATGTAGGTGCGGAGAGCCAGGGTACCACAGTTAAATGTACGACCAGTCCGGGCATGGAAAACAAGTTTAATTTTCAGGTGACGGCGGGTAATTCGGAGGAGAATACAGATAATGTGTTGTCTGTATCCTTAAAGGATTCTGTGGCGGCCGGGACATATTCTTTCAGTATGACTCCGGCATACGAGAAGCAGGGAATGATAACTGTGTATGCGAAACCCGTTACAGTCAAAGTGAAAGTATATTCATCGCAAGAGATTAAACTTACGGTGAAAGCAAGCGGCAAGATTAACCTCTTGAATAGAGAGGGTGAAGCCAATGCAAAGAATGGTATCATTTATAACCCTACGCTGCAGAATCTGCAGGGAAAAATCACAGATGTCAGAATTTATGACTGGAATGGATCGTTAGATCAGGAGAGCCAGTATTTTGATATTGAGATGATTACAGAGGGCAAGGATAAGGGTAAATTCTTTGTGACACCCAAGAAGACCTTGAAAGCATCGGACACGCCAGATAAGCCGGATACACCCGATAAGCCGGACACGCCGGATACGCCAGATAAGCCGGACACGCCGGATACACCAGACACGCCAGATACACCAGGTACACCGGACACACCAGATACACCGGACACGCCAGGTACGCCGGATACACCCGATAAGCCGGACACGCCAGGTACGCCGGATACACCCGATAAGCCGGACACGCCGGATACACCAGGTACACCGAACACGCCAGATACACCAGGCACGCCGGATACACCCGATAAGCCGGACACACCGGATACACCAGGTACGCCGGATACACCAGATACACCGGACACGCCAGATACACCAGGCACGCCGGATACACCAGATACACTGAACACACCAGATACACCGATGGAATATGAATATGCACCGCTCGAGTACAATAAGGAATATAGGGTGCGGATCTGGGTGAAGGTGGCTGGATATGCGGGAAAAAATGCAGAAAAGAACGGCGTTATATCCAAAACTTTAAAGATCAAAGCATCCCAGGTGCTGCCGAAGGCGACGGTGAATAAGGATGCGCTGGATGTATACCTCTCCACCAAGAACTATGACGCAACCTTCGTCGTTACACCTAAGGCCGGATCGGTCGGAATGATTGAAAAGGTGTACTTCGGAGAAAAGGATGAAAAGGCGCTTGAGAGTTTTGAACTGATACAAAAGGTACAGAAGGATGGTTCGCTGAAGGTGATTGTGCATCTGAAGGAAGGCATCGAGTATCGAAACGGTTCTGAAAACAACGTGAAGATGTATGTCAGATATAAAGGACAGGGAGTAAAGACGCCGGATACAGCAACATCCTTTGTCATGAAGGTCAGAATTAATTAAATTAGCAATAAAAAGAAAGTGCGCGAAAGACAGCGGCCGGTTGGCTGCTGTCTTTCAATTTTTGTGTCACAGACAAAAATAAACCCCCTGCTATGCAGGGGGAGGGCAAATC